>JAABSW010000002.1 GCA_011390155.1 Clostridiaceae bacterium
ATTGGGCCCTACAATCCCCCAGAAATCCCCCTGCTGAATGGAGAGGTTTACACCTCTCAGCAGTGGGATCTGATCATATTGAAAACTGACATTTTCCAGTTTCACCATTTCCATCATTACTTCACCAACGCTTTCCGCAGTGTTTTAACGTTCTCCTCCATAAGGGTAATATAGCCTTCACCACTTTGTTTTTGTTCTTTTGTTAACCCTTCCACGTTGTAGAGCATGAGGGGAGTCAACCCTGCTTCTGCCGCTAAAATTTCTGCTGTTCTTGGATTTGCAAGGGTTTCAAAAAAAATATATTCCAGTTCATGACTTCTCGCCAAATCTGTTAACTCGGCAAGGCGACCAGGGTTTGGCTCACCATGGGGCGAAATACCGGTGACGGCAATTTCCTGAAACCCATACCTGTGTGCCAAGTATCCAAAGGCTGAATGAGAAACCAGCAGTTCATGGTGACCCGCTTCCTCTGACACCTCTTTGAAGGAAATATCCAGCTCATCCAGGGCAGCTGCGTAAGCAGCATAATTGTCTTCGAAAATCTCTTTGCTGGAAGGATCCATTTGAACCAGGGCTGCCATCACCTGCCCCGCAACTTTTTTCATGTTGACGGGATCAGTCCAAAGGTGTGGATCATAGGCCCCATGAAGGTGTTCATCCTCTTCTTCTGTATCTTCATCATGAGTTTCTTCGTGATCATCATCTGCCAACATCGGCAGCAACGTTACATAATCTTCAGCCTTCATCACCAGTGTGTCAGTACCGCTTAACAATGAAATGGCTCCCTCTATCCAATTTTCAAATCCCACACCATTATAAATGAACAGATTAGAAGCCTCCAACTGAATGAGATCCCGGGGAGTGGGCTCATAACTGTGGGGATCCGCACCATCGGGTACCATTTGGTATACTTCCACGCCTTCTCCTCCCAGCTGTTTGACCATGTCATAATAAGGGAAAAAACTGGTCGTAACTACCAATCCTGGGTCATCGGATTCATCCCTTTCCAATTCACCTTCAGTGATTGCTTCTGTTTCCGTTCCTGCTTCTTCCTCCACCGTGACGTCGGATTGGCAGCCTGTCATCACAACCATTACAATCAATACCATCAGCAACAATCCCGGCAATTTATAATTTCTCATTGAAGAACCCTCCTTTGTTGCAATTCATTTGCATCTACATTCTATTTTCCCTTAAAAGACCCCTTTCAAACAAGTATGATGCAGAAAGATGAGCTCACATTTAATTGTCAAAATTTATTGTTGACATTTCGATATTTTAATACTAGAATTAAAGTAATTTGGAGGGATGATCATGGCAGGCACTTTTCACCTATCAGAAATGCTTTCTCTTGCACTACATAGTATGGTTTACATCTCGACCTATGAGGGGGAATATGTAAATGTCAGGCAGATTGCCCAGGCAACCGGCGCATCGGAAGCCCACCTGTCAAAAGTGCTGCAGCGATTGGTAAAGGGACGCATTCTTCGTTCTGTCAGGGGACCAAAAGGTGGTTTTACCCTTGAAAAAAAACCTGAGGACATCAACTTTCTTCAGATCTACGAAATGATTGAAGGACCCATTGACAGCGAAGGCTGTCCTACTCATCGCAGGGAGTGCCCCTTCTCTTACTGTATTTTTCGTGGGATGCCGGAAAAACTGAACAGACAGTTTATTGATTATCTCACAAATACCCGGTTAAGTGAGTTCATGGGCAACCGACGCGCTCCAGGTGAACCACATCACCATTAAGGTGCCTGACACAGGTATGGTACCATGGGTTTATTGGTGGGTGAACAAATAAATTTTGCCTTATTTAAGTATTCAAGTTCCTTTATACCGTTATTTTTAAGAACGACGGTTTTTGTCTGTTCTTTAAGAATAGAGCATCAAGATTTAACCAATAATAAGGAGGAATATCATTATGAGTATGTTTTGTTATCAATGTCAGGAAACAGCAAGGAACACTGGTTGTACAAAAGTCGGCATCTGTGGCAAACCTGCTGATGTGGCAAATTTGCAGGATTTATTAATCTTCATCAACAAAGGCATAGCCTTGTACAACACCCAGTTACTTAAACGGGGAATTCAATCGCCAGAGGCTGATCATTATATGTTAAGCAGCCTGTTCTCCACCATCACCAATGCAAATTTTGACAGGGATGTTTTTGTGGCAAAAATTCAGGAAGGTTTGGCATTACGGGATTCCCTTAAAAAGCAACTGGCATCAATGGCACCTGAAGCTGCCGAAATTTCTCACGATGCCGCCAGCTGGTTTGCTGATACCCCGGAAGATTTTCAGGAGAAAGCCCTCACCGTTGGCGTACTTTCCACTGAAAATGAAGATGTGCGATCATTACGGGAACTGATTACTTATGGTTTGAAAGGCATAGCTGCCTACGTCCACCACGCCAACAACCTTGGGTATGATAACGTCGAAATCACATCATTCATGCACGACACACTTGCCAAACTGACGGATGATGCTTTGAGCGTTGAAGAACTGGTTGCCTTAACCCTGGAAACCGGCAAAGTTGGCGTTGATGGTATGACACTGCTTGACAAAGCCAACACATCCACCTATGGCAACCCGGAAATAACCAGTGTCAATATTGGTGTGCGCCATCAACCTGGTATTCTTATCAGCGGTCATGATTTGAAAGACATGGAAGAATTATTAAAACAAACTGCTGGAACCGGCGTGGATGTGTACACTCACAGCGAAATGCTGCCCGCCAATTATTACCCCGCCTTTAAAAAGTATGACCATTTTGTGGGGAACTACGGTGGTGCCTGGTGGATGCAAGATAAAGAATTTGACTCCTTCAACGGCCCTGTGTTGCTAACATCCAATTGCCTGGTACCTCCCAAAGAAAGTTATAAACACCGGGTCTACACCACCAATGCTGCCGGCTTCAGCGGTGTGCCTCACATTGAAGATCGAACCCAGGGTGGTACGAAAGATTTCTCCATGATCATTGAACACGCTAAAACCTGCACCCCTCCAACAGAAATCGAGACAGGTGAAATTGTGGGCGGTTTCGCACATCACCAAGTATTGGCCCTGGCTGACAAGGTTGTAGAAGCGGTTAAATCCGGTGCTATCAAACAATTTTTCGTCATGGCGGGTTGTGATGCCAGGATGAAATCCCGTTCCTACTACACGGATTTTGCCCAGGCCCTTCCCCAGGACACAGTAATATTAACAGCTGGTTGTGCAAAGTACCGTTACAACAAACTGCCTTTAGGTGACATCGGCGGCATTCCCCGGGTTCTTGATGCAGGACAATGCAACGACTCATACTCTCTGGCTGTGATTGCACTGAAACTGAAAGAGGTCTTTGAACTGGAAGACATTAATGAATTGCCAATATCATACAACATTGCCTGGTATGAGCAAAAAGCGGTGATTGTATTGTTGGCGCTCCTGTACCTGGGCGTGAAAAACATACATCTTGGACCGACGCTTCCTGCCTTCCTGTCACCCAATGTTGTTAATGTATTGGTTGAAAACTTTGGTATTGCAGGCATCAAGTCTGTTGAAGAAGACATTCAGTTGTTTCTCTCCTAGACCAGCTTTGACCAAGTGCTTCGAGAAATGATGGAAGGCCCCTGAACAGAACTATCTGCTCAGAGGCCTTCCTTTTTGTCAAGTTTACCAACATTTACCGGTTGCATCCTTCAGGGTGTGACAACCGGTCATGATCATGGCTTCCTTTAATTCTTGTCCAATTTTCTCTGCATACTGGCGCACACCTTCTGCACCGCCGCCGTATGCCGCCACGGCAAAAGGTCTTCCAATGAGCACCCCATCGGCACCAAGTGCCAGCGCCTTTAACACGTCTTCTCCGCTGCGAAATCCACCGTCTATAAAAATGGTCATTCGACCACCCACAGCTTCTGCAATTTCCGGCAACATTTCAATAGTGGATAAAGCGTCATCCATCACCCTGCCCCCATGATTTGACACAACAATACCGGCGGCACCAGCTTCATAAGCTTTAAGAGCACCTGCAGGCGTCATAATTCCCTTCAGAATCAGGGGCAAATCAGTACTGTCTGTGATTTCCTTAAGCTCTGTGACCGGCTTGGTATACACAGGTGTTCCAGCCATGGCCAGCAAGATCAACCCTGCAGCATCGACGTCCATGGATAAAGCCGTTACACCATGGTCTTCTGCCATTCTGATTTTCTTTATGACAGTTTCATTGTCCCAGGGTTTAATGGTGGGAATTCCCAGCCCCTCATGGGCTTTTATGATTTTAAGCGGTCCTTCATAGTATTCCATTTTCGCGCCATCGCCGGTGAAGGCCATGATCCCTGCATCGACACATCCCTGCACAATTCTTTCGTTATAAGTGAGGTCATTGAGTGAAGGATGATAGTTCAACTCCAGTGCCCCGATGGGTGCGGCAAAAATGGGATACTTAAATGCTTTCCCAAAAAGATGCAGGCTGGTGTCAATTTCTTCAGCAGGCACCAGTGTATCCAGGTGCAACTTTCTTTCCAATACCATGGCCCGGTTACGTACAAAGGAATTTCCCAGCCCTTTTCCACCAACTCCTGGCACCTGTCCTCTGCAAGCTAATCCATTACAGTCCGGACACACTTTACATTTATCTCCGATGATACTTCTTGCCCGGTCTCTGATTTCCTGATGGGTCATATCAACCGCCTCCTTAACGCCTATATTCTAAACTGGTTTACCAATTTTTCCAAAACAGCTGTGATGTTAGACATCTCTCTGGCCGCCTGGTTGGTTTCTGTGGCGCCGTTGGCAGTATCCCCAGCGATGGTGTTCACATCCACTACATTTTCAGCAATTTCATTGGAGCCATACGCGATTTCTTCTGAGGAGCGAGCCACCTGGTCCACTTTCTGAACCACCACATCCACGCTGCTGGAAACTTCATTTGAAGCATCTGATATTTCACTGGCAGAGCGGGCCAGTTCATTGACCCCTTCTGAGATTTCTGCCACACTTCGCGCAACATTTTCAGCGTTTTCAGCAACATCAGCCATTTCCCTGTTTACTTCTTCCACTTCCCGGGAAGCGCTAATGGCTGCTTCAGAGATATCCCCTGTTGTGGCAGTTTGCTGTGTAACGGCTGCTGCAATGGAATTGGTGATTTCAGTGATCTCGTTAATAACGTCAGTAATGTCTTTCACTGAATCAACTGCATGAACGGTGCTTCTTTGCATATTTTCAATCTGTTTACGGATTTCTTCTGTGGCTTCACCGGTTTGTTTGGCAAGTTCCTTCACCTCATTGGCAACCACAGCAAATCCTTTTCCGGCCTCTCCGGCACCAGCAGCCTCTATGGCTGCGTTCAAAGCCAGCATGTTGGTTTGATCTGCAATGTCGTTAATGACTTTAACGATTTTACCAATTTCATCTGATAAACTGTTAAGCTGCGTTATGGCGGAATTAGTCTCTTTCGCTTTCACCTCAGCGTTGGCTGTTATTTGCATAGAACGTTCACAACTGTGGCTTACTTCATTGAGAGACAGGTTAATTTCTTTAATCGCTGTTACGACACTGTTTACGGCAGTTGATACTTCGTTGGTTGACTGGGACGAATTATGGATCTTTGTTGATATTTCATTAACCATTTTCGACACTGATTGAGCTCCGGCTGAACTCTGTTCTGAAGCGGAGGCCATGGTTCGAAGGGTAGCGTTCATTTCTTCAATGGCTGCACCCACAACACCCAAACTGTTTTTAGCCTCATCAGAGGCGTTGGCTGTTCCGGTTATACTGGCAGATATTTCCTCCACCGCAGTGCTGACAGTCTCCATCTTTGAGCTTAACTCCTCACTATTGGAAGCCATGACCTCTGCCACATTGCCAAGATTTTTGGAGGACTTGCCCAGGCTGTCTGTGGTTTCAGCAATATCTCTTACAGTTGCCTGAATTTTTTCAACAAAACGGTTGAAATATTTTGCCATCTGCCCC
This sequence comes from Clostridiaceae bacterium, assembly GCA_011390155.1. GTDB lineage: Bacteria > Bacillota > Clostridia > Peptostreptococcales > Tindalliaceae > Anoxynatronum. The sequence goes on from JAABSW010000002.1 coordinate 5,957, forward strand.
ATTTCGTCCTCTGATTCAATGGTCAGTCGAGTGGTTAGATCCCCTTCACCTTCAGATATATCCTTCAACATGCTTGTGACTTTTTGTATGGGTTGAATGGCGTTCCGGTTCAGGAATATTCCCACCACAACTGCAATGATCACTGCAACACCCAGCAGAAGGAGGGTTATGATTGACACAGTGTTTCTGGCTTCTTCGGACTGTGCCATTAAGGCTGTTGACATGGCCTCATAATCTTCATTGACCTCTGTCATGATCGTCCTGATTTCAGATAAGTGTTGCTGAGTGACCGTGTCATAATGGCTGACTGCTTCCTCCTGGTTTCCCTGAGATATTTGTTGAAGAATGGTTTCTGCACTTTTGTGCAGATCGATGTGGGGCTGTTCCATGTCAATAAATCGCTGTCGCAAGGAACCTGGCAACAACTGAAAGGTTTCTGTTTCAATGAAATCATAGTACCAGGACCCCAGTCCACAAGCCGTATGATCCAGCGATCCGGAAAAGGCATCTCCCGTAAACACGGTATTACTCAGGTCAGCACTCCAGTCCAGGTGATCAATTTCCCGTTCACGAATGAAACGGGTGGTAAGAAGGTTCTCCTGCACTTCATCGCTGATTTCCGCCACATTTCTGTTGCCCAGATAGGCAGTGGCTCCCATGATAACAGCCACTATGCCCAACACAAGCAGCGAAATGAATATTTTTGTTTTTATTGTGACATTCTTCATATGCACATTCCCTCCGGCATCATAGTGTGGTCCTGCTTTATTCGATTATAAGAATCAACGATGTTTTAATGTACCTACTTAAGTGCAAAACCTTTGTCGTTCAAATAGTCTTTCATATGTGGCCGTAACTCGTTTTTCAGTTTTCGTGCCACAGTACCCGACCAGGATTCTTCTCTGGCGTTACTTTTTCTCTCTTTTACATACTTTTTGAAGGATTCATCATATTCATCCAGGAGCTGTTCATCATATGAATATTCTTCCTCCATCAACACCATGGACAAAGGCAGTCGTGGTTTACACTGAGGCTCTTCTGCCGGATACCCCAGGGACATACCGAAAATGGGAAAGACATGTTTAGGTAATTTTAATAGTTCAGACACGCCCTGGGGGTTGTTTCGTATGGCGCCGACATAAACACCACCAATGCCCATGGATTCGGCGGCAGTTAACACATTTTGAGCCATGATGGCTGCGTCAACAGAGGCTATTACCAGCTGTTCCGTCATACCTTGCACCATGGTGACATCATGTTTTTCACAAGCATGCTGCAGGCGATACATATCTCCGCAAAAAACCAAAAAAACAGGTGCTTTTATAATATGTTCCTGGTCACCACACCAAGCGGCCAATGTTTCTCTTTTGATGGGATCCCGTATCTGTATCACACTGTATGCCTGAAGAAAGCTGGAAGAAGGGGCGTGTTGCCCACTTTTTATGAGTGTTTTTAACAAACCATCTTCTATGGGCTGTTGAGAAAAATTCCTAATGGATCGATGGGCTTGCAATAAACCGATTACTTCATTCATCATTAATCACCTCTCCTGTCATTTTAAAGGTTTTCGTCAGCTTCCATAAGCGGTTTTAACCAATTCGCCATCTGATCAAGGGTTTTTTCATCAATTTCCACCTCCATCAATGGTATCTTAATCAAACGTTGTTTCTTAAATCGTTCAGCAATCTCATTCAGATAAAATATTTCAATTTCCTTTCTTTTTTTCCAAAAGGAAACCTGTACATTTTCTGGTAGTATGCGGTTAATAATCAGGTCATTAACCGGAATGCCGTATCTTCCTAATACCTCAATGGCTTTGGCCGTTTCTTCCACCGGTAATCGCTCCGGGTTAAGCACAAAGACAAAACGGAGTCGTTTTTCATCCAGTAGAATATTTCGGGCTTTCTCCAGGTTTTCTTTCCTTGTTTTTAACAAGTTCAACACCGGGTCTTTGTCCATGATTTCCTTTTGTTCATGGCCTTTTCTCATGGCCATACCGGATAATTTCAAGGCATGCTGTCGTTTTTCCATTAATCGGTCAAGCCAGGCACCAAGTAGTTCCGGTAAAGTCATCAAGCGCAGGGTGTGTCCCGTCGGCGCTGTGTCAAAGACAATCTGGCTGAAATCCTTACTATAATCATTAATGATCTCCACCATTTTATCAAAAAGTGCTGCCTCTTCAGATCCGGGAGACACCGAGGCGGCATCCAACTGTTTTTCAATTTCTTCAAGAATTACCGGACTGACAACCTGCACCAGATTATTCTTTACCCGGTTTATATATTTTGAACTCTCTTCGGCAGGATTTATTTCAAGTCCGTATAAATTCTCCTCAATGTTCCTGATTTCACTGCCAATGTTAACATGAAAAAGATCCGCCAGTGAATGGGCTGGATCCGTTGAGACTAAAAGTGTTTTATGATGGTTTCGGGCACACAACAAGGCATAGGCTGCCGCACAGCTTGTTTTGCCCACACCCCCTTTTCCGCCAAAAAAGACAAATCGGCTCACATAAACTCCTCCTAGCTTTTGATTGTTTTCTGATATTTTATTAGGCAGCCTGGTTGTCCCCAATGGTCGTCACGCTGCCTTCTTGTTCAGTTTTATTTCACAACAGTGATTCCCCTTCTCTTTCATATCACTATACCATAAAACCAGTCATGTAGAAGAACGAGGTATCGTGTTTTTTTGTCAATTTTTCCTCTATTTACCCGATGACTACCACCGCTAAGACTCCCTCTTCTACTCTGCATAATTGACCGGGATGACAGTTGAATTATTTCTTAGCTCCGCTTACTGCAGCCTTCATGTTTAAGTGTTAAAGCCCGTGGTAATCAATTAATATTCTGTTGTCAATCTTTACTAGCGTTACTTATTATTTCTTATGGTTTCATTTCAGGTAATATAATGCACATACTCCCAGACAAAACCAGGAGGTTCTTATGAATCTTTATACTCAAGTATCAATTGCATTTGCCGGTATAGCATCAGCTGCCATCATCTCCAGTAAAACAAAAAGTTTTCCCAGGCCATTTTATATTCTGTCAGGCATTCTGCTTGGGCCTTCTGTTCTTAATCTGGTCAGCGATGAAGAGGTCATTAGGCTTTTTGCAGAAATTGGCGAAGTGTTTATGTTCTATTATCTTGGTTCTCGGTTTTCTTTGAAAGAAATTGCAGAAAAGAAAAAAGAAATGTTTTTTGCAGGGTCCATTGATTTTGTGATAAATTTCGGAATTGGATTTTTTGCGGCCATTTTACTTGGTTTAGGTTTTTTTGCCTCTTTCGTCCTGGCTGGAATCATCTATATGAGCAGCTCCGCAGCCATAAGAAACAGCTTGATTCAACTGCATTCCAATAAAGATCCAATCAGTTTGCTTGTGAATGAAATCGTTGTCTATGAAGATTTAGTCATGGTGGTCTTTCTGGCAGTCATTTCCACCATTACTCGTAGTGATATCGGGATCAGTTACAGCATACTGGATGACCTTGGTGTTGTGATCCTCTTCTGTGTTGCTATTCTTCTGATGGGCCGATGGGGTCATCATTTTCTGGAAGTGTTATTGGGCTTTGAATCAAGGGAAATAGTCCCATTGGTTTTTCTGGCGTTTATTCTGCTAATGACCGCCATGGGTTTACAGATGGGAATATCAACGGCACTTTCTGCTTTTTTCCTTGGACTGGCATTTTCAGGTATAAAAAACGCAAAAAAAATTGGAGAAACCATGACCAAATTTAGAGATATATTTGGTAGTGTGTTCTTTTTTTCTTTCGGAATTAGATTTCACCCAGAAGCTCTGTCTCTTTCTGTGTTTGTTTTAGGATTTGTTGTACTGGCTGCCTATGCAGGAAAACTGGTTTCAGCTCAACTAATCACTTATAAACTATCCCTGGGTTGGAAAAAGGGGTGGCTCTTGGGTGTTGCCAGCGCTTCCAGAGGTGAGTTTACCCTGTTGATCGCCAGCATCGCTGCCACTGAAACACTGGACCTGACTGCCCTTGCAATTATAATTGTTTTATCAACCACAATGACAAGCACTTTTATATTGCGTTTATCCAATTATCTCTGCAAAAATTATGGTCTGTGTCTGCTGGCAGATTCCTATGAAGAGTAAGCATAGACAATCTTCAACAACACCAGTCGTAAGTGCTCCAGCGTTCCGTTAATATGCTCTTTCGTTCCATGATCCTTTTTTCCCAACCTTCCAGATCGTCTGCCAGATAAGGCAGCAATTCGATGCTGTAGTATGAAAGGGGAAGAGGTATACCCAGCAAATCCGCGTAACACAGTAACATAAAGTTATCCATTTCATCCAAGGCTTCTTTCTTTAAAAAAGCAGTGGATTTACCGTCCATATCAAAAGCGGCAGAAAAAAATTCTTTTATGTTTTTCTCCAGTGCCTTGATTTGATCATTTTTTTTCATACCTTTTTCACCCTTTCATCAGTTCAATAAACCTTCCCACAAATTATGTTTTTGCTTTTCCTGCCAGCCTTCATAAAGACCCAACTGATACATTATGTCCACGGATGATTGTCTTTGAGCAATCCATTCCCTTAATTTGATTTTTTCGCAATGAATGTCATGCAGTTCACCCATGAGCTCCTGTTGTTCTTTCAGCGTTTTAATATTTTTTAACACTTTTTTGGGTAACACAGGACGAAGCCAAGCTGCCGCATACCGTATGCGTTTAACCCTGATTCGCTGTCGGTGAAGGTTCTTCATGTCCATGGACGAAAGTTTAACATGGCTTAAGTGATACTCTTTCAACCAGACAACCAGCTTTTCTTCTGTAAAGCGGCTTACCGACTGGTCTCTATAAGACTCTTTCACTTTAACGGTCATCACCATTCGCCACAGCCGTAACAAAAGTGGCGTCAGTTTTCCTCGTTTTATGATTTTATTCATGATCTGCAATTCTTTGCTTAATTCCTCATTGATGATTTCTTCAAGCTGTCCACAGGTACCTGTACATGGCGACTGGTGAAAATGATATTGTACTACCTGAACTTCCCTCAACATTTCGAAATCTTTGGCCAGTGACTGAAGTTTTCTGACGAGAGGTGTGTAGGATGCCTTGGTAAGTGCTGGTTTAAAAAGGAGTAAAAGAGACCTCAGCTGTCTGATTGAAACCCTGATTTGATGCACATCTTCCCCCAATATTTCCTGCTGACAAAGACGCCCATAGCAGGCCAGTACCTGATAGAATACCTCTTGCAACAGGCTGGGCAAAACTGTTTCCAGGCTGTTGTCTTTTATCAGAAGCTGATTGAAATCATTTTTATCCTTTGAAGCCACCTTCTCATTGTCAATGTTCAACATTTGAAGGCCACGGAAAAACTTACTCTCATTGCCGGGAATCATTGGCATCGATGCAGCCAACTGTTCTCCCATCATCAACAGGGCAATTGTCTGACCTCTTTTTAACTCCATTTCCACTTCCCGAATGTTTTCTTTTCCTTTTTTAGTTTCAATAAACCCTTCATCAAGGGCTACTTCCAAAAGGTTTCCATCTTCATCCTGCCAGTTGGATTGCGTTCTTCTGAAATCCGTGATCATTAGTTCTTCCAATGTCTGTTCTCCCAGAATTTTATTCAGACACTCCTGCAAATCCTGGTCTTCAACAACATCCACCGAAGGCTTCTCTGACGGTGAAGGGTAATTCCATTCTGCACGTTGATGCAATCCTCCCGCCACATTGCCCATTTTTTTTATTGTTAGCGTATGGCTCCTGTTGTCTTTTCTCACCCGCAGGGTATAGCCCTGCTTCAGTAAGCGATGATCACTGGTATCATAGTAAACACTGCGAAGGTTTTTTTCCTCCGGTGTGCGCATCAAACCATTTTTTACATAAAGGTTTTTCCAAAGAGATTCTCCTGCCATTCCATTTAGCAACTGGAGTTTAAGTTCAACTTCCTGGTTTAACTCATCTTGGCTTGTGGTCACCACTGACTCACCTCCACAGGTTTATTCTTGTAATGTACCGACAACAGGTGCCCTGCTAAGCACACTTTCCCCATGAGGAGACACTTCTTGGAGGGGTTCGGTCAAATCCTGTCCAGCTTCAAAACCATTATGGGTTCCTCCCTGCCACCTTCCCAATTCAGTGAAATCATATACCATACCATCAACAGCAACATAAGCTGGTCTTCCTTCTTTGCCGTCATACTCTGCCAAATCTTCCAGGGTAAAGACGGGCAGTTCCTCCACTTCCACTTCCACTTCTTCCACAGTATCGGCTGGTGGTGTTTCTTCTGTCTGGTCAGGTGAACCGCATGCAAAAACAACGAATCCCAACAAAAAAATTACCATGATAACCATTATTTTCTGACGATACGCCTTGTTCATTGATATCCTCCATTCTATCACATTACATCTGCCTCAACATCCTTACAGTGTATTAATACCTTTGCCAGTGAGCTGCAAACACTTCTCAATAAATTCAAAAAGCCAGCCCCCAAGGGAGACCGGCTGGCACTGCAGACTGCCTAAAATTTTTCTTCAATCACCTGTAGTAAATGATCCACTGATACCGGCTTAGACAAATAATCATCCATTCCAGCCTTGAGACATTTTTCCCGATCCTCTTCCAACGCATACGCTGTGATGGCAATGATGGGCGTGTAAACATCCGTCAGTTTTTCCTGCTCCCTAATAAGCCGGGTGGTTTCATAACCATTCATCACCGGCATTTGAATGTCCATAAAGATCAAATCATATGTGTTTTTGTTATAAAGACGCATGGCTTCAAGACCGTCAACAGCAAGGTCTGCTTCGATACCAATTCGATTCATCATTTTTAGCATAAAGGTTCTGCTCATGGGATCGTCTTCAACAACAAGTACTGTCAACTGTTTTTCCTGGTTCTGTTTCTTAATTGACTCCAGTCGCGCACCTGTCATTTCATGCCTTTTTGTCGACAACTCTGGCTGCAACATCTCTATCCAACCTTTCCATCAGGGGTCAATGTGATAACCATTTGTTACTTCCCCTTTGTGCTTGATTTATGGCTTTCACACCAATTATTTTTTCTGCATTTTTGCCCAGGTATCTCGCAATGATACAATACGGTTGAAAACGATTTTATCTCCCTGTTGTGTATCAGGATCAACGCTGAAATACCCATGGCGCATAAACTGGTATTTATTGCCCACTGCTGACGACTGAAGGCATGGTTCCACAATGGCATTCATGATGATGCGGGAGTCCGGGTTCAGGGTTTGTTCGCCACTGTCTTCCTCTTCCAGGTACAGGTGATCGTACAATCTCACTTCTGCAGGTATCCCGTGTTCTGCCGAAACCCAGTGAAGTGTTCCTTTCACCTTTTTACCGCTTGTGTCCTCTCCACTCCTGGTGTTAGGGTCATAGGTACAGTGAAGTTCAATCACTTCGCCAGTTTTATCGTCTCTGATCACATCATTGCACTGAATGATATAGGCGTATTTCAAACGCACTTCCTTGCCGGGGGAGAGTCTGAAATATTTTTTTGGCGGATTATCCATGTAATCTTCCTGCTCAATGTATATTTCACGGCTAAATTGCAATGGGCGTACTCCCATTTCCGGGTTTTCAGGATTGTTTTCAGCACTTAATTCCGCTATTCCTTCTTCTGGGTAGTTGGTGATTACCACTTTTAGCGGATTCAGCACACCCATCACCCGAGGGGCTTTCATTTTCAGGTCTTCACGAATACAATATTCCAAGAACGCGATGTCAACAACACTGTTGCTTTTCGCCACGCCAATGCGATCACAAAAATCACGAATGGCTTCCGGCGTATAACCTCTTCTTCTTAAACCAGAAATCGTCGGCATGCGGGGGTCATCCCAACCATCCACCACTTCGGTTTCAACCAGTTCCCTTAATAGACGCTTACTCATCACCGTATTGGTCAGGTTTAACCTGGCAAATTCAATCTGCTGGGGATGAGGTTGATAATTCAGCGCGTCCAGTGTCCAGTCATACAAGGGTCTATGATCCTCAAACTCAAGGGTGCAGACGGAGTGGGTGATGCCTTCGTAAGCATCAGAAAGAGGATGGGCATAATCATACATGGGGTAAAGACACCACTCAGTACCCGTTCTATGATGAGCTGCATAACTGATGCGGTAGAGGACAGGATCTCTCATGTTCATGTTGGGAGATGACATGTCAATTTTTGCCCGGAGTACCCTTTCGCCTTCTTCAAACTCTCCTGCTTTCATACGCCGGAAAAGGTCCAGACTTTCTTCCACGGGCCTGTTTCGATAAGGGCTTTCTTTTCCAGGTTCCGTCAACGTGCCACGGGTACGCCGAATTTCTTCCGCGTTCAGGTCACAGACATACGCCTTGCCCGCCTTAATCAGGTCTTCCGCATAGTCGTACATCCTTTGGAAATAGTCTGAAGCATAAAACAGGCGGTCATCCCAATCGAAGCCCAGCCATCGTACATCTTCCTGGATTGAATCCACGTATTCCACGTCTTCTTTGATGGGGTTTGTGTCGTCATAACGCAGGTTACACAGTCCGCTGTATTCTGCAGCAAGACCAAAATTGAGACAAATGGATTTTGCATGCCCTATATGTAGGTATCCATTGGGCTCCGGCGGAAATCGTGTATGCACACGACCGTCATTTTTATTGTTTTTTAGGTCTTCATTTATGATGTTTTTAATAAAGTGAGATGGAGCTGGTTTCGTAAGATCATTGGACATCTTTTTGAACCTCCCGAAGAGTGAATTAGTTGGATGATTTTTCAACTATCGTAATAGGAACATTATAACACATGTCAGTCATTTATGCATCGACTGCAACAGGTCTGGATGGGGTTTTTCTGCTTTTACGCAGCCCATAAAGAAAGATCCCAAGGGCCAGGTTGATGCCCGGACCCAACAGTAATAAAACTTTTCGGTGTTCCGGCATGGCATGCCAGAATCCGTCCACAAAATTTTGTCTTATTTGACGTTGGTCTTCTCGGGGCACCTGCAGCTTCAAAGATCCATCATCTTCCCTGAGCAGAAACGCATTTTTCCCTGTTTCCCAGCTGTTTTCTTCTTTTCCTTCATAATTTACCCAAAAATGACTCAGGGAAAAGCTTAACTGATACGGAATTTCCTTTGCTTCAAAAATGGAAGCCAATACAACAAAACGGGTTTTACAGTCACCGGTTCCTTTTTCCAGAGCTTCCTCCAATGTGGGAAAATACCAGGGCATGCCATAGGTTTGCCAGTCATATTGGTAGGGAAATGTTTCCAGTACATATTCTTCTATAGCCCGGGGGTGTTCAGGTGCTTTTTCCACCAACACCGCAACCATGGCAGGGTTAACAGGCGGTTGGAGTATTCGTTGAATACTCTTACCCAGCTGAAAGGGATTGGGGTACAACACCAACAGCACCCATAGAAGTGTCATAAAAAGCAAATGGTAGTTTTTCACCTGACCCAGAAAACGGATATTGCCTTCATGTTTTTTCATGTTTCTGGTCCCTTCCAAAAATATTTATGTTTATGATCACCACACTGCTATTGTACCATCTGTTCTTGGTTCTGTGGCACCACACAGCGTTCCGGATTCATCACGGATGATCATTTGCCCACGTCCAAAACTACCTTGGTCCTGCTGGTATGTGATTTCATGCCCTCTCTTACGAAGCTCCTCCACAATCAGTTCAGACATTCCCATTTCCACTTCGAAGCGCTTTCCACCTATCCATTGCCACCTGGGTGCATCCAATGCTGCCTGGGGGTTCATCCCCTGGTCAATGATGCGGGTTAACAACTGGATATGTCCCTGGGGTTGCATAAAACCTCCCATTACCCCGAAGGGGCCTACAGGGGCACCATTCCTGGTAATAAACCCTGGAATGATGGTGTGGTACGATCGTTTCCCTGGTCCGAGACAATTGGGATGAGTGTTGTCTAAACAGAAATTATGCCCCCTGTTCTGAAGATTAATGCCGGTACCCGGCACCACCAACCCCGACCCAAAGTCCATGTAATTGCTCTGAATAAATGACACCATGTTTCCCTCTCCATCCGCAGTTGCCAGGTAGACTGTCCCTGAGGATACCGGCTTTCCTGCCACTGGTTCCATGGCCGTTTCTCCAATTAAGCGACTTCGCTGTCGCGCATAGATTTCTGACAGAAGGGCTTCCGGTGTCACCGACATGTGATGAGGGTCAGCGATCCAGGCTTTTCCGTCGGTATAAGCCAGCTTCATGGCTTCCATGGTCATGTGAAGGTTCTGGCTGTTCTCTTTATCCCCCATGGGCAACTGTTTCATGATGTTTAGGGCCATTAGTGCCACCAATCCATGTCCATTAGGTGGTAATTCCCAGATGTCATACCCACGGTAATGTGCCGTGAGTGGTTGGTCCCAGACAACCTGGTGGGCTTTCAAATCTTCTTTTGACAAATAACCTTCACAATCCACCATAAAATCATGTATTCGCTGGGCAATACTGCCTTCATAAAAATCTTTTGCCTTTGTTTCTGCAATGATTTCCAGGGTTTTTGCATGATCTTCAGAAGACCAGATTTCTCCTGCTTTTGGGGCCCTGCCCTTAGGGGCAAAAACCCGAAACCATTCATTGAAGATGGGATCACCGAAATCAGTTTTTGCCTTTTCAAAGGCACGTTGCCAATTTTTCGCCGTCACTGGTGAAACCGGGTAACCATTTCTGGCATACTCTATGGCCGGCTGCAGGGTTCTTGAAAGAGACAACCTTCCAAATCTTTCCGACAGGGACGCCCAGGCAGAAGGTGCCCCTGGGACAGTTATGGGGACAGGTCCCCTGGCTGGGATCTCATTGATTCCCCGGCGGTGCAGTTCATCAACACTGAGTGACCGAGGGGCCGTGCCACTGGCATTGAGGCCGTATAATCCATGGTTCATCCAGACTATGGCAAAGGCGTCACCACCTATGCCATTGGAAGTCGGTTCAGTAACAGTCAAACAGGCAGCTGTGGCAATGGCTGCATCAACAGCGTTGCCACCCATTTTCAAGATGTCCAGCCCTGCCTGGGCTGCCTGAGGCTGCGAAGTGGCTACCATGCCCTTGTTGCCATACACCAGAGTTCTTTTAGAAGGATAAGGATATTTGTGTGGAGAAAAGTTCATTTCATCACTCCTGTTCAAAGTTGCGCAGCGTTTCCCAGACTTCAGGAATTTCAAAATCCTTCCGCCAGGCAGCAAAACCGGCCAATCCGTACTGATCAATCAGCGATGCCTTCAGTGCCAGTGAGCGTTCATCTTCCAGCCATACCCGGTACCGTTTGCCGTCAGTTTCATATTCGGCATAATACTGACCCACGCCTTCCAGCCATTGCCACTCATCCTGCGTAACACCATTTTCTTCCAGTGTCCTACGTATAAACTGCATGCCCATGGCCCTTGAAGTGACTGATATGCCACCGTCAGCACGAGAAGTTTCTTCCCACAACCGGGTATACAGAGGTAAACCCAACAGCACTTTCCCTGGTGGTACTTCTTCCAGGGTGGCTGCAATTCCCCTTTCTACCCAACCAATGGATGCCACAGAACCTGCCACGGGACTAGATCCCCAATGCTCATCGTATGTCATGACGGCAAAATAATCAACATGAGGTTCGATGGCCTTACGGTCATATACCTGGGACCAGTTAAGGCTGCCGCCGGGAATGGTCACGTCAATGGATACTGTTAGCTGGTTGGCCCTTAGCGCTTCTGAAAGTTCTCTCACAAAATCAGTAAACAAATCCTGGTTTCGATAATGCATGTTTTCAAAATCGATGTTGATGCCGTCCAGTTCATAGAGTGCTGCGTACACCAACAATTGATTGATGAATCGTTTCCGCCCGTCATCATTTTGCATAAAGCCTTCAGTCAAATCTGGATCAAAGGCATTTGTCACCAATCCCCACAGTTGATACCCTTTTTCTTTCATGTTGGAAGCATATTGAAACTGGCCTTTGTTTTCCAGGTCCCCTTCTGGATTTTTTAGTTCAAACCAGGTGGGGGAAAAAACCTGCAATGCCTGGATTGGTTCTTCATCATACCGATCAGGATGAGCCCCTGCCACGTAATCCCACACCATGCCTATGGGTTTAGTAAGTTCTTGTTGCTGGCCTGCAGGCAAAACATTCTCATGCACCTCATGTAAACTCCGCCTGATACCACCCACGGCTGACTGGGGCAGGTAGCCGATATAGCCTTCCTCTGTCAAAATACGGTAATGCTTCTCATATATTTCCAGGACCCTCACTTCATCGCCTTTTTCCAGCATGGTCACCTGGGTGTCATTCTTTTTCCTTCCATTTTTCAGCGGCGTGTTTTCTTCCATGCGGCTATGCTGCAGTGAAACACCTCCTTCATCAATGACCAGCAGGGCCTGCTCTTTAAACCAGGTGGCTTTGATGTTTAGCAAAGGTTGTAATGACAGCAGGGGAAAAAATAAATTTTCATCCACTGACAGCAGATTAAATTCCACTGGAAAATCTTTTTGTGCAACTCTTTCAGTCACTTCAGGATTTGAAAACACAAGAGACGAAGGGTCCGGCGTCCAACGGACTTTTTGTCGGTCTTCCATCACCACCGCTTCCTGCAACAAATGCTCCTTAACCCAATTCATTGAAACAAAAGGGATTCCCTGCGCTTCTACCACCTGTATATTTCCGGGTATTCCGTTAAAAACCAGCGATACTTTCTCCGGTCCCTGCTCTGGCGTCATTAACCTGCTTAATAAGTCGGCTCCAAAAAAATAAAAGAGCAGGGTTGACGATACGAAAACCAATAGCAACAGCCACTTCACCCGCGCCTTTTTTTGATTGGATTCAAATTCCTTTCGTCGATCCATTCGTGTCAACATGATCAGCTCCCAGTTTGCTGTGCTGCAGTTTATTTATTTTTCACCGAGGCTCCTGTCATTTTCGCAATGTCAATTTCTTGATCATAGGCGGTTTCATCCATCAACCCCAGGGAGATAACTGCTTCCTTCAACGAAGTATTGTCCTGATGTGCTCTCAGGGCAGCCTTTGCAGCAGCGTCATACCCCACCAAGGGCACAAGGGCTGTCACAAGCATCAGTGATCTTTCCACGCCTTCTCTAATCCTGTTTTCATTGGCTGTAATTCCTGTTGCACAGCGCAATGTGAAGGACCTTATGGCATCAGACAACAGCTGTACAGACTGAAGAAAATTATAAATCATCACAGGCATGTACACATTTAATTGGAAATTTCCCTGGCTGGCAGCAAAACCAACGGCCGCATCATTTCCCATCACCTGGCAGGCTACCATGGTCAGGGCCTCACATTGGGTGGGGTTCACCTTACCCGGCATAATTGAGCTTCCCGGTTCGTTGGCCGGCAGGTTCAACTCACCAATACCAGACCTGGGCCCACTTCCCAGCCAGCGAATGTCATTGGCCATTTTCATCGTGTTGGCTGCCAGGGCTTTTAACGCTCCGTGGCAAAAAACCAAGTGATCATGACTGGTTAAACCATGGAATTTGTTTGGGTTTTCCACAAAAACCTTGCCCGTTTCTTCACTAATGGCTTCCACCATTTCTTTGCCGAATCCTACAGGCGCGTTCAAACCCGTACCCACTGCCGTTCCACCTATAGGCAGGGATTTTAATTCATCGACACCACTCTGAACCATTATCAGGTTGTTGTCCAGCATAGCTTTCCATCCGCTGAACTCCTGCCCCAAAGAAATGGGGGTGGCATCCTGTAAATGAGTTCTGCCGATCTTTACTAAATCTTTGTATTCTTCTTCCTTTGCACGCAACACTTCTCGGAGAGATCGCATTGAAGGAATCAGTTCTTCTTCCACCATGAGAACGGCAGCGATTGACATGGCAGTGGGAAATACGTCATTTGAACTTTGGCTTTTATTCACATGATCATTGGGATGAATTGTCACAGTCTGGTTCAATTGACGGCATCGGTTAGCAATGACTTCATTCACATTCATGTTGGTTTGGGTTCCACTGCCTGTCTGCCACACACTCAAGGGAAATTCTGCATCATGCTGCCCTCTGACAATTTCCTCAGCAACCTGTTGAATCAGCTTTGTTTCATGGGGTTGCAGCAGCCCTTTTTGCTGATTAACGCCTGCTGCCGCTTTCTTGATCAATGCAATGGCCTTGACCACTGCCAGAGGCATTTTTTCATCCCCGATTGGAAAATTTTCCAAACTTCGCTGGGTCTGCGCACCCCATCGTCTCTCCTCTGGTACCAGTACCTCTCCCAGTGAATCTCGTTCTATCCGATGTTTCATGCATCATCCCTCCCCGTTCAAAAAAGCCAGGCACGCCTGCGTTACAGGGGCCTGGCCTTATTCGGTCAGCCTACAGTTAACATTAATAGTATATCATTATCTTCTTTGTTGGGCTACCGCCGTAAAGAGCATTTGGGCCGCTTCAGCCATGGTCAGGGAGTCTTTTGGTCTGAAAGACCCTCCTTCACTGATCACTTCCAGTCCCTGGTTGATGGCAACTGCACCTACTGCATCCAGGGAAATTTGAGCTGCATCATCATACTGCAGCCGGAAGATTCCCTGCACTTCAGCCAGTTTTTGGTATCCCATGAACCTGGCCATCATAACAGCTGCTTCTTCCCGTGCAACCAATGCGTTTCGTTGAAAATTTTCAGGAAGGGTGTCAATGTATCCATACCGGATGGCCCATTGAATGTAACGCAGGTCTTCATCTGTTTCAGACACGTCTGTAAACTCCACTTTGTCGCCACCCATCCCTTCCATAACGGGGCCGTAAAAATCAGTGCCTCTTGCTTTCACCATCATTTTGACCCAGCCCATATTGGTAATGGGTTCATTGGGGTTAAAAATTGTTGTGTCAATGATACCCTGTTGCGCCATCAACCGGGCAGTCCTTTCCACCCAGTGCCCTTGGATGCGTTCTTCAAATCCAGTCGCATCCCGGTCCGGCATGGTCCTTCCATTGTAATCGATGAATTGTCCACTGACCGCATCAACATATGGATAGCTGGTTGTAGACTCATTGGGCATCCATCGGTAAACCAGTTTGGTCTCATAGGTGGGGTTCATGTAGTCTTGGCTGGCGTTGTATCGAAAATATGCCAATTCCATGCGGTAGTTTGACAAGAGTTTTTCCAACGCCTGTTCCTGGTTCATTACATTTGATTTCCTAGGCAGTACAAGGTCCTCACTCCACCGGTCAGTATAATTGGTTATTTTACCAGTTTGTGCATTGACGCCAATGGAGATCTGGTTTTCGTCGAAAAGCACGCCATCAATCAGCCGCGGGAAATTATAGTAGTATTCCATGGGTTGTGACATTTGGCCATCCATGACTCCCTGGTTTTGCCCATTACGCTGCAATGTTCTGATGTCATTTATTTTTCCTGGGTGATACGTGGCAATGGCATCAATGGCAATATCATATCCTTCTTCCCAGTTTATGGCTG
The DNA here is from genome assembly GCA_011390155.1 of Clostridiaceae bacterium. Classification (GTDB taxonomy): domain Bacteria; phylum Bacillota; class Clostridia; order Peptostreptococcales; family Tindalliaceae; genus Anoxynatronum. Next base: position 21,361 of record JAABSW010000002.1, read on the forward strand.
GTTCATCAACCATTTCGTATGGACCGTCAATGTAGCGCCACCAGTTCAGCGCGATGAGTTGTCCCGTTAAAGCATTCACCATGATGCGTCCATTGCTTTGGCTGGGCATGCTGGTCATCTCCGGTTCCCCTTGCGTCTCTTCGTTGGTTGAAAAATCAATGTTCCACGTTTTTCTACCTGCTGCCTCCCAGTACTGGTCCCCTTCCATATAATTGGATGCCTGTACATGTATTTCCAGGTCAATGAGCTCTTTAGCATATTTTCTTGCCAGTTGTTCGGCGTCTTCCTGACCCATGGGTTGGTCCCGGGGTACAATGGGTTTCGCCGTGTCTGCTATACGGTTTTTATCAGTATTGGACAGGTCCTTTACACTTTGCTCAAGGGATCCGTCTTTCCCACTCCAATCAACGGGTTTACCGGTTTTTGCATTAATCATGGTACTCATCATTGGGTCAAGCCGATAGGCCAAACGAAACTCTTTGGGGATGGCTTCGTACATAAATTCGTTTCGTATAGGCAGGTAAAACAGTTCCAGTTTGATGTTTCCCTTAAACTGAATCTCAGCCTCTTCCACTGACATGATTCCTTGGCTGTCCGGCAGTTCCGGAGCTTCTTCCCATCGCTGGCTGAATGATTTAATGTCCCCTGAATGTCCATCGATGTTGATGTTGACAAAATTGGCATCGTACACGATTCCATCGATTAACCTCACGTAGTTAAAGTTGTACTGAAGGGGGCCTCCATGGGAAATCACTGGGTAGGTTTCCTGGGTATCACGGAGCAACATATGATCCAGTTTGCCGGGCAGCAGTTTTTCTATAAAATCTGCGGCAATGTCTTTTGCCTCTTCCCGTGTCAGGTTCAGTTGTGTTTGCTGGGGTTCACCATAACTGCCCCGGTCCTGGTTCATATCCAGCACCTGGCCTGTCTGGGCGTCCAATGTCACATTGGCATTGGCATAGGCCATAGGCTCGTTCAAAGACCAATATAAACTCCAAACATATTTTTCCGGATACTGCCAGTCTTTCCTGTACTCCGTGTTTAGCTGAAAATCATCCTGGGACACGTCTACATTGACATGTTTCATTAAAGCTTCCTTAGCCAGTTCAACTGCCCTGTCCCGGCTCATGACCGGGGTCACCCCAGGCTCAATATAATCCTGACCGCCCGTCACTGGTAAATCCATCACCGGTGCCGGTTCTGACACAGCCTCCTCTGAAAGTTCCTGCTGGATGACCCTCTCTGGAACAACCTGGGTTTGTGCCCAGCCTCCAAGGGTACTGCTTACCAACATCAATACCACCAAAACCGCCACGAACCAATGTTGACGCTTTCTCATACTATTTCCTCCCTCATATTAAGTCACCAGTGAATAGGTTTATTACTCTTATACCCACTTAGACGAAGGGGTTCAACGAAAGTTGCAGTGGTACAACCAGAATTGATAAAACCCATAGAATCTTTTGAGGTTTTATTCAAAAGTCAGAGGGTATGATAGATGTGAGAAGAATGAGGAAGGACGAAACCTAATGGAGATGGATCAGCTTAACAAAATTATGGATCGGGTTAGCGAAATCGTGGAAAACAACACGACCCTTGGCATGTTGGATAACCTTGCCATGCTGGCACTTGTGTTGCTTATACTGGCGTCGGTGTATTATCTGATTCATATCGGTAACCGGTTTGTACCTGAAGAACGACAACTTCACCTGGGGCTTGAACAGGCCAAACTTCTCTTTTTCTTGGCACTGGCAGTTTGGCTCGTGGTATGGCTTTTTCTTAACGCCTCTATGATGCTGTCGGTGCTCACACCTTTTATCATTGCTGGTATCATTGCTTATGCCTTCAACCCTGTTGTCAAATTTTTTACCAAGTTTCGTCTTACCCGTACCCAGGCAGTGGCAGGGTTATTTCTGACCCTCATGATCCTGCTTGTTTTGTTTACTATCAGTATCTTCCCCCGATTAGCCTACGAAGTGGGAGAGCTGAGCAAACAACTTCCTGTTTACAGCCGCCAATGGTACGAGTTTGTTTCAAATTGGTATGAGTCACAGCTGGCTTCCTATTCAATTCTTCCAGATTCATTTTCTCCTATCACAGATTATTTCAACCTTGAAATGAATGCCATCACCGACTGGTTAATGGGTTCAGGACAATGGTTGGTAACTGGCGTCAGCACAGTGGCCTCCAGTATTGTGACCCTCATCACTGTACCGGTGCTTGCCTTTTATTTTCTGAAGGACGCTGATAAAATCACTGTGTTTGCCCGTAAAACGGTGCCTCCCGACAGCAGACCCTGGGTGTTTCCTCTGGCCCGGCAAATCGACAAAGTGCTGGGGGGCTTTATCAGAGGCCAGCTGCTTGTGGCCCTGTTTGTGGTATTTCTCAGTGGAGCGGCCTTACTGATTATTGGCATTGATTATGCCATCATCCTCAGTGTTTTCGCCGGTTTTATGAATATTATTCCCTACCTGGGTCCCATCATTGGCGCCGTACCGGCGGTGTTCATTACCTTATTCACAAGTCCATCGAAAACCGTTTGGGTTATCCTGGCCTTTGTGATCATCCAACAGTTAGAAACCAATCTGATTATGCCAAAAATTGTTGGAGAACAAGTAGGCCTTCATCCCGCTCTGGTAATTCTCGCGTTGCTTGTGGGTGGTGCAGTATGGGGCCTTTTGGGTTTGATCATTGTCGTACCCATTGCAGGTATTTTCCAAGTCATTGTAAAAGCCATCATACAATGGTTTAAAGTGAGGTATCCTTCCCATTTTGACCCAGAATTATAATACAAAACAGCACCCTAACGAGCATATCATAAAGCTCTAAAGGTGCTGTTTCTTTTTGTTTCCTTCTTTATTTTAATTACACAAAATCTTTTATATCAATTCCCTTTCCCTCCGGAGCGTTCAGGTCCAGCACCGTCTCATTTTCATCCAATCGAATCATGGGACGGTGAATGTTCTGTCGGGGCACAAAAATAATTTCACCGGTTCTTCCGTCATTAAGGAGAATTCGCTGCCCGGTGAACAGGTTTCCGATGCGGTTCAGGAACAGGTACAGCACCTGAGGGTCCAGTTGCTCATTACATTCCGTTTCCATAATGCGGATGGCTTCAAAGGGTGTGCGTTTGGGTCTGTAGGGACGCTTGGACGTGAGTGCGTTATACACATCTGCCACCGCCACGATACGGGCATAGAGAGGTATTTTCTCTCCCTTCAGTTTCATGGGATACCCGCTGCCGTCCATTCGTTCGTGATGGTGCAGCACCCCCATAATAACTTCGTGCTCAATACAGGAAAAATTTCTAATTGCTTCGTAGCTGTACTGTGCATGGCGACGGGCTTCTACCATCTCTTCATCTGTTAGTGTTCCTTCTTTCTTTAAAATCCAGGCAGGCACCTTCATTTTTCCAATGTCAATGAACAACGCTGTAATGGTCAGTTCTTTCACCTGTATCTCCGGCAACTTCATCCATCGGCCAATTAAGTGGCTGGTCAAGGCCACATTATGGGCATGGACATAGGTGGCATCGTCAGAATTCCGAACCTTTTGCATCAACTGCATTACATTGATATCTGCCTCAAAAGCGGACAGCGTTTCGGTAATCCGCTCCTCCAGTGCCTCTTCCTGCAGTTCTCCCGTCAAAAGAATCTGTTGAAATTCTTCTCTCAAACGGTCACATTTTTCATCAACACCGGCCATAAACGCCACTGCCTGGCGTTCCTGGAGAGGTATTGCTTCCGGAATCTTTTCTGGCAGTCTCACCGGCACCATGGCAATGTTATGTTGTTGCAGCAACCTGATGGTCCGCTGAACTTCCTTAAAAACCTGTCCCCGGGGCACTAATATTGTGCCAGTTTCACTGAATACATCTTTATCAACCATCATGCCGGGCTGTAACTCGCTAAGCAACACATTTTTTGTGGTGACGTACATAATTTCCGACATACAACCCCTCCATGATCAACCTTATTTGACAATGATCTGGTCCAGATCCCGTTTAGGAACATGGTGCACCTGTTCCGCATCCCGGTAATATTTAATCTCACCATCTGCTTTCAACGGTTCAAGCACAACTTCTTCCAGTGGTTTTCCCAGTGCAATGACCATGAGTATTTCGTACTTACCTTCCAATCCCACTGCTTCAGCCAATGAAGGCCGGTCAACGGATCCAAACATGCATCCACCGTAACCCTCTTCCACAGCTCCCAGCAAGATGCTCTGGGCAGCCAGACCGTGGTCCCACCAGAAGTTATGGCTGATGTCTGTATCACCCAACACCACCAGGTATGCCGCTGGCCGTTCACCTTCAGAGGGGCCGCTCCAGTCTTTCAGGTAACCCGCCCATCGTAAATGGGGAAAAATAAGTTTATTGGTTTTTTCCTCCCAGGAAAGATAATACTTCAGAGGTTGGTTGTTCATACCACTGCTGGTGAGACGGGCAAGGTCCACCCATTTTCGTAATTGTTCTTCTGATATTCTTTCCGATTCAACAAACCTGCGGTACGTACGATTCTTTTTTACCAAGTCAGCAATCATCGTTGCTCCTCCCTTTTTATAGGACTCTCCAAGACGGGCAGGTCATATCTTTTTCTCAGTTGGTGATGGGTACTGTAACTGCTTTTAACCTTCTGTTTATACATGCCTAACTCTGCTTTTCGAATTAGTGATTCCACCGTTTGCGCCTCGGTGTCTTTGGCCGCAGCTCCCCAGGATATGCTGGGTTGAACTGGCAGATCCTGTTGTTCTTCGCAGAAACGATTGATTCGTTCTCCTACTTCCAGGGCATCTTCTTCAGTGGTACTGGGCAAGAGAATAGCAAACTCGTCGCCACCCCATCTGGCAATGATGTCATCTTTTCGGCATGCATTGGACAGTACTTTTGCAATTCGTTGCAATAATTGGTCGCCTACGTGGTGCCCATAAAAATCGTTGGCCATCTTCAAACCATCCACATCACAGATCATAATGGCCAGAGGCCAGTTGCGCTGACAATCCAGGCGGTACATTTCCTCTTCAAAAAAAGCACGGTTGTAAAGCCCTGTGAGTTTGTCGTGGTAGCTGAGATAACGGATCTTTTCTTCTGATTGCTTCCGCTCTGTTATGTCTGTGATGGTGCCCACCATTCTCAACGCTTTTCCCGTTGCATCCCACCGCATGATCTTGCCTTTGGACAACACCCATTTCCATTGCCCATTCCGGCATTTCATACGGTATTCCGAAGCCACAATGTTCAGATCTCCTTCAATATGCCTGTCATGGGCTTCTATAAGGGAAGGCCAGTCTTCCGGATGAACCAATTCATGAAAGTTAGAAAAATACCCGGGCAGTTCGCCTTTGTCATAACCCAGAATGGCCTGGTACTGGCCCGAGAAAAACACTTCATCTGTCTCCATGTCCCAGTCCCACACTCCATTGCCACTGCCTTCCAGTGCAAATTGCCATCTTTCTTCACTGATGCGCAGTGCTTCCTGGGCCATTTTATCCCTGGTGATATCTGTGTAGATCCCATAACCACCTGTGATTTTTCCATCCACTTCCACTGCAATTCCCCTGACACCCAGGTAAATTGAATGGCCATCCTTATGAAAACGAACTGCTTCTGTAAGAACGGGTGTGCCGGTCATAAGCTTATCTGTCAACTCTCCAGCTTGTTTTCTCACATCCGGTATGCTAATCACATCGTCCAGGTTTTTTCCTGCTATTTCATCCAGGGTATACCCAAAAATGTCTGTAAAGCGTTGGTTTATGTCTTTCACTAAATGGTTACTGTCAAAGAATGCAATGCCTTCTGATGAGTTGGTAAACAACACCTGCAGGTTCTTTTTCTGTTCCTCTAAGTGATATTCAATCTCCTTTTGTTCAGTAATATCCCTTGTGGAACTCAGGATCTGTTTTACCTGTCCTTCTTCAATGATGGGAGACAACTGTACCAGGGCACTTCTTCTGCTACCAGCCAGCTCCAAGGTTTCTTGGTATTGTACGGTTTTTTTAAATTGAAGACATTCTTTAAGATGTTGGGTAATGTGTTTTCCTGTTATAGGCCCATAAACCTGCTCAGGGGTTTTGCCGGCCAATATATCCTCTTTTTTTCCAGTGATGTCCCGGTACCGTTGATTTGTGGCATGATAATAGAACGCTCCATCTTCTCCTACATTGACAATGGAAATGGCATCGTGTGTTCCTTCAAATACCACGTCCAGGTCTGTGAGTGGCTTGTTCTTTTCACCCTTCGCCTGCTCCTGACAATGGTCTGATCCTTGGTACTGTTCCATATGAACCTCCTATAAAAATAGGATTTCTTCCCTTAGGCGCTATTATATCGTATAAGTAGGAAATATTCACTATTAATTCTGAATTTGATTGTTTTTTCTATGATGGTTTTTGCTATGATGAAGTTTGTAAGGACATTCTGTTTATTGTCTTATTACTTGCCTTCTTTTTGCAGGACTATTTATAGACGTGTCGAATAGGGTAGGATAAAGAAAGAGGAGGGTGTTTAAATGTCAATACTCATGAAGGATTTTATTTTTACGCTGCCAACGGACATACACTACGGTCCAGGATCCATCAGTCAGCTCAAAGAACTTATGGTCAGCCATGATATTCGCAAGGCATTGGTGGTCACCGACGAAGGCATCGTCAAAGCTGGTTTAATGGATACCCTGGGTGCTTTGTTAACGGAGGCTGCTGTTTCTTACGTCGTCTACGATCATGTGTCTCCCAATCCACGGGACGTTGAAGTGGAAGCCGGAGCTGCCATGGGTAAAGCGTCACAAGCAGATGCAGTCATCGCCCTGGGCGGTGGCAGCCCCATCGACTGTGCCAAAGCCATTAACGTTCTTTTAAGCCTGGACGAAGAAAAGATTAAGCCATTTGAAGGGAAAGGAAAAATCAGCAAACCATTAAAACCTCTCTTTACCATTCCAACAACTTCCGGTACAGGAAGTGAGGTCACTTTTTCTTCTGTGATCAATGACACACAAGACCACTATAAAATGACCATTAAAAGTCCCCACATGGCTGCCAAAGTGGCGTTGGTGGATCCCCAACTCACCCTGGGTCTTCCCAAAGCAGTCACTGCTTCCACCGGTATGGACGCCCTAACCCATGCCATTGAAGCTTACACTGTTAAAGTGGCCAATCCCATCAGTGATGCCCTTGCACTACAGGCAGTTGAACTGATTAATGATTCACTTGAAACAGCCTACCGCCAGGGAGACAACCTTGAGGCAAGAAGCGCCATGATGCTGGGAAGCCTGTTGGCAGGACTGGCATTTAGTCATTCTGATGTTGGGTCTGTGCATTGCATGGCTGAAGCCTTGGGTGGAAAACTGGATTTGCCCCACGGCTTATGCAACGCCATCCTGCTGCCCTATGTCATGGAATTCAGTAAACCTGATTGCCAGGACCGTTATGCCCGTCTGGCGCAGGCAATGAACCTGAACTTTTCCAATGATGCTGAAGGGGCTGACATGGCCATCAAGCGGGTGAAGGAATTATCTGCCACCGTAGAACTGCCGCCTTTTAACCATTTAGCTGTGAGTCGGTCAGATTTTGATGCAATGGCTGCATTGTCTGCAAAGAATATTTCCACTGAAAGCAACCCCCGCCCCATGACCAAAAAAGATTATCTGTCTGTCTTCCAGAAGGCCTATGATAACGAGTAAAAGGAGGGATGATCATGATGTACGGCAGTAACGGAAAACTGTTACGTATTAACCTGAGCAACGGAAATATCACCACCGAAACGCTGCCACAGGCATTCTATCGAAAATACTTTGGCGGACGTGGCATGATCGCTGCCATTTTGTTAAAAGAACTGGCACCGGGCATTGATCCACTGGGCCCGGAAAACAAGTTGGTGTTTGCCACCGGCATTTTATCAGGCAATCCCATACCCGGCACCGGTAGACACAGCATCGGGGCCAAATCACCCATTACCGGAGGGTACGGCGATGGTGAGGCTGGCGGGTTCTGGGGGACAGAATTAAAACGTGCCGGCTTTGACCTGGTTATTGTGGAAGGAAAATCTGAAGTGCCTGTCTATATTGCCATCAAAGATGGCGAGGCTACCATCAAGAATGCGGAACACTTATGGGGAAAACACACTGGTGAAGTACAGCAGTTGTTACAGCGTGATGAAGGTAAAGTGCGGGTAGCCCAGATTGGTCCGGCAGGTGAAAACCTGGTAAAATACGCCTGTGTCGTGCATGACCTGGAGCATTTTGTGGGACGCTCAGGCATAGGCGCTGTCATGGGTTCCAAAAACCTTCGGGCTGTCACTGTTGCCGGTTCTAAATCTCCCCAACTTCATGACAGTGAAGCAGTAAAGGAACTGACCCGTTATATGGGTCAGCATTACCAGACACTGGCCTCCAACATTTATGAAAACGGCACGTTAATGGTACTTCCTGCTCTTAACGCCGCTGGAGGACTGCCCACTCGCAATTTTCAGGAAGGCCAGTTTGAGGAGGCGGAAAAGTTTTTCCCCCAAACCGTTCGGGAAGCTTATATGACAAGCCGGGCCGGCTGTTATGCATGTCCCATCCGATGTGGCATGAACGTCAAAGGAGGCGGCCCCTTCGATGTGGACCCTCAGTACAAAGGACCGGAATACGAAACCGTCGCTTCTTTTGGGTCAAACTTGGGCGTCAGTGACATGGAGGTGATCCAGAAGGCTAATGAACTGTGTAACGCCTATGGCCTGGACACCATCGCCACGGGGATTTGTCTCAGCTTTGTCACTGAAGCCTTTGAAAAAGGCTTGATCGGAACAAAGGAAACCCATGGCAAGACCCTTGCTTTTGGAGACCCTGGTTTCTTAGAGGTGATTACCGACATCGCCCACCGAAAGGACCTTGGCGCTGTGTTGGCTGAAGGTACTCGCAGTGCTGCCGAAGTGTGGGGCAATAATACCCTTCCCTTGGCCATGCAGGTGAAAGGCCAGGAAATGCCTCTTCATGAAGCACGGTTGAAGCAGGGACTTGGCTTGGGCTATGCCATGTCACCCACTGGTGCTGATCATACCCATAACCTCCACGACACCCTGTATATCAAAGAAACCCCTGCTTTTAAAGACTTGCAGGCCCTTGGGTATCAGGAAGAACTATTGTCCCCGACAACATTGGATGAGAAAAAAGTACGCCTGTATCACTATGGCTCCTTCTCCAGATACCTGGCCGATTGCCTGGTAACCTGCTTCTTTGTTCCCTGGAATGTGTCTCAGCTGCAGCAACTGATCCAGGGAGTGACGGGATGGAACACCACGACAGCTGAAATGATGGCCGTCAGTGAAAGAAGCATTGTCAACGCCCGCCGGTTCAACCTGCGGGAAGGCTTATCCCAGGAAGATGATGTGCTTTGTCCCCGGTTTCATCAACCCTTTGAAAGCGGTCCATTAAAAGGAACCGCCATTGATGAAGATGCTTTTTTCCAAAGCCGCAACACTTACTACCAACTTATGGGCTGGGACGAAGAGGGTGTTCCCACCAAAGGAAGCCTGGCGCGGCTGGGATTGATGGAAGAAGAGTGATTTATATGAACATTACGCTGTCCGTTTTTATGGCTTTGCCTGAGGGCGAAAGAATACGAAACAAACCACTGACATTAAAGAAAGGGTCCACGGTTGCAAACGCCGTGGATCTCTTTCACATATCTGATGAATGGGTCTGGATGTATGTGCTAAATCACCGGCAGGTCGTACAACGTAAAGATGTCTTGAGTGAGGGCGATCATCTGATGGTGTTTCCGCCCATGGAGGGGGGATAACCTGACAAAAGGTGTGGTTGAGCACAGAGGTTAACGGGTACATATTTTTCAAAGGCAGTTAATGGAAATATGTAAAGGAGGATCCCTATGAAACCATTCACCAAAGAAGAATTGCGGGAATTGATGGAACTGGGAGAGGAGCCAAGTGTGTCATTCTTCCTTCCCACAGACCCGGTTGGCAGAGATCCACAGCAAAACCGGATCAAACTGAAAAACCTCCTCCGACAGGCAGAAGACCAACTGAAGCAGACCACCCTTCGTCCCGCTGAAATCGAAAAACTGATGAGTCCAGTGGAAACACTTTATAATGAAAGTATGTTTTGGAGCCATCAACAAGAAGGATTGGCTATCTTTATCAACCGCAGTCTGTTCAGATACTACCGCCTTCCCATCTCCTTTGAGGAGGTTGTGGAAGTGGGGAAGAAATTTCATTTAAAACCCCTCCTACCCTTACTTTCACAGGATTATCATTATTACCTTCTGACTTTAAGCCAGAACCAGGTGCAGCTATACCATTGCACTCCTGATCACATTCATCCCCTTGACATGGAAGGAGTCCCTGAAAGCCTGGATGAAACGGTGCGTTATGACGAGCCTGAAAAACAATTTCAGTTCACCACCGGCACTTCCCAGGGAGGCAGCGGTGAAATGCGTGCAGGTGCTTTTCACGGCCAGGGAATTGGCATGGAAAACACTAAAAAAGACCTGTTGCAATTTTTCCATAAGGTAGATGCAGGCATTCAGCAAAAAATGACCGGTACCAGCGCGCCCCTTGTGCTGGCGGGAGTGGATTACCTTTTTCCCATCTACCGGGAAGCCAACACCTACCCTCAGCTCATTGAAAAAGGCCTGGCGGGAAGTCCTGAAGAGTTGACCGTTAAGGAACTTCACAAGCAGTCTATGGGCGTTTTGGCCCCCTTGATGAAGGAATCTCAGAAAAAGGCCATTGCCCAATATGCTGAACTGGATGGTACCGGACGCACATCAAAAGAGTTGGAAAGCATTCTTCTTGCTGCATTCCATGGCAGAATCGAAACCTTATTTGTTGCCACTGGGTACCAGCAATGGGGTAATTATCATCAGGAAGAACAAAAGGTGGACCTGCAGGAGTCGGCCAGCTCAGAAAATGAAGACCTGGTAAATGCGGCTTCACTTCAAACTTACCTGAACGGAGGAGCAGTGTACATTGTTCCTGCAGAAGAAATGCCTGGCGACACAGGCATGGCAGCCATTTTCAGGTATTAGTTCTTTATTGATCCTCTAACGATAAAGCACAGCCAGTTGGCTGTGCTTTTCTATTCATCTATTTCACACCAGGTTTGTTTTCGCTTGTTGTCGATGATTTTATAGATCACACCTGCTGCCAGCAGTAGCTGCAGTCCGGTCAGGATCACTATAAAAATAATGTTGCGCTGTGACTGTGCCGCATTTTCAACATCATCCAGGTACAGGCCGGTGCCAATAATCCAACCCCAGGGTTCGAAGGCTTTTACGTATGACAGTTTAGGTTCCATTCTTTCCTGGTCACCATAATACTGCCACTCATATTCAACATAGCCTTCTCCTTGGCTTTCAGCTGTTTCAACAAAGGATTCAAATAGCTGAAGATACTCACCATCCTGTCCTGTACGCAGATCCATGCCTTCCAGGTCACTGCGAAAGGGATGCACAATGATTGTTGGATCAAAATCATTAATCCAGTAATAATCTTTGCCTTCAGGCCCAAACCTCAAATCCTGGACAAGAGATCTGGCATGCATCTGTGCGTCCCGGCGCGACAATTGCCCTTCTTCTTCCATGGAATAAAAATGTTCCAATACTGAGACCCCCATGTATGTCAAGTCCTTGATTTGGCTCTCTTTTTCCTGAACAATACTTCTTCTCAGGAGTGGTACTGAATAAAAAGAATTAAACAGCATGAAAAGAATCAGTGGTAAAACTACCGGTATAATCCATTTAGTTTGTTGCCATTTTCTGTCCATATGTCCACCTCCAGGTATAATTCCTTTGTTGTACATGCTTTGCATATGAATACCCAGCCATAAGACAAAGTAACGAAAAAGAAGCGCTTTCTTCGTAACAAGCGCTTCCTGTGTATTAGAATGCCATTATCTGCTTCCATTTCCGCTTTTGTTTTCCTGGGTTTCATGCTGGTTGTTTTGATGATCACCAGGTCCATTTCCCACATTATTTCTTGGATTAATGTCACCTGGGTGTTCTTCAAAAACCGGGTGCTCTTTCTGCTGTTCTGGTGGCTGTTCCCTGTCATCATGGCTGTTGTCCGGTGGAGAAGCATCTTCTTTTTTCACTTTATTATTTCCGGGATCAGCACCTGGATGTTCCTCAAAAACCGGGTGCTCTTTTTCTCTCAAGATACTTCTAACCATGGAATCCATTGATTCGTCAGTTTGTTCATCAACGGCTTCAGATGACTGTTCTCTCACCATTTCCTGGTACTGGTTTCTTACCATCAAGTGATTGAGAGAAACCTCTCTGCTTTCAGCTTCTTCCACTTCATCTTCCAAGGCCGTGTAGGAAAGGACATCCAATTCAATTTCCCGCAGCTGTTTTTCCGCTAGGATGGTGTTCTCCAGACGAAGCATCATATCCCCCACCTTCGCTTCCGCAATAGATGCATCAATGGCAGAGAGCGAAAACACCATGTAGTGTTCTGTCTTGTCAGCAAAATAACCCTGCTCAAAAAGTTGTTCCATGAGACTCGCAACCGCTTCTTCAATTGCTTTTCCCGTCAGGTTCCTGGTTTTCAGGTTTTTTGCCTCTGTGTTCATCGGTTGAATCTCCACCACATGTCCCGTTTCATCAATAAACATGTTAAAACTGGGGTTAATGTCAATGCTGGCCATGTACACCGGCATGGCACTGGTGGGCGGCATCAATAAGAAACTTCCCATAATCAGCACCATAACCATGGCAGCCACCGCCATCCATTTTTTGTGAACTGCAAATCCTTTAGGCCTGGTTTCATAAACAATTTCCATGCCTGGAAGTACCAAACCTGTGGCGTTTTTGGGAATCTCAACGAAATCGCAGGACGCTGTCATCAACACCAGTGTCTTGTCACGCACTTCAACCACACATCCTTTGTACTTCACTCAGATCCCTCCTTTACCATGTCGTTGACATACTGTTTCATTGTGTCCATGTCACTGTCCAGCACAATCATCACAGCGATGATCAACTTCCTGCTCCGGTCAATGACCTTTTTGGTTAGCCCGGTGTATCGTTCAATGTCTTTTAGTGGCATACGACCACTTTCCATTATTTTACGTTTTAGCTCTGGTTGGTTACACAGCCAGTGAGCAACGGACACAGCTTTTCTTCTTGTGTCTTTGTGCTTAGGGACCTCAGCCACTAAATCATCCAGTGTGATGCCAAAATGATTTAAACGCAAGATAAAAGCTTTCATCTCCTCAGCCATAACCGCTTGTTCTTCCAGGTCCGGTTGCAAGCTTTTTCTTCCCCAAACTTCTTCTTCTGTCCCATCTTCACTCATCAATGAGCTGACAGGTATTGTATCTAGTTGTTGGCTGCTTTTTCGAATGTGATCGATGGTTCTGTTTCTGATCACCTTCGATGCAAAAGGTAAAAAGGGGCCTCGCCTTATTTCATACCGGTCAATGGCATCATTGAAGGCAATTAATCCAATGGACACCTCGTCATCGTTCTGCTCTTCCACATACCTGCCTAATTGTTTGCTCAGCGTCTTTTGTATAAAGGGCCGATATTCCTCAATCAGCTGATTACGGGTTTTTTCTTCGCCCTTTTGAGCCTGAAGAATTCGCTTTTCCAACTTTTTATCAGGCAACAATCTTCTGAGAAGTGCCGTCAATATGCCACCTCCTCGCTATAGTATACGTTATTCCACCTATTTTTCGGGTACCATTATCACATTAATCTAATGTATTATCATCTTATCATACTTAATATATTCTAAATCAAAGATTCCTGAGACATTTCTGGAAAACAAACGTCTTATATTGGTAGTCTGTTTGTTACAGTTCATCATGAGTTCACACACAATATTTATAATGAATCAGTTAATGAATGGTCTATTTGGAATCTATGTATCATAGACAAGATTCTTATCAGTGATTCTCATCGGACAAACGAGGGACAGCAAAGTAAGAGAAGAAGATTAGAAAAGAGAGGCGGATCAGCATGAAGAAACATAAGGTGCCAGGTGTTATTGGATTATCCGTTATGATTGCCATGAGTTCATGGCTGGCAGGCTGCCAGCAGGCAGCCGTTGAAATACCGGAAGAAAGGGCCATCAGCGTAGCTGTTACAGAGGCCTCATACGGCGATTTAGCTGTGAACACCACGTTAACCGGCCAGGTTAAACCCATTGAAGAAGTACGGCTCGTTCCTAAAATTCCAGGGACAGTGACCCAGGTTCACGTATCTGTTGGTGACTCAGTTACTACAGGACAAACCCTCATCACCCTTGACCAACGGGATATGCGTAACAATGCCCGTCAGGCTGAAGCTGCCTTGTCCATTGCCCAGGCAGGTCTTGAAACAGCGCGTGCCGGTCTGGCTTCTGCAGAAATGCAACATCAACAGGCTCTCAGAGATTTGGAGCGGACCCAAACCCTCTACAATCAGGGGGCTGTGACCCAGCAGCAATTGGAACAGGCTGAGATGTCAGCTTCAGAGAATGCATTGAATACCAGTCGCAGCCAGGTTTCTCAGGCTGAAGCCCAGGTTAACCAGGCCCGTGTATCTTTGGACATAGCCAAAGCTTCCCTTCAAGACACAGAAATTGTCAGTCCTTTTGCAGGTATGGTGGTTGAACTGAATGCCACAGCCGGCGAATTTCTTTCTGGTCAGGCTGCTGCAGCTATCATCGCCCAGCTTGACACCATGACACTGACAACCCAAGTATCTGAATACCTGATTAATCGCTTTACCCCAGGCCAGGAGGTGGCACTTGGCATTCCGGCAGCATTCAGTGGTACTGTGACTGGCACCGTTAACACCATCGCACCTGCCCCTGCTACAGGTACCATGACCTATCCCATGGAGATTCACGTCGCCAACCCTGAAGGGTTGATAAAGTCAGGCATGTTTGCAGAAGTGGAAATCACAACAGAAACAAGAGAAAATGCTTTGTTGGTTCCCTCTGCATCTGTCGTGGTACGGGAAGGCCGCACTGTTGTATTTTTGGCCGAAGATGACCGGGCTGTGATGAAAGAAGTCATCGTTGGCATTGATAACGGTGATTTAACTGAAATTGCCTATGGCCTCAAAGACGGAGACTTTATTGTCTACAAGGGCCAGGACTTTCTGGAAGACGGCAGTCTGATTCAGGACACCACCAGTCAGGATGGTGATGCTTCATGAAGCTGTCAGCATTAGCTGTGAAACGACCTGTCACCACCTTCATGCTCATGATGGTGGCAGTCATTCTTGGGGTTGTCTCCACCACACTGCTGCCCGTTGACTTGTTTCCTGAAATAGAAGTGCCGGTTTCTGCTGTGACCGTTAGTTACAGTGGTGCAGCGCCGGAAGAGGTGGAAAATCTGATCACCATCCCCTTGGAGCAAACCCTGTCAACCGTTTCAGGGTTAAGCTCTCTTCAAACCTTTTCCAGCGAAGGAGCCAGTACCATCATTGTCCTGTTTGATTATGGCATTGACATGGATGTTGCTGCCCTTGAAATGAGGGAAAAAGTTGATTTGGTACGGGGCGCACTCCCTGATGAGGCTTCTGACCCCATGGTGTTGAAAATTGACCCCAACGCCATGCCCATCATGCAGATTGGCGTGTCCGGACAGATGGGTTTCACCCAATTGCAGCGCATCGCTGAGGATGAAATGTTGTCCCGCCTGGAACGCCTGGAAGGGGTTGCCTCGGCTAATGTAGCAGGAGGCGTTGAACAGGAAGTCAAAATACAGTTGGACCAGTCAAAAATGACTGGTTATGGGTTGGACCTTTCCAGAATTCAGCAGCAATTGATGGCGGAAAATCTAAATTTACCTGGCGGCCAGGTGTTGCGGGGTGACCAGGAACTCACCGTGCGCACCATGGGTGAATTTTCCAGTTTAGATGACATCAAACAAATGCCCATGGTACTGGCTTCCGGTGATGTCATTCAACTCCAAGAGATTGCCGACATTTCAATTGATTACAAAGACCGTACCAGCATCAGTCGTTTGAATGGTCAACCCACCATTACACTGTCCATCACCAAACAGTCGGTTACCAACACCGTTCTAGTGGCCAACCGGGTTCACCAAGAACTGGAAAAATTACGTGCCGATTACCCTGAACTTCAAATTGTCACCGCTTATGACAGTTCAGAATTCATCACAGCTTCCATCAACAATGTGGCACGAAGTGCCCTTTTGGGCGGACTGCTGGCAATGCTGATCCTGTTCCTTTTCTTACGAAATTTACGGTCCACCATTATTGTGGGAACAGCTATCCCGGTTTCCATTATTGCCACATTTGCCTTGATGTACTTTGGCAACCTGACCATTAATATGATCTCACTGGGAGGATTGGCCCTCGGTGTTGGTATGTTGGTGGATAACTCCATTGTTGTACTGGAAAATATATACCGCTACCGGGAACTAGGCTACAAACGAATCGAATCGGCTGTAAATGGTGCCAATGAGGTTTCCATGGCCATCACCGCCTCCACTTTAACCACCATTGCAGTTTTCCTCCCCATTGTCTTTGTGGAAGGTTTTACAGCCATCATATTCAAACAGTTATCTTTTACTGTAACATTTTCCCTATTGGCTTCCCTACTGGTGGCACTCACAGTAGTGCCCATGATGTCGTCAAAAATCCTTAAAACAGGGGAGCTAAAAGAACGTAAACGCCGGACGTTAAGTTTAGGATGGGTTTTGGGACTCTTTGATGGGTTTATTGCTTTTTTGCGTCGTTTCTTCCAGAAAGGTTTACACATTGGACTTCGTCACCGCCTTCTGTCTGTGGTGCTGGCTTTTGCTATTTTTGCCGTCTCGGTAATATTGATAGGTGTTGTGGGTGGTGAATTCTTTCCCACAATGGACGAGGGTATGATCCAGGTTTCCATTGAAATGCCTCCTGGCACTTCCTTAAACACCTTTGATCGTCAAGTGGAAGAGGTGGAGGAACTCCTCATGGACATACCCGAAGCTGAGCTCATTCTATCCCAGGTTGGGGGCGGCAACATGATGGGTGGCGGCATGGGCGGGGGAGGTAATACTTCTTCCATTACCCTGACCCTGGTTGATCAAGACAGCAGGAACAGGTCAACCAGCCAGGTATCTGAGGAAATTCGCCAGTGGATGCAGCCCATTGCCAGCGCAGAGATCACTGTTGAAGAATTTTCCATGATGGGCGGCGGTTTTGGCGGCGGCACACCCATCAACATTCAATTACAGGGTGACGACCTTAGGATCCTGGAAGAAATGGGCTACGATCTTCAGGAAATTGTTCGCCAAATACCAGGTACAAACAACGTTTCCACCAGTGTGGAGCAAGGTGAACCGGAAGTACGGGTGGTGGTGGAACGTAACCAGGCTTCCCGTTACGGCGTGACAGCTTCACAAATCAACCGAAGTCTTCGTTCGGCACTGGAAGGCGTTCGGGCTTCCAGCTATAACCTGGAAGGCGACAACATTGACATTACCCTTGCCATGGACCAACGTGTAAGGGAATCCATTGAACAAATGCAACAGATATTAATTCCCACATCAATGGGAGCCATGGTGCCTCTGGGACAACTGGCCACCGTGGAATATGGGTCATCACCGGCTCAGATTGAACGTATTAATCAGGTGCGAACCGTATCCGTCACATCACAGATTACCGGCCGGGATTTACAATCGGTCACCACGGATATCCAACAGGAACTTGACCAATTTCCCATGCCTCCGGGATACAGTTACCGGCTGACCGGTGAACAGGAAGACATGGCTGAAGCTTTCAGCAGCCTGGGACTTGCTCTTCTTCTGTCAGTGGTGCTTGTATACATGATCATGGCTGCTCAGTTTGAAAGTCTGCTTTATCCCTTTATCATCATGTTCTCCATCCCCTTCGCTTTTACAGGCGGCTTCATTGGGCTCTTTATCAGCGGACAGGCTTTATCTGTTCCGGCCCTCATCGGCATGATCATGCTGGCTGGGATTGTTGTTAACAACGCCATTGTACTGGTGGATTATATCAACCAGCTGCGGGAACAAGAAATGGACCGTTCTGAAGCGTTGCAGGAAGCAGTTTCCGTAAGAATCAGACCAATTCTCATGACAGCCTTAACCACCATACTGGCACTGGTACCGCTGGCCATAGGCCTTGGTGAGGGCGCTGAAACCATGATGCCCATGGCAGTGGTTGTCATTGGCGGACTGTTGATGTCCACCATCTTAACCCTGGTTTTTATCCCCATTTTATACTCCATCATGGATGACTTCCGCAATAAGTTGCGCAAATGGTTTAAGCGGGACACTGCTAGCTCACAATAAACAGAATTCGGTTAAGATACAGAAAGCCTGCCCAGGGAGAGGGGCAGGCTTTCTTATGGAAAGAATTTGGATAGGCGTTGTTTGTTGCTGTTATACTTCGCTGGTCTTATTGAATTCTGCGTTATTCTTTATCATTTGTGTGCTGTGGCCAGCCTGATAATAGGCTGCATCCATGGTGGTATCAATGGTTTTCCATTCGCCCTCGATGAGCACTTCATTCCAGGCGTGATACTCAGCAATGCCCGGCGCATATCCTTTGGCCATTTTGGTAGGTATACCCATGCTTCTGACCATGGCTGCAAACAAAGAAGCGTAGTCGTAGCAAATCCCCTGGTTGCTGTAAAATGTTTGATCCACATCGGGAAGGTAACTGCTTGTCAGTGTGGGAATTTTATCATATTCGTAACTGACGTTGCTGATCACGTAGTGGTAGATTGCCTGTACTTTTTCCAAATCAGTAGCTAAACCTTCTGTTAATTCAGCGGCCTTTTTGACGGCTTCCAAGTCTTCATTCCATTTAATTTCCTGAACAGAACCCAGGTACAAGGAAGTACTGTCTTTTAGATTCACCTGCAAGGTTTCCGTTTTAATAGAACGATATTGAGTCCCGCTCACCTGCTCAAGAATGGATATTTTATATTGACCATCCCCCATGTTCAAGGGAAAGCTTTCTTCTGTACGATCAGACAGCAGACTGTAAAAAACCCGTTCACTGCCGTTTTCAATCATAATTTTTGTGGGTTTGCTGGTGGGCACACGGTACTGCACCGAAAGTATACCCGCATTTATGGATTGTGTTTTTAATGCTGCCACTTCCATAGCACTTGCACCAATGGTACTGAGCAGCACCATAGAGATTGTCACTAAAATACCTGCTGTTTTTTTCATAAAAAACCTCTCCTTTCGGTAGCTGGCTGCCATTTTACAGGCCCTGTAGCTTTGCGTCCCTGACTTTCGATCAGGTTTGCCTTTATCGGTGGAGAGCCGGAATGCTCTGCACTGATCACTATTATGTAAACGTATTTGTGACAACAAAAAGACCTTCATTTCGGAAACTGGCTGCCATTTTACAGGCCCTTTAGCTTTGCGCCCTTATCTTTCGATAAGTTTGCCTTTGTCGGTGGAAAGTCGTTGCTCACACCTTTATTTACTTGACATAAGTATACCATATATATTTAATTTGTAAACAACTATATTGTTACAATCTGATTTCATTGAATATTTCTATATTATTTTTCCATTTATAAGAAGATTATCTTTTCAAAATAGGGTATAATAGAATAACTTGGTATATTCAACAAACCCCATAAACGACTGTTTCAAATAGTATGCTTTTCTTCTTACATCTTTTTATCATTGGGGTAGTGATGACTGAGAAAGAGGGTGACTGTTTTGACTCAAATTGCTCCAGATCAACCTCCAACAGAAAATCGATCCTGTGTAGAGATCCAGACGCTGGGTCTTTTCGACGTTAAAAAGAATAAGGAATCGCTGGTTCACGCAGCCGCCGGCTCCAAGAAGCTGTGGGAACTCTACAAATTCATGGTGACTCATCGAAAAAGAAGTTTCACACCAGAGACACTGCTGGACAGTTTATGGTCTTCAGAAGATTATTCCGACCCCCGGAGTACTCTTCGCAGGCAAATGCACCGCCTGCGCCAGGTGTTGGGTGAGCAGGATGCTGACCAGCAGACGGAGTGCAGCATACTCTACCATAACGGATATTACCGATGGAACCCCAGTATTGATGCTGCAATAGATGCTGAACAATTTGAAGCATCACTTAAAGTAGGGAATGCCCTGCAGGCAGACCTGCCATTGAAGGCTTTAAGCCATTATCGGGAGGCTCTTTCTCATTATCAGGGTGACTACCTGCCAGAATGCATCGACCAGCAATGGGTATTTCCCATCCGCAATCATTATCGGAGACTTTACCTGAAGGCTGTGTTGTCAACCACAGGCTTGCTGTCTGACCAGGGGGAGTTTAATGAAATCATCAAGATCTGTGAAAAAGCCATACAACTTGACGTGTATGAAGAAGAATTCCATTTGCGGATGATGGACGCCTTGTTGAGTATGGGGGATCGTAAGCAGGCCATGGAGCATTATGAATATGTAACCGGTCTATATTACCAGGAACTGGGTTTAAAACCATCACCTGCGATGAAGGCCATCTACAAACAAATACTTTCTTCCCAGCCACAATTGGATTCCATGGAAGCACTTCATGCTGACCTTGACGGAGACGGAGTTGTTGAAAATGCGTATTTATGCAGTGCAGAAATTTTCAGGTCAATTTACGAGCTGGAACGTCGAAGAAGTGAGCGCAATGGCGTGCAGGCTGTCATTGGCATGATTACCATGGAACACCCTGTCAGTGCCAGCTATGGTAAACAACAACAACGAATTCTTGCCTTGCAGCAACATCTGATGCATCATCTGCGAAAAGGCGATACCATCACCCGTTGGAACGATTCCCAATTCCTGGTGCTTTTGCCAGGGCTCAATGTTGAAACCATTGAATCCGTTCTGCACCGGGTCATACAACGCTTTCCCCGGGAAACACCAGAAGATTTAACCCGCATTCATTCACATTGTCAACTTATCTTACCCAACCAAAACCAGACCGGAAATGCAGATTAACCCTACTCACTATAAAGGGCCCTATACAGGGCCCTGTTTTTATTTACACTTTATCTTCACTGACCAACACCCCGTGAACAATGAGGCGATGTGTGGCGACATAGATGGGGTCACAGGTGATTAATGTGATGACCCTGTCTTTGCTGTTGCGGTTTAGCACAGATAAATCTGTGGGTTCCACAACCTTAATTTCATAGGCCTGGTAGGTATACACCGCTTCAGAGGTTGTCACAATGATTAGATCTCCTACTTCCACTTCGTTTAGTCGATTGAAAAAGCGACCGTAGGTATAACTTCTATGACCTGCAACGGCAGCATTCCCAATGCTTCCAATGGGAGATGTTCCATCCAGTAATGCCGCTGCAGATTTAAGGTTGGCATCGCTGGCACCCTGTACAACAGGCATTTCTGCTTTTATTTTTGGTATTTCGAGACGACCTAATAATTCGCCGTCTTCATGAATTATCACTTCCTCATCTTCTTCATAGCCTTGCTCTTCCTCCTCATAGGATACAAAGACCTCCTGAAGGGCTTGGTATTCTTCCACTGTGCTTTCCTCTGCCCCCACAGGTTGATTCTGTTCCTCCAGGGTTGCCATGAGTCTGGCCTCTTCACGCTGTTCAAAATACGTATTGGCAAAGGGATATATGGCGATTAACAGCCCGGCAATGATGAGTAATGTGGAAAACTTTTTCATGAAAGCACCTCCTGTCATGTATTGTTAGGTTCTACCGATGATTATTTCATTGTTAACGCCTATGTTTAATTTAATTATACCCCCTTACAGATATTAATTATCATTTAATCATTGATTATTTTTTAACATTGATTGTGTGGGTGGTGACTTTGTTATGGATTAATGTTATACTATTCTTTAAAATGAATCAATATAAGAATCTAACTATTACAAAGGAGTGAATGTGAATGCAATGTTGCAAAGGACAAGGTCCACAAGCTCCGGATCCTACTGTTTCAGGAGTTGACCTCAGTCTGCTGATTCCCGTGCTGGAAAAATATAAATCGAAGCCGGGCAGCCTGATCACTATCTTGCAGAAAGCCCAGGATCTTTACGGATACCTGCCCATTGATGTGTTGGATTATGTGGCCAGTGAAACGGGCATCAAACCCCCCAATGTATACGGTGTCGCCACCTTTTACACCCAGTTTCGCCTGAAACCCATCGGAAAATATCTGATTATGCTGTGCATGGGTACCGCCTGTCATGTCAACGGCGCCAGTGCCATTGAAGACGCCATTTGCGATGAACTAAAAATTGTCGATGGTGAGACCACAGAAGATAATTTGTTTACCCTGAACAATGTCGCCTGTTTGGGATGTTGCAGCCTCTCTCCGGTGATGATGATTAATGGAGAAACCCACGCCAAACTGACCCCGGATAAAGCCCGGAAAATTCTCCGGGAAATCCGTAAACAGGATCAGTTGGAAACCGGAAAGGAGGCCACATCATGAGAATCGTCGTAGGACAAGGCAGTTGTGGTATTGCCGCCGGTGCAACGAAGGTAAGTACCGCCCTGGAAAATGAAATTACACAGCGTAATCTGCCTGTATCCCTTGAGTTAACCGGATGTTGCGGCACCTGCTATCTGGAGCCCGTTGTGGACATTTACGATGAACACAATGAAAAAACCACCTTTGTTATGGTGACCCCAGACATGGCAGGAGAACTTATCGACATTGCACTGGAAGGTAAAACCCCTGTAGAGACCCAGATAATAAGTGCTGAAGACATGGAAGCCCAAGCCAAACAAAAGAAAGTGGCTCTTCGAAACGCAGGGTCCATCAACCCTGAAGATATTAATGATTATTTGGCTGTTGACGGTTACAAAGCCATCGAGAAAGTGCTGACCACCATGAGCCCTACTGAGGTCATTGAAGAAATCAAAATTTCAGGTTTGCGTGGCCGTGGTGGGGCCGGTTTTCCCACCTGGTTCAAGTGGAACGCTGCTTACCAGCAAAAAGAATCTCCAAAATACATGGTATGCAACGCCGACGAAGGAGACCCTGGTGCCTTTATGGACCGCAGTGTGTTGGAAGGCGACCCTCATGGCATCATTGAAGGCATGCTCATTGGTGGTTATGCCATCGGCGCCAGTGAAGGCATTTTCTATGTGCGCGCCGAATATCCCTTAGCCATTAAACGATTGGAAATTGCCATTGAGCAAGCCCGTGAAAAAGGCTTCCTGGGTAAAAACATCCTGGGTACCGGCTTTGATTTTGATCTTTGGATTAAAGCAGGCGCAGGCGCTTTTGTATGCGGTGAAGAAACGGCACTCATTGCTTCACTGGAAGGTGAACGGGGTATGCCCAGGTTGAAACCTCCCTTTCCTGCACAAAAAGGATACTGGCAAAAACCCACCAATATTAACAACGTGGAAACCCTGGCTAATGTGCCCTGGATTTTCCGCAACGGTGGTGCTGCCTTTGCTGCCATGGGAACTGAACTGAGTAAAGGTACCAAGGTGTTTGCCCTGACAGGCAAAATTAAAAAGGGCGGCCTGGTGGAAATCCCCATGGGGTTAAGCCTGCGGGAAGTTATTTTTGATATCGGCGGCGGGATTTTAGATGATAAAGCCTTTAAAGCTGTCCAGATGGGCGGCCCCTCAGGCGGATGTATCCCCGCTCAACTGCTGGACACCCCCGTTGATTATGAATCCATAACCAAAACCGGTGCCATCATGGGTTCCGGAGGTATGGTTGTTATGGATGAAACTACCTGTATGGTTGAAATGGCACGGTTCTTCCTGGACTTTACAAGGAAAGAATCCTGCGGAAAATGCATTCACTGCCGCATGGGTACCAAACGTATGCTTGAAATCCTCACCCGTATCACCGATGGAAAGGGCAAGGAAGGGGACATCGAACTTCTGGAAGAACTTTGCGAAAAGGTGAAGGAAGGTTCCCTGTGTGCCCTGGGCGGCACTGCTCCCAACCCGGTACTCACCACCCTTCAATATTTCCGGGATGAATATGAAGCCCATATCTATGAGCATAAATGTCCGTCTCATCAGTGCACACACCTGTTGACATACACCATCTCAGAAGAAGCCTGCAGGAAATGCGGCATCTGTGCCCGAAACTGTCCTACAGACGCGATCAGCGGCAGCAAGGACGTTGTGTATGTTATCGACCAGGATCTGTGTATTAAATGCGGCAAGTGTAAAACCGTCTGTCCCTTCAAGGCAGTCGACGTAGACTAAGGAAAGAGGGTGAATAAAACCATGTCTGAACTCAGATTGAACATAAATGGAAAAGAAGTGACAGGAAAGCGTGGCCAGACCATATTGGAAGTGGCCCGGGAAAACACCATTGACATCCCCACGCTATGTTATGACGACCGAATGAAAATATATGGCTCCTGCGGCCTGTGTATCGTTGAAGCAGAAGGCATTCCGAAACTTCTGAGGGCTTGCGCCACAGAAATCGGACCCGATATGGTAATCAAAACCAATACAGAAAAACTGAAGGCCAATCGAAAAATGGCATTGGAATTGTTGCTGTCCGACCACACCGGCGACTGTCGCCCACCTTGTGTGCTGGCTTGTCCGGGTAAAACTGACTGCCAGGGTTACGTGGGCCTTATTGCCAATGGCGAATTTAAAGAATCGTTAAAACTGATCAAAGAACAACTGCCATTGCCTGCCTCCATCGGCCGTGTTTGTCCTCACCCCTGTGAAGATGAATGCCGTCGACAGTTAAAAGATGAACCTATTGCCATCGCCTGGCACAAGGGTTTTGTGGCCGATGTAGACCTGAATGGCCCAGATGTGTTTATCCCCGAACTGAAATCTTCCACCGGCAAACACGTTGCCATTGTGGGAGGCGGCCCCGGTGGACTGTCTGCTGCCTATTTTCTCTTAACAGAAGGGCATGCTGTCACCATTTATGACATGATGCCTGAAATGGGCGGCATGTTAAAATACGGCATCCCTCAGTACCGTCTTCCCAAAGAAGTGCTGAACCGTGAAATTGACATTATTGAAAAAATAGGTGCCAAACTGGTGAATAACGTGCGCATTGGTGAAGACGTGACGTTGGAGCATCTGCGTGAGCACCATGACGCTGTTTACCTTTCCATCGGCTGCTGGGAAAGCTCCCCCATGAAATGCCCCGGAGAAGACCTGGAAGGTGTCATGGGAGGGATTCATTTCCTGCGCAATGTCATCGAAAACAAACCCACCTACATCGGTCAGCGAGTGGCCATTGTTGGTGGCGGTAACACTGCCATGGATGCCTGCCGTACCGCGGTTCGTCTGGGTGCCTCTGAAGTGATTAACCTCTACCGCCGTACAAGGGAAGAAATGCCGGCAGAAGAAATTGAAATCGTCGAAGCCGAAGAAGAGGGCGTTACCTTTAAATTCCTGGTAAGCCCCCTGGAAGTCGTGGGAGAAGACGGTAAAGTGAAAGCAGTTCGCCTACAAAAAATGGAATTGGGCGAACCGGATGCCAGCGGTCGAAGACGACCAGTGCCCATTGAAGGGGCAGAGGAAACCCTGGAAGTGGACTCTGTCATCGTGGCCATCGGCCAGTACGTGAACGTGGATGGCTTTGAAGAAGTAGACAAAACCAAGTACAACACCCTGTCTGTTGACACCTCCACTTTCTCCACCAGCCTCACCGGCGTGTTTGCCGGCGGCGATGCCATCAATGACAACCTGAAGATTGCCATCCAGGCCATTGGCGATGCCAAAAATGCAGTTAAAGTGATTGACGGATACCTGAAGGGTTTGGATATTCGCTATAAAAAACCTTACCTGGTGACACGTGATGACGTGACCGCTGAAGAATTTGAAGACCGGCCGGTTCAAAAACGGCCACACATGGGTCACCAAACTCCTGAGGTGAGACGTCAGAATTTTGAGGAAGTAGCCGACGGATTCTCTGTTGAAGCTGCCATGGAAGATGCCAAGCGCTGCCTGGAATGCGGCTGCCATGATTATTTCGAATGTAAATTGATTGATTACTCCAACCAGTACGATGTGGAACCGGAACGCCTGGCGGGAGAGGAACACCGCCGCGATGTGGTGAACAACCATCCCTTTATTTTACGCAACCCGGACAAATGCATCCTCTGCGGACTTTGTGTCAGGGTGTGCAGCGAAGTAATGGACATGACGGCCCTTGGCCTGGTGGACAGAGGTTTTGACGCTGTGGTTAAACCATCCATGGACCGGCCTCTGAAGGAAACCGATTGTATCTCCTGCGGACAGTGTGTGTCCGTATGTCCTGTAGGCGCCCTGCAGGAAAACCTGCTCCTGGACAAATCAGTGCCTGTGGAAACAGCCACCGTGGACACCATTTGCGGTTATTGCAGCGTTGGTTGCCATACACGCCTGGAAACCAGAGGTAATATGGTGGTGCGATCCCTGCCTGTCAGCGGTAATAAGGTGGATGGCGGCCTGCTGTGCGTGAAGGGCCGATTCGGTTATGATATGGCACAAAAGAATAGCCGCCTGACCACTCCTTTGATCCGAAAAAATGGACAGTTGGAAGAAGCCTCCTGGGAGGAAGCATTGCTGCTCATCGCTAAGAAAGCACAGGGCCTGACCTTCCGTCATGGTTCTGAAGCAGTTGGCATCAGTGTGTCCGATCATTGGACCAATGAAGAAATCTTTGCCGTAAAACGCTTTGCTGATGATGTGATCAAGACCCCTCACCTGTTCTCACTGAACAACCCAGCCAAGGGCATCAGTGATGTGTTGGGACTGGACGCATCACCCAATACCCTGGAAGAATTGCTGCGCACACAATTAATTCTCCTTGTGGGATCCTCCATCATGCGTGACCATACCATCGCCGGTTTAAAGGTGAAGGAAGCCGTGAAAGAACAGGGTGCCAAACTGGTGACCATTAACCCCTGCGAAACCAAGGCGGATGAATGGGCAACAATGAAAATTCAACCTGAAAACCAGGTAGGTTTCCTGAAGGAAATAGCGGCTGCCCTGCTGGAAATGGGAAAAACCCCTGGTAAAGTCATAAATTTGAAAGCCTTCAAAGAGAGCCTGGAAGGCATCACCATCAGTGATAAAGCCCGTCAGGTGGCAGATTTATATGCCAATGCCAAGACAGCCATGATTGTCTTTGACCAGTCCAACGTTTCACCGGAAGCGGCCCAGATGATGGCCAACCTGGCCCTTATTTCTGGCCATATAGGCAAACCACGACGAGGTCTGATCCAGTTGAAACCCCAGAACAACAGTCAGGCGGTGAGCCTGATGAACATCAGTGGCGATTCCCTTGCTCTGGAACAATTGCTGGCACAGGAAGAGTTGAAAGCCTTACTCCTCTTTGGAGAAAATTACCCTGTGGAAACCCTGAAAAAACTGGAATTCCTTGCGGTGATGGACACCCACCTGACACCAACTGCCCAAATGGCAGATGTGGTATTACCCGCCGCCTCCTTCGCAGAATCTCAGGGCACCTATACCAGTGGGGAACGGCGTATTCAAAAAGTGACACAAGCGCTGAAACCCCTGGCCGGCATGGAAAACTGGCAGGTAATTAATGAACTGTCTTCCATTCTCCGCCTGCCCTTTAACTACAACAACTATCTGGATTTGGCCCAGGACCTGGGTGTTACCATGGAAGGTTACCAGCAGGTGCACACCTTGGGAGATCAGAGTGGGTTCTGGCCTCTTGGCAACAACCCTGTGCTGTATGAAGATGGGTTTGGTTTTGTGGATGGCCTTGCACGCCTGGTAATCGTGGAAGAAGCACCTCTCTTTGCCGAAGTCACAAACACTCATTACGTCACCACCGCCTTCATGAAATACCTGGAAGATGAAGGATTGGATCGTTGCTAAAAACTACTGGTTATTATGAATAGGAAATAATACAGAGGAGCACTACATCTCATTTTGATGTAGTGCTCCTCATTTTTTCATCATTAGCACTTCTTCATGATTCTCAGCAATTCCTCACCTGTCAATCCCACCTCTTCGATGCTTCCAGATTGGTGTGGCAACAGAAAAGAGATGTTGTTTTTCCGGTTTTTTTTGTCCAAGGCCATGGCCAACACCATGTCTTCCAAAGAAAATCCGGGTATTTCCTCGATGACGGGAATCATATGTACCAGATTCGCTAGTTGGCGATACTGGCTTTCATCAATCAATTCCATTTTGAAAGCAAGTTCCAATTCAAATAACATGCCCTGGCGCAATGCCGCTCCATGGGTTACTCGGTAATCCGTCAGCTTTTCAATGGCATGACCTGCAGTGTGCCCCAGGTTCAAGATTTTTCGCAGACCAGCTTCCTTTTCGTCCTTCACCACAATATCCCTTTTGCAGGCGATGCATTTTCCAATGAGCTGTCCAATTGTTTCAGGTTCCTTCGCCACCACGGCTTCCCAATGTTCCACCAGCCACCGATGGAAACCATCACCCTGAATCAATGCATACTTCACCACTTCGCTGCATCCACCCCAAAATTCCCTGTCCGGCAGTGTATTGAGAAGCAGAGGATCAATCCACACTGCTTGCGGCGGGTAAAAGGTCCCTGCCAGGTTTTTGCCGCTTTTCAGGTTGACACCGGTTTTGCCTCCCACACTGCTGTCCACCTGGGCCAGCAGTGTGGTGGGAATTTGTATCCAGGCGATTCCCCTCATGTAGATGGAAGCACAAAACCCGGTGAAGTCACCCACTACCCCTCCACCAAAGGCCATGAGCCCGTCCCAGCGGTTGAGCTTAAGGTCGGCCAGGATTTCCAGCACCTCTTCCACCTGTCCCAGTGTTTTCGTTTCCTCTCCCGGAGGAAGGATGATGATATCCTTCTTTGAAGTAACCAGGTTTTCAATCACCTCAGGGTACAGATTTGCCAGGTTTTCGTCTGTGATTACAACCCATCTGCCCACATTGGCTGGTTTTTGTGGCACTGGTGAATTGTCATTCACCAACAGACCTTCCTGTATGATGATAGGATAGCTGCCGGTTTGCGTCTTTACCTCAAGGGTTTCCAGCATCGTCTCATCTCCTCCAGAGAATCTTTACCAAAGACTTCCATGAATGCCTGGGCCAATGTGAACACTGTGACCAACTCAGCCACCACAGCTGCTGCCGGCACGGCACAGGTGTCACTGCGTTCCTTAACGGCTTCATAGGACTCATGGGTATCAATGTCCACGGTGTTTAAGGGTTTCATCAAAGTGGGAATGGGTTTCATGGCACACCTTACCACCAGTTCTTCCCCATTGCTCATCCCTCCTTCAATGCCACCTGCATGATTGGTCATCCGATAATAGCCATTTTTCTCTGAATAATAGATTTCATCATGTACCTGTGATCCAGGTTTTGTTGCTGACAAAAATCCATCCCCTATTTCAACGCCCTTGATGGCCTGGATGCTCATTAGAGCAGCCGCCAGCTGTGTGTCCAGCTTTCGATCCCACTGCACGTGGCTTCCCAGCCCCCGGGGCAACCCCTTCACCCTCACTTCCACAATACCTCCCAGTGAATCTCCGGCAGCTTTGGCCTCATCGATGACTTCTATCATTGCTTCTTCAGTTGTTTTACTGATGCACCTGACTGGAGAGAGTTCAGCCTCTGCCAGCTGGTCAAAAGATATGGACTGATTCTCCAAAGCAGCCTGGCCAATTTGTATGACATGACTGGCAGCCTGTACGCCAAAAACGTTAAGCAATTGCCGGGCAATACTGCCTGCTGCCACCCTTGCGGCCGTTTCCCTGGCACTGCTCCGCTCCAGGATGGGCCTCACATCAGACAACCCGTATTTCAGCATTCCAGTTAAATCCGCATGTCCTGGCCGGGGATGGCTTACCCGTTTGTAGTTCACATCTCCCTGGAAGGGATCCATGCCCTCCTGCCAGTTTTCATAATCCCGGTTCATGATCAGGTAAGCCACAGGGCTGCCTGTGGTCACCCCGCCTCTGATACCGGAGAGGACTTCTATCTGGTCTTTTTCAATTTTCATTCTTCCGCCCCGTCCATACCCCTGTTGCCGCCTGGCCAGGTCATGGTCTATTCGTTGCTTGTCGATAAACACCCCTGCCGGCAATCCTTCAATGATGCCCATCAACGCTTTGCCGTGAGACTCACCTGCTGTTAAATACCGAAGCATACGTTTCATCCTCTCTGAAAACTCATTTAGAAGAGATTACCCTCCTATGGCTTGTCTGGCCCGGGGAAAGGATCCAAACAGATAAAACCGCCTGGTCAACAGCCGTAATTTATCCAGGACATTTCGTACATGCGGCTCTTCCCGGTGACCTTCAAAATCGATGAAAAAGACGTATTGCCCTAACTCCATTTTAGCAGGTCTTGACTCAATGCGGGACAAGTTAATTTCTGCTTCTGCAAAAAGTTGCAAGATCTGGAATAAATTCCCTGCCCTGTCATGGTGGAATGAAAAGGCAATCGCTGTTTTATCATTACCTGTGGGTGTTGAAATACCCTTCCCCAGCAGCACGAACCGCGTCTGGTTAAACTGATTATCCTGAATGTTTCCCATGATATGTTTCAACCCGTGGTGAATACCGGCCCAATGACTGGCGATGGCTGCAGAGCCGTCTCCCTGACGCTGAGCCAGGATACAGGCAGTGGAAGTGCTTTCACAGGGGAGGAGCTGAATGTGAGGATAATGTGTTTTAAAAAAATGCCGACATTGTTCAATGGCCTGGGGATGGGAATACGCCTTTTTAACGGTTGTGATTTCGCCATCCACACTGAAAAGGTGATGGCAGACGGTGTAGATGATTTCTGCCTGTATACTGGCTTCTTCAAGTCCCAGCAGACTGTCCATCACCAGGGTCACCGCCCCCTCTGTGGAATTTTCCACCGGCAATAATCCCCGTTCCAGCTTTCCTGCTTCCACTTCTTCAATGATTTCAGAAAAAGTATGGCAGGCCACTGGGGTTAAAGAAGGAAAGGCTTCCCTGAGGGCTAAGTCACTGTAAGAGCCCTGGGGGCCTAAATAACCACAGATCATGAGACCACCACCAATTGTTTTAGTAAATCCTCAAAACCAGGAAAGGATACAGCAATACAGTCAGCATTTTCAACCCTGACAGGTGATTCGGCCAGCAAACCTGCCACTGCCATGGCCATGGCAATGCGGTGGTCTCCATGGCTGTTTGTGCTGCCACCCTTTATTTTTTGAGGCCCTTCAATCACCAGACCATCTTCCAGTGTTTCCACCTGAACCCCAATCTTTTCCAACTCTTCTGCTATGGCACTGATACGGTCGGTTTCCTTGACCCGGAGTTCCCTGGCACCTGTGATGCGGGTAATGCCTTTGGCACAGCTTGCTGCCACCGCAAGAATGGGAATTTCATCAATGAGGCTGGGAACCAAGTCTTCCCCTATGTCAATCCCTTTTAATCGACTGCCACGGATACGCAGATCACCAATAGGCTCGCCACCTGTCTCCCTCTCATTGTGTATTGAAATTTCTGCGCCCATCTGTTTCAAGACGTTAATAATGCCTGCTCTTGTGGGGTTAAGTCCCACAGCTTCAATGGTGATGTCAGAATTTGGTAAAGCGGCGGCTGCCACCATGAGAAAAGCGGCAGAGGAGATATCCCCAGGCACTTCCACCTCTTGACCTTTTAATTCAGAGGAAACAATGGTGCGCTTCAATCCATCAACGACAAGATTCCCTCCAAAAGCTTTCAACATTCTCTCTGTGTGGTCTCTGCTGGGCCTGATTTCTGTCACACTGGTCTCACCCTGTGCGTATAACCCGGCCAACAGTACCGCTGATTTAACCTGGGCACTGGCCACGGGCATCTGGTAATGGATCCCCGTCAAACCATCACCCTGGATAACCAGAGGAGCCTTTTTTCCGCCTTCTCTGCCTTCAATCCGTGCACCCATTTTTCTCAGTGGTACTGTGATTCTGTCCATGGGCCTGTTTCGCAAGGAATTATCACCTGTCACAATGCTCATAAAAGACTGGCCGCTGAGAATACCAGACATAAGCCTCATGGTTGTACCGGAATTCCCCGCGTTCATCACGTCATCAGGTTCTTTCAATCCATGAAGTCCCCGTCCTTTAATGGTGATCACGTCCATGGTTTCTTCCACTTCAACACCCATTTGCTGAAAACAGCGAAGGGTGGAAAGGCAATCCTCACCCGTCAAAAATCCTTTTATCTTCGTTGTTCCCTGGCTGATCCCGCCTAGCATGACTGCCCTGTGACTGATGGATTTATCGCCGGGCACCCGGCAGGTACCCGCTACTTTAATGCCTGGTGTTATTGTCAACATGATTGTTCTCCCCCTTACTACGGGCAAAAGAATGTCCTTTGCCGCTTAATGCCTTCATGGCTGTCTGTTCCTCTTTTGCTGTTAAAAAAGCCAACCTGATCGCTCCCTGCTCACCTTCCCTGGCGTGCAGTATTTCAATTTCACGAATGTTAACGCCTGCTTCAGCCACCACTGTTGTGATGGCGGCCAGGGCACCTGGCTGGTCTTTAATGTCCACATAGAGTTGATACCATTCAGGCAGATAATCTTTTCCTGTTTTGGGCAGCTGATCCCGAAAGGTTTTTCCTTTTGTCAGAAATTCATGGATCCACTGTCTCTGTTCCTGTTCCAACGCCAACCTTACTTCTCTTACTTTTTCTTCTGTTTGCAATAAACACAGGGATAACTCCCTCCGGTTAAGGTGCAATATTTCCTCCCACAAGGAAGGGTTGCCGGCAGCAATTCGGGTGGTATCTCTAAATCCACTGCCGGTAAAGGATGCAATGGTTTCATCTGCTTCTTCCCCCACAATGTTGGCGAGAAGCGAAGCCATTACATGGGGAAAGTGACTGGTGCGTGCCAGAATTCTGTCATGTCCTTCTGCCGAAACAATGACAGGGAAAGCGCCTAAGGTGGAGACCCATGTTTTTAAACGATTGACTGTGGACTCCTGGCTTTCTTCATCAGGCGTCAAAAAGTAGTAGGCATTCTCAAAAAGTGTCGCCGTGGCAGCCTCCAGACCTCCTTTCTCCGAACCCGCCAAAGGATGTCCTCCAATAAAGTACACATTCTCCGGGAGTGCTTTGGCCGCTTCCATGGCCGGTCTTTTTACACTGCCTAAGTCTGTCACAATGGTTCCAGGCGCCAAAACACTGGTGATGACGCGGCAGATCCCAGGATAGCTGCCTACCGGAGTAGCCAGTACAACCAGTTCAGCCTCATTGACAGCTTCTTCCAGGGAAATTGCCTTTCTTTGAATGAGTCCCCGTCCATAGGCTTTTTCCATACTTTCTGGTGATAAATCAAACCCCGTGATGACACAATTGCCTTGTTCTCCCAGGGCCATGGCCAGGGAACCGCCCATTAATCCCAGCCCTATGATGGTAATCCGTCGAAAGTCATTCATGGTCATTTCTCCTTGTATGGAATCCTTTATCGTACGGCGTAAATTTTTTGAACTGTGTCCATCATTCGCTGAAAGTTATCATATTTTAGTGACTGTGCGCCATCAGAAAAAGCTTCTTCAGGCTGGTTGTGCACTTCGATCATTAGTCCGTCAGCGCCCACCGCCACAGCCGCTTTGGCCATGGGTTCCACCAGTGTCCATTTACCTGTACCGTGACTGGGATCCACCATGATAGGCAGATGGCTTAATTCCTTGATCACCGGCACAGCGCTCAAGTCCAGTGTATTGCGTGTGTACGTTTCATAGGTTCTGATACCTCTTTCACACAACACCACATTAGGGTTACCATGGGCTAAAATGTATTCTGCAGACATGAGAAATTCTTCAATGGTGGCACTCATGCCCCGTTTCAGCAAAATGGGTTTTTTGCTCTTTCCTGCCTGCTTTAGCAGGGCAAAGTTTTGCATGTTCCGGGCACCAATCTGGATCATGTCAACATATTCTTCAACCATGTCAAACATGGTTTGGTCCATGGCTTCACTGACAACCGGCATTCCTGTGGCTTCTTTTGCTTTTTTCAGGTACTTTAACCCATCTTCTCCCAGTCCCTGGAAGCTGTAGGGCGAGGTGCGGGGTTTAAAGGCACCGCCTCGAATCATGCTGGCCCCTGATTTTCGAATTTCCGATGCCACTTCCATGAGATGATCTTCGCTTTCCACTGCACATGGGCCTGCTGCGACAATCAAGCTGCCATTGCCAATGGACACTCCGTTGATTTTCACCACTGTATCCTCCGGGTGAAAGGTTCGTGACGCAAGTTTGAAAGGATGCGAAACCCTCAGTAGTTTTTCCACGTAAACGTTGGCTTCAATCTGGCTGGGATTGATGAGCCGGGTATCACCTACCAGCCCTAAAATTGTCTGGCCCTTTCCAACAGATTCGTGTACGTCACAACCCAAACTCACCATTTTCCGCTTAATTTTATCCACCATTTCTCTTGGGGCGGATGGCTTCATAACAATAACCATTACAGTAACCTCCTTCAATTTTTTTGTTGTTGGACTTCATCATTTCAACCCTTTATTTCATCAGGCGAAGCCTGGTGATCCCCTAAATACTAAAAAGGGAGACCCTCTAAGAGTCTCCCTTGTTTCCCGATATACTTATTAAAATTTCCGGGTATGAAAGATGTATTTAGAACGGACAAGACCTTCTATGAAGTTTTGGCCACGCAAAAGTACCGGCGCTAAAATAATAATAGTCCCCGGTAAAAAAGAAATAGCCAAACACTTCATTCAGTTGACGAGAATTCATAACATGTTCCATTTTCGTCACAGTCCTTTTCGATACAATGATTTCAACAAGTTATTGACATTATAATTGCTCATTCGCCATCTGTCAATGATATTTTTCCAAAAATCGTAAACTTTCTGTAAATAATCCTTTATCCCATGGCATCGACTATCCCCAAGTAAGCTTTTAGCTTTGAGGCACTGGTGCTTAAGATCAATTCCTCCGGCAAGGCTGCCTCTGCCGCCAATGTTTCTGCTTGCTGGTAATCACCTACGTCACAGGCAATATGTGCGTCACTGCCGATAACCACAGGCACCTGCAAATCCCTGCATATTTCCAACAGGTGCAGACAATTTTCCCAGCTTCCGCGACGAAAACTGTTGGGTTTCAGGGAGCTGTTATTGATTTCGATAAGCTTGTGGTGTTTTTTAACCGCTTTGATTACGGCTGTCCCATCGATGGGGTATAATGGGTTGCCAATGTGACCTAAAATATGCACAGAAGGATGTTCCACAGCTCTTATGAGTGCTTCTGTGTTTTCCTGCTGGCTGCCTGGTTTTATGCATGGATAATGCAGGCTGGCAATGACCAGGTCCAAAGCTGCCAAAACACTGTCTGACAAATCCATCTGGCCCTGAGAGTTCATGATATTGACTTCTGCCCCTTTCAGTATCTGAACGCCATACAACTGATCAGGTATGACCCTCAGGTTTCTGAAAAATGTCACCCCTGGCGCATCAGGCATGGCTGGACCATGATCAGTCATAGCGATTAATTTCAGGCCTTTTTTCAACGCGCTCTGAGCCATTTCACCAATGGTGCTATAGGCATGACCGCTTGACAAAGTATGACAATGGGTATCCGTCTGTAAGATCATTCTTTCACCTTCAATCTTCTTTTTTCACTTTTTCCTTGTCGTTTCCCTTGTCTCTGTAGTAGGATAGGAAAGGAAAGGAGTGGCCTTCATGAAAACAATTGTTCAAAAATTTGGCGGAACATCTTTGGAAAATGGCGAAATTCGTCAAATGGCCCTGGAAAAAATCATCGATGCCATTAAAGAGGGCTATTCACCTGTGGTAGTGGTTTCGGCCATGGGAAGAAATGGGTCTCCTTATGCCACTGATACCTTAAAAAGTTTAATTGCCCTTAACCATAAACCTGAAAACAATAAAAACCTTGATTTACTGTTATCTTGTGGCGAGATTATCTCTGCAGTGGTGTTGTCTGACCTGTTGGATAATGCCGGCTACCCGGCATGTGCCTTGACTGGATGGCAAGCGGGAATCCTGACTGATGACCACTTTGGTGAAGCAGATATCATCAGCATCGATAAAGACTTATTGATGTCATACCTGGAACAGGGAATCATTCCTGTTGTCACTGGTTTCCAGGGCATAACACTTCACAGGGAAATCACTACCCTTGGCAGAGGCGGCAGCGACACCACCGCTGTTGCCCTGGCCGTTGCTTTAAAAGCTGCAACTGCAGAAATATTTACCGATGTTGACGGTATCATGACCGCTGATCCCAGGGTTGTACCCCAGGCTTCCATGTTGTCAGAAATCCATTACGACGAGGTCTTTCAATTGGCTGACCAGGGCGCAAAGGTCATCCATCCACGAGCTGTGGAAATTGCACGACAGAACGGTATGCCCCTTCGAATACGAAACACCCGAAGCAACCATCCTGGTACGTTAATCAGCAGTCAACGGCAACAGTTTGAAACCCTTTATCGAAGAAACAGTCCACAGGAACTCTTAACCGCCATCACTCATAAAGACAACCTGGTACAGTTTATACTTCATTCCCATGGCGACCCGGTGGCTGAAAGCAACCTTTTCGATGAGATGGCATCATCCGGCATCAGCATTGACATGATCAACTTTTCTGTTGAACAAAAAGCCTTTGTGGTAGACGCTTATACATCAGAGAAGCTGCAGGACCTGCTCATTGAAAGAGGCTTTACTCATGACATTCATCCCAACGTAAGCAAAGTCACCATCATCGGCAACAGGATCAATGGCATTCCCGGTGTTATGGCTACTGTGGTACGCACCCTGACAAAGGAAAGCATTCCCTTGTTGCAGAGTTCAGATTCCCACGCCACCATCTCATGCCTTGTGTCTTCCGAAAAAGCTGTCAAGGCTGTCAAAGCCCTTCACCGGGAATTTGGTCTCGATCATTCCTCACACCGTTGATTCATCTTTTTCTGCGAGACGTTTCAGAATCAACTGGTAACCATCCGCTCCATATTGCAAACATCGGTTAACCCGGCTGATGGTGGCCGTACTGGCACCAGACATTTTTTCTATTTCTGTGTAGGTTTTTCCTTCTTTCAGCATCCTTGCCACCGCCAGCCGCTGGGAGATGGACTGCACTTCTTTAATGGTGCACACATCTTCAAAAAATCGATAGCATTCTTCCAAATCATTCAATTGAAGTACTGCTTCGAAGAAAGCATCTGCGAACGGGTCCTTTAGTTTCGATTCATATGCCACTGTATCACCCCTTTTCATCATAGTATGATTATACACCAGTTGGCATTTATCCGATCATTACTTCTCTCCAATTTTTGATGTCAAAATCCTTATGGATAGAGGTGGCAATTCCATTCTCAACATGTCATTTTCCACAGTAATATCTGTTTCTGTGACCAGTTCATGAAAGACATTGATGCAAGGTTGATCCATTTTTTCCGTAAAGACAACACCCTTCTTTGGGTTCCGATTAACCACAACAATGGCCATTTCAATATCATTCAACATTCTTTTGTAAGCCAGGTGATCACAACCTGCTTGTAGTATTTCCCAGTCACCCTTTGTAAATGCCTTGTGTTGCAAACGCACATGGGTCATTTTTTTTGTCCAGGCCAGCAAGTCCTGGTCCTCTGATCCCCAGGGGTAGGTTTTTCGGTTTGACGGGTCGGTAAAGCCTTCCACACCAACTTCGTCTCCGTAGTAAATGCTGGGTACTCCTGGAAATGTCATTTGAATACCGATGAGGGCTTTCAGTCTGTTTTTGCCCAGTTGCCACTGTTTTCTCGTCAATACATAATCTGTTTTTTCCTGTAAAGTTATTGTTTTTTCATCCGGTGCTTCTCCCAACAGGGTGAGTATTCTTGCTCTGTCGTGACTGCCAATCAGGTTCATGCAACTGTAAAAATAAATTTTTGGGTAGTTTTCATACAGGTTCATCAAATGGTCTGCAGCGGCTTCTCCTGTCATGCTTCCCAGAAAAAAGGCCAACATAATCTGCCGGAAAGGGTAGTTCATCACAGAATCCAGTTCCTCTCCCAGCAAATAACTTCTGCGTTCACCATAGCTTACTTTGTTAGAGGCGTCTTCCCAGACTTCTCCTATGAGTACCGCATCCGGGTCTGTTGATTTCATGGCACTTCGTATCTCACGGATAAAAGGGGTTGGCAGTTCATCTGCCACATCCAGCCGCCATCCTTTTGCACCTTTGTTCATCCAGCGTTTAATGACGCTGTCCTCATCTTCAATGATAAAGTTTCGGTACGAATGTTCCATTTCATCCACATTTGGCATGTTATCAATGCCCCACCAACTGTCGTATTCATCAGGATAGTTTTTGAAGGTGTACCAGGGGTAATAGGGTGAGTTTTTGCTGTGGTATGCTCCCTGGGTGTCATAATTTTCCTCTCGGTTGAAGTACCGGCTGTCACTGCCGGTATGGCTGAAAACACCGTCCAGAATAACTTGAATGCCTCTTTCTGCTGCCAGTTGACATAGTTGTTGGAATGTTTTGTCTGATCCCAGCATGGGCTCTATTTTTTTGTAATCACCTGTGTCATACCGATGGTTGCTGGCCGCTTCAAATATTGGGTTTAGGTACAGTATGGAGACACCCAGGTCTTTCAGGTAGTCAAGTTTTACAATGATGCCTTCCAGGTTTCCGCCATAAAAATCCCAGCGCAAAATACTGTTGGTGGCTGGATCCCGAATATAGAGGGGTTTATCTGACCAGTGCCCATAGATAAAGCTGTTTTTCTTTGGAGCCCTCACCCTTTGACCCGTCAATCCATTATAAAACCTATCTGGAAAAATCTGGTAAATGATCCCTTGCAAGTACCATTCCGGTACCTGAAGTTCTTTGCGGTGCACCGTGATTTGCCAGGAATTGGGAATGTCCCACATCATCCTGCCTTCCCCTCCCAGTCGTTTGCTGTTGTTACCATAATATACCACTGAGTTTTCCAGGGTAACGATGAAATAATACCATACCAAACCGGGAGAATTGTCGGGAATAAACGCTACTTCCCAGGCATCTTCCTCCCAGCTCTGCGTAACCACGGGTTTCATGAGAACCACTTCTTCACCGGTATTGTCACGCCACAGGCGAAGCTGAACGGCAAGGGCCTCAGAGAGAAGGGCTCCGGAAAGGCGCAGGGTGACTGTCTCAGATACAGGAACAGCCCCAAAGGGGCTGCGGTAAAAATGTTGGTGTGAGTGATGATAAAGTATGTGTTTATCCATGGCTATTTCCCTTTCTTACGGCCATTGTAGACTGGTAAATGCCAAATTTTTTCATTGTAGTCCCTGATGGTTCGATCGCTGGAAAATTCTCCTGCATGGGAAATGTTGATAATGGATTTTTTCCACCACAGTTCAGGTTTACCATACTCTTTCCCTAATCGGGTGTGACGCAGGCAATAGGGTTCAAAATCCTTCAAGAGAAAATAGGGATCTGCCATACCGTAATGTCCATACAAAAGACTGTTGAAGAGACCCTGGAACATATCCGGGTGCTCCGGTTCCAGAAAACCATTCACCAGCTGATCCAGTATCTTTTTAAGTTCCGGATTGCGCTGGTAAAGTTCGAAAGGTTTGTAATGTCCTGTTTTATAATAATCACTGACTTCCTCTGCTGTCAGGCCAAAAATATACATATTATCAATGCCCACGGCTTCCATCATTTCAACATTAGCCCCATCCAGGGTGCCAATGGTGAGGGCTCCGTTAAGCATAAATTTCATGTTACCCGTACCTGAAGCTTCTTTTCCAGCCGTTGAAATCTGTTCACTTACGTCAGATGCAGGGATAATCCTCTCTGCAAGGGATACCCGGTAGTTCTCCATAAAAATGACCTTGATCAGGTTTTTGACCCGTGGGTCATTGTTTACCTTTTTGGCCAGCGTATGAATCAGTTTTATAATCAGCTTTGCGTTATGATAACCGGGTGCGGCCTTTGCACCAAAAATAAACACCCTTGGATGCATGGTAAAGCCCGGTTCGTCCAGGATTTTGTTATAGAGGTACATGATGTGCATGACATTTAACAACTGCCGCTTGTACTCATGAAGTCGTTTCACCTGGACGTCGAAAATGGCCGTGGGGTCCACTTCAATCTTATACTTTCGGGAAATGCGGTCTGTCAGGGATTTTTTGTTTTCAAGACGGATGTCTGCCAGTTGTTGATGCACTTTTTTATCTTCTGCGTATTCCTTGAAGTGAATTAAATCCGAGGGATGTTTCACCCAGCTGTTGCCAATTTTATCTGTGATCAACTGTGCCAGCTCAGGGTTGGCTTTCAATAGAAACCTGCGGTGGGTGACACCGTTGGTAATGGCGTGAAATTTTTTAGGTTCAAGTTTATAAAAGTCATTAAACACATCATTCTTTAAAATTTCTGTGTGCAGCTTCGCCACACCGTTCACAGAGAATGACCCGGTAATGGCCAACCTTGCCATGTGAATTTCACCATGGGAGATAATGGCCATGCTCCCAATACGATCCCACTGTCCCGGATAGATCTTCCAGAGACCTTTACAAAATTCCTCATTGATCTCATAAATGATTTCATGGATGCGGGGCAGCAATGTCTTCATAAGTTCAGTTGGCCATTTTTCCAGTGCTTCTTCCAAGATGGTGTGGTTGGTATAGGCAAATGTCTGCCGTGTGATTTTCCAGGAATCATCCCAATCCAGTCCTTCCTTGTCCATAAGAATGCGCATTAACTCTGGAATGGCAAGGGCTGGGTGGGTATCGTTAATATGAATCATTACTTTTTTGTGAAAATCGAATATATTATTACCGGCTTCTTTAAACTTTCGGTAAATACTCTGTATGGAAGCTGAGACAAAAAAGTACTGTTGTTTCAACCGCAGTGATTTACCTTCTGTGTGGTTGTCCTCTGGATACAGCACCTTGGAAATCACTTCTGCCAGTTCTTTTTCCGCCAGTGAATCCACGTACCTGCCCTGCCCAAACAAGCCCATGTCCATGGGTTTCAGTGCTCTTGCACCCCATAAACGAAGGGTATTGACCACTTCTGAATCATATCCCAACACAGGCATATCATAGGGAATGGCTTTGACGCATTGTGCGCCCGGTAGTAAGACATATTCCTTGCCATCCTTTATATATCTTTCAACGGTCCCACCAAAGCAGACAATTTCCGGTTCTTCCGGTTTTGCCACTTCCCAGACATTTCCGTCTTCAAGCCAGGGATCTGGCACCTCTACCTGAAACCCATTAACAATTTTTTGTTTAAACAGTCCATATTCATACCGTATACCGTTACCGTGACCTTCCATACCCAACGTGGCCAGAGAATCCAAAAAACAAGCGGCCAACCTTCCAAGCCCTCCGTTGCCAAGTCCCGCGTCCGGTTCACTGTTACGCACTTTGTTCAAGTCAATTCCCAGTTCTTCACAAGCCTGTGTCACCGGGGCTTCCAGACCCAGGTTCATCAGGTTGTTACCAAACAACCGGCCCATGAGAAATTCCATGGATAAATAATAAAGTTGACGACCGTTGGTTTCCATCTCCCTTTCTTTGGAATAAGCCCATTTTTCCATCACCCTGTCACGCAGTGCCATGGCCATGGCTTTGTATATTTGGCTGTCAGACGCATTTTTAAGGGTCCGGGCGTACAAAGTCTGCAACTTCATCTCAATGTCTTCTTTAATACGGTCCACAACGACCCTGTTTTCTGTTTCCTGGGCATCACCTTCGTTAGTGCTTGTTACATTATTGCGTTCATCCATCCTAAAAACTCCTTTTATCGCTGCGTTCCAGCTGGTCTTTATCGCTCTTATGCGGCTATTTTTTCATTGTCAATGATTCATACAAAGATTTATACATGAGCGCTGAATGATCCCAGCTGTAATCTTTCCCCATAGCTGTTTTCACCAAGTGCTGCCATTCCTCCGGATCCTGTTGATAAAGTGTGACAGCCTCCTTCAGTGCATACAACATTTCATGAGCATTATAGTTTTCAAAGGTAAATCCACAGCCATCACCGGAAGGGTTTCGGTAGTGAATCACGGTGTCTTTCAAACCTCCAGTTTCACGTACCACAGGCACACTTCCGTAACGCATGGAAATCAATTGTCCCAGCCCGCATGGTTCAAACTGGGAGGGCATCAGAAAAATATCCGATGCTGCGTACAACTGACGCGCCAGTTT
Organism: Clostridiaceae bacterium; assembly: GCA_011390155.1. GTDB lineage: Bacteria > Bacillota > Clostridia > Peptostreptococcales > Tindalliaceae > Anoxynatronum. Next base: position 63,320 of record JAABSW010000002.1, read on the forward strand.
ATTATCAAATTTTAACTGAACGTTGCATTTGCCGGGGTGGCGTTGTGCTGCCTGCTGCAACATTTGTTCATACTGGTGGTCTCCCGTGCCGATGATGACCAACTGTACGTCCAATGCCATAATTTCATCAATGACATGTTGTACCAGATCAAGCCCCTTTTGAGGAACCAGGCGTGTGATCATGGCAATCAGCGGAACATCCTTGTCCGGCAACCCAAGTTCATTTTGCAGCCAGGCTTTATTAAGGGCTTTTTTATCAAGTTTTGTAACGGAAAATGGATATTTTAAATGAGGGTCTTTTTCAGGATTGTACTCATCATAATCCAAGCCATTTAAAATACCTCGTATTTTGTGGCCCTGGCTCTTCAGTAACCCCTCCATCTGCTCGCCAAAATAAGGTGTTTGAATTTCTTCTGCGTAGGTGGGACTCACAGTGGTAACAATGTCTGCATAGTTTATGCCACCCTTTAGATAACTGACATTGTTATGAAATTCCAGTCCTTCTCTGGTCAGGTGTTCATTTCCCAGATTGAACAATTCCCGAAGTGTCTCGGGTGGAAAGATCCCCTGGTATTTCAGGTTATGGATGGTAAACACTGTTTTGATATTTCGATAGTACGGTTTTTGCTGGTACATTATTTTATGAAGGGCGGGAATCATGCCTGCCTGCCAGTCATGGGAATGAATGACATCGGGCTGAAAATCGAAGAAGGGGAGCATTTCAAGCACTGCCCGGTTAAAAAAAGCAAATCGCTCTCCATCGTCAGGATATCCATAATAACCCGGACGGTTAAAGTGGTACTTGTTATCAAGGAAATAGAAAGGAATTCCCTCATATACCATATATTCAAGTCCACAAAACTGGTTTCTCCAACCCACAGGCACGTAAATACTTTCTTGCCACTTGATTTTTTCTCTGATTTCATCCGGAATTTCATTGTATTTGGGCATCACCACCCGTACATCCACATTTTCCTTTTTCAGTGCTTTGGGCAGGGAGCCAATCACATCTCCCAGGCCACCGGTTTTTATAAAAGGGGCTGCTTCTGAAGCCGCAAAAAGAACCTTTAACATAACTTTCACCTCATTTTCATTCTGATCTTTGAATGCCATCTATCCGTCATCACTGTAGTAAATTAAATGACTGCCTGCTTTTCAATCACCAGGGGATAATCCCGTTCACCTCTCAATTGTTTTCCTGGGGTTACCACCACGTCTTTGTCTAAAATCGCATTTTCAACCGTCGATCCCCGGTGAATCTGCCCCTTTTGCATCACAATGGCATTACGAACCACGGCTCCGGCATGCACGGTAACTCCTCTTCCCAGTATAGAATTTTCAACAGTTCCTGCGATATGACATCCGTTGGCAAGCAATGAATTGCTTACGTCTGCACTGGCCAGGTATTTTACCGGGGGTTCATCTTTTACCTTTGTAAAGATATTACCATGTTTGAAGAACAATTCTTTCCAGATTTCCGGTTTTAACAAATCCATGCTGTGTCGGTAATAGGTGTCAATGGAATCAATTTTAGCCGCAAACCCTTTGTGTTCATAACCAAAGATATTGTACTTGTCCAGGTTTTTAATCAGGCCATCTTTCGTAAAGTCACGGTAGCCCCTGGCAATGCAGTCGTCAACAATCTCCATAAACAGAGATTTTTTCATAAAAGCAGTTTCCATTGCCACAGCCGGGCTCAATCTATTCTCCTTGCTGGCGGCCATATCCCTGATTTGTCCATTGTTATCCAGCAGCAACGATAGCACGCGGTGGTTGTTTTGCTCTTCTGGTTGTATGTTCTTATAAACAATCACTATGTCTGCCTTTTTTTCTTCGTAACACTGTTGTACCTCTCGATAATCCATGTTGTAAATCACATTGCTGTTTGAAATCAGAATGTACTGCTGCCTGCTTCTGGTCAGATAATCCATATGGTTGTAATAGTGATCCACATCCCCAAGGTTGCCGGTAAACTGATCATACCTGAAAATTGGCGGCAACACAAACAATCCGTCCCTTTTGCTGAGAAGATCCCATTCCCTGCCTGAATCAACATGGTCCAAGAGGGAGCGATTGTAACTTTGTGTAAGAATGCCTATGTTTTTAATCCCTGAATTGGTCATGTTGGATAACACAAAATCGATAATGCGGTATCGACCACCAAAAGGAACAGCAGCTGTTGACCGTACACGGGTTAAGTCTTTGAGTTTTTGACGTATATCTGTGTCGTTAATAATGCCAAGTACATCTCTCATTACAAATCCCCCTTCCGATCTTTCAGCCCATTGGGAGCACATCCAAATTCGTGACAATTTTCAATGTTGATTTCAACACCACTGGGAATCACTTTTCCCTGTGTGGCCACCACGTTTTCTCCCAGCACTGTAATGCCTTCGGGCCCTTCTCCCGGCTGTCCGATGACGCAGTTATCCTCCACGGTGCATTCTTCACCCATGATGGTCCTTTCGATGGTGACGTTTTCGCCAATCACCGTATCTGACATCAGCACTGAGTCATTTACAACAGAATTTTTGCCTACCACGACACCTGGGAAAAGTACGGAGTTCTTCACCGAGCCGTAAATCTGACAGCCTTCATTGATGAGGGAATGCGTCACATGTGCACCCTTGGCAATGAATTGAACCGGCTGATTGGGGTTAACGGAATAAATCTTCCAGTCTCTTTCATACAGGTCAAGTTCCGGCTGATCAAGCAACAGGTCCATGTTAGCCTGCCATAAGCTTTCGATGGTTCCAACATCCTTCCAATAATGTCTAAAAGGATAGGCGAAGATTCTTTTTTTCTCATCCAGCAACATTGGAATAATATTCTTCCCAAAATCATGGTCAGATTCCTTGTTCATTTCATCTTCTATCAGTACCTTTCGCAACAGCTTCCAGTTAAATACATACACACCCATGGAAGCCAGGTTGTTCTTGGCTTCTTTTGGCTTTTCCTGGAACTCCAGAATAACATTGTCTTTATCTGTGTTCATAATGCCGAAGCGATGGGTTTCTTCCCAGGGTACTTCTATGACAGCAATGGTCACGTCTGCTTCCCGTTCCTTGTGATAGTCCAGTAAAATGGAGTAGTCCATTTTATAGATGTGGTCTCCTGACAACACCAGCACATACTCCGGGTCATACTGGTCAACAAACTCAATGTTCTGGTAAACTGCGTTGGCGGTACCCAGGTACCAATGCCCTCCGTCATGCCGTACATAGGGTGGCAACACCGTTACGCCTCCCCTTTTTTTATCCAGATCCCAGTGACTTCCGATGCCTATATAGGAGTTCAGAATAAGAGGCTGGTATTGGGTTAACACCCCCACCGTATAGATTCCTGAGTTGGCACAATTACTCAGTGTAAAATCGATGATGCGGTATTTCCCGCCAAAGGGAACGGCTGGTTTGGCCAGTTTTCTTGTCAAAATACCCAGTCGGGTACCCTGTCCGCCGGCCAGTAACATAGCAACACACTCTTGTTTTGTCACAGTCACGCCTCCTCATCCAATTGTTTTTGGGTCAGATCCATTTTATGATTAACTCTTTTGTGAACCGATCATTCCCGTAATCCATACTTACCCAATTTATGGGCAAACACACGTCACTTTCTGATTTGAATAAACTGGATAAAATCAAAACGACAAGCAGGGCACCCACTTGTCGCAATACTATTCCATAAAAACAGCTCCTGTATTGTCTCCCTGAAGTTTTTTAAGCTCCCATGTTTCAGGCGTTTCTTCCAACAGCCTGACAAATTCATCCTGCCTGTTCCGGCTGCCGGGCAACAAAAGATACGCCAGTGTAGGACCTGCACCACTGATGATGAGGGTGTTCATTTTTTTCTCCCTGGATTTCTCGTAGATATACTCCAGCGATGGTAATAGTTTGCTTCTGTATGGCTGGTGAAGCCTGTCCCCCAGTGCTTTTTCCACAACCGCATAGTTGCCCTGCATCAATGCCCCTGTCAACAGGGCTGCTTTTCCCACATTATACACCGCATCGGCGAAAGGCACTTCTTTGGGAAGCGCTTCTCTGGCCATTTTCGTGCTTAAGCTTACATTGGGAATGGCCATCAAACACTCCAATTCTCCGGGCACGTCAAACCGAACGTGGTCTGTCCCTTCTTCATCCCTGGATGAAACAACCACTCCACCCAATAAGGCAGGTGTCACATTGTCTGGATGGCCTTCCAATTCAACAGCCAAATGCAACAGTTCGTCCTGTGACATCAGGTTGCCTGCCAACCGATTGGCAGACACAATTCCTCCCACGATGCAAGCAGCGCTGCTCCCCATTCCCCTTGAAACGGGAACCTCATTGGTCACTCTGACAAACAACCCCCTTGGCTCCACAGACACTCTTTTAAAATAAGCACGTATACTTTTTACCACCAGGTTAGTTTCATCTGTTGGCAACGCCGCCGCATCACGACCGCAGTTCTCCACTTTCAAACCCGTCTCTGTCTCTTCAAGTTCCACATAATTATACAAGCTCAGTGCAATACCCATACAATCGAACCCAGGGCCAACATTGGCCATGGTTGCAGGGACCCTGACGCGGATCATACGCTCAACCCTTTCTGCCGTATCATTTTTTCTCCTCCAATTAGCTAAGTTCTTCAACACGGATCACACTGGCCACTTCCACCAATTCATCCATGTGAAGTATGTCTTTTACCGCCTGGCGCAACGCCAACTCCCGGGTTTTATGGGTGACAAACACCAAAGAAACCGGTTCTGTTTCACCTTTTTGAATCACGGATGACAAACTTACCCCACAACCGCCAAAAGTGGTGGCAATTCTCCCCAATACTCCGGGAATATCCTTTACCAATAACCTGATGTAAAAAGCAGTGGAAGTCTGGTCCATGGCTTGTACTTCTTTACCTGAAGGTTGATAATGAAGGGGGCAGGTAGGCGCGTTGACTTGCTGTTGGTGGCGGGCTACATTTATCACATCCCCCATCACAGCACTGGCAGTGGGAAGTGCCCCTGCTCCTTTTCCGTAAAACATCAATTCTCCCACGGCATTTCCTTTCACATAGACTGCATTATAAGCGTCATTCACCGCTGCCAGAGGATGCCCGGCAGGAATCATGGTGGGATGAACCCTCATCTCTATTCTGCCATTCAGACATCTGGCAATGGCCAATAATTTTATCACATACCCCAATTCTTTTGCATATTCAATGTCCAGGGGGCTTATTTTATCAATGCCTTCACGATACACCTTTTGAAAAGACACTTCTGTTTTGAAGCCTAAGGATGCCAGCAGTGTCAGTTTGTGTGCCGCATCAAACCCTTCAATGTCTGCTGTTGGATCAGCCTCTGCATACCCCTGTTCCTGAGCAGCCTGCAACGCGTCTTCAAAAGTGCTTCCTTCCTGGGTCATACGGGTCAGAATATAGTTGGTTGTACCATTGACTATCCCTATGATACTGTTGATCACATTGGCAGACAGACTATCCCTGATTGCCTGCAACACTGGAATGCCACCGGCAACACTGGCTTCATATCTCAGTTGCACTTTATGCTCCTCTGCCAGTTTGGTCAGTTCCACACCATGCTGCGCCAACAACGCCTTGTTAGCCGTCACAACGTTTTTCCCGGATTTCAGAGCTTCCTTAATGCATTGATATGCGGGATTAATCCCACCCATCAGCTCCACCACCGTTTGAATGTCATTGTGATACACTATGTCTTTCCATTGTGTGGTATACAGAGGATTGTCCGAAGAAAGAATTCTGTCCTTATGTACATCACTAACAAGGATCTTTAGCACCTCAACCTGGACCCCTGCATGTGTAAGCATTTCCTGCTCATTCATTTCCAACAGCTGCCAAACCCCCTGGCCCACAACACCAAAACCCAAGAGTCCTATCTTCATTTTCATCATATGATCACATCCTATTCTTTTCCAACAATTTTCACTTTATGGATGCCCCCAATTTTGCTTAATTGTTGAATGAGTTCCTCTATGTTAACTTTCAAATCCATCGTTTCAAGTGAAATGGTCACGTTGGCTACCTGTAGATAAGGAATGTTCTGGTTAATGGTCACGACACTTCCATCAACTTTGGCAATTTCTTTCAACACTTCCAGCAGACTGCCGGACACGTGATCAATTAATAATTCCAACGTGACAATTCTTCCTTTACTCATTTCATAAAACGGGAAAACATGTTGACGGTATTTATAGTACGCACTGCGGCTAATCCCTGCTTGTTCAACAGCTTCATAGATAGTATTAACCTGTCCCTTTCCCAGAAGCTCATTTACCTGAACGGTTTTTAGAAGCACTTCAGGTAATGCTTGGTGGTGGACAAGATAATATGTATGCTTTTCTTCAGTCAATGGTTCTCCCCCTTTGTTCTCCCCGGAAAAACATTTGTATTTGCAACAGATACATATTAACATAAACCTGCCCTGTATACAAGGATCATCAATAAAAATACCTCCAAGCAGAGTGGTCTAATTTTATTCATTAGACTATCAACTTTGAAGGTATCGTACAGGATCACCCTTTGTTCTTGCGGTATAAAAAAGCATAGATCAGTAAATACAGCAGCATCAATACGAAGAACCCACTAATGTAGCGTTGAAAACTACCGTAAAATACCTCATGGCTGATGCCCGTGATCTGTGAGATAAAAAAGGCAGCTGCCAATGTTGACGCACCTGTGATCAGCCGCAATTCGGTTTCATTCCACCTCTGTTTCCCATTTTGTTTTTTATTCGATTGATCTCCTTTATTGTTATGCTGCTTTTGTGCCATGAACGCTTCGTCTCCTCTCATGCTTGTTACTAAATCATTATTTCTGAGATCTATACTGGTCCTGTTCAAATATGTGCCTTATTTCTTCTCTGTTTTGGGTTGTTCCAAGAGCCAGCATGAGTTTAATGCGTGCTTTCTGTCCAGGCAGATCTCCTCCGAAAATAACACCCAGATCTCGCAGTTCTTTACCTCCACCCTTATAGCCATAGGTGCCCAGCACCCTGCCTGTGGGACACCGGGATACCATCACCAGTACGATCCCTTCCGCAACTGCCCGTCTTATACCAGGCATCATGGCTGGGGGCACATTTCCCCTGCCCATGGCTTCCAGTATTATACCCTTATTGCCCTGAGCAATACAGAAATCAATGAGCTGATGGTCCATCCCTGCCACACATTTTATTAATGCCACCTGTTCTTCCAGTTCATCAGGCTGCAAAGACTGCCGATGTACCACTTCCCTGTGAAATATCACCTCATCATTGTCAACAATGCCCAGTGCGCCAAATTCCAGAGATTGAAAGGTGTTTAACCTCAAAGTATTGGTTTTTGTCACCTCACTGGCTGCATTTACCTCATTGTTCATGACAACCAAAACCCCTTTATTAGCTGCATCAGGTGAAATAACTGTACACACTGCAGCTGCCAGATTACTTGGTCCGTCATAGCCCAATTCCGAACTGTTACGCATGGCACCCACCACCACTACTGGTTTTCTGGTGCTCAGTGTCAGATCAAGTAAAAAGGCTGTTTCTTCAAGGGTGTCTGTTCCATGGGTGATGACCACCCCGGATATATCATCTCTTTCCAGCAAACCCTGCACCTGTCTACTCAGTTTCATCATCAGGGCTGGGGTCACATGCGGCCCTGGCAATGAAGAAAAGGTTATTGGTTCGATCTCGGCAAACCGGTCAATGTTAGTGACCATGGACAAGATCTGGGCACCTGATAAAGAAGGGATCGCCGCTCCCAGTCTCTCATCAATGGACATGGATATGGTCCCACCTGTAAAAACAATGGCCACTTTAGGTTTTTTCATGCCACGCCTCCTCTGTCAGCAGAATTCAACCGCTGCTTTTATTCATTATACCTTTTTTCCAAAGCGCCTTCAATCAGCCAGCCCTTACGAAATTCTGCTCTTTTCAAGAAAAAGTAAATCATGTATGATAATCCTCGGGAGGGATTCCAGTCATGAACCGCCACAACAATCAACTACTTGCGGGAAACATTACCAAAGCATTGACAACTTTAGCCTTGCCCATCATGGGCACCTCGTTTTTACACATGGCTTACCACCTGGTGGATATGATCTGGATTGGTCTGCTGGGAAGCGATTCGGTTGCTTCCATTGGCATCGCAGGTTATTTTATCACCTTTAGCATGGCCTTGTCCCGGCTTGTACAAGTGGGCACTGAAGTAAACATCGCTCAAAACATAGGTGCCCAACGAACCGAAGATGCCAATGCATACGCCGCCAGCTCTCTGCGCATGGCCCTGGCACTGGCAATTTTATACGGCCTTTTTCTGGCAATCTTCAAACAGCAGTTGGTTTCTTTTTTTCATATAAACAACCCTGAGGTGGAAGAAAATGCCATCCGTTATTTGACCATCATGGCCATGGGCATGCCTTTTATTTTTCTGAATCCTATCATTACTTGTATCTACAATGGTGCTGGCAACAGCAAAGCACCCTTTAAAGTGAACGCCCTTGGCATGATTGCCAATTTGATTCTCGACCCATTGTTTATCTTTGTGTTCGGCATGGGTGTCACCGGTGCAGCCATCGCCACAGTGCTCTCACAGTTTCTGGTAACAATAATCCTCTTTCGAATGCTTTTCAGAAAGTTACCCTATGATGCTTTTCATTTGAAAAGTGCTTTCAGGTTTTCCCTTGCCAGAGACATTGGCCGGCTTGGTTCTCCAGTTGCGCTGCAAACCGGACTTTTTTCCGTTTTTTCAATCTTATTGGCACGCATCGTCTCTGCCTATGGTGCCGAAGCTATAGCGGCGCAAAAAGTTGGCGTTCAGATTGAATCCATTTCTTACATGACAGCTCATGGTTTTTCCATGGCGTTAAGCGCCTTTACAGGCCAGAATTTTGGTGCTGGTAAGTTTGATCGGGTAAGAAGAGGATTCCTCACTGCCGGCCTGCTCATGGGGATTTTTGGCGTGGCGACATCCCTTCTACTGTATTTTTTTGCAGAGCCTTTGTTTATGATTTTCATCAGAGAGCCCAGAACAGTGGTCATCGGAACACAATATGTGAAAATTCTTGGCCTGTCCCAGCTGTTTATGTGTTTTGAAATTGCCTTGTCTGGGGGTTTTAACGGACTGCGGAAAACCACTCCTCCAGCAGTGATCAGCATCCTTTTCACAGGACTGCGGGTGCCCGCAGCCTATTTGCTTTCACAGGAAACCATGCTGGGGTTGGACGGTGTGTGGTGGACCATCACCGGAAGTTCTTGGATCAAAGGTACGCTGATGCTAATCATGCTTGGCTTTCTTTTTCGATCCCTGCCCAAAGGTTCTCACAATGTAAAAGCTGTGCCAACCGCGTAGTCCGGTGGCACAGCTTTGTTTTAATCTCTCTCCCCATGGGCAATACGGCTGGCGGCTGCTGCTGCAATGGCCGCTACCATATCATCCATAAAGGTGTTAACTTTCCCTGTTCCCTTGTTGTCAAGTTCCTTTATAATGCCAATTTTTTCTTTGTCCAGGTAGCCGTAGCTGGTCAACCCTATGGTTCCATAAAGATTGACAATGGACAGAGGCAATATTTCATCAATCCCGTACAATCCGGCATCAGATTCAACAATACTCTGGAGAGGCTCCGGCAACTGTTTTTTTTCAGCCAGTTCATCAAGGGCAGCCCCGGTTAACACAGCATGTGCCACTTCTCTTTTCCATAACACCGCATCCACACTTTCCATGCATTCTTCCATTGTAAGGTTTGGTTGGTATGGCTGTTGTAATGTTAGCACCAGTTTTCCAATCTCAATAACTGGCACACCCCGGTCTCTTAACACAGCCAGGGTTTTGTCATATAATTCCTGCATGGTCGGTTGGTTCATCTTGATCCTCCTCTTGTTAATCCTCTTATTGAAGGATGCCTTCAGGTTCTTGATTTTGACAACCGGCAAAATGAATAGAATCACATTTCGGTAAAAATCAGCACCCTGCCTCGGCAATTATTGTATACAGTTGGTAACACTCAGCCTTTTGAGGCTTCAGCCACACATCAACCTTACCATAAATACCCAGGGAGGTAAATGATGAAATCATGCCACTGTCATGAAGGGTTGACCGGTTTGTTTAAAACAAGCGGTAAAGGTACCCGGCACCAACAGCCCCTACCAGGCTGAAGGCCAGGTACATCACAAACACCTTTCTCTTAACGATGGAATAGACTGCAGCCATGGCTGGGATCGACGTTGCGGCACCCCCGATCATAAAGGCCAGTGCTGTTCCTTTGTCCATCCCCAGGTCCATTAATCCCCTGACAACCGGCATGGCTGAAATACTACTGGCATAAGCCGGCACACCGATCAGCGCGGCCAGTAAAGGCCCTGCTTCACTTTCATTCCCCAGAAGACCAGCCACCCATGACATGGGCACATACCTGGTGATCAAGGCTTCCAGAAAAAAAGCAATGAGGATATATTTTCCAATGAAGATTCCCATGTTTTTCATGTTTAGAAAAAACTGAATCAAACGAACCAACATCAATTCTCTCCGCGTCAGTCCCTGTTCCATAAAAGCCTGGTTTGCCCCATTCTCCTCCCTGCCTCCAAACACCTTCAATACATTTTTTTCAATAAACCCGGACCGGGTCAGGTACAGGGTAACATACCCCGCTACCAAACCAATCACCAGCGTAGCCACCAAACGAGCCACTGCCATTTCTTTTCCCAAAATGCTATAGGTTAACACAAAGGATTCCGGACTCATCAGTGGAGAGGTAATCCAAAAGGCCATGATGGGTGCCATGGGGATGCCCGCCGCAAGCATTGCCGCTATGGCTGGAATCACCCCGCAGGAACAAAGTGGGCTGAAGGCCCCTGTTCCTGCTGCCACGGGCACAGAAGCAATCTGGCGTCCACGAAAAGCCTTCTCAAAATATACCTCCAGTTTAAAGGTTTTTATCAGGGATGCCACTGCAATGCTCAATAGAAAGAACGGAGCCAGGCTTATCACGGCCCCCACAACAAACTGTATGACATAAATTATTATCTCCATCACTGGTTCCTCCTTACATTAACTTGTATGTCTTATGCATTATTTGTATTATGCAATTATTGGGCGCAAGCTAACAACACCTACTATCTTTTTTGGTTTCAGCGCATTGTCCATCTGTATTTTTTTGCTTAGCTGGTTCTGTTGGGGAATTTGTCTCGCAACAGCTAACTGGTTTTCCTTTTGCCAGGGCATACAAATCCTTTAATGACATCTTTTGTTTATTCATCCTTAACACCTCCTGTTTTTCAGCGTTAACAGCAATTTGGATTTGCCTGATCGAAGGCTTCCACCAAGAGTTTGGTCGCTCTCAAAACTTCTTCCACCTGGCCTTCAGGAAGAAACGCCACAATCTTTCGATAGTACTCTTTTATGTCTTTCTCCAATTTATCTGCTGTGACAGCTCCCTTGTCTGTCAGAGAAACCATCACAGTACGACGATCACTTTCGTCCCTGCTTCTGGAAACATACCCGTCCCTTACCAGGTTATCGACAATACGTGTCATGGTACTTGTTTGTGCATTCAATTTATCACTTAATTCGTTCATGGTAAGCTCAGGAGTCTGGCTCAGTTGGGTCAGTACATAGGCCTGGGAAGTTGTAAAACCATGTGGCTTAATTTGATCCCTTTCAAAGAGCTGCATCACACGCACCAAATGTTGTACGGTTTCTCCAATTTCTTCCACACAACAATCCCGATCATCTGCACAGCCGACCTGAGTTTTATTGATCATTTTGTTCTGGTTCATTGGTTTCCCTCCTTGTATTTATTTGTATCATACAATTATTGTATTGTCAATAAAAAAGAACGTGATTTAAATCACATTCTTCGGCTGATGACAAGAAAAGGGTACCGCATATCCTTTGTCTTTCATCGTTCCTTTATTGTTCTTACTCCTTCAGTACTTTTCGCAGAAAATCCTTTGCGATGTGTTTCACTTGACTGCCGAAACGGATTTCAACGCTTTTCTCCTTAACGGCCGTCACCTGTCCAGGCCCAAAGGTACTGTGTGTCACAGCATCTCCCAGCGTCAGAACTGGTGGTTCTTTTCCGGTATGTTCATGGACAGTTCCCATCATACGGTGTGCTTTGATCCGTTTAACATCAGACATAAACTGACTTTCACGGGACTTTTTTCCATAAGAATGGGTCGGTCCATAAATGGAGACGTCATTCCTTGATCTTGTTAACCCAACATAGAAGAGGCGCCTTTCCTCTTCCATCAGCGCCCCATCCTGATTTTGTTCAAAGGCTTTTTCGCTGCCAGCTGATGGAAACAGACCTCCAATGACATCAACCAGGATCACATGGTCAAACTCCAATCCTTTAGAAGAGTGGATGGTGGTCAGGGTGATCTTTTTCCCCGGTTTGCGGGGCAAATCAGTCAGGGATTCAATCCTGGAACGCAACTGTGCAGGAGATGTCAACGTTTTTGTAAGGTATGCAATGATATCCAGCAATTGATCCGCCATTTCCCGGGATAGGCCTTTTTTCCTTTCCAAGTATAGGTTATACCCCAGCTGCTCCATCATGAAAGAAATGATGCGGTCTCCCTTTTTGCCAATGAGCTCCACCAGATTCTCTTTCAACTCCCTGACAGCTTTAACCTGGTAGACTTCCTTCAATAAGTGGGAATGAAGCAAGTGGTCCAGCACCGATTCTCCTCTTGTGGGTGGATTTGCCTTTAACCAGGTGATCATTTCTTTGGATATATAGCCGTTCATTTTATAATAGTGCTGCTCAAACAACGGCAGATTGTCCGGCTGATGGGCGATTTCGATCATGCCCAACAGGTCTTGTGTTATCCAATGGTTCATCACATTCCCTTTTAAATCCCGCAGGGTAAAAGGAATTTTCTTTTTTGACAGGGCCTCAGCATAGGGGATGGCCGATAAATTATTGCGATACAAAAGACCAATGGTTTCCTCCCCACTCTTTCGTAAACCCACGATTTCCTCCAGCACCCTGTCCACCTGCTCCTGAAGGTTATCCACGGCAATGGTTTGAAGACTGCACGGTTCTGACCTTTTGGTGTAGGCTTTTTTTTCATATCGCGCTGAGTTCCTGCCAACAATGTCGTTGCTGATGCTGATAACCTGGGGACCGCACCGGTGATTCTCTTCCATAAAAAAAACCTTCGCCTCAGGCAGTTCCGCTTTGAAATTCAACAGCAGTTGAGGGTCTGATCCTCTAAAACCATAGATCATCTGGTCGTCATCACCAACACAGAAAAGGTTGTTTTCAGGTTCTGACATAAGCCTGATCATCTTCCATTGCACCAGGGAAGTGTCCTGAAATTCATCCACCTGCCAATGAGTATACTTTCGCTGCAGGTTTTCCCGCAGGTTTTTTTCCTCCTGCAATATGTGGTATGCCTGGGTCAGTAAATCGTCATAGTCCAACCACCCATTGGCTTTCTTATAACCTTCATACCGACGATAAATTTCAAAAAAACCGGGAACACTGGTGGACAAACTTGCGATGGCCTCTTCCTCTAGCATCCGGTTTTTGACCAGGCTGATTTTCTGCATCAACTCATCCATATCATCTTCGCCAGGATAGTTATTATTCACTTTCCTGTAGATGGCCCGCAGAATTCGAGGCTTGTACACCTGGCTCCGCTTATCTTCGATGAGTTGAAAGGGCAACCGACGTCCTTGGTACATGCGCCGTACAATGCCATATGCCATGGAATGAATGGTGGAAAAACTCACCTCTTCACTGTTGGGCAATTGGTGAAATAGAGAGAGAAACCGCTTTTGCATGTCACTGGCCGCAGCCTTGGAAAATGTGACATTGCGTATGCGCCTGGGATCAACCTGTTCATGGAGAACCAAATGGGCAATGCGGCTGCACATAACGGTTGTTTTGCCTGCGCCAGCCACAGCCAAAACAATGGCCGGTCCTTTACCATGGGTTGTGGCTGTTATTTGCTGTTCATTAAAATGAATGTTGTGTTGTGAAAGCATTTGTATGATCATGATGATCCCTCTCCAAACGTTACTTTTTTTGCAGCCAAAGAAAACTGGAGACAGCAAAGCGACCCCAGTTCCACTTATATAACCATAATCTTATTGGTTTATGTTAACAAAGTTGATGAAAATCTGGGAATTCTGTTCCAGTCGGCTTGCATCATCCAATTCATCAACAAACTGTTGGAAAAATGCAGGGTCTTTTTCTTTCAAGTCGTCAAATATTTCCTGTCCTGCTTCCAGGTCATATTCCGGATGGAACTGCACGCCCCACACAGGTAACTCTTTATACTGGAATGCATGTATGTCACATTTATCTGAGGAGCCTAATACACGAAAGTCCTCTGGCAGGCTCATGGCTTCATCATAATGAGACAATAAGCATACGGGATTGGTCAATCCCCTAAAGAGGGTATTTTCCTTCAATGATAAATTGCCCCAGCCCATTTCAGGATGAGACGCCTTTCGTAAATGATTTTTTCCGGCCAGGCAACGCACAAGGAACTGATGTCCATAGCAGATACCCAGAATAGGCTTATTGTTATTCATAAAGTCTTCAATCACTTTTTTCATTTCATCTTCCCAGCCAAGGTCGTCCAGGGTGGAAGCTTCCGAACCTGACAGGATTAGATGCGTGGCATCCCCAGCTTGTTTCAACACTTCTTCCGCAGTGGTGTTCTCCATCACCCGGATAAATTGGCCTTCCGTCTCAGCTTTGGATAAGTGCATTTGAACAACACGGTCAAAGCTTTTTGCAAAATCGTCATCTAAAAAGAAGTTTAATACCAGTACCATATGAAAAACCTCCCATTATTGCATTGATGTGGTGATATTACCCGCTATTATTGTATCTGTTTTCCATGGACAGCACAAGATGTCATCCCTAGAATACAAGAAAAACAAGCACCCCTACTATGATCAGGGATGCTTGCTGAAAGTGACTCTCTATTCATCAAAAGCTTCAGTGACTTTCCATTCTTTCCACACATTACCTACCAAGCCAGGACTTGGCTTCAACACCTTTTTACCCGGTTTCCAACCTGAAGGCGTGGCTTCTGTTCCCTTGCTGGCACGAACCAGTTGGAAGGCTTTCACCTGTCGGATGGATTCTTCCACGTTTCTACCGACAGGGGGTGTCAGCACTTCATATCCCTGAACAATGCCGTCGGGGTCGATGATGAACCTGCCTCTGGTTTCAACACCGCCTTCTTCGTCATAAATCCCATACATGGTTCCGATGGTACCACCCGGGTCTGAGCACATGGGAAAAGGAATGTCCTTTTCTATCATTTTTGATAGTTCATGGTCATTCCACATTTTGTGAACGAACACACTGTCCACACTCATGGACAATACCTGAACATCCAGGTCTTTTAATACCTGATTTTTTTCAGCAACTGCTGAAACTTCAGTCGCTCAGACAAAGGTGAAGTCACCGGGATAGAAACACAATAGCACCCACTTACCTTTGTATTCAGACAAATCGACATTAACAAATTTTCCTTCAAAAAAAGCCGGTGCAGAAAATGGTGGCGCAGGTTTTCCCACTTTAATCATCGTTTGCTGTTCCTCCTTTACTGGTTCCATGACTGTACCATCTGTAACCTCTTCCTTTTGTTTCTTTACTGCCGGTCGCTGGCATCCTGGTTTAAATTCTTCAGGCATGCAGTCACCTCCTCATATTGATAGACACCTATTTAATTGCATTGATTTTAACTATGCAATCATTACAGCATCCTGTATCATTATACCCTTGTTGAATCTATCTATGCAGATTAACAAAAAAAACTCCCGGATTATTTCTGGGAGCTTTTGTTCACGCTGGTAACACTATTCTTCTTCACCACTTGCCCAGGCATCAAATTTTTCCATGACCCTGGCGTGGGTTTGTTTGGAGATCTCAGGCAGTTCTCCCAAGGCTTTTTCTGCTTCATCAAATCCCTTTTGGATGGCATCCTTCAACAAGGCCGCCTTTTCCCTGTCGCCTCCTGATAAGGCAATGGCAAAATCAACAATGCGGTCACTGGTCTTTTCAACACCCAGTTCGCCTTCCGGACCCAGCAATGCCTCCAGCTCTGTCCTGGCCTCTTCATCAATCTTTACCTCAGGGCCTTCCTGTTTAAGTCGTTCCGCAGACATACCCTGGCGTTCCAATAAACGGATTACCAGTTCTCTCAGATGCTCATGGGCACGGTTGCTTTCTTCCCAGAGTCGCGCAATGGTGTTATCGTCTCTTACCGGTGCTGGTTTATCATAGGTGGCTTTCTGTACCGTTTCACTCTTTGTCAGTTTATCTTCCACAACACTCTTTTTGTCATTGTTCTTGTCTGCTGCTTTTTTCTGATTCCCTTCAGCTTTCTTCTGATGCTGCATGGCTGCTTCATAAACATTTGTCTGCTTATCTGTTATTTTCATCAGAATGCGCCTCCCTTCACAAAGTTTATCGGCATATCCGCTAAAGAATTAAAGGTTTTTTTCTACTGCGTCTTTTCCTTCAGTTTTTCCTCCAGCTGCAACAGTTTATCTTTTTCTCTCACAGGCATTTTGACCATTAATTCATTGCGCAAATGTATGCCTTCCTCTTTTTTATTTCTTTTATCACCCAGCCGGACAGTGTTTTTTTGAGTTTCTGTCCAGGCAACTTTTTTATTCCTGTGGTACAAATCAAAATCTGCCAACCGATGCCCTTTCTCATCATACTCAAGACCAACCAGTATTTTTTTTATTTCAGGGGGCTTTAAAAAACTGAAAAGTCTTACCTGGTAGGCCATGACTGACATCAGTGCCAAGGCGTGATCTCTTGTCCAGCTTTCCCCCAGAATCATGCCCATTTCCAACCCGGAAATCACCTGAATTAAACGCTTGTAATGCAACTCATAGTTTTCCTTTGTATCGTAGAGGTTAATCCTGTACTCGTACCAGGACCCATCTTTCAAACTATGGGTAATGTACAGCAGGGCTTCTCTGCGTAGTTGTGCGTAGCACTCGTTTAAAGGCTGGTCAATGAGCAGATGCTGGTTGTGAACAGCCTTTTCATCCAGGGCCTGGTGTAACCGCTGGGTGGTCAGCCCCAGCATTGTCTGGCCTTTTTCCCCCAAGCGAACACCTTCTTTCCAGGTAACCCTGCGGGCATTAAAATCTTTTGCCAGCACTTCAATGATTTCGTCTTCAATTTCCGGCACCCTGAAAATCAGGATCCGTGGACCCATGTCAATCCGTTCAATGTCATCCATCAGTTGCTGATTAATCACTTCGCTGAGTACTGCTGTGCCGCTTCCCTCGGCAAGCAATATATACGCCGCATCGTCGGAATCTGTGATTTCAAGGCCTGTGGGGGTGATAAAAAGAAGTGTGCTGTTTTCATCAGATTCCCGTTGTCCTTCTTCCAAGGTCACCTCTCTGCAACCCAAGTGCATGGTCAAACGTTGGCTGGTTTCCTGGGGGTTCGTTGACCGAATGAAAAGTAATCGTGTTCCAACGCGCAAGTAAATCATATGAAACCTCCTGTTCTACTGGACCTAAAGTTTTATGCGGCCACTGGTCATTTTCCGGTAGGCATTGGTTCCCAGGGGATACGCTAAATGGTGTACCGTCCAGTCATCCACCTCTATCACATTGATGGAAAGCAAACCGTTTAACAGCACCCGGGCTTCTCCCACTTCTGTCAGTGGTTCAAATTTATGGCCAAAGCAATAATACCCTTCTTTAACAGGGTCCTCTTCCATGGCATGCATCAGATAAAATTTTTTTCCGTAAAGTTCAACCATACGGTCATCAAAGCGTTCTCCAGGACATACCACCTTCAGGGTTTCAAGGTCATCATGGTTACCCATGGCAATGTGAACACCTGCATTACTTATTATTCGAACATGTTGGAGAAACTCAGAAACTGCCTTCTGGTAATGAGGCAGGTGAAAATTCTGCTGTTCTATTTTATAATTATCCGCTATATCACCTGTATGAATGATTTCAACAGGTTTTAGCTTCTCAATCACCCGGTAGAGAAAAGGGTATATTTCTGTTGGTGTGTCACTGATGTGCAGAATCACACGCCGGGAGGCCATTAAGGCGTCGGGAATAAATGGCCGATTGGCCACCGCGTACCCCATGGCTTTGATTCTATTTTTCCACTGTTTCATGATCCAAATCCTTTCGTTGTACACCAGTTTCATCCCCATCACCATAGTAATGGTTATGTAAGTCATTCATCTTATGAATCTCTTCGTATGAAGGTAGTATACCCGAATTTCTTCATAATAAAAAGAACCGGCAGACTAACTGTCCTTTACCGGTCCTTGGTCTTAGGTATCATCCACCACCAACCGGCGGAAAGATTGACACGATATCTTCTGGGGATAATGGCGTATCCAACTGACCATCCCTGCCATTAATCAACAGGATGGCCACCTCTTCTTCTGGTATCTCCAGGGTATTAATGATATGCCGGCAGGTCATTGCTTCAGGCCCATCCACCATGACTTCTTTTCCCCGGTCTGTTCTCAAAGTGGCAAAAAGACGAACCTTAATGGTCATTTTTCTCATCCTTCCTCCAAATGATTTTCTCTTTATATACCCCACCGCTGTGGTGTCATTCATCAGGGACACATGACAAATTTTCTCGCCCACAAACAATCTGCACAGGTGGGCTGAACCCCGTAACAATCCTCTTTGGTTTCGGTTGCATATTCACAGCCTTCCACCAGATCGCAATCCATGCAAGAAGGGTAGAAGTTACAGTGAATCTGGTAGCGAAACCGCTTGTATTCAACATCATTCCATATTTCCAGCAGGCTTTTTTCTTTCAGATTGCCAAAGGAATGTTTCGACACCTGCTTTTTTCTGCCAAAGACATATTCTTCATACGGGTGTGAAAAACGGTAGCAGGGAGATATGTCGCCGCCGGCAGTGATATAGGTGGTGACATCTGCGATAAAGGCGCATTCCCGCTCAGATTTAAGGACAGCCTGTGGAAACTGAACTGTTATGGCTTTACGATGAGAATACATCCTGATTTTATGAAAGAGTTTTTGTGTTTCATTTTGTGCCAGGCTTGCAAAATCATACAAATACTGGTCTTTGTTTTCTTCTGTTTGTGGGATCAGGTTGGACAGGATCAGTTTCCCACAACCCAGCTCATGGGCTAAATCCAGCACATCATAAATTTCATCGATGTTCTTTTTGGAAGCCACAAACTGAAGGCTTATGCGGGGCCAGGCTGTGTCAAGTTCCTTTTTCCGCTGTTGCAGGCGTCGGATCCCATCGACCACAACGTCCAGCCCAATGCCCCGAATGGATTCGAAGGCTTTTCCCACGCCATCCACCGAAACCGTCATATCCTGCACCGTGCCCACAATGGTTTCGATGTGTTTGTCTGTTAGCATGGTACCGTTGGTGGTGATGTGCAGGGGATAATCTGCCAGTCGGTGAACCACATATTCAAATCGTGGATGGTACAGTGGTTCGCCGATACCTCCCAGCACAATTTTGTTAATGCCTTTCACCTGTTTCAGGTTATCAAACACCCTTTCCAACAAATCGTCGTCCATGTCCAGGTTAAAGTTTTCATCGTCCCAGCTTTTTCGGTAACAAATGGCACAGTTCAGGTTGCAGCGGTCTGTCAGTTCCAGGTATATTTTGTGAATGATATCCTGGGAGGTCAATTCCACTTTATATCCCAGCTCCTGGAGGTGGGTGCGGTCCTTCAGGTTATCTTCAAAAATGTATTCATTTATCAAAGTTTCATGGGTTTTGTTGTTCATATAAAAGCTCCTTTGATGGTGCTAATTGAGAAAAAGAGCTTCCAGAGGAAGCTCTTTTCTTCACTTTATGGTGATCATGTTTGTCATTTCAAACTTACTTTATGCCCAGTTCAGCCAACTTAGCCTCCGTGGGAACACCTTCAGCGTCCCAACCGCGCACATCATAGTATTTTGGTAACATTTCATCCAACTGTGACATTGAACCTTTAGAAGGTCCATCAACAATCCCTTCTTCCAGTAAACGTTTAGGCAATGTATCATCCGCTTTGCCTAAGCCACTGTCAATGTTGAAGAGTTTCTCCATGTTCCAGATTCTGTCACCTGTTGCCAGTAAGCTGGCCGCATCATAGTCATCCCCAGTTACCGCATTGATTATGTCCGCATAATCATCGGCGTTCATGGCGAAAGAAGTAAAGAGGCACATACCCGTTGAATCGATGGCTGCAGTCAGGTCCTGGAATATTTTAACCCATTCTGGTTTACCATTAGCTTCAAAACGGTCCAGTTTTTCAGGCAGCGCCAGGATTTCCGGAGAGATCAGGTAAGCACGCACGTGACATCCACCCCGGTTGGAGGTTGCATAGGCAAGGCCCTGGCCTTGAATTGCACGCGGATCGTAGGCAGGCAGTTCCTGCTTTTTAACACTCATGGAATACTCAGGAGCGCCATACATTTCACCTAAGCGATAGGATCCTTCTGCCATTTTATCGCCCAGTCCTTCACGAAGCCCCATACGTTTTGTCCATTCGATAACAGCTTCTGCATTTCCAAACTCCAGGGACAGTCCATCCAACTCGTCATCTTTGATTAATCCTCGTTGGTAGAGTTCCATGGCGGCAGCAATGGTGGCTGAGGCTGAAATAGTATCCAGACCCACCTCGTTACACCAGTAGTTGGCTTTGATCACTGCGGCCAGGTCAGACACACCACAGTCTGCGCCAAATCCCCAAACAGTTTCATATTCTGGTCCACCGCTTTCAATGTCATCCACTTTACAGTGGCGTCCACAGGCGATGGGGCATCCATAACAGCCAACACGCTTCACCAGGTATTTATCCGCAAGGGTTTCACCGCTGATTTCTTCAGCCTGGGCAAAGGTGGATTGTTGGAAATTGTTGGCAGGGAAAACACCATTTTCATTGATAATATTCACCAGTACCGCTGTACCGTAAGTTGGCAGACCCTGGCCTGTAACCCCATTTTCACGAATCTTTTCGTTGACACGTTTAACTACTTCCTTCAACTTGTCTTTGTCAGCTACTTCAGGTTTGCTGGAACCTTTTACCACAATGGCTTTTAGATTCTTGGAACCCATTACAGCACCCACACCAGAACGGCCTGCGGCACGATCAAGGTCATTCATCACAGCGGCAATGCGTGAAAGCTTTTCGCCTCCTGGTCCAATGTTAAGTACTTTTGCTTTTTCATTGTTTTCTTTTAATAGCATTTCTGTGGTTTCCGAGGTCATTTTGCCCCATAAATGCGCAGCGTCCTTGATGGTGACTTCTTCATCCACGATGCTGATGTAAACAGGTTTTTCAGATTTCCCCTCGATGATTACCATGTCATATCCAGCAAATTTCAGTTCTGCTCCCCATCGTCCTCCGGAATTGGAAGAAGCAATGGTGCCTGTCAAAGGTGATTTTGTGATGACCATGTAACGGCCACCCGTAGGCACTGTCTGAACCCCGCTTAAAGGTCCGGCTGCAATAAACAGCTTGTTGTCAACATCAAAAGGCTCAATTTTGTGATCCACTTCATTTGCAAACATTTTTTCTGCCAGACCCCGGCCACCCAGATACTGTTTAGCCAGTTCTTTGTCCAAAGCTTCTTTCTTGATATCACCTGTTGATAAATTGATTCTCAGTACTGTTCCTCGATAACCATACATAATATTAACTCCTCCTTTGTCTCTGTGCTTCGTATAGAATTACGTGCATTCTGCATAAATGATAACAACATAATGTTGCAAATTGCGTGCCAAAACCAACTTTTCTGATGTTTTATCTTGTGTTATCTCTTTAAGGTAGTGATAACAACGGTCCCCGACTTCCTTATAGTTATACCTGACGAAATAAATATTCAGAGAGCCACAAAGAACACTTCGAAGTGTTCTGATATAGATCGTTTTTATTGATGCACATGTTTCAATACGGAACACTTGTTACGCTTTGGAACAATCAATGTGGTACTTCTTCGCTTTACGGTAAAAGGTATTCCGGCCGATTCCCAGTGCTTCTGCCGTTAGAGACACATTGCCGCTGTAGCTCCGGTAAACCTTTTCGATGTGTTGCTTTTCAATTTCTTCAAGGCATTCAATGTCTTGCTTGTCACAGTCCACTTCAGTGTCAGTGATTTCTTCAATTTTTCGACCCTGCTGCCACAGGTGGCAGGTATTCAGGTTGATGATTTGTTCCACTGTGTTTTCCAATTCCCGAATGTTACCCGGCCATTGATAGTCCAGGAGTTGGTTAAGTTGGTCGGGCCGTAGAGTCACAGGGTTTTTCCCCAGTTTCATGGATTTAACAGTGATGAAATAGTCCACCAACAGGCTGATGTCATCCTTGCGTTGTCGCAATGGCATTAATTCCAGAGGCACCACATTCAATCGGTAATACAGATCCCGGCGGAAGTTTCCTTTGTCCACTTCTGCCCGTAAATCTTTGTTGGTGGCTGCAATAATCCTCACATCCACCTCTGTTTCCCTGTTGCCACCGACGCGGAACAGCTTCCCGGTTTCAAGGACCCGCAACAGGTTTGTTTGCATATCGTAAGGCATTTCTCCAATTTCATCCAAGAACAAGGTTCCCCCGTCAGCCCATTCGAACTTGCCCAGCTGACCGCCCCGTTTGGCTCCTGTAAAGGCACCTTCTTCATAACCGAAAAGCTCCGACTCAATTAAATTGCGGGGTATGGCACCACAGTTGATGGCCACAAAAGCTTCGTCCCGCCGGTCACTGGCGTTATGAATGGCCTGGGCAAACACTTCCTTTCCCACACCGCTTTCCCCGGTAATCAGCACTGTTGAGGGACTGTTGGCAACACGGCGGGCATAGTCAATAAGTTTCAGAAACTGTTGGTTCCGGCCGACAATTTTGTCAAAGGTATACACCGCCCGGCTGCCTGCCAGCTTATGGGCAATTTTTCGCACTTTTTTAATTTCCTTCAGAACACAAACCACTCCCTGATGTTGACCGTCTTTGAATTCAACTGGATAAGTACTGAAGGAACAATGGACCTTGCCGTTTTTCCCCTGCAGAACCATTTCTTCTTCGGTAAAGTTCAGTCCTTTACCCACGTCTTTATAAATGTGTTCCCAACTACTGACCAATTCACCAATGTGCATCCCTTTGGTTTCCTGTTCTTCATACCCCAGCATTTCCACTACAGCCTTATTGATGGTTTTGATGTATCCCCTGGGTCCTACGGTAAAGATGCCGGCGGTGATGGAATCAATGATGGTGCTGATGGAATTTCTGGCCAGTTCCAACTTTTGATTTGCCTGTCGTATGGTCAGCATCTGTTCAATGGCATTGGCGGCTGCCACAACCATGCCCAGGGTATGGGAATGGACCAAATGACTTCTGCCAGTCAAATCAAGGGTTCCAATCATTTTTCCCTTAGGATCATACAGAGGAGCTGCAGAACATGTCCAGCGGTGATAGGCTGTGACATAATGCTCTTCACCATCCACCTGTATAGGAATCTTTTCTTCCAAGGCTGTTCCCATGGCGTTGGTGCCAATGTGTTTTTCATGCATATAGGCACCGGGTATCATTTCCAGGCGGGCAGCTTCCTTCAACACTTCATCATCACCCTGGATGTCAAGGATACAACCCTCCCTGTCGGTGAGAATGGCAAAAAAACCAGAACCACTGACAAAATCACATAACTGCTTTAAAAATGGAGAAGAGGTTTCGATCAGCTCCCGGTTTTCTTCCATTTTCCGTTGCAGCTTTGCTCCCTGTAGAATCAGGGAACTGTACATGCGCCCCAGCTCAACCCCATACTCTGCGCTTCTTTCATGAGAACGGCGAATGTATTCCTTTTCTATGTTAGAAACTTTTTTCCCACCTTTTATTTCAACCAGTGCCCCTTGTTTCATGTTTCTCATCCCCTTTATATTTCCTGCAAAACAGCCAGCGCCTTCTCATAATCCGGGTAATTTCCAATTTCCGGTACCACTTCCACATATCTAACCAGGCCCTCTTGGTCAATCACAACAATGCCTCGTGCCAGCAGGCGATGTTCTTCCATGAGAAACCCGTATTTCAAACCAAAATCTGCATCCTTGTGATCGCTGAGTACAATGGAGTTTTCGATGCCCTTGTCGGCGCAGTAGCGCTTTAAGGCGGCTGGCAGGTCCATGCTGATGCTTAGAATCACCGCGTTATCTATTTTCCCGGCTTCTTCGTTGAAACGCACCGTTTGCATATCACAGACAGACGTATCGATGGAAGTAGCCACACTGATCAGCACTTTCCTTCCCGCCAGTTCACTGAGGCGAAAAGATGACATATCCTTCGTCAACGCTGAAAAAACCGGAGCCGGTGCATTTTCTTTGACTGGGCTTCCCACCAATGTCACAGGCTTACCCTTCATGGTTACAAGTCCTTTTCTTTTTTCCACAAACAGGTCCTCCTTTTTTATTTTTTCTTTTCTGACAGCAGCTGTGTGCCATTCCCAATGTTGTCAAAATCGTTCTCCCGAATGAGGGTCACGAAGGCTTCTTCAGGAATTTCCAAAATCCGGCTGGCAGATGCCACCATTTCCTTTACCAGGGCTGCTTTCTTATCCTTGCTCATGGTTGATGCCTCAATTGTGATGACTGGCATAAAATCTCCTCCTGTTCTTTTTGTTGTTTCTGTTATAATAGTGAATAAAAAGGGTGAAACACTATGAAACAAATTCAAAGCGCATGTCCCCTGGACTGTTGGGATGCCTGCAGCATACTGGTGAAAGTTGATGAAGATGGTAAGGCATCTCTTTCCGGAGATCCTACCGACCCCATTACCCAGGGTTTTTTATGCCGTAAGGGGCAGCAAATGCTGGAACGTTTTAACCACGCTGATCGCCTCACCTCTCCCATGAAACGTGTTGAAAGTGACTGGAAACCCATTTCCTGGAACCAGGCACTGGATGAAATTGCCGACAAACTTCGTCACATTCTTGCAACCACTGGTCCTTCCAGTCTCATTCATTACAGCGAAGGTGGTCATGGAGGATTGGCCAAGCACATCGACACTGCTTTTTTCAACGAGCTGGGTGGCGTAATCACCCCCAGAGGCAGTCTCTGCTGGAGCGCAGGCATCGCTGCACAAAAACTTGATTTCGGCAATTCTTACTGCCACCCACCGGAAGATTTGCTAAATACCCAGTGCCTGATCCTGTGGGGGCGCAACCCGGCGGATACCAACATTCATCTGGTGCCCTTCATTAAGAAGGTCCGAAAGGCTGGCGTACCCGTTTACCTGATCGACCCTGTGAACAGTGCCAGCACTTCCCTGGCAGATCATCACCTGGCCCTTAAACCCGGCAGCGACGGCCACCTGGCCCTAGCGCTGGCAAAGGCCATTGTGGAGGCAGGCCACATGGACACTCAGGTTGAAAATCATTCGAACCACCTCACGGAATATCTGTCATTTCTGGAAACACTCAACTTCGATGAATTGGTCCGCACCACCGGTCTGACAGAAAACCAGGTACGGCAACTGGCTGAAACCTACGGGAAAGCCAGATCAGGTGCCATCTACCTTGGGTACGGAATCCAACGAAACCTCCATGGAGGCCGTAATGTTCGCCTCATCGATGCATTGGCCGCACTGACAGGCAACATCGGCGTACCCGGGGGTGGTGTTAACTACGCCCACCGCAACACGTCCCAGTGGGTGGACGGTCCTTACCTGGATAACATTAACGCCACACAGTCACCCACCTTTCCCCGGTCACATTTTTCCGATTATGTGTTAGAACAGAAACCAGGACAGTTGCAGGGTATCTTTGTCACCAAGGCCAATCCCGCGGTTCAGTTGCCAGATACCTTTAAAGTGGCAAAAGCCTTTGACCATATTCCTTTTAAAGTGGTCATTGACCATTTCATGACAGACACCGCTCAGTTAGCCGACTACGTATTACCCCCCACCATGATCCTGGAAGAAGAAGACATTGTCTTCTCCTCCATGTGGCACAACCGTTTTACCTGGACTGAGAAAGCTCTGGAGCCTCCCAAAGGGGTTCTGCATGAATTCCATATTTTCCAGCAGCTGGCTCATCGTTTGGAAATGGGTAACTTTATTGACAGATACCCGGACATTTCCTTTTATCTTTCAAAAAGCATAGCTCCTTTGTGTGACTACCTGGGCCTTACCCCGGTTGACCTGCGTGGCCGTCGCCTGGGTGTTCCGGGACATGAACTACCCTGGGAAAAACATTCCTTCGAAACCCCTACAGGACGCTTTACCTTCCACGTACCGAAAACGGAGGATTTCAACCTCAACATAGCCGCTTCATCACAATTTCCATACCGGATGCTGTCGGTGCACAGGTCCGAATCCCTCCATTCTCAGCACATGCGTACACTTGATGAGGAGGCCGTGCCCAAGGTGACCATGCATCCTGCTACGGCAGCGGAAGCCGGTGCCACCGAAGGATCAACTGTACAACTTACCTCATCCACTGGTTCTCTCACCTGCCGTACTAACATAGACCCCGACCTGCAACCTGGCCTGCTGGTTTTGAAGGAGGGCACATGGTTAAAGAACGGTACGGTTAATCAACTAACACGCCAGGCAATGACTGACATTGGCGAACAGGTGGCCTACCACGACTGTTATTGCCAAATGGAAGTTCTCTAAACTAAAACACAAGAAGCAGCCGCTGCAGATCCTATGAAATGGCAAAAAGGATTTCTGCTTCAGCTGCTTTTTCTCCGTTCACAGTGGCAACTCCCTTTCCCACTCCGAAGGATTTTCTGATCTTGGTAATTTCTATTTCCAGTTTCAATACATCCCCCGGCACCACTTTACGGCGGAAGCGCGCCTGGTTTACCCCTGCAAAATAGGCTGTCTTCCCTTTAAACTCAGGTTCACTCAATAACAGTACTGCCCCTACCTGGGCCAGGGCTTCCAAAATCAGTACGCCTGGCATCACTGGCTCCTGGGGAAAATGCCCTTGAAAAAAAGGTTCATTAATAGTCACATTTTTTGTGCCCAGGGCCAGCTTTCCTTCCTCCTGAATGTCGACACTGTCAACCAGCAGGAATGGATACCGATGGGGAATACAGGCCATAATCTCTGTAATGTTTTTAATCACCCTTGTTTACCTCCTATGTGGAAATGATATGGAAAAACGAATTTTCTTGAAATTCAGTATATCATAGGTTTATTTCATCATCAAGAGAACTGTCCCATATTTGCACGTCAAAACCCATAAATTATGTTCCACTTCGGACCACTGTTCCTATATGCATGTTCTCTTTTGATGCAACTTTGCTTTTTTCAGGCCATGTTCGTTTAACGAATTGATCTGATTTCGTATAAATTTTACATTTTTAAAATTATTTTTTTAAGACTGACTTTGCTTAAATTTCAACATTATTGCGAATTGTTTAATTATTAACTTTATTGTTTAATTATTAACATCATCATTTGGTATATACCTTGCAATATAAATGTCTTATCCACAATCTGCTCCCTCGGGATGCAGAAATAAACGGAAAAGAAAAAGGAGGCAATTTGTATGGTATATTCGTATTTCATGCCTGCAGTCAATCACATGGGACCCGGTGCAGCAAAAATGGTCGGGGAAGAAGCTAAAAGCAGGGGACTAAAAAAAGCACTGATCGTTACTGATGGTTTCTTAGAGAAGGCAGTTGCTCCAGACGTTGCTGGGTACTTAAAAGAAGCTGGCGTTAAAGCAGTTATCTTTGGCGGCGCTCAACCGAACCCCACAGATCTAAATGTACACGCTGGTGTCGACGTTTATAAAGAAAACAAATGTGACTGTATCGTTTCATTAGGCGGCGGTTCTTCTCATGACTGTGCTAAAGGTATTGCCTTTGTTATCGGCGGCGGCGGACATATCCGTGATTATGAAGGTGTCAACAAGAGCACCAAAGACGGCCCACCACTGTTGGCCATCAACACCACCGCTGGTACTGCCAGTGAAATGACCCGCTTTTGTATTATCACCAACACAGAAACAAAAGTTAAAATGGCCATCGTTGACTGGCGTTGTACAGCTGTTGTTTCCTTTAATGATTCTGAAATCATGAAGGGAATGCCACAAGGTTTGACAGCTGCCACAGGCATGGACGCTCTGACCCATGCTGTCGAAGCGTATGTATCCACCGTTTCCACACCTGTAACAGATTCAGCAGCCCTGATGTGCATTGAGCTCATTGGCAAAAACCTTCGCAAGGCAGTTGCCAACGGCGAAGACATGGAAGCCAGAGACGCTATGATGTACGCACAATTCCTGGGCGGCATGGCTTTTAACAACGCCGTTCTTGGTTATGTTCACGCTATGGCTCACCAATTGGGCGGATTCTATGACCTTCCACATGGTGTTTGTAACGCGATCCTCTTACCAGCCGTTTCAAGATTTAACATGATTGCCAAAATGGAACGTTTCGCTGATATCGCTGTGGCAATGGGCGAAAACATCGAAGGTCTTTCCACCCGCGACGCTGCCATTAAGGGCATTGACGCCATTAAAGCTTTGTCTACAGACGTAGGCATTCCTGCTGGCTTAAAAGAACTAAAAGTGAAGGAAAAAGACCTGGAAGTTATGGCTAAGAACGCTATGAAAGATGCTTGCGGCGGCACAAACCCACGTTGCCCCAGTCTGGAAGAAGTTATCCAAATCTTCAAAGACGCCATGTAGTTTCATATACCTCTCTTATATTGAAAGGCAGACAGCTGATCTCACAGCTGTCTGTTTTTCTTTTTTAAGCCATTTTTCCCAAAGGATCAGGAAAAAATTGATTTTTGCTTGCACCTGCAGAGAAAATCTGTTATTATTTTTTAGTAGCTGGTCTTAATAGCTATCATTATACTCTGTTCGTATATTTCTTCACCTCATGGAGGAGTGGTTTCATTTGAATAAAACAATTTCAGCTTTTATCAGCGGTATTGGCAGTGAAGTGCCAGCCACCGTCATTACCAATGAAGACCTGGCACAACTGGTGGACACCAGCGACGAATGGATCAGGTCCCGGACAGGTATCCAGGCGCGCCGACAGGCATCCCCGGAATTGGCTGCATCAGACCTGGCCACCATTGCGGGACAGCGGGCATTGGAAACAGCCGGCATCAATGCCGATGAACTGGGTGCCATTATTGTAGCCACCAGTACACCGGACATGGTTTTCCCTTCCACTGGCTGTGTCATTCAAAAAAACCTGCAGGCAACCAATGCCTTTGCCTATGACCTAAGCGACGCTTGTTCAGGTTTCCTGTTTGCTCTTTCCAACGGGTCGCAATATGTGGAAAGCGGCATGTGCCAACATGTGTTGGTGATCGGGGTTGACTTGATGACACGTATCACCGACTTTCAGGACCGTAACACCTGTGTCCTTTTTGGTGACGGTGCCGGTGCGGTGGTCATTAGCGGCAGTAAAGAAACCGGCGGTGTGCTGGGAACTCAGTTAGGCACAGACGGTCGTTTTGGTGAAATTTTACAGGTGCCGGCTGGGGGCAGTCGTATGCCACTGACTGAGGAAAATTTTTCTGAAAGAAAACAATTCATTCATATGAATGGCAGTGAAGTGTTTAAATTGGCGGTTCGTTCCATGGAACAGGCCGCCCTTCAGCTGCTGGATCACACTGGTGTGTCGTTAAAAGACATTGACTGGTTGGTGCCACACCAGGCCAATAAACGCATCATCGAGACCCTGGGCAAACGGCTACAGATACCAGGCGAACGGGTTTTCATGAACCTGCAGCATTATGGCAACATGTCGGCCGCTTCCATCCCTGTAGCACTGGACGAAGCTTGGCGAAAGGGACTCATCCTGCCTGACCAATTAATACTAATGCTTGCCTTTGGAGGCGGGCTCACCTGGGGCGCGTCCCTGGCAAAGTGGTCATTACCACCACAATCGTAAGTAACCGTAAGGAGGAACACCATGAATTTTCAAACCCCGTTATGCAAGCTATTGAACATTGATGTCCCCATTATCCAGGGCGGCATGGCCTGGGTGGCCACTGCTCCACTGGCTGCAGCCGTATCCAACGCAGGCGGCCTTGGAATCGTGGCAGCGGGTAACGCCCCTGCTGAAGTGGTTGAAGCTGAAATCATCAGAACCCGCACATTAACCGATAAAACCTTTGGTGTTAACATTATGCTTCTGTCGCCCTTCATCGATGAAGTGGTGGAAGTTGTCTGTCGCCAGAAAGTACCTGTTGTCACAACGGGTGCCGGTAATCCCGGTAAGTACATGGAACGTTTCAAAGCCTACGGTGCCCAGGTAATTCCCGTGGTACCCTCAGTGGCCCTGGCAAGACGCATGGAAAGGTCTGGCGCGGACGCAGTGATTGTGGAAGGCACCGAAGCCGGCGGACACATAGGCGAGCTGGCCACCATGGCCCTGGTGCCCCAGGTGGTAAAAGCTGTCAAAATTCCAGTGATTGCTGCCGGCGGCATGGCCGACGGCAAAGGACTGCTGGCAGGATTGTCTTTAGGTGCTCAGGCTGTTCAAATGGGTACGCGCTTCGTCTGTTCCACAGAATGCGAAGCACATGATGCCTATAAAGAAACATTATTGAAAGCCGGAGACAGGGATGCCATTGTGACAGCCCGTAGTACTGGCCACCCGGTTCGGGTGATCAAGAATAAATTTACCCAGGACTTGCTGCGCATTGAAAAGGAAGGTGCCAGCCTGGAAGAAATCGAAAAATTGGGCACTGGCCGGTTACGCATTGCTGTGCAGGATGGTGACATGGTGAATGGTTCTGTCATGTCAGGCCAAATTGCCGGGCTGTTGGAAGACATTTTACCCTGCGCCACCATCATCCAACAAATTATGTCAGAAGCTGCCAAACAGTTGATGCATCTTAATACGCTGAAAGGAGATTGATTTTATGAGCCAGATCGCCTTTATCTTCCCCGGGCAGGGCGCCCAGTATGTGGGGATGGGAAAGGATTTTTATGAACAGGAATCATTGGCCAGAGAGGTGTTTCAGGAAGCTGATGACACCCTGGGGATTCCCATAACCCGTCTCTGTCATGAGGGTCCGGAAACTGAACTGATGCAAACAGAAATCACACAACCTGCTATCCTGACCACCAGCGTGGCCATGTTGCGGGTGCTTACATCAAGAGGGTTCGACTCCACCATGACAGCCGGATTAAGCTTGGGAGAATATACTGCACTGGTTCACGCCGGTACCATCCCCTTTGGCGAAGCACTTAAACTGGTTCAAAAAAGAGGCAAATACATGCAAGAAGCCGTTCCTGCCGATAGAGGCGGCATGGCTGCCATTTTGGGGCTGAATCCCGAGTACCTGGAAGATTGTCTCTCTGTGGGACGCAGAATTGGTTTCGTATCCGTAGCCAATTACAACTGTCCTGGGCAGATTGTCCTCTCCGGGGAAAAGGACGCCGTTAAACAAGCCATGGAAGCCTGTAAGGAGGCGGGTGCAAAAAAAGCGGTAATGCTTACCGTCAGTGCCCCTTTCCATACCCCCATGCTGGATTCTGCCGGCGAACGATTAAAAATCAATCTTAGCCAAATTGACATGCAATCACCCAACCAATTGTTCTTCAGCAATGTCACCGGCGGATTGATGACAGACTCCACTGAAATTGCTCCCGCACTCATCCAACAGGTAAGCCATTCCGTGTTGTGGGAAAAGTGCCTGTTATCCATGATGCACCAGGGTTGCAGCACCTTTGTTGAAATTGGGCCATCCAACAGCCTCACCGGGTTTGTTAAACGCACAGCTAAAACCCATAAGCTGCAGGCATCAGGTATGCACATCGAGCACATGGATCAATTGGAAACTGTTGCTGAAACACTAACAAAGGAGGGATTCCATGGAAATGACCAACAAAGTCGCCCTGATCACCGGGGCATCCCGGGGCATCGGCCGGGCCATTGCCCTGAAGATGGCTCAGTGTGGCGCACGGATCGTGATCAACTATGCCCGCCAGGAGAGCTTGGCGCTTGAAGTGAAAAAGGAAATTGAAGCAATGGGTGGAACAGCCATGATTGCCCAGGCAGACGTGACTGATGAGAACCAGATCAGTGCAATGATGGCAAACGTCAAAGAAACTTTTGGCCCTGTGGACATTTTGGTGAACAATGCCGGCATCACCCGGGACGGCCTGTTGGTACGCATGAAAAGCGATGACTGGCACCAGGTTATTAACACCAACCTGACCAGCGCCTTTTACATGAGCCGGGCCGTCAGCAAAGACATGATGAAAGCAAAGACAGGGCGTATTATTAACATATCTTCTGTGGTAGGCGTTTCCGGCAATGCAGGCCAGGCAAATTATAGTGCCTCAAAGGCTGGACTCATTGGATTGACCAAATCCATGGCCCGGGAACTGGCGGCAAAAAATATCACTGTCAATGCAGTGGCACCAGGGTTTATCGAAACAGAAATGACAGATGCACTCTCAGACAAGGTCAAAGAACAACTTGTCACCCAAATTCCTTTAAAATCTTTGGGTAAGGCAGAAGACGTAGCTGAAACAGTTTGTTTTCTGGCGGGAAATGGCGGTCGTTACATCACCGGACAAGTGATCCAGGTGGATGGCGGCATGGCTATGTAACCAGCCGGTAACATAGAATATGTATTGACCAAAATAAACCAGATAAAAATCGAGGAGGAAAACATTATGTTTGAAAGAATTGTAGAAATCATTGCTGAGCAACTGGAAATCGAGGACAAGAACACCATCAAACCGGAAACTTCCATTATGAACGACCTGGAAGCCGATTCTCTGGACGCAGTGGAAATCGTCATGGCCATTGAAGATGAATTTGGCATTGAAATTTCCGACGAAGATGCAGAGCAGTTTAAAAACATTGGCGACATCGCCAAATATGTGGAATCACGACAGGAATAACCTTGAAAAACAGTTAAAACAGACAGACGGCCCTGCTTACTGAGGCCGTCCTGTTTGATAAGGAGGTACTCTATGAAGAATCAACGTGTTGTCATCACCGGCATGGGATGTGTGACTCCCATTGGCACCGGCCTGGCCGATTTTTGGGAAGGTTTGCAAAAGGGGGTTAGTGGCGCAGGACCCATCACCCTTTTTGATGCCTCAGAATACCCTGTTCAATTTGCTGCAGAAGTAAAAGATTTTAAACCGGAGGAAGTGCTGGATAAACGGGAAGCTAAAAAAATGGACCGTTTTACACAGTTTGCTGCCGTTGCGGCTTTGGAAGCACTAAAAGATGCTGGGTTTAAAGAAAATGAAATGGACCCGGATGAATTGGGTGTGATATTAGGTTGTGGCATTGGCGGCCTTGCCACACTGGAAGAACAACATCAAAACTTGTTAAACAGAGGCCCCAGAAGGGTAAGCCCCTTCACCATTCCCATGATGATTTCCAACCTGGCCGCAGGCCAAATTGCCATTTTAACAAATGCAAAAGGACCCAACATGACCATTGTCACCGCCTGCGCTTCAGCCACCAACGCCATTGGAGAAGCTTTTAAAATGATCCAGCGGGGCGCTGCGAAGGCCATACTCACCGGTGGTACCGAAGCGTCCATTACACCCATATCCATTGCCGGGTTTTCTTCCATGAAAGCCCTTTCCACAAGAAACGATGACCCTACAGCCGCCAGCCGTCCCTTTGACGCTGACCGTGATGGATTTGTCATGGGCGAAGGTGCTGGCGTGATAATGCTGGAATCACTGGAACATGCCCAGGCCCGAGGTGCCCGGATTTATGCGGAGATGGCAGGTTACGGTACCCATACCGACGCCCACCACATCACTGCCCCTGACCCGGAAGGTGCCGGCGCAGCCAAAGCAATGACCAAAGCCCTGGAAGATGCAGGAATGTCACCCACAGACATCCAATACATTAACGCCCACGGCACCAGCACCCATTACAATGATAAACTGGAAACACTGGCCATTCAAAAGGTCTTTGGTGACCACGCTCATGCGTTACTGGTCAGCTCCACAAAATCCATGACAGGCCACTTGCTGGGTGCTGCCGGGGGTGTGGAAGCCATTGCCTGCGTCATGGCCCTCCAAGACCAATTGGTACCACCCACCATCAATTACACCACTCCGGACGAAGACTGTACCCTGAACTATGTACCGAACCAGACCCAATCTGCTGAAGTGAAAGCCACTCTTTCAAATTCCCTTGGTTTTGGCGGTCATAACGCTTCCATTCTCATCAAGGAGTTCAAATAAAAACAGGATTAAATCTCCCTTCACAAAAGGCACGGCTCTCCAATCAAGGAAGCCGTGCCTTATTTTGCCAGTTAATGAATTTAATTAAGAGACTATTTCCTTTATGGTTGCGATGGTACGGTCAATTTCTTCCTCTGTGTTGTAAGGTGCCAGTCCGATGCGCACCAAACCACCAACAGATTCCAGGCCCAAGGTGTTGTTGATCAGTTCCCTGGCATAGTAGTGGCCGTCCCAAACGCAAATGCCTTTTTCCCCCATTTTTTTAGCTACTTCTTCTGCATGCATCCCTTCCACCAGGAAAGACACCGTTGATGTACGAGGGTCACCTTCTTTTGGACCATGTACTTTTACTTTTGGCAAGGCCCTTAGCGCAGTCCGCAGTTTCTTCGCCAGCGGCTCCTCGTAGGCATCAATGGCCAGCATCCCTGCCACTACCAGACGTCTTCTTCCCGTTAAGCCTTCCATCCATTCCGGGTGGTTCTCCGCCGCCCAGGTTTCACTGTCCTGTCCAATGGAAGCAATGAATTCAACCGCTTCAGCCGATCCACTGATGGATTCAAACTGGGGTGTGCCTGTTTCAAACTTCTGGGGTGGGTTTTCATTGTCTTCCACTATTACACGGTAGGTCCGGAGTTCGTCCATCAGTTCTTTTCGTCCATAAAGCACGCCCATGTGGGGTCCGAAAAACTTATAGGTGGAACACAGTAAAAAGTCCATCCCCATGTCTTTCACATCAATGGGTTGGTGCGGCGCATAGTGAACGGCATCCACAATGGTGATGGCTCCCATTTCTTTGGCCATTTTAATCATGGGTTTAATGTCTGTAATGGTGCCCACACCATTGGATGCCCAGTTCAGGGCAACTACCTTCGTTTTATCACTTAACTTTTCTTTGTAATCTTCCATGTTCATGGTGCAGTCTTCCGGGTTCACTGCCACCCGTTTAACCACAATTCCTTTTTCTTCCATGTGACGCCAGGGAGAACGGTTGGACTCATGGTCCAAATCAGTAATAATCACTTCGTCGCCTTTCTTCATGTCTCTCACCAAGGCCAAGGCCAATTTGAAATTGTTGGTGCTGCTGCTGTCCCCAAACATGATTTCTTCAGCTTTGCAGCCCAGAAAATCGGCCAGCGTCTCTCTGGCAGCTTCATGGATGGCATCACTTTCCTGTGAAGTAATGAAATGTCCATGAGCATTGGCATTATGGTGTAGTAAGTACTCAGTCACTTTATCTGCAACCCGTTGAGGCACCTGTGTACCTCCAGGACCATCAAGGTACATAATGGGATGTCCGTTGACTACCCTCTCAATAGATGGGAATTGACTTCTGATTTTTTCAACATCATACCACTTGTTCATTTGCTTAACCCCTTTCATTTTTTAATAACCTTCTTCTTGACGCTGACGGTTCACCTGGTTTTTGTCCCAATAGGCTTCCATCACCTCTTGTTCAGTTAATTGCAGCTGCCGTCCCAACGCTAAAAAAGCTGCAAACAAAAGACGGTAATTCGGTGCTGTGGGTTCTTCTTCAAAACGACTGGCGAACCGGTATACCCTTTGAAACTGTACTGTCAGGTCTACATTGGCCGGTGCAGGTTCCAGGGATTCGAAGGTGCAGGAAAGCTCCAGGCCCAGACTCAGCAGAAAATGCAACCCATCCACGTATTCTTCCAAGATCACATTTGCCGGTGATGCCGGCTTCAAACTCCAGAACTTAAAGCAGCGCGTCTCATTGGCCAGTTCACCCAGCTCTACCTGAAAAGCCAGTATTTTACGGTTTATCAGATCTTCCTCTTCCAACAGATGATTTTCCTGAATATAAAGGTCCAATTCTTTCTGTTTTTCAAATAAATCTTTCCAAATCAACATAACGCCTCCCTATCCTTATAATACCTTTTAACCCCGGTTATCGAGTTACAAGGTATTCTTTTAGCGCACCTTCCACTTTTTCTCTATCTTTCACATTCAGAGGAATCATGGGTTTCCTGGGGAGTCCGCCTTCGTAACCCATGTAACTTGCAGCAACTTTTAAAGCCGCCACACCAATGCCCCGGGTGACCAAATGGTTCACCTGCAGCAGATTTAACTGCAGCCGACGGGCTTCTTCCCACTTGCCATCTTGAACCAGCGTCATCAGTCGACAGCAATCTTCCGGAAGAATATTGGCCAGTGCCACTGTGGCACCATTGGCTCCCAAGGTCAGGGCTGGCAATAGAAAACCGGCGTTGCCTGCAAAAATGGAGAAAGGTTGTTTTGCATCACGAATGATTTCTGCCAACTGTACAATATCCCCTGCAGTGTCTTTGATACCTGCAATGTTGGGGTGATTGGAAAGCCGGGCAACTAAAGCTGAAGACAGGTTTATTCCTGTGTTGGGAGGCATGTTGTACAACATCACAGGGACAGGGCACTGGTCTGCCACTTCCTGGAAATAAGCTTCCAAAGCAGCTTCCGTCATGCTTCCTTTGTAATAATGAGGTGGTAAGACTAACACTGCATCCGCACCCATCTCACCCACCAGTTTGCTAAAGCGTATGGTTTCAGCAGTGGATTCATAACTCGTGCCCACGATGATTTTTTTGTCCTCATGAAAGTGTTCTATGCAAAAACCAACCAAATCAACCTTTTCAGCTTCTGTTAGGTAAACAAATTCGCCATTGGATCCCAGCACAACGATACCTGCCAACGCTGTTGCAGACCATTTGTCCAGGTTATGTTTCATTTTTTCATAATCAATGGACCCGTCTTCAGCAAAGGGTGTCAAGACAGGTGTGTAAATGCCTTCAAACATATTGACCCTCCTCCCCTTCTCCTTCCATTCAAGCATACCTTATTTAGAATAAAAAAACCATGACCTTTTCATAATTCATCGTCGGAATAAAAACACCCCTCAGCGAATGTCGCTGAGGGGCCTGTCTAAGAATGATTAATTGATTCGATCTGGCTAGTACCAGCCACGGAGTTTCATTGCATCTGCCACACGTTTGATGGACATCATGTAGGCAGCTGTTCTCATGTCAACATTGTGTTCACCCATTAGTGTCCAAATGTCATCGAAGGCTTTATACATTTTATCTTCCTGTTTATCCTGTACTTCTTTAAAAGTCCAGTTATAACGCATCAGGTTCTGTACCCACTCAAAGTAAGAAACCATAACACCGCCAGCATTGGCTAAAATATCCGGTACCACTAAAATACCTTTTTCATTCAATATGGCGTCGCCTTCTGGTGTTGTGGGGCCATTGGCACCTTCGCAAACTATTTTGGCTTTAACTTCTTTGGCCACATCGCCAGTCAACACATTTTCAAGGGCGCAGGGCATTAAAATTTCCACGTCCAGGCTTAGCACCTCATTGCGATCCATTTCCTTTTGTGCGCCAGTGAAGCCGGTGATGACTTTGGTTTTGTTTTGCTGTGCAAATTCCATCACTGCCTTAATGTCCAAACCATCTTCATGGTAAAGTGTGCAGGATACATCAGAGATACCCACCACTTTTGCACCCATCTCCTGCAAATACATGGCCGCAAAGGAACCTACGTTACCAAAACCTTGCACTGCAACAGGCATTCCCTTAAGGTCCATGCCTTTCATTTGAGCAGCTTTACGAGCCATAAGGGCAACACCGTAACCGGTGGCTTCTGTTCTGGCCAGTGATCCGTAATAGCTAACCGGTTTACCAGTAAATACGCCCGGTTCAAAACGGCCGGTTGTTTTTTCATATTCATCAACCATCCAAGCCATGATTTGACCGGTGGTGCCTACATCTGGTGCAGGAATATCAGTTTTTTCACCTATGATGGGAGCAATGGCACGGGCATATCCCCTTGACAATCTTTCCAGTTCTCCTTCTGACAACTCATAAGGGTCAACAATGATACCCCCTTTACCGCCGCCGTAAGGAATGCCAACAACACCGCACTTGAATGTCATCCAGGTGGACAATGCTTTTACTTCATCACGGTTCACACCATGGTGAAAACGCACGCCGCCTTTAAAAGGACCCACTGCATCATTGTGCTGTGAACGGTATCCAATAAAGGTTTTGATGCTTCCATCGTCCATTTTAACCGGAATTGACACTTGCAGCACACGAATCGGATTTTTAAGAATTTCGTAAACCTCTGGTGGTGTTCCCAGCTTGTCACAAGCTGCCTTTACTTGCTGTTGTGCAATTTCAAAGGGGTTAAGGGTTTTTTCGGCCATTTGACTGCCTCCTCATAAATATAGTTATTTTGTTTCAGGCAAACTGTCAGTTCTTCATAGGCTCGGAAAAATGGCAACGTTGTCATTGTTAAATTTATAGCAACTATATCCCTTGCCACCATGTTTCCTTTTTGTCGGTATTGTTTTCAGTCTATTTCCACTTTTCCAACAGCGGAAGGCTATGAAAAAACTGGCTTTCACCTGGTACGGTCAATTGAATTATATCACAGACCTTCAAAAAGTGGTAGGTTTTTCCCCAATAATTTCGTGATTTCGATATATTTTAAACAAAATTAACCTTTATCATTAAATATGACTTTTTTTTGCCAGCCTCCTCGCAGGTACATGACCCATCCAAACAAACATATCAATGCATTACTGATGATCATGGCAAACCAAACCCCCTGGGAACCCAATTCTGTCAGCCAGCCAAAGAGAAGAATCATTGGAATACGCAGAATCCATAACCGTCCCATGTCCATTAACATGGCGTACATCGTATGGCCGGACCCCTGAAAGGTACCAATGAGTATCTGGAAAACAGCCATTAAAGGCATGGTCATGGCTATCAGCCTGGTATATTCAAGGCTTTGCTGGTAAACACTGGCGTCGTCCTTAATAAAGGCTCCGACAACATAAGGGGATACCAGGTATAGGAAAGCGCCTCCTAAAGCCATTGTGGAAACAGACAATGTGGCAGCGGTTTTCACTGATGATTTGGCTCGTGGAAGTTGGTCAGCTCCCAGGTTCTGTCCCACCATGGTGGCAAGGGCCGTCCCAATGCCCATGACAGGCATGATCAACATCATGGACAGCCGATTACCAATACCAAAGGCGGCCAGGGTGTCTTCTCCGTAGTTGATGACAAAAGCGTTTAATATAATGAATCCAAAAGCAGAAAATGACTGTCCCAATGAAGCTGGCAATCCCACCCGCAGAAGGTGAGACAGGGTTTTTCTTTCCATGCGTAAATCTTTGAATGACAGTTGAATACCGTTAGCTTGTGTAAAAAGGGTGTACACTGCATAGATGGCAAAAATACTACGTGAAAATACCGTTGCAATGGCCACACCCCTGATGCCCCATCCCAGTAAAATGATGCACACAGGGTCCAGCGCAATGTTGAGCACCACACCGGATACATTCAGTACCATGGGTGTGTATGTGTCTCCCTGCCCCTGGCGAATGGCATTAAAGACAAAGAAGGCAAAGAGTGCGGGCAATTCCCAGATCATAATTGCCAGATACTGGTTGGCATACAGAAAAACGTCTCCTTTGGCACCCATTCCACGGAGGACAAAGGGAGCTGCCACACTGCCCAGCAAACTGATGGACACTGCCATGAGTAATGCAAAAGAGAGCATTTGTCCTGCAATTTTTTTGGCCTGTACACTGTTTGAGGAACCAATGTACTGGGAGATTAACGCTGTCCCGGCCACGTTAACACCCATTCCCAGTGAAAGGGTAAAATACAACACGGGAAAGACCAGAATAATGGCCGCCAATTCAGCTGTTCCCAACCGATTGCCGACCCAGTAAGTGTCCACAAGACTATAAAGTGTCTGAATAAAATTGTTAAACATGATTGGTAAGGCCATGGCAACCAGGGTTTTAACAAGTGGTCCCCTGAGAATCATGGTTCTTTTCTCTCCGTAGTCCATGATGCCTCCATATTCTTTGACATAACTTTAGTATATCATCATTATATCATAGGATGGTTTCATCAAAAAATAAAAACTGAACATTCAATAACACTCAAGCGAGAACACTGCTTATCATTACCTTAGGCTTTCATTCCAATTTTCTTTATACACAATTTCTTCCAGTTTCTGTCTTGGGGTGGGTGAAGGGGTTGCTTCCGGGTAGCCCAAGGTGATCACTGCCACCACATATTTGTCTTCCGGAATGTTCAAAACAGGTCTTATCTCTTCCTGCACAAACCAGGCTACCCAACAGGTACCCAATCCAAGGTTTTCAGCTTCCAGTACAAGGTGTTCTGTGGCAATGGCCGTGTCGCGAATGGCTTGTTTCAATTCGTTGCCCGGGCTGTTTTCCTGGACTGCAGGCCCTTTCCCGCTATTGTACCTGGGAGAAGGATCAGCAATACAGACAATATGAACCGGCGCTGACATCATCCATCGTTGCTGATGTGAAACGTGGGCAATTTTTGTTCTCATTTCATCTGATGTCACAAGTATGAATCTCCATGGCTGTGTATTGTTGCCGGAAGGAGCCCATCTGGCACTTTCCAACACACTGATGATTTTATCCTCCTCCACTTCCCTGGACAAATATTTCCGAATACTTCTTCGTTCTTTAATAATCTGCAGCATGGCTTAGTCCTCCTTAAAGTCGTTAAATGATTATCATTTGCATCATTGGTGCATTCTGGGGTATACTATACCTATCCTTACCCAAAATTTAAAGAAATGATCAAATTGGAGGTATTAATCCATGAAAAGAAACCTGCTGTTCTTATCTATCTTGTTGTTGATCACCCTGACACTCGCTTCCTGTGCCCCTGCATCTCCCTCCGAACCTGCCAGCGAACCCGTTACCGAGCCAGTTGTCGAAACGACTCAATCGTCTGACCAGTCAGCCGCCGCAGAACTTGCTGCCACCCAGGACGCCGCATTTCTTGACACTGTTGTCCCTGTTAATGAAAACGTGGAGTCCTATTTAGGGCAAGAAGTGACTGTTTCCGGCTTTGTGTTGTACAGAGATTCCTTTGACAACGACGATTTCATGGTAACCCGGCTTGTGGTGGATTGTTGCATCGATGATGCCGCTGCCACAGGGTTTGTCACCCAATGGGCTGGCGATGCACCTGCTGCAGATGAATGGGTGGAAGTCACTGGGATCATCGACCAGCGTGAAGTTGAGGATATTACCACGGGCATGACGTTTATGCAACCATACTTGATTGCCAGCAGCCTTGAAATCATTGAACCTTATGAATCGGAATACTTGTTTCTCTCCACCTTTCAATAAAATAACAGTTACTTGTATTACCACCTGTAGCGTGTTTTTAACTGCTGCAGGTTTTTTTATTTCCATTGGCTCTTCATGGTATAATGGGTTATTGAATGGAGGATCTTATGGAACTGATCAGAATGAATCCAAAAGAAAAAATAACCTACAAGACTCAAGTGCAGCAGTACCTGCACTTTTGCAGACGAGTGTATGATGGTAACG
The DNA here is from genome assembly GCA_011390155.1 of Clostridiaceae bacterium. GTDB lineage: Bacteria > Bacillota > Clostridia > Peptostreptococcales > Tindalliaceae > Anoxynatronum. Next base: position 104,857 of record JAABSW010000002.1, read on the forward strand.
TCCACTACCGGGATGCCCTGAGCCAGGTACTCCGGTCCATACTGCTGGGAAAGGCTGCCATCTGTCAAGGCAGTTGGTTTCAGCCTTTACTGGTGATCGACCGGGGAGTAGTGAAAGCCGTTTGTACACTGGCAGTGGTGGACCGATTGGATCATTTGCTGCAAATCACTTATTTTGAAGCCCTTCCTCATCAGCAGCAGGCAGTGGATTTGATCCTGGAGGAAGCTGAACGTATTGCTGAGAAAAAAAGGATTCCGCAAATGTCTGTGGGACTTAATTTTCATGTGAATTACGGCCTGGGGATTCTTGCCAGCCATCATGACCAGCCCCAAAGTTTTGGCAGTGCTTATCATCCTGCCGAATATGGAGATTATTTCAGGCCTCGCGCCACGGAAATTGTTCCCCTTACCTCCTATTTAACCAACATGAAAAACTTCTGCCTTCCTGTGCCAGACAGATTAATGCAGCGCATAAAACAACAATACACCGTTCGTGTGGCTGATTTTTCTAACATAGAATCCGAAGCCCGTCTGTATACCCAGTTGAATAATCTCATCTTTGCCGATCATCCTTTTTATTTTGAGCGCAGAATCCAGGAGGACCTGGAGCTTTTTAAAAGCTTCCGCCTGTTTCTGAAACCTGAGCACCTGCTTTTTCTCGAATACAAGGACAAACCCATTGGCTTTATGTTGTGGTACCCGGATTTTAATGAGCTGATTCCACCTGGCGGTTCCCTCGGGCTCACCACTCTACTTAAAAATTTTTTCCAGGGTTCAAAAATCCGTCGGTTTAAGATTGTTGAACTGGGCGTGTTACCACCTTACCAGAAAACCGGGGCGGTATTATCCCTCTTCGAAGCCTGCCACAGCTTCACTAAAGGTCGCTATGACTGGTGTGAGGCTGGATGGATTTTAGAGGAAAACATTGCTTCCACCGGCTTTGGAAAACGATGGGCAGATGAACCCTATAAAAAATACCAGGTGTACCTGCTGCAACCACCCTGGGTGCAGGGAAAGGAACTGGCCCATGTTTCAGACCTATGATGAAGCCCTCAGGCTTCCTGAAGCCTGGTATAACCTGACTCACTACAACCCCTGGCTGCACCCGGATAAATTATCTCTCTTGGAAAGACTTCAGCCCTGTCACCAACAATACCATATAGACCCGGAAGCAGGCATCGCTTTTGTTTCTTATGCATTGCGGCTCAATGCCCTGTCCTTGTCGGGGAAGAAGCAGATAAAGATCCCAGTGCGAATGGCAGGCCTTCCCCTGTCCATTGCAGAGTGTGGCTATCACGCAGACACTGCACAGGCCCGGACAACCATGGCGAACTATCTCCGGTCACAAAAAGGCATATGGATCATCCTCAATGCCGTGGATGAATTCCCCCTGCCCATGGGTGCTACCCTTCCTTCCTGCCACCTCCCTGTCACCTGGCCGACCTTTGATGATTACATATTTTCCCTTCGCAGTCCTTACCGAAGGTGGATCAGCAGAGGAATTGAAAAAGGCAGTAATTTGAAAGTTCGACCACTTGCTCCTGAATCTTTTTCAATGTTGCATTACAATTTGTATGTGGACGTGTTTGAGCGTTCACCTTATCAATTAGAAAAATTGAGGCTGGCTTATTTTCAACAATTTCCCGCCAATCTCTTTGAATTTTGTCTTGATGAAAAGCCGGTGGGTTTCGTCCAAGTGACAATGACCCCGTCAGTATTGACCTTTCTATTCTGCGGCTTTGATCGAACCCTGGTGACTTCCCACCACCTTTACCAAAATATGTTGCTATGGTTGCTGCGAATGGCCATCGAAAGAAAATGTTCTCTGGTGGATTTTGGTCAAACCACGGAAGAAACAAAATCCAAACTGGGAGCTGTCATGCAACCTAAAGACATGTACCTCTCCCACAAAAACCCTGTGATCTATTCGTTGATGAGTCCCCTTGCCCGGCAGCTCAGTTACCCGGGCTATCAGGTGATCCACCATGTGTTCAAGGAGCCAACGCAATGAAACTGCTTATGGTAAAATGCCACCAAAAAACCCTGTTTTCATGGCTTCAGCCCATCCAGACAGAACCATATGAATTGGAAATACTGGCTTCTGTTGCCGAATCATCCGGTACAGCCTACCGTATTTTTGATGCCCTGTTTGCGAAAGAATCTTTTCAACATGTATTGCAGCAAGAAACGCCGGATGTACTGTTACTGAGTGGGTATATCACGGCGGTGGACACCATGCTGGCTTATGCCCGTATTGCCCGAATGACAAACCCTGACCTGGTGATTGTGGCTGGAGGCGTTCATGCCTCCCTGTGTCCTGAAGATTTTATGGTGCCTGCCATCGACCTGGTGGTTCATTCCGATGGTGCAAGGGTACTGAAACAACTCATTGATACCGGGTTTCATCGGAATGCCTGGCCTTCCATGAAGGGGTTGGCTTATTGGAATGATGGCAAGTGGGTCACCAACCCTGCCATGACCACCCCTGGAAATAGTCTTCCATCGGCAAACCGCTCCTATTTCCACCAGCATAAGCAACACACCCGATACCTTCATCACAGTCCGGTGGCCCTGCTTCAAACGGCCCTGTCCTGCCCTCATAGCTGCAACTTCTGTTATTGCCGTCATCTAAATAACGGGGTTTATGCCCCTCGGCCCATGGACTGTGTCATTCAGGAAATAAGTCAAATCCCTTGTGATACCATATGGATCATTGACGACACCTTCCTGATTGAGCGGAAACGGGTCGAAGCATTCATGAAGGGCCTTGCCGCTGCAGGTATCCATAAGCAATTCATCGCTTATGCACGGGCGGATTTTCTGGCGGAACATGCTGACCTGGTACCGAAACTGAAGCAAGCAGGTTTTGTGGAGTTTATCATCGGTCTGGAATCCCAGAACCCGGAAGAACTGGCTTCCTATGACAAGAAATGCACCGCTATGGAAAACCAGCAGGCGGTTCAACGCCTTCAAGAACAGGGCATACAGGTCACCGGACTGTTCATCGCTCACATCCATTACACGCCAGAAGATTTTCGGGATTTGCGTCGTTGGATGAACACCCTGCAACTCAACACTTACACGCTTTCCATTTACACCCCCATGAAGGGGCTTCCTGGCTACGAGGAGGTCCAATCGCACTTGACCACCCATGACCCTAAAAAATGGGACTTCCTTCACTTAGTGATGGATCCTACGGGCATGAGCCGTTTTCGCTTTTATTGTGAGGTTTGGTACACCTATGCCCAGCAACTGGGACACAACAAAATCCTGCGCCAGTTTATTATTTCTTCTTTGGTGCGAATTTTTAAGTCCCGGACAGCAACGCTAAAAAACACCTTTTTGCAAAAGGTTATTAGAAAGGAATCCTCCCTATGATGAACACAGCCTCCACCCAACGCCAATGGAATTTTTGGTCTGGCTTCTATGAGAAACTATGGGTTCAACATGTATCCCTAAAACCTACCCGCCGACAACTACTAAAAATAATGGAGCAGCTGGTGGTATCAGGAGAAGTCTGCCGTATCCTTGACGTGGGCTGCGGCACGGGCCAGTTAATCCGTGACATTCTGTCAGCCTTTCCACAGGTCCCCTTCCATATCACCGGCATCGACTACGCTGAAGGAATGCTCAGCCAGGCGAAAGAAAATCTAAAAGACTTCACAGGTGTCAGTTTGCATCAACTGGATGCTCATGAAATTCACCAATTGGGTCTGTCCTTCGACATCATTGTCTGCACCCATTCCTTTCCTTATTATCATAACCAGTCACAAGTACTGCACCATTTTTACCAGACCCTCAAACTCCAAGGGTGTCTGATCCTGGCCCAGGCAGCTTCCGAAACCTGGTACGACAAGGTTGCCTTGTTTTTTGTCAGTCTTACCACCGGAAAAGCCCATTATCCCAACAAAGCCACCTTACACAAGATGACTGACGGGTTGTTCCACCTGGAATCAGTGACGCCCATCCGGGAACGATGGTTCATGCCCTCTATCCTGTGCTTTCGCTATATCAGGAGGGCTCACCCATGAACGTGCTGCTGATTCGTCCCCGTCCACCTGCAGAAACCATTGGACTGCAGCATGTCATGGTGTGCGAGCCTCTTGAATTGGAATATGTGGCTGCCAATGTTGATCTGTCGGAAGCCAACATCACCATCCTGGACATGATCCTGGAAAAGAAACCTTTGAAATACTTTCTTCGCCGCTACCAGCCGGAAGTGGTTGGTTTAACCGGCTATATCACTCACATCAATGTCATGAAAAACTATGCCCGTCAAATCAAGACTTTGTTTCCCCACTGCCTGGTGGTGGTGGGCGGCGTGCATGGTGAAGTGTTGCCACAGGATCTGGAGGACCCTTCCATTGACGTTGTACTGGAGTCATACGCACTGGAAGCCTTTAACCAGCTGCTTCACAACCTCCAACAACAAAAGATGACCCACACAACAGACAGACTTGATCTGTCTCTCATCAAAGCCCAGGTTAAAGGGGTGTACCAGCCGGGATGCCGACAGCCAAAAGCCACCAGCTTTACCCATGCCTTTCCGGATCGAACAACAACAGCCCGCTACAGAAATCGCTATTATTATATGTTCCACCGACCCTGTGCCCTGATGAAAACCTCCTTCGGATGCCCCTACCAGTGCACTTTCTGCTTCTGCCGTCACATCACCGGCGATGGGTACTACACCCGCCCCCTGGCAGAGGTGCTGGATGAGCTGGAACAAATTGGCGAAGAAGAAATTTACATCGTGGACGACGATTTTCTGGCTTCAAAGGAGCGAGTAATGGCATTTTGCCAGGGCCTGGAGCAGCGCAAACTTCGTAAAAAGTTTCTGGTCTACGGCCGGGCAGATTTCATTGCACACAATCCGGAAGTGATTCAGGCGTTCCGTGAACAAGGGTTGCAAGCTGTCATTGTGGGACTGGAATCTGCCCGGGAGAAAGACCTGGACACCTACCACAAGCAAACCTCCCTGCAGGAAAACGAAGCAGCTGTGCGTATCTTGCAGCAACACGATGTTGCGGTGTATGCCACCCTGATCCTGGAACCGAACTATACCAAAAATGATTTTCGAAGTCTGGGAAAATGGTTGACAAAAATGGACCTTATTTTTGTCAATTTGCAACCCTTAACCCCTCTGCCGGGAACACCACTTTATGAAACTTACCAAAACCAGCTGATGGTACCAGTCTCTGAAGTTGAAAAATGGGACCTGGCCCATTTGGTAATTCGCCCAGGTCATATGAGTATGCGCCAATACTATATCCAGTTGCTGACACTTTATTTTAAAATTACCCTGCGGCCAAAAAATGTGATGACAATGATTCGGAAGTACGGCTTAAAAGCCACCCTGTCCCTGTCCATTGGCAGCAGCCACATCACACGTCAGTACATAAGAAAAATCCTGAGAGGATAAACTTCCATGACCAACAAGAAAAAAGAACTCATACCCATTGCCCATAAAAAGATCTTGTTTATCCAGTCCACCCCCTATGCCCCAGCAGGACAGCCTATTAAAAAGAAAAAACTATACTTTGTGGGGCTGGCACTGCCCCTGTTGGCAGCCCTGACACCCGACCACTGGCAGGTGGACGTCTGCCTGGAAACCATTGAAGATATTCCCTGGGACACGGATGCACAGGTGGTGGCCATCGGTGGTATGGGCCATGCCATTGTCAGGTCAAAGGACATTGCCGCAGCTTTTAAAGAACAAGGCAAGACGGTGATCATGGGTGGTTACATGGCAAGCATGATGGCAGACGAGGCAAAACAATACTGTGACAGCGTGGTCATCGGCGACGCTGAACCGGTGTGGCAGCAGGTAATCAAAGACCTGGAGCAGGGAAATTTGCAGCCCTTCTATGAGAAACCTCTTGTGGATTACACCACACCCCTGCCCCGCTTTGACCTGATCCTGGACAAACCCATCGGCGATTTTCTCCCGGTACAAGCCGGTCGGGGCTGCCCCAACACCTGTAGTTTTTGTTCTGTTTACTGCCTCTACAAAGGCCGTTACCACCAGCGAAAGCTGGAAGAGGTAATGCGGGATATTGAACAAGTGAAGACGCTTGGTTTTAACAAGTTTCTGCTGCTTGATGACAACATCGCCGCCAGCCGGGATTACCTGCTGGCCCTGGCAGAAGCCATCACACCCCTGGGGATGAAATGGTTCTCCCAGTGTGACATCACCATCGGTGACGACCCTGTGCTACTGAAGTCCCTGGCAAAAAGCGGCTGCATTGCCCTTTCTTTTGGGCTGGAGAGCATCAGTGCTGAAAGTCTACAATCTATGGACAAGGGATGGGCCAACCCTGCCCGCTACCGGAAACTGATGAAGAATATCCAACAGGCAGGCATTGATGTGTCCACGGAAATGGTGGTGGGGGCCGACGGGGACACCCTGGCTTCCATCGCAGATACCGCTGAATTTATTGCTTCAACCGGTGTGGTTGTCCCCCGGTTCTACATCCTTACTCCCATACCTGGCACAGCTTTTTTTGATAAGATGAAACAACAGGGGCGAATTGTGAAGGATGATATCTACGCTTATAATGGTACGGAAGCTGTGCACCAACCATTGCACATGACCCCGGAAGAATTGACCCAGGCTTACTGGAATCTGTATGAAAAGGTGTTTTCCCTTTCCTCCATTGTGAGACGCACTTTTTTTCGACCGGGAGCACTAAGAAAACTGCCCCTTACGCTGTTTTATGTTTCAGTTAACCTGTTTTACCGCTACCAGATCAAGCGGCGCATACCCCCCAACATTATTTAAGGAGAGCACCCATGAAAATTCTATTGGTTCGACCACCCAGAATGAAGCAATCAGTCATCATCGGAGAATTTATGTTCAGCGAACCCATTGGCCTGGAAATAGTGGCTTCCATGCTGCAAAGCGAACATGAGATAACCTTGTTTGACATGATGGCAGACAGTTCATCCCTTCAATCTCAGTTGAAAAAGACGAAGCCCCAGGTAGTGGGCATCACCTCTCTATGCATTGATGTGGAAGGCGTGCTGACCATCGCCCAGGAAGTGAAAGAATGTAATCCGGGCATCATCACCCTGGTGGGAGGTACCCAGGCCACCCTGGTACCGGAAGCGTTTTACCACGAAGCTGTGGACCATGTGTTTCAATACACAACTTCCCACAATGTGCCCACACTCATGAGATATCTTGAGAACAAAACCCCTGCACCCCCGTTGGCAGGGGTATTGAGCCGTTGCCACCAGTATCAGGTGACCCCCACCGAACCGGTGAATGAATACATTTTGCCGGACCGAAAGATTACCGCACCCTACCGTCACCAGTATTCCTATTTTGGCTACCGGCCCAGTGCCATCATGGGCACCGCCAGAGGTTGCAGCAAAGCCTGCCACTTCTGCCTCCGCTGGCGTCTGGAGGGCTGCCAGGAAACTTACTTCCCCATGGAAAAGGTGCAGGAAGAGATCCTGTCCATTAAAGAAGACAGCGTCATGATTTTTGACAATGATTTTCTTCATAACGGGGACCGTGTCAATGAACTGTGTGATTTTCTGGAAGAAAAAAACATACGAAAAAACTGGGTCTGTTACGCCAGTGTTCACAGCATCCTTCAAAACAGGGAAGCCGTCACCCGCTTTCATGGACTGGGCTTGAAGGCGGTGCTGGTGGGCTATGAGACCTTCCAGGATGAAGAATTAAAAGATTACAACAAAAAAACCAGGCTGAAAGACCACCTGGCATGCAGTGTTTTTTTAAAGGAACTGGGGTTGGATGTCTGGGCCTCTTTTATGGCTCACCCTGACTGGACCCGGGAAGATTTTTCACGACTTCGTCGACACATCCGCCAGCTTAACCCGGAAATCACCAGCATTTCACCCCTGACCCCCTTCCCCACCTTACCCCTTTACAAAACCTACGAAGACAGACTGCTGTACGGGAAAGAAGAGTACTGGGCCTGGAGCTTCGGCCAGGTGATGATCAGGCCTTCACAAATGACCTTGCGTCAATATTACTGGGAGCTGCTGAAAACCAACCTGTATGTCAACGTGGTGAGTAACAGCTTGCCTTATGTGATCCGGAAATTTGGCTGGGCCAGTTTGCTGAGGTTGACACGGGGCTCTTTTGTGTTGTTAAAAAGATACGTTTCGCTTATGCGCAACGCTTAGATTAGTCATGTAATTCTTGGTGGCATTGCATGTTTACTCAAGTGTTCTCATTTGTATTCATTTTGGTTGACTAACATCCTCTTCTTACATATGATAAAAACAAATAACTTTTTTTAAGTACCCAACATTCAAAGGGGGATACCCATGGAAAACAAAAAAGCCCTGTGGAGTGGTCGTTTTGCCTCTTCTCCAGGAGAAAAAATGCAACAGTTCAGCCAGTCGCTGGACGTGGACTGGCAATTTTACCAGGAAGACATTGCCGGCAGCCGGGCCCATGGGGCCATGTTGTACAAGGTAGGTCTCTTAACTGCCGATGAGCAGGAAGCCATTGACAAGGCCCTTTATGAAATTGAAAAGGAAATTGAAAAAGGTGAGTTTATGCCGGACGTGGCTTTGGAAGACGTGCACATGAACATAGAAGCCCGTCTTATTGAAAAACTGGGTCCCCTTGGCGCCAAAATTCACACCGGCCGTTCCCGGAACGACCAGGTAGCCACGGATTACCGGTTGTTTATGAAAAAACGGTTAACGGACCTGTTGGCTGAAGAAAAGCACCTGCTGGAAGCCCTGCTTCACCGGGCAGAAATGGACATTGATGTACTGATCCCCGGGTTTACACACCTGCAGCATGCCCAGCCCATTTCCATGGGCCATTACTGGATGGCTTATTTTTGGAAGTTTTACCGGGATGTGAACCGGATGCTTTTTGCCCTGGACACCACCGACCAGAACCCTCTGGGTGCAGGTGCTCTGGCAGGCACCACTTTGCCCATTGACCGGCACATCACCACCCAGCTGCTGGGGTTCGCTTCCGTTACGGAAAACAGCCTGGACACGGTGTCTGACAGGGATTATCTGCTGGAGTTTCTTTTTGCTGCCTCCACCTTCATGCTCCATGTCAGCCGGTTAAGCGAGGACCTGATTTTGTGGAACACTTCAGAGTTTGATTTCATTGAACTCCCAGACGCCTTCTGCACCGGCAGCAGCATGATGCCCAACAAGAAAAACCCCGACGCCCTGGAGCTGATGCGGGGTAAAACCAGCGGTGTGCTGGCAGCCATGAATGATTTGATGACCAATTTGAAGGGGTTGCCCCTCACCTATAACCGGGACCTGCAGGAGGATAAACGGCCTGTGTTCCACGCCCTGAAAACCATGGGAGAAGTACTGGGCATTCTTCCTTCGTTGCTGGAGCAGATCCGCATCAAGGAGGATTCCATTGCCCCCCATCTGAAAAAAGGCTTTCTCTTGGCCACAGACGTGGCGGAGTACCTGGTGGAGAAAGGGGTGCCCTTCCGTGACACCCATCACATTGTGGGCCAGGCGGTCCAGGCCTGTCTGGCAAAGGGCACCGGCTTTGAAGGCCTGTCCCTGGAAGAATGGAAAACTTTTCACCCTTCCATTGATGAAGATTTGTTCCCCCGGCTGACCATTGAAGCGGCCGTGGATGGCCGAAAAAGCTTTGGCGGTACGGCCCGGTCTGAGGTAAAACGTCAGATTGTGGCGGGCCGGTCTTCCATCAGCCGGATTACTTTTTGATAGACTTCCGGAAAGGCCAGCTCTTTTAAATTTTCCACCGGCACCCACTGAAAACCTTCCGGCAAGTTCTCTTTATCAGTGGTGGAATGGAATACTTCCACGAACCACTTGCGGTGAGAGAACACATGGTTGTATTTACCGATGTACTCAAAGGGATCCATGTACTCCGCCCATTGCCTCGCGGCCTCTACACCCGATTCACCTGATTTTTCACGCTTCCCTTGATCTCTTTGGCTGTCATGGGAAGTGGCCAACTCCGCCATGGGAAATGCCCACAATCCACCCAATAAACCTTTGGGTGGATTCTTTTTCGCTGCCACCTTCCTTCGGGTGCTGTCCAGCACATAAAACACCCAGTACCGGTGCCGGGTGGTGGTGTCTTTTTTGATACGAATGGGCAGTTGATCCACCTGAGAAGTGGCAAAAGCCTGGCAATGATCCTGCACAGGACACGCCCCACATGCCGGGTTAGACGGCAAACATACCAAAGCCCCCAGTTCCATCATGGCTTCATTAAAATCCCCGGGGCGCTCCCGGGGGATGATCACCTGCAGTGCCTGCTGCACCTTTTTGATGGTGGCTGCTTCCATCACGTTTTCCCCCATGGCTGTTAACCGGGCGTACATCCTGAGCACATTGCCGTCCACGGAAGGCAAGGGCACCCCATAGGCCATGCTCAAAACAGCAGCAGCGGTGTAGGGTCCCACTCCAGGCAGTTTCTTCGCTGCTTTTTCTGTGTCGGGGAATTCACCCTGGTGTTCTTCCACCATAAGCCGTGCTGCCTTCAGCAGGTTCCGGGCACGGGAATAATACCCTAGTCCTTCCCAAAGCTTCAACACATCATCTTCCTGGGCCTTGGCAAGGGAGGGAATGTCTGGGTATCGCTCCACAAAACGGATGAAATAGGGTGTGCCCGTTTCCACCCGGGTTTGCTGTAACATGATTTCCGACAACCAACGGCGATAAGGTGTTGACTCTTCCCGCCAGGGCATACTGCGTCGGTTTGTATAAAACCAGCTGATGAGAGGCTCCACCCAGGGAGACGCACCGCTGCTCTTCAACTCTTTTTTCATTAGAATACCTCCATCTTGCTATTCATTACATTCATATTGAAATAATAGTAATATTGCTTCCTGAAAGTGTTATCCTTTCCTTTGATTGCTTAATCCATTTATTCAAAAACCTGTCTTTCCTCTTCAGGTTTAGCTTCTTCCAAAAATAGTTCTTCTTCCTCTTCTTCAGCCTCTTCCAGCTCTGTTTGACCCAGCAACCGACGACTGTCTTCCAGGGGCAATTCTTCCACTTCCCGCAACCTTCTTTCAATGGCCCGGGTACGAGTGCCTGCCGTATCGATCACTTTGCCGGCTTCTTCCAGCTTCTTTCTTGTTTTGTCCAGTACCGCTCCAAATTTATGAAACTCAGTTTTTACGGCTCCCAACAACTGCCACACTTCACTAGACCGTTTTTCAATGGCCAGGGTCCGAAAGCCCATCTGCATGCTGTTAAGAAAAGCAGAGATTGTGGTGGGCCCGGCAATCATCACTTTATACTCTCTTTGAAGGGTTTCGAAAAGGTTCAGCCGCAGCACCTCTGCATAGAGTCCTTCGAAGGGCAGGAACAGTATGGCAAAATCCGTGGTATGGGGCGCTTCTATGTATTTATCCCGGATACTTTTTGCTTCCCCTTTAATACGGTTGGACAATTTCTTTTGGTACTCCTGAATCCCCTCCATATCACCGGCTTCGTAGGCGTCCAGCAGCTGCTGGTAATCTTCTGTGGGAAACTTGGCGTCCATGGGCAGCCAGACACAAGGGCCATCTGCTTCCCTGCCTGGCATTTTTACGGCAAATTCCACTCGGTCGTTACTGTTGGGTTTCGTGGCAATGTTCTTTTCGTACTGGTCTGTGGTTAACAGCTGTTCCAACAGGTTTTCCAGCTGGTATTCACCCAGAATACCTCTGGTTTTCACATTAGACAGCACCTTCTTTAAGTCGCCAACGCCGGTGGCCAGGGTTTGCATTTCACCCAGGCCTTGGTGCACTTGCTCCAGGCGTTCACTCACCTGCTTAAAAGATTCACCCAGACGTGTTTCCAGGGTTTTGTGGAGTTTTTCATCCACCGTGGCCCGCATTTCCTCCAGTTTCTGCTGATTATTTTCCTGCATCTGACGGACTTTTTCCTCCACTGATTCCCTCATTTTGTCTAATCGGTGATCGGTGGATTCTGTCAGGTTTTTCAGGGCACTATTCACTTCTTCCCGGCTTTTTTTTGCTGTATCGTCGGAGGAAGTTCGTATTTTTTCCAGGTGTCTGCCGGTGGTCTCTTCAAACTGTCGCAGGCTGTCCATCAGTTCTTTTCTGGCGTCACGCTCATTGCGACTGAACAGATTCCGGGTTTGTTGTGCCTCTTCCTTCATTTGCTTCACCAGGGCAGTCACCTGATACTCCATAGACTGGGTTTTTCCTGTCTGTTCTTTGAGCTGTTGTTCCAGTTTTTTGGTTTCACCAGACTTAACCAGTAATACCAGTATCAATACCAGCTGCAAAGCACCAAGGGCCAGCAACAATAGGTTTTCCATTGTCATGAAGAAGCCCCCCTTTCAGTGAGTTTCCTGTTTCCATAGGTACCTCTGCGCCAGAGGGCTTCCATGGGGCCCTGGCGGAACCGCTGCAGCCAATAATGGCTGATGAACACTTGAATTGTATAAATCACAAGGGTGATGGCCACTCCCTGTGCCAGGGAGATCTGGTGCATCAATCCCAGGCCGTGGCCGTAGAAAATGGTGGTTAAGAACAGGGACTGGGTAAGGTAATGGGTCAACGCCATACGCCCCACGGGAACCAAAACAAACAGCCGTTTTTGCCAGGCAGGTTTTTGCCACAATAGCAACAGGATGGACAAATAAAAGAGAGCCACCACCACCGTTGCCAACTCTTTGGTCAATTCTGCCAGAAAAAAGGCTTGTCGCTGACTCATCACAGCCATGAGACTCACGCCCCGGGTTGATCCAATCCACAGGTAAAGTGCTGTGAGCAACAAGCCTGTTAGACCTGATACCACCCGGGTTACTTTTAGTTCATGAATATATTGGGGTACTTGTTGAAAGAATTTGATTTTTCCTGCATAAAAACCAGCCAAAAAAATACCCACCAGCTTGGGAACCCATACCATAAAATTCATGAACACCAGTGGTATTTCCCGCTGGAAACGAAAAACCACCGTTTCCAAATAACTGCCTTCCCTGTATTGGGTCACAAAACGCTGCAGGCTTTGCTGGTACATTTCATAGGCCTGTGGTGTCATGAGGCTAGGATTCATGGTAGGTGCAGAGACCAGCCAGGATAGGAACAGTATGGTGCTGGCCAGGATCACCAAAGACCATGCCCTGATTCGATTGGGTGGTTGACGGTAAAAGAGCATGAGCACAAACCCCCCGATGGCATATCCGGTCAGGATGTCCCCATACCAGAAAAAGACCATGTGCAGCAAACCAAATATGAGAAGAAAGAAAAGCCGGCGTTGGAAAATAGGCAAAGGGTCCAGGCCCTTTTCTGCCAATCGATGCGTGAACAAATAGAAACCCAGTCCGAATAGAAATGAAAACAGGGTATAAAACTTGCCTGTGGCAAAGATTTGAATGAGTAATGCCACCACCTGATCTGTTCCTTCGTAATTGAAGGGATTGCCACTGAAGGTATGTAACGTGTCATTAAACATTTGGGTGTTGACCAGTAACACGCCGAAAAGGGCAAAGCCCCGAAGCATATCAATGCTGTCAATGCGATCCTTCCCTGATGAAGGGGTTAGTTGACTGATGGTCTGTTCCATGGTTTCACCTGTCTTTCTATTATGGGTGGCCGGTCATGGGATAATGCCCTGCTTCATTGTAACATACCTGATTGCATGAAAAAAGACCGGTACATACCGGTCCCAGTTTGAATACAAATTGACTGTCTGTTTTTAGAACGACTTATAAGGTGTCGTCCCCTTCGCTCCAGTCAACAGGGCATAAGCCGCCTGATTTTAATGCCTGAAGTACCCGCAGGGTTTCGTCAACACTTCTGCCCACGTTCATGTCATGGACCACATTGTACCGTACTATGCCCTCAGGATCAATGATGAAGAGGCCCCGCAGTGCAATACCTTCTTCTTCCACTAAAACCCCATAGTCTCTTGCAACCTGTTGGGTCATGTCAGAGGCCAATGGAAATTTTAGTTTACCCAATCCACCATTGTCATGGGCTTGGTTAATCCATGCTTTGTGGGAATGTTCACTGTCAGTGCTGATCCCCAGCACTTCGGCATTGGCTTTTCTAAAATCTTCCATGCGTTTGTTGATGCCAGTTATTTCAGTCGGGCAAACAAAGGTGAAGTCCAGTGGATAGAAAAACATGACCAACCACTTGCCTTTGTAATCATCCAGTTTTACTTTTCCAAATTTCTCACCTTCCCCATCCACGTACTTCATTTCAAAGAAAGGTGCCGTTTTTCCAACTAATCGTTCTGCCATGGATATTCCTCCTGTCATTGGTCACTTTCGACTCATTACTCATACACATATATCTATATATCCATACACACGTCTTTTTAAACATTAATGATAATAATTATCATCAATCTCCCGGAATGCTCGTTCTTTAAAAACCCTTCGTAGGTAAGCTTTTAGGGGCTACCTCCATCTTATGGGTAGTACCTCGTTACATTGAATGTTATTTATTCTTTCATCCTATACTTTATGGGTGGTGTCACTTCATGCTATTTTCCTTATAATATAAGAATAGTTTTTCTATATTCGCCAGCGATAGGAGGATTCTAATATGAACCAGACTATGGAAGAATCGGTACTGGGTGTCGTACCCCACATGAAACTGAAGACCGGATTGTTTTCATCAAAAGAATTTACCCTGGTTGTCACCAACCAGCGAGTGATTTTTGCAAGGTTATCCAAAGAGATGGTCAAAGAAACTCATCAGGAAGCTGTTGAAAAATCCAAAGCGGAAAACAAGGGATACTGGGAACGGTCCATGATGGGTTATGCCGCAGTCAACCAGATTTCCGCCGCTTACGAATCCATGCACCCTGAAGAGATCATTGGGGAACATCCAGATAATTTTTTTGTTCCAGGACAGTATATCAAAAAAGTTGTCTTCAAGCTGGGAGACAACCAGATGGGACAATCCAGTAACCGAGGCACTGACACCATGATCGTCACCACTCACAGTGAAAAACTCAAACTCACTACCCATGGCCTGAAAGTAAAGGATGTAAAAGATTTGTTCTACCGTGCCGCCATATACATATAACCTGCCCTACCCCATCTCCCTCGAGAAAGGATGAGGCCCATGGCTTATTGCCCTGCATGCCGGCGTGAACTGCCGGATGGATTAAAGTTTTGCACCTCCTGCGGAAACAAAATGGTTCCCATAACAACTAAAAACCTTTGTCCATCCTGCGAAAAAGAAAACCCCGCAGGGGTCAAATTTTGTGTTCACTGCGGAAAATCAATGAGTCACTCTCATCTTCCTCATGCCGAACATCCGAAAGCGGTTCTGGTACCAATGTCCCACGGGGATCTCTCAACCAATGAGTTGGAGACAGAGCCCTTCGCAGCCCCAGACCCTGCGCCGGAAAAACCTGTTCCTTCTGCCAGTTCATTTATCAACCCCGCACAAGGGCAGCCTTCTTCTGCATCCCCTGAACCTTCATCCAAAGGAAAAAGAATTGCCTTAATCGCTGGTGTGTTAGTCATTGCCCTCATTGGTCTCGTGGTTGGCCAAAGCCTTTTTTCTGCTGACCGTTTAAAAGAGGAAGGATTGTCCGGATCCTCTGGGTTGAGCAAGGTCACCAGTGACACGGGAGACCTGAACCCGGCACCCATTCCGCTGTCAGGCTCAAAACCATTTCGCATTGAACATTCTGATGCACTGACGCTATGGGCTGATGAACACGCCTTGGACCAGGACCGTGATTTTCAGGTATCCACGCTGCAAGAAGATGAACTTTTTGAATTTGCCACAAAGGTAAATTCCGACGAATGGCTGGTGATCGACGCCTACCATGTTGACGCCGGACTGGCCCCGGATGAATTATTTCCAGGTCATTACACCATTGAAATAGATCTGAAGGCCATGGGCATCCCAGAGAACCTGTACGACCAGGTATCCATCCTTCGTCACAGTGATGGTCAGCCCTATGAAGAAATGAACACGTGGCTGGAAGGGCATGTGCTAATGTGCCAAGCCAGGCAGAACAGCATCCTGGCCGTCTTGTTGGGCCTGACAATTGGATTGCCGGTCGTTTATCACATTGAATACTCTAAGCGGGAAATGGGTGGCCCAGCCTGGCTGATCGGCACCAATGCCTACGAAAATGTGAACTGGTTTAATTACAAAGGTCTAGACGGCTACACCATTTACTGGCCTGATATTATGATCTCCGCCAACCCTCAGGAAGTAGACCAGGTGCGTAAAGCCATTGAAGACTATGAGCCCTTGGAAAACCTGTTGCAAAAGCAAAGACAACTGACATCGGGAGGGGGTACTAACCCTACCGAGTATGGTCATCAAGTGAGGAATTTCATTGATCAACGCTCAGATTTCCTCCACCAGTCTGCTTTGGACATTCACGAAGAAAAGGGGAAAGCTTTTGCCGAAGCCAGCAAAAAATTGAATGACCCACAGTGGCGGGAAGATAATTTATTCCCCCTGGAAGTCAAGGAATCCCTTAATGCTGTAAGGTATGCTGATGAATACCTGTTCACCCATCGCCAATTGCTGAAACCTAAAAACCGCACAGAAATCTTCCTGCTGCCTGACTGGCCACACGGCGCTGAAAACTACGGTTTCGCCGTCACTCCCTGGGTTGGTCCCCGGTTTTACCAGCTTTTAGGACCCATTTACATGCACATAAATGTGAGTTCCAATGTTTTTCCACAGGTTTCCGGAAAAGCAACCGTGGACAGGAACAAAGTAGACAACTTCAGAATCACCATTCTTCATGAATTGTTTCACGTAGCCCAGGGCGAATACCTGCGCATTGGTTCCAGCTTTCATACCGCTTTTTTTGAATCAACGGCTGCGATGCTTGAATACGAAGCCAAGGATTATTACGTTAAAAATGGTTGGATCAAACCTGGCACTGTTCTGACTGGGAGAAATTTCAAAGAGCTGCTGCGCCTGACCAACGGCTTTCCCTCCTATTGGGAAGACCAGTTATCCTCCAGTGCCGACTGGGATACCTATACCAATCATCATGCTTACACCCTGTCCCTGTTTTATGATTTTATGAGAGATCGGTATTATGCCTCCCAACCTGATCAGTTTCTCCGTGATTTACTGGGCCAATACCACTATGACAGGGATTGGATGAAAGCCATGATCCACCGGACCAGTAATAGCGAAGAGGTTTTTAAAATGGACTTCAGGCTTTTTTATGCCCACGAAGGGCCTGTTATCGCCCAGCATGTGGTGCCAAATATCGATAACAGCCTGGATGAATACCGTAACATGTTATATGATTTAACCCCGACAGACACCTTGCAGACCATTGATGACATCATTCGCCCTCTTTCTTCCGGGTTACGGATTTTCAAAGTAGGCTATGACACCAACCGCTATTCACCCAATGATGTCACCTTTGTGCTGATGAAACACCGTCCCGGAGAACTAATGGAAAACGATATTTGGCTTCGAGTTAGTCTGACTAACAGCCAACAACGAGGCCATGATTTTACAACCATAACAGGAAAATACCACGCAATTCAAGGAATTGAACCCAGCCTTGTGGCTGTACAGGAAATTACTGCCCGCAAAGACGTCTCTGCTGATAGTCTGAAGTACACCAGTACCATATTAACCCCGCCCAGCAGCCCTCACCTGAAAATGGAAGAAAACAAGTTGGTGGTCAACTTGCTGCCCTACAGCCAGGCTGCGGTGGAAGGCATCGTCAACAAATACCTTGTCACCATTCAGGACCCTTACGGCCATACCGTGGTGCTGGAAACCAGGGAACCCCTGTTGGAACTGGAGCTGGACGGCAGCGGCGATTTTATTGACTGGGAGTCCTCTGAGATGAAAAACCTCATAGGTGACAGTGCCCGTAAATACCTGGAGAATAACCCTTCCCTCCGGGCACAGCTGGAAAGTGAATATGACCATGAAACCATTGAATCCGCACTTAATTCTGTGGGTGACCTGAACATGGACATGGGCGTTATGGGCAGGGCTGCGGAGGTGCTGAACCAGGCAGCCGGACACCAGGGGGCAGAACGAAAATTCACCGTCACCTATATGGAGATGATCGAGGATGGCGATACCCTGATTTACGGCCCGGTGAGCGATGTGGGTGAGTTGGCCGCCGAAGCTCCTTCTTCAGCCGGTGTCAATATTCTGGGCACCTGGAAAGGCAAGGTGCAAATCACAAACCAGGAAGTCACGGTGGGCATTGTACCAGGAGGAGACGGCTACGATTACCTCATGGCCAATTCCCTCTACCCGGAAGTGCAGCTGTGGGGCAATGACAACGGGGATGGCACCGTCACCTTTGGGAAGGACCAGGGATTTGAAGTGCTGCTGATAAAGAATTCCGAGAATGAACTGTATCAGATAGCACCTCCCATTACCCTGAGACGCCAGTAAACCAACTAACTGAAATTTTTCCCAAATTATGATCATCTCATCAAGGAGGAAATGCCATGACTGTCAAATTTTGTGGAGAATGCGGCCACCCACTGGAGCCTGAAAGTCAATTTTGTGGGGAGTGTGGTTGGAAAGTGCCAAAGCAGGATGAAACAGAAGCAAGCACTGTTGAACAACCTGCTGAACAACCTCTTCAACAACCTGTTCAGCCGCCTATTAAAGAACCACCTGCTTCTTCAATGAACCAAACAGACCAAAAACCCTGGCAACCTCAACAAAGGGAACACAATCCTTTCAAATCATTTTCCCAGGCTGTAAATCAGGGAACCCAGCATCAGTGGAAAGGTGAAGGCAGTGGAGGGCAGACAAGAGCTGATCCCCACCCATCAGCCAAGGATACGGCCGCACCTCCCCCGTCTGCTTCGCCTGTAACAATGTCGCCACAGCCTTCTGCTTCAAACCCCCGACACCCTGGGGCAATCCGGCAGAAAACTTCTGTGCATCCGGGAAATCAAGGAGCCATGCGCGGCGCCCCCGGTTCAGTAAAAAAGAAACCCATTGCCTTGATTGTGGGCGGAATCCTTCTGATACTCATTTTGGCAGCTGGTGCCATGTTCTTCCTGGGAGATAGAAACAACCCTGGCGAAACCGGTAGTGCCGCCTCATCTGGTTTGTTTTCAGGAGGCATCTCACCGGAAAGCTTAGATGGCAACTGGTTTTCAGATTTTACACCCCTTTCTGTTACACTTAATGACGAGGTTGTCCCAGAATACAATGTCATGATTGGCCGCACCACCAGTACCCAGATGAACTTGTCCATGAACAGCGACGGCACGGGATCAGCTTCTTTCCAGGGCAGCAGTTATGGCTATGAATTTTCCAGCGAAGCCGAGGTCATTTTGAATAATAATCAACTCCTTGTTCGTTACCACGACCCTGAAACGGGTTACCAATTGGAGTACACAGGTACTGTGGCCAACGACGGAGATGGATACTTCGTAACAGGAACCTACGAAACTGTCATGGCAGAATCCGGGGTGATCCCTGGAGAGCTTCGTGTCAAAGGCTCCTGGGAATCCTATACGGTGCAGGCCCGTGTGGGAGAGGAACTGAACACCACCGGCGCAAAAACCGACACCACCCTGGCAGACCTGCAGGGTGAGTGGTCTGGATCACTGGTTTTTGATGACTTTGTCATTAGAAACGCACCGCCGGGCAGTGAAGAGGAAGTGCAGGCATTTCAGGAAGAAGTCATCGGCAAGGAATCAACCTGTACCCTGCATTTTCAGGATGATACCTTTTTCATGACCTTTGTTTTCCCAGATGGAACCGAAGATGTATTGGATGAATTTCCACCCATCACCCTGGAAAACGGAGTGTTCTCAGTGGCTTCTGCCAGTTCTCCCAACGACCGGGACAATTTCCGAATTGATGTGTACGGAGTGGTGAAGGACACTGGCATGCAAATGATTGAGGGAGGTTTTACCTTTATAGCAGCCGAAGGCGGCTCAGATTTCGAAATGAAAGCCAGCTTTCAAGTGACCAAATAAAGAAAAGGGAGTGACCATCATGCTATTACCAATTGTCGGCATTATCCTGGGGTTCATTGTGTTGATTGGCGTTCTTGCAGCCGCTTATTACAACCAGTTTGTTACCCTGCGCAACAAAAGTGACGAAGCCTTTTCCACCATGGACGTGTACCTGAAAAAGCGGTACGACCTGATTCCCAACCTGGTGGAAACGGTGAAAGGCTACGCTACCCATGAGCAGGAAACCCTGGAGCGGGTGACACAAGCCCGTAACATGGCCATCCAGGCCAACAATTTTCAGGAACGCCAGCAACAGGAAAACATGTTGTCCGGCACGCTGAAATCACTGTTTGCACTGTCGGAGAACTACCCAGACCTGAAAGCAAACACCAATTTCCTTGATTTGCAAAACCAACTGCAAAAATTGGAAGAAGACATTGCCCAGTCACGGAAATATTATAATGGCGTGGTGAAAGTCTTTAACACAAAGATCCAGGTATTTCCAGCCAACCTGGCCGCCATGATGCTGGGCTTTCACACATATCCCTATTTTATGGCAGATAGGCAGGAGCGAGAAAATGTCCAGGTACAGTTCTAACCATCGTCCCTGGAAACGAAGGAGGAACACCATGAATTTCATTCAACGGCTGATAATCATTACCCTTTTATCACTGTTATTGGCGGCTTCTTTCCCCTTATGCCCTGCTGCCCAGAACACCAATTTTGTGATTCAGGCCTACGATATCAACATGCAGGTCCAGGATGATAACAGCTACCTCATCACCGAAACCATCAATGTCTTATTCAACGTTGACCAAAGGGGAATTATTCGCACCATCCCCCTGAACACCTACCGTGGTGATGCAGCTCAGATCACCGATGTCAGTGTGAATGGACACCCTTTTGAAACCAGCCGGGAGGGTGGTGACCTGAGAATCCGCATCGGTGACCCGGACCGGTATGCCAGCCCACAGGAACAATACCGCATCTCTTATCGTTATGCCATTGGTGATGACGGGTTAAGTGATATGGATGAGTTGTATGTTAACCTCATTGGTCTGGACTGGGATGTGAACATTGAGGAGGTCACCTTCACCATTGTCATGCCTGCCGCCTTTGACCCTTCCCCTCTGAATTTTACCTACGGAAGGGCTGGCAGTACAGAAAATGAAAGGGTGGATTACCAAGTGGCCGGCACCACCATCACCGGATCGCTTCCAGGAGGCCTGGGCCCTCACGAAGCCCTCACCGTTGCACTGCCATTGCCAGAAGGTTACTTTATCAATGCCAAACCTCTTTTCAGTTGGAGCCGCCTCATTACCAATTTTTTCTATGTCCCTATTGGGCTGTTGCTTTTGATGGCACTTGGGGTGAAGCGTTTGTGGGGCAGTAACCGTCAACTCTTTCCCACAGTTGAGTTTTATCCTCCTGAAGGCCTGACCTCTGCAGACATCGGTTACATGTTTGACGGTCGTGTAAACCCCCGTGACATCACCTCCCTGATCATTTACTGGGCTGATAAAGGGTTGCTTGAAATTGAGGAAAAGACTGTTGAATCTGGCCGGCTGATCCGTAAAGAAAAGAAAGAGCTGTATCTCTATAAGTTAAAAGACCCGGGCCCGGAATCAGCCCCTTATGAACAGGTGATGTTTCAGGAGTTATTTGATTTATTCGGCAGTCGTGGGTATGTGGAAGTGAGTACCCTTTCAAAACGTTTTTATATTACTGTGGAGAAGGTTCGAAGACAAATCCGGGATGTCTGGCACAACAACAAGGAATTGCGGATTTTTCACAAAAAAGGGACCATTGCCGGCGTCCTGCTTAAAGTTCTCTCACTGCTTACCTTTTCACTGATCACCTACGTCATCATGGCCGATGTCACCGGCGATAACGGTTTCCAGTCACTGGCCATTGGCCTTGGGTTATCCTTCTTTGCCATGCTGCTCATATGGCCTACCACTTCATTTCTGGCCAACTGGCAACAATTATTGCCAAAACAGCGGATCAAGCCGGCCTTCTTTGGATTCCTTAAATTTATCATCATTTTGGGTTTTCTCGCCTTTGCTGCTCCATCAGGTACACGATTCCTGGCCATTGTATGCTTCGGACTGTCCCTGGGCATGTCTTACTTATCCAACACCTGCCATGTGCGCACGGCCTTGGGCGACCAGTACATGGAAAAAATCACTGGTTTCAGGGAATTTATTTTTCACGGGGAGAAGGACCGGATCGAAATGCTGGCAGAAGAAGACCCATCCTACTATTACCATGTTCTCCCTTTTGCCCTGGTACTGAATGTGGCGGATACCTGGGCCAAGAAATTTGACAACATCGCTTTGCCACCACCTGGATGGTACAAGACAGATAATCCACAGATCTTTGCAAGCAGCACAGCCTTTGCGGCAACCCTGTCCACAAACCTGAATGTTCTGACTGACACCATGGCTTCTGCGCCTGCGTCATCCGGCAGCGGTGGCAGCGGCGGCAGTTCCGGTGGAGGAAGCTCTGGTGGTGGCTCCGGTGGTGGCGGAGGCTCCAGTTGGTAATTATATCAAAAACACAGAAGATCGGCGACAAACACTCGCCGATCTTCTGTGTTGCTCTATATATATTCGTCTAACACTTGCCCTTTCAGGTCTTCTTGGTGAACGCTTCCTTTGGTAACGGTTTTGGTTTGACCCCCAGAAATGTAGGGTTTTCCGCAATCGGAACATATGCCTCCATGGAGTACCACGGATTGGTACACCACTTCTCTGCCATCCCGTTGCGCCGAATTCTGTTCATTGCGCACATGTTCGTACTCATGAGAACGAACCATGGAAGCTGCCTGTCCCGGTGAAAGCTTGGTTGGCGTCTGGAAAGACACACTTGGGTCATCCGATCTGTCCTGGTATTTTCTGTTTTCACAGGTCTTACAACTGCTGTCTTTTGGAAAAGTCCCTTCCGTACCCGGTTCCACCTCTTGGGTGGGGGTGCCTTCCCTGGGTTGCGCCTGGGGATAAATCTGAGGCAATGCATTGCCTGGTCGATACACTTCCATGGTTTTTCACCTCCCCTATCACCCATAAGGTTCATCATTCTTCACGATGCTGGGCGTTAATCCTCCCAGATTCATGCATAAACTATCTTCCCAAGAAGAGTTTGTTTTCATTTTACCACAAGCTCCAGGACAAATCATCCATAAGCACCGGCGTAACAGCCAGATGTATCTTTCATCAAGCTATCTCCCATCTTTATAAACAGGATTCTTAGTTTCTGGTGGAGTTTTAACTCCATCAGAAGGTTAGAATGCGTTATCTCTATTTTCTGGGTTTTCGTGGCGGTGCGCTATGAATGGCTTCCCCTTTTGCTGCCAGGGATGCTTCCAGTACACATTCTGCCAGGGTAGGGTGGGCGTGTATGGTGTTGGCCACATCTTCAAGGGTCAGGTCATGAGCCATGGCCAGTGTTAATTCATGAATCAGGTCAGAGGCGTGGGGCCCCATAATGTGGGCTCCCAGGATCTGGTGATTGTCTGACCGGGCCAATACCTTCACAAAACCGTCAGGTTCTCCCATGGAAAGGGCTTTGCCGTTGGCTCCAAAGAGGAATTTACCGGAAATATAGTCCACACCTGCTTCTTTCAGTTGCTCCTCCGTCTGTCCCACACCAGCCAGCTGCGGGTCCATGAAGACACAATCCGGCACTACGTCCAGCCTGATGTCATGGGTGTGTCCCAGCATGGTTTCCACGGCTGCAATCCCCTGGTGAGAGGCGACGTGGGCCAGCATCATGCCGCCAATGGCATCGCCAATGGCGTAGATGTGAGGCAGGTTTGTCTGAAAATTTTCTCCCACTTTAATGCCCTTGTTGTCGAATGCCACACCGGCAGCTTTTAACCCCAGGTTGTCCAGCATGGGTTCCCGGCCAGGGGCCATGAGCAGTACATCAGCTTCCACTGTGTCAACAGCCTCTGTTTTTTTGTTTCGAATGTGCACAACCAATCCATTGTCGCTCTTTTCAATACCGGTGACCCGGCAATCCTGGAGGATCTTAAGGCCTTGTTTCTTTAGGTAAGGCTGTACACGCTTAATCATTTCACCGTCCATGCGTTTTAACAGGGTGGATGAAATGACGGAAACCTCTGAGCCAAAGGCCTGGAAAATAGCCGCCAGTTCGATGCCGATGACGCCGCTGCCGGCCACCGCCAGACGTTTGGGCACGTGGCCGATGTCCAACAGGTCGTCACTGGTGATAACCCCTGGCAGGTCTGCCCCTTCAACGGGTAAAATGGAAGGCTTGGAGCCTGCGGCCAGCAGGATTTTTTCTGCTTTTATGGTTTCTGTCTCACCCTCTGGCAACTTCACTTCAATGGTATGTTCATCAAGGAGGGTTGCCCACCCTTTAATCACTTCCACTTTGTACACCTTTAACAGCTGCTCAATACCAGACACAAGTTGATGGACCACTTTTGCCTTGCGGTCCTGGATCACATTAAAATCGATGGAAAAGCCCTCCAACTTAACACCAAAGGTGTCCATTTCCTTTAACTCATTGATCTTTTTTGCATTGGCATACAAGGCCTTGGTGGAAATACATCCTCTGTTAAGACAGGTGCCCCCAATGTCTCTTCCTTCGATCAATGTGACCTTAGCTCCCAGTTGTGCAGCCCGAATGGCAGCCACGTATCCACCTGGCCCTGCGCCAATAATGACAAACTCTTTCTCCATTACCAATCACCTCTCTCTTTCCTAAAAATCGAGTGCCGGATAATCTCCGGCACTCTAAAGTTTCATACTTTATGCGTAAATCGTTTATTCAACTACTAGTTTTCCCCACCCATGCTGGCACATTTCAAAACAGGATTACGTGCCGCTTTAACTTCGTCCAGTCTGCCAACAGGTGTGACATGGGGCGCCGATTTAAGCATTTCAGGATTCTCTTCTGCTTCCTTGGCAATGGCAGCCATGGCTTCAATGAAGGAATCAAGGGTTTCCAGGCTCTCTGTTTCCGTCGGTTCAATCATCAACGCTTCCGGTACGATTAAGGGGAAGTAGACCGTTGGTGGATGGAATCCGTAATCCAGCAGTCGTTTTGCCACATCCATGGTGCTCACATGCAGTTCACTCTTGCCCAGGCCAGCCAATACAAACTCATGCTTGCACACACGGTCGATGGGCAGTCGATAAAAGTTTTTCAGGTGATGCATCAGGTAGTTGGCGTTCAAGACTGCCATCTGACTAACTTTTTTAAGTCCTTCGGCACCCATGGTTTTCATATAGGTATAGGCCCTGACATTGATGCCAAAGTTGCCATAGAAAGCGCGGATGCGGCCAATGCTTTGAGGTAAGTCATAATTCAGGTAGTAGGTGTTGTCTTCTTTCTTATCAATCATTGGTTTAGGCAGGAAAGGCACCAGGTGTTTTTTAACACCCACAGGTCCGCTTCCGGGACCGCCGCCACCGTGGGGCGTGGTCATGGTTTTGTGAAGGTTCAGGTGAACCACATCAAAGCCCATGTCCCCAGGACGGGAAATACCCAGAATAGCATTGGCGTTAGCGCCATCGTAGTACAGCAGGCCGCCGGCTTCATGCACCAGCTTGGCCACTTCAACGATGTTTTGCTCATACAGCCCCAAGGTACTGGGGTTGGTCAGCATCAAACCAGCCACTTCATCAGAAAGGGCAGCTTTCAGGCTTTCCAGATCAACGTCGCCATCTTTGTTAGACTTAATTTCCACCACATCAAATCCCACCACCTGTGCGCTGGCAGGGTTGGTGCCATGGGCTGAATCCGGCACAATGATTTTTGTCCGCTTGTGATCGTCGCGGCTTTCATGGTAAGCTTTCATGATCATCAGGCCTGTCATCTCACCATGAGCACCGGCAGCAGGCTGCAGGGTCACTCGCTCCATGCCGGTGATCTCCACAAGCATTTCTTCCAGTTCGAACAATAATTCAAGTGCACCCTGGGCAGTATGCTCCGGCTGGTAGGGATGCAGGTTGGCGAACCCTGGCAGGGCTGCCATGTCTTCGTTGATTTTAGGATTGTACTTCATGGTGCAGGAACCCAGGGGATAGAATCCTTTATCGATGGCAAAGTTCTTCTGCGACAGGTTTAAGAAGTGTCGAATCACATCCACTTCATTCACTTCCGGCAAGGCCGGTTCATCTTTACGCAACATGCCTGCAGGAATGCCGTCTTCCACAGCAATGTTTTCCAGCTCATCCGGTGGAAGTCTGTAACCGGTACGGCCTGGTTTTGAAATATCACATAACAGTTTGTTGTAATTGTTCATTATTTAGCCACCTCCAAACCTTTGACCAACAGGTCAATTTCGTCCAGCGTCCTTTTTTCAGTTACGCAGAACAATAAACCATTTTTTAGGTCAGGATAGTGTTTACCCACTTCATAACCACCCAGAATCCCCTGTTCCAATAAAGTTTTGTTAATGTCTGCAGGGTCTTTGGGTGCTTCCACAAGAAACTCTTTGAAGAAAGGCTTGTCATAAACTTTTTTATACCCTATGGCTTCCAGTTTTTCCATGGTGTGGTGGGCTTTTCGATAGGATTGCTCCGCAACAGCTTTCATCCCTTTTTTCCCCAGGATTGACATGTACACCAAAGCAGCCAGTGCGTTCAGTGCCTGGTTGGAACAAATGTTGGATGTGGCTTTTTCACGTCTGATGTGTTGTTCCCTGGTCTGCAGGGTCAATACATAACCCACATTTCCATCATGGTCTGTGGTTTGACCTGCAATCCGGCCTGGCATCTTCCGCATCAGTTTCGTGGTGGCAGCCATAAAGCCCAGGTAAGGTCCACCATAACTCATGGGATTTCCCATGGCATGTCCTTCACCCACAACAATGTCAGCACCCAGTTCACCGGGGGATTTCAGAATACCCAGTGACATGGGGTCCACGTTCATGATTAACAGGCCTTTAACCTCATGAATCAGTTTTTCGACTTCTTCCACTTCTTCAATGATGCCAAAGAAGTTGGGGGTTTGAATAATCACACCTGCTGTTTCCTTGCTCACCATTCCCTTTAACTGTTCCACATCGGTCACACCATCGGCCATGGGTACTGTTTTTATCTGCAGTCCGTTGAAGTGAGCGTAAGTGTCCAGCACTTCACGGGTTTCAGGGTGAACGGTTTCGGAAATGAGAATCTCCTTGCGTCGTGTGGCATCTGCGGCCATGGCTGCAGCTTCCGCCGTTGCCGTGGAACCGTCGTACATGGATGCATTGGAAAGGTCCATGCCTGTTAAATTAGCAATCATGGTTTGGAACTCAAAGATGACCTGCAGGGTTCCCTGGCTGATTTCAGCCTGGTAAGGGGTGTATGCGGTGTAAAATTCACCCCTGCCGGTGACATGTTTTACCACTGATGGAATATAGTGGTCGTAGGCACCGGCGCCCAGGAAGCAAATCATCTCATCCGTAGATGTGTTTTTATCTGTCAGGCTCTTCATCAGTCGTTGTACTTCCAGCTCAGACTTTGGAGCATCGAGGTCCAGCTCACGGTTCATGCGCACTTCTTTGGGGATATCTGCAAATAATTCTTCCAGGTCTTTCATCCCCAGCGTTTCAAGCATGAACTTAATATCTTCCTCCGTGTGGGGAATGTATGGAAACATATTATGCCTCCTCTTCACAGAAACGTTCGTAATCTGCCGGGGTCATTAATTCGCCCAGCTGTTCTTTATTGGTTACTTTAAACTTGAGGAACCATCCTTCCAGCGGTGCCTGGTTAATTTGGGCAGGTTCGTCTTCCAGTTCAGTGTTGAGTTCTGTCACCACTCCATCGATGGGCATGTACATGTCTGCAGCAGCTTTAACAGACTCAACCACACCAAAGGAATCCCCCATGCTGAACTCATCGTCCACTTCTGGCAGTTCAACGAAAACAATGTCTCCCAGTGCCTTTGAAGCAAACTCTGTCAACCCAACATAAGCCTCTTCCCCCTGAACGTCCACCCACTCGTGCTCATTAGTAAATAACAAATCCTTCATTTCTCTCATGCTCAGTCCTCCTTTGATTTTTATATGTTTTAACAAATGCTTGTATCACCTTGATTTTGTACGTTTCTTATACAGCGGCAGCTTCACAAGTTTTGCCGGAACCTGTTTGTTACGGATTTGAATTTGAATTTCCTCTACACCTTCAATGGCTTTACGATCCACCAGTGCCTGTCCAACATTCTTTTGAAGTGTGGGTGACAGGTATCCAGTGGTGACAAACCCAATTTTTTTACCATCCAGCATGACATCATAATCGGCTCTGGCAATTCCTCTTTCCAACAATTCAAAACCTATCAATTTGCGAGGTATCCCATTTTCTTTCTGGTCATTTAACACATCACTGCCGATAAATTTGCCTTTTTTTAGTTTTACGAAATAGCCAAGTCCAGCTTCCAGGGGAGTGATTGTCTCAGAAATTTCATGCCCGTACAAAGGCAATCCTGCCTCAAACCTGAGGGTGTCCCGGCAACCAAGCCCGGCGGGTTGAATTCCCATGTCTTTTCCGGCTTCCATCAAAGCTGTCCAGACGGTGAGCAGCTGATCCCAAGCAGTGTACACTTCAAAACCATCTTCTCCTGTATAACCTGTACGGGATACCAGACAGTCTACCCCGGCAATGACAACGTTGTCACGAAAACTGAAAAAACCGATTTCTGACAAGTTTGTATCCGTCAGTTTTTGCATGATTTCTTCTGCAAGAGGTCCCTGTATGGCCAGTTCCCCCGTTTCATCTGACTGGTTTGTCAGTGTGACCTTGAAGTCCTTCGCCTGCTTTTCCATCCACTCAATGTCCTTGGCCACATTGCCTGCATTGATGACCAGCAGGTATCTGTCGGCCTCATAACGGTAAACCAGTAAATCATCCACAACCGTTCCGTTTTCATAGCACATCATGGTGTAAAGGATTTCTCTGTCTTCCATGCCGGAGAAATCGTTTGTCAGCAAATATTGGAGATAATCCAATGCGCCAGGGCCCTCAACCAGTACTTCTCCCATGTGGGAAACGTCAAACACGCCTGCTTTTTCCCTCACTGCATTGTGTTCAGCAATCAGACCTTCGTACGTAACCGCCATATCCCAGCCAGCGTACTCCACCATTTTACCTCCATTGGCAGCATTCCAATCGGTGATCGGTGTTTTTCTTGCTCCTTCCATAACGCTCCTCCTCTCTACTTAAACAATACCCAGACAAATGCGCCTCATTCATGTGAAAATTGTACCAAAGACACGAAAAAAGGACACACAAACCCATCCTATGGCGATGGTGTTAGCATGTCCTCTGTTATCAGGCCTGAGAGTTTCGGTGTCATTCTGCAGGTTGCAGAATTTACGTTGCCCCTTCGGCGTTTCCTGTGGGAAACTTTCCAGAGATCCGTCCGGTTACGATCCTTTTGCCTGAAAGATTCTATACCCTGGTTACCAACCCGGTATATTGCTTCTTCGGCTCTCCTTAACGCAAGAGATCTCTCGCAACCTTCATTCGGCATAGTGATGCAGTTTCCCTCTCATTGTATCTTAGTTTTCGCAATATTTCAATATTTGTTAAAAAGTCAACAAAGTTTCTTTGGTAATTCTACTGTTTATTTTGGAGTGCACAGGCTTTCAACACCTGTTTTGCCAAAACAGCTGTTGTCACGGAGCCAACACCCCCAGGCACCGGGGTATAAGCTTCTGCCTTGTCTTCCGCTGCAGCAGCTTCCACGTCTCCTTTAAGACGACCATCTTCATCCACATTAATACCCACGTCAGCCACAATGGCACCAGGCTTGATGTAGTTGGTCTTCACAAATTCTGATTTTCCAATGGCTGCTACCAGAATGTCGGCTTCACTGGCCACCTGGTCAAGGTCTTGTGTTCGGGAATGAGCCACCGTCACCGTGGCGTTTTCTGCCAGCAACAACAGGGCCACGGGTTTACCCACCACCATGGAACGTCCCAACACAAGGGCACGTTTGCCTGACAGCGTCACTTCATAATGCTTCAGTATTTCCATCACGGCCATGGGGGTGCAGGGTGCAAAAGCTGTCGGATCCCCCGTCAACAATTTTCCTGCGTTTACGGGATGAAAACCATCCACGTCCTTGGCTGGGGCAATACGGTACTGTACTTCCTCTTCTTTTAAATGCTTGGGCAGTGGCCTGAAAACAAGGATGCCATGGACACCTGCATCGCCATTGTGTCTGTCCAGCACTTTATAAAAGTCATCCTGGGAAATGTTTTCAGGCACTACTTCACTGATCACTTTCACTCCTACTGAATCGCAGCGTTTGATAATGGCTCGTTCATACGCCATATCATCAGCTTTTTCCCCAGCCCGAATCAGGGTCAGGGTTGGCTGTATCTTCTTTTCCTGCCAATGTTGCACATCATTTCTGATGGATTCCGATAGGGCATCCGCCACCGGCTTTCCCTTTAACAGCTTGGTCATGGTCCTATTCCTCCTCGTGAAATCTACTATCATCACTCATACCTGGTGAAATAAAGCGGAGACAGTTGTCTCCGCTTCGTTTATTTTTACTTCAGGTTGGTTCCTGATGTCAATCTCATCAGTGTTTTTATTCCTTAGAACAACCCTGAGATAACACCGTTTTCGTCAACATCAATGTGCTCAGCAGACGGTACCTTGGGCAGGCCAGGCATGGTCATGATGTCGCCTGTTAATGCGATGAGGAACCCTGCTCCTGCTGATACTTTGATGGAGCCTACGGTAACCACAAACCCTTCCGGTTTACCGATGAGTTTTGGATCATCTGACAGGGAATACTGGGTTTTGGCCATGCAAATGGGCAGGTTGCCAAAACCGAGTTTTTCCAGTTTTGCAATTTCTTTTTCTGCCGATTTTGAAAAATCGACACCTTTTGCACCATAAATGCGGGTGGCAATGGTTTCTATTTTTTCCTTAATGGGTTTTTCTACTTCGTAAGCAAATTTGAATTTGCTGCCGTCGTTTTCACCGATGAGGCGTATAAGCTCTTTGGCCACTTCTTCGCCGCCTTCGCCGCCTTTTGCCCATACTTCTGATAATGCCACGTTGACACCGGCTTTGTTGCAGGCTTCACGTACCAGGGCCAACTCAGCCTCTGTGTCAAGGGGGAATCGGTTAATGGCCACCACTGCAGGTAAACCAAAAACATTTGTGATATTGTCCACGTGTTTCATCAGGTTTGGCAGGCCTTTCTTCAACGCTTCCAGGTTTTCGTCATTTAGATCTGCCTTGGCCACGCCACCGTGGGATTTCAGCGCACGAACAGTGGCAACAATGATCACTGCGTCTGGCTTGATGTCTGCCATGCGGCATTTGATGTCGATGAATTTTTCAGCTCCCAGGTCAGCGCCAAAACCGGCTTCTGTCACCACGTAGTCTGCAAAGTGCATGGCGGTACGGGTGGCCATCAGTGAGTTGCAACCATGGGCGATGTTAGCAAAGGGTCCGCCATGTATAAAGGCTGGTGTGCCTTCCAGGGTCTGTACCAGGTTAGGTTTAATGGCGTCTTTCAGCAAAGCTGTCAGGGCGCCGGCTGCCTTCAGATCACCTGCGGTAATTGGTTTATCATCACGGGTATACCCGATAACCATGCGGCTGATGCGTTCTTTCAGGTCTGACAGGGTGGATGCCAGGCAGAAGGCTGCCATGACTTCTGAAGCCACGGTGATGTCAAAACCGTCTTCACGGGGTACTCCGTTGCCTTTGCCGCCCATACCGTTGACCATGTTTCTCAGTTGTCGGTCATTCATATCCATGGCTCGGCGCCAGGTGATTTTACGGTTGTCAATGCCCAGGGCGTTGCCTTGCTGGATGTGGTTGTCGATCATAGCTGCCAGCAGGTTGTTGGCTGTACCGATGGCGTGGATGTCACCTGTGAAATGCAGGTTGATGTCTTCCATGGGGATTACCTGGGCGTATCCGCCGCCGGCTGCTCCGCCTTTAACGCCGAAAACGGGGCCAAGGGAAGGTTCCCGAAGAGCTACGATGGTGTTGTTGCCCAGTCGTGCCAGCGCATCGGCCACACCAATGGTGGTGGTGGTTTTACCTTCACCGGCAGGTGTGGGGTTGATAGCGGTGGTTAAAATCAGTTTGGCGCTTTTTTCATTGGTTTCACCTTGTAGAAAATCGGTCTGCACCTTTGCTTTGTACTTACCATACAAGTCAATCTGTTCCTCTGTCAGGCCAAGTTTACTGGCTATTTCCCGTATGTCCTTTGGCACTGCTTCCTGCGCAATTTGAATGTCACTCTTCATAAATTCTTCCTCCTTTGTTAATGTTATACAAGTATCCGCAAATGCGGCTTGATATATACAGCTATACACACTAGCATAGTATAGCAATAAACACTTGTCAATTATCAAAAACTTACAATTCAGACGCTTTTATCCTTGGTGTCATTATCCTTTTTGTTTTCATAGTCCGGTGCCAGCATGGATAACACGTGCATGGAAAGGTAGTTTCCTTCTTTCTTTTTGCAGTCACGTAAGGTGCCTTCGAAGACAAAGCCTTCCGACTCATAGAGCTTTCGTGCCTGGGGATTAAAATCAAACACATCCAACCAGAGTCGATGACATTTATATTCTTCAAAACACAGTTTTGTTATCAACCGTACCGTCTGCCTGCCATAACCCTTTCCCTTATCACGGATGGTGATGCGGTCAAAGGAAATGACATCGTGTTGACTTTCCAGGTCCGATAAAATCACATAACCCACGGGTGCAAGGTCTGGCTTTCGCAACACCATGAAATGAGCTTCATCTGTTGAGTCAATGCAGGCAAGGTGCCGTTCCCGGGACCAATTATAAACATAATCTCTGTTTTCAGGATGTCTTTCCGTCTCCAACACCCATGCCAGGTCTGCTTCTTGTGTCGACCGCAGCTGAATAAAACTGTTTTCAACCACACGCTGCCCCTTCATCATTACACCTCATTTATCTTTGATTTAGCCGTCACATCATCTGTCCAGGGAGCCTTTAGAGATTTTTGGCGGCTTTTTCTTCAACCACAAGAGAGTAGGTTTGTCAGGTTGTATGATGATCACAGAAACAAACACCAATAATACTCCCAAGAGTTTAACCCCCCACAAAGATTCTCCGAATAAGACAGCCGACGCACCAACGGCCACAACGATTTCAAGAGTGGCCAGGATCCCTGCCCGTGACGCTTCGATGCCTTTGGTAAAGGCCATGATATATAAACCATACCCCAGGGCCGTGGGCAATAATCCCTGAAGAAAAAGTCCCAGCCACACCATCGGACCTGGATTTACTTCAAAAATGGATAGGGGGGGAGAAAAGGGGATGGAACAAAGGGCACCAAATCCGAAGAAATACAGGCTCAGGGTCCAACGGTTAACACGGCTGGCCAAGGCTTTGGTTCCCATGGTGCTCACGGCAAAGGTAAAGCCGGAAAGAAGCCCTAACCCTACACCATACCCATTCATTTCCAGGTTGTCCAACCGGCCTTCTGTCACTGTTAAAACAGCTCCCAGGGTACACAGCACCAGGGCTGTCATTTTTACCGTCGTCAACCCTTCCCTGAAAAAAATACGGGACATGAGAATGACAAAAATAGGAAAGGTGTACAGTAATACCGTGGCGGTGGAAACACTGGTTTTTTCAATGGCACTGAAAATAAAGTAGTTGTACCCTGCCTGACAATAGAGGCCCATTATAAAGGTGAAAACAAGTCCCTGTCTGCTGATTCGAAGCAGCCTTCGGTCATGGGTCAGCAACCACAATAAGATGATGAGAAAGCCAAAGGCCAGCTTCCAGAAAACAATGTGACTGGCTGTCAACCCCTGGTTGTACAAGAATTGTGCGTTAATCCCCATGGTACCCCATAAAACACTGGCAGCAGCCACCATTAAGTACCCTTTGTTTTCCTCACTCAACAGCTTATCTCACCACCAATCCCAAGAAATCATCAGTTTGATCTCATCGCATGCAATTTTGCAGCATAAAGGAGGCATTATTTCTGCCTCCTTTGCCGGTCCACGCCTATCTTTTAACCTTGATTTCCAATGGAAAATCAAAGAAATGCTTTATGCCGGTGTCTGTCACGTAGAATGACGCATCCACTTCAAAGCCCACATCATCCAGCCAAATGCCCGGAATCAAGTGAAGGGCCATGTTCTTTTGAACAATTGTTTTATCACCAGGTCTCACACTGATGGTCTGCTCACCCCAATCCGGCGGGTAGTTTACCCCGATGGAATAGCCAATACGGGATTCTTTTACCAGGCCTGTCTTGGCAATGGTCTTACGCCAGGTGGCTTCAATTTCTTCCGAAGTAACCCCAGGCTTGATCATGTCCAGGGCGGCGTTCAAACCTTCCAGCACGGTTTTTCCCGTGTCCTGCATTAACTGAGGTGGCTCCTGTCCCAAATACATGGTACGGGCAATGGGTACATGATAGTGCTTGTAGACTCCGCAAAGCTCAAGGAGCACCGCTTCTTCGTTGTTGTATTTTTTCTCTGTCCAGGTGAGATGAGGTGTTTTGGTGCCTTCACCAGCCATCATCAATGGTACGATGGCAGGATAATCACCGCTGTGAGTGTCAGTGCCCCGGTATTGAACCGCTGCAATGGCCGAAGCCGCATCACACTCACGCACGCCAGGCGCAATGACATCCTGGGCTGTCTTCATCACATTATGGGCAATTTCACCGGCAATTTTCATGAACCCTATTTCTGCATCCGATTTAATCACACGCACCCAGTTCACCAGGGTATTCCCGTCTTTAAAAGTTGCTTCAGGTAACGAACGTTCCAGCTCAACGTAGGCTCGATGGGTAAAATAGAACTGGTCCATTTCAAGGCCGACGTTTCCTTTATCCCAGCCCCGTTGTTTTATCACATCCGCCATAAAGTGCATGGGATGTTTTACCGTGGATTGTACATAATCATCGGCATATTCCAGTATGTTTGCATCTGATAGGATACTGTTTAACCTGGCTGCATTGGCGTCCATACCCCGTCCGATCCAAACCGGTTCTTCTTCCTGTACATTTACCAGAAGACACTGGTGTACATAAAAGCTCCAGCCATCATAACCTGATAAATAGTTCATGTTTGCCGGTTGAGAAATCAGCAGGGTATCAATGCCCCATTCTGTCATTTTTTCTTTTGTGCGACGTACCCGGTCCATATATTCTTCTTTTGAAAATACTGCCATGAACAATTCCCTCCTAACATAATGGTGAATGTATTACATAAAACCGGCGCCCTTTTCCCTCACCACAGCCGAAAACACATAACGGATCATGGTAACAAAGTCGAAAACCGGAAGTCCTACCGCTTCTTGCACAGCTTCACCGTAAGGTGGCAACACACTGCATTCCAATAAGATGGTTTTTACCATAGGGTCACCTTCAACCATATTTTTTGCTGCCTGGGCTACTTCCTGTTGCACCTTTAAAAAGTCAAGCTCACCTGTTTCCTCAATAAAGGCCGCCGAGAAAGCAGGTGCTTTTTGAAGTCCTTCAATAACAACACGTCCGGGAAGATTAGCGCCGCACAAAGCCAGCACCTCTTCTGTTAACGCATCTGAATCGACGGTTAAAATACCAATTTTATGTTTGTCCGGGATCAGGCGCGATAGAAAGGGTACCTGAAGCAGGCTTGACAGAAAGACGGGTAATTCCAGTTCTTCTGCCAATGCCTGCTGGTACAATGCCATAAACCCGCAGTCGCTGGTGATGGCACGTACACCTTCTTTCTTTAATGCTAAAGCTGCTTTCATCACATCGTCCAAGGCTGTTAAATCATGGCTTAAAATGCGCTTAACCGTCAGCCCCGGTACCCGTTGAAAACGAACAGGAAAAGGGTATGTGGTGGCGTTGGCCACATCCCCTGGTATAAAGGGCGCTTCACTGTCAAGCAGCAAAATGCCAACGGCTTCACCGTAGCTCACCTGACCCGGTTTTCTTCGATAGATCATGTCTTCTCTCTCCTTCCTATAACATAGCAGTATTAGGAAGGAACAAAGCGATTTGAGGGAACATTACCAATAAGACCGTTGCCAGCATTAAAATGGCAATAAAAGGTGGTGTGTTCCGAATAATTTCCATATAAGGCCTTCTAAAGATCAATTGAGCCGTAAAAATGTCACACCCAAAGGGAGGTGTCGCCGATCCAACAGCACACTGCAGCACAACCAGCACGCCCAGAAGAATTGGGTCTACGCCTGTGGCCAGTACATAGGGGGCAAAAATGGGACTTAACACATAAATGGCTACAATGGGGTCAACGAACATACAGGCAATAAAGTAAGCCACGACCACAATAAAGATTACATATAGTTGTGAGGGATCTTCGCCAAACAGATATGGCAGGTACGTTTGTGGAATACGCAGGAAGCTGAGCAACCAGGAAAAAGCGTTTCCTGCACCAACCAATACGAAAACCACACCTGTAATAACACCTGTTTGCATAAAATGATCAATCATGTCTCCAAAACGAATGGTGCGGTAAATCAATCCTTCCAGAATCAATGCATATAGCACAGACACCGCTGCTGCTTCTGTGGGGCTGAAAAATCCACCATAAATTCCTCCAATGATAATGATGGGGAAACCCATAACCAGAATACCGCCCTTGACAGCTTCTTTCCGCTCTTTGTTGTCTGCTTTGGCAATGCTGGCAATGCCGTGTTTTTTTGAATAATACACACAATAAACGGAAAACATAAAGAAAATTAAGAGTCCAGGACCCACACCTGCCAGGAACAATTTTCCTACGGATGTGCCTGTGACAACGCCATACACGATGAAACCGATGCTGGGAGGTATGAGAAAAGCAATGTCACTGGAGTTGATGATCAAGGCCAGGGTAAAAGGACTGGAATAACCGGCTTCCAACAACATTGGCCGCATGGTGCCACCGATGGCCGCCACCGTTGCCTGGGTAGAACCAGAGACAGCGCCAAACATGGTGCAAGCCGCGTTGGTAGTAATGGCCAACCCACCAGGGATGTGTCCCAGATAAGCCTTTACCATTCTAATGAGTTTTTTGGCAGCCTGTCCTGCCGTGATGATGTTAGCTGCCAGAATAAACATGGGCACCGCCACCAGTGAAGGAGGTGTTAATCCGGTCACTACCTGTTGGACGATAACGTTCATGTTAAAGTTCGGTATGTTCATGTAGATGTACACAATGAGGGATCCCAACAGGGTGATCATGAAGGGAAATCCAAAGAACAACATAAAAAACAGGCTAATTACTAGTAAGACCATTGTCTCACCTCTCTTCTACTCATTTTTAGGGGGCTGGTTGACATCCTTTTCATGGCCCACATTTAGCTTGACTTCACCAAGCATCTCTTCACCAATCTCTTCGTACTGCTCCGCCATTTGTTGAAGCTCCTCTGCTTCGTATTCCCCCTGCTGCTCCGGAGACAACCAGACTTCCGGCACCATTAGGTTTTTAACCACTGTGCGGACATACTGGATGCCTGCAGAAAAGAATCCCAGGGGAATAACGATTAAAAATGTCCAGTAGGGCAGGCGTAACGCAGGTGTTTTGTGAGACATGAGTCTTGCCTGGGCCATGTAGTCATAGGCATATTTTGCCATCATGAACATAAAGATGGCCCCCACCACACTGATGATAAGGATCATGGCTTTTTGCACCTTCAGGGGCATGATATCGAAGAAGGCACCCATACGGATGTGCCGGGCCTTACGCACCCCATAGCTTACCCCCACAAATGTGATGAGCATGACCAGCATTTCTGTCAGCTCTTCCACGAAATAAATGCTTGTGAAAAAAGTTCTGGCAAACACATTGACAATGACCAATGACGCCAGGATAAAAACAGACAGGGATAAGATAATGACTTCAAACCAGTCAAAGGCCCGTCCGAATTTTTGAAAAAGAAAGGAGATACCCATCTTATTTTCTGCTTCCATTGCGACGCTCCTTTCAAGGCTCTCCGGGGACCAGGATCCCCGGAGAAACTTTGATAGTTTACTTGATTTATTCGATGCCTAATTCTGTTTTAGCATTTTCGATATCCTTTAACAGCACTTCAAGAATTTCTTCTGCTTGTGGTCCACCAATTTCAAGAAACTTATCATAGACAGGAAGAGCATTTTCAATGAAGGCTTCCTGCTCAGGACCGGTGATTTCGTGGTAAACAATATCAGGACGCTGTTCCATCATGTACGCCAGGTCTTCTTCATGTTTTTCATTAATCCATTCGCCGGCGGGAATGATGGCGTCAATCCACCAGTCTCTCATTTCCTGTTGTACTTCCGGTGGCAGGGAATCAAAGAACTGCATGTTAACCGTCGGAATGCCTGTAAATGGTTCAGCATAGATGTCTGTTAAATAGTCTTGCACTTCATAAAAGTTCATGCTTCGGATAGCAAAGATGGGGTTAACCTGACCATCGATTAGGTTTGTCTGCAAACCACCGTAGATTTCGCCGTAGTTCATAGGTGTGGGGGCTGCGCCGTAAGCCAGGTAGTCTTCTACCAACAAGGCAGATCCCATAACACGTACTTTTAATCCATTCAAATCTTCAACTGTCTCAATAGGTCTGTTGGAGGTGATGGTCTGCCATCCTTCAAACATGAGGCTGAGTGGCACCAAGCCATTACGTCGAAAGGCTTCTTCCAACACGCCCATGAATTCACCGTTTCGAACAACCCAGTCCATGGTTTCAACGGTTCTTTCATCAGGCCACAGGTAGTGAAGTGCCAACACCTGTGCTTCCGGCACGAAAGCACTGATCCATGCAAAGTCTGTGAAAACATATTCAACGACACCCAATTGGGCCAGTTCGTTAATGTCACGGGTGTCACCCAGGGTTCCGTACGGGTATACAGTGACATCGTAGGTGCCTTCTGTTACTTCGCGCATATGGTCAGCGTAGTGCTCTGCCCATACAGTCATGAAATCGCCTTCGATTTCCTCAGAAGCGAACTTAGGTTGGCGCGGTTCTGGTAAAACCAGAGCTGATGCTTCTTCTGCTGGTTCCTCGCCGTTTGCTTCCTGTTCTGCCGGAGCTTCAGGCTCTTCTGGTGCTGGTTCCTGTGCAGGACTGCCACAGCCGGATAGTGCCAGTGTTCCCAGCATTGCCACCAGAAGCAATAACACCGTAAACTTTTTCATGCTCTTCATGCTTTTTTTCATTTTTTCTCCTCCTTTGTTTTCTATCAACCACCTTGGGAGATAACTCACCAGGTTGTTAAAAAATGATCAATATGCCGAATCTCTCGAATAATCAGTTAATATAAGAGACTCTTATGCCTTGTTTTGAAAGACAAGATACTTTCCTTTTTTATTTTGCCCATTGTTGAAAATACGTTAATGCTCCCTTCACCATCAGCTCAACACCTTTCACCAAAACAGTCTCATCGATGTTAAAACGGGGATGATGGTGAGGGTAATGGGTTTCTTTTTCTTCATTACCTGTGCCAACGAAAACAAAAACACCTGGCACGCGTGCACAAAATTCCGAAAAATCTTCACTGGCCATACTGGCATAAGGTAGAATTGCCTCACTGCTTTTCATAACATCCGCTGCCACTTCTGTCATCAACCTGGTCATACCTGCGTCGTTGATCAGAGGGATATTTTCTCTGAACCACTCCATTTCACATTCACAACCGTGGGTGGCTGCCACTTTTTCTGCCAATTGCTTTAGCCGAAGGATCGGTCGGTCATCACGGTCATCATAAAGTGTTCGGATCGAACCTTCCAGCGTAATGGTGTCTGGTATAATATTGGCTTTTGTACCACCGTTTATTTTCCCAAACATGATCACCGTCGGTTTCATCAGGCTGATTTCCCTGGTTTGTATTCGCTGTGCTGTTTGCACCAGGTCCGCAGCTGCGATCACAGGGTCAACGGCCGTTTCCGGATATCCGGTATGTCCGCCAACGCCTTTGATGGTGATGGTGAAAATGTCTAACCCTGACATGATTCCCCCTGTCGACAGTCCCACCGTCCCGCTGGGCAGCGGTGTCCAAACGTGTATACCAATGGCCGCATCCACTTTAGGATTTTCCAGCACCCCTTCTTCAATCATGGGAAGAGCGCCGGCGTTTTCTTCATTGGGTTGAAACACCAGTTTAATGGTTCCGTTAATCTGATCCCTGAACTTCATCAATGTCTTAGCCGTGATCAGCAGACCTGCGGTGTGGGCATCGTGAGCACAGGCATGCATCACGCCTGGATTTTGTGATGTATAGGGCACATCATTTTCTTCCGTCACAGGCAACGCATCCATGTCAGCACGCAACATCAATACCGGAGATTTCGCCGTGCCTTCAATGATTCCCACCACACCTGTATTGGCCATACGTTCCGTGGGTATATCCAGGGCCTGTAAGTATGTTTCAACGATCTCTGCCGTGCGATTTTCCTCAAAACCCAGTTCCGGGTACATGTGAAAATCACGTCGCAAGGCAATCAGTTCGTCTTCCATTTCCACTATGGTTTGCTGAATATCATCCATGGGGGTGTTTATCCCTCCTTCCGGTTTACGGATCACTTCTGCCATCCTAAGAAGGTGGATAGTTTATCCGTTGCTTCCTGTAAATCCTGCTGTATTTCCTGAATTTTATTAAAAGTCATGCGAATGGAAGCACCACTCACACTAACCGCAGCCACTATCTCATTCTTAAAGTCCCGAACAGGCATAGCCAAACAAGTTAATCCGGCACACACCTCTTCATCATCCACACTATAACCCTGCCGACGAATTTTTTCCAATTCTGTCATCAAATGATCGATGGTGGTAATGGTGTTGGAGGTGAAGCTTTCATAAGCACCTTCTCCCAGAATATTGATCACTTCTTCCCGGGTCATTTCTGAGATGAGTGCCTTTCCCATGGCAGTGGCGTGCAATGGTTCACGGGCACCGATCTGAAGGTTTGCAATCAGCGACGTCTTGGGGCTTGTTTTGAAAATGGTCACCACACTGTCCTTAACACGGACACCAAGGTTAACAGTTTCCTGGCTGGCATCGCAGAGGTCCTGCAAGATGCGATTATCCACCCGGTACAGGTTCCGTTGGCGAGGAATTCCATTACCCACTTCAAACAGCTTCCAACTCAACTGATATTTTTTTGTTTCCTCACTTTGATCAATGTAATTTTTTGCTACCATGGTCTCCAGTATTCTGTGCACCGTGCTTTTACCCAGTTCCAGTTCCTTACTCAATTCACTGATACTGATCCCTTCACGGTACTGGTCCTTTGACAGAAGGTTGAAAACCTCCAATGCCTTTTCCACTGTTTGCACTGGGTACTTAGCGGTTCGGGTTATTTTGTCTTTTTGAATTTTATCCATGGTTTACACCTGACTTTCAGTGTTGGTTACTGTCAACATGCTTCTTCCATCCGTTAAAACAATTAGGTGAACAAACTAAGTATCTGCAGCCAAATGTTACAAAGGCGTCTGTTTATGATGGGAAATGGGTTTTCCGATGAAAGGGAAAACCCACATCCTTATTATTAGACCCAGCCTCTGGCTTTCATGGACTCGCTCAGTTTGTCAAGGGCATTGATCCATGCAGCGTTTCGATAAGAAGTGTTTTTCTTTTCTGCTGTCTCCACCGTTTCCCGGTATGCCTTTACAATACGTTCTTTTAATTTGGCGTTGACTGTATCAATGTCCCAATAGGAGTCTGTCAGACCCTGAGTGCGTTCAAAAGCACACACAATGGCACTGCCGCAATTGGTCAACACATCAGGCACAATGTGAACCTTATTCGCTAAGAGGATTTTTTCGCCTTCAGGTGTCACCGGCCCATTGGCACATTCCATGATCACTTTCGCTTTCACGTCAGCCGCATTGCCATCATGGATCACACTTTGCACCGCTGCCGGCATGAGAATATCGCACTCAATGGCAAATAGTTCCTTGTCCGAAATAGGTGTTGTGCCAGGGAAACCAACCACTGACTTTTGCTCAAGGGCATATTCTTCCAATTTGGGAATGTCAATACCCTCCGGATTTTGAATGCCGCCCTTGATGTCGCCGATGGCAATGATTTTATAGCCCTGGTCATGAAGGAGTCTGGCGGCGATACGTCCAACATTGCCGAAGCCTTGCATGGCAATGGTGGCACCTTTCTGAATACCCATGTCTTTGATTACTTCCATGGTCACATAGAAAGCGCCTGTACCAGTGGCTTCCATGCTGCCGACGGTACCGCTGGTTGCAGCCGGTTTGTCATTGATGGCTGCCGGGCTGTGGAATCCGTTGATTTCTTCATATTCATCCAGCATCCAAGCCATGGTTTTAGCACTGGTACCGATGTCAGCACCAGGAACGTCCACCCAGGCACCTTTCATAGGAAGCTTGCGAATATAAGCGCGGGATAGTCTTTCCAGTTCACCTTCGCTTAATTTTGAGGGGTCAACCTTTACGCCACCTTTACCGCCACCGGCTGGGATACCGCCCACAGCGTGCTTGATGGTCATCCAAAAGCCAAGGGCTTTCACAATGTCCAGGTCCAGGTCGGGCACAAAACGCAATCCGTTTTTCACCTGACCACGGGCGTCATTGTAATGTACACGGTAGGCTTCAAAAATTTCCAGTTCCCCATTGTCCATTTTCATGGGAATCGCAAATTGAAATATTCTCTTTGGTTGGCTTAACATTTTAACCACATTTGGTTCAGTTCCCGCCAGTTTACTGGCTTCCTGTAAAGTCGTTAACGCGGTTTCAAAAGGGTTTTTGCTCATAGTATTCCTCCTGTCAATATTCATTGTTTACAGTGATTCTTCAATCGGGCCGGCCCCGGTCAGGAAGAATAAATTCCAGAACCGGGGCCAGCACTCTTGATGAAGGGTCAGCAAGGACTAACGCCCTATGGCTTTGGAATTGCCAGGTCATCAGTGTAATCGTTGAAGACCAGCTTTGTGTCGCTTTCTTCGCACCATTCATGACAAACCCTGGCCATTCGCACTTTCACCTTAACCAGTTTATTCAATGTTTCATCTTCATGCCATGAGTTGTATAAATCACACTCATTTTTGCCTGGCTCGAACTTAAAGTACACAGGCGCACAAATACGGGCAATTTCGTCAGCTTCAACGTGACGCTGGTGTCCACCCATGGAATCAACCACACTCATGTAAATATCCATCGGTATCTTTGTCACACTTCTGATAGAAGCAAACATTGGAAGTGTCAGGTCTGCTAACGGATTGAAGCTGTCTGCACCCAACTCTTCAAGCATTTTTGCACCAACGGCATTGCCGTGTCCAGCAAACACAGATATCTTGAACTTAACGTCCGCAGGAATCACACCGTCTGCCCGCATTTTGGCAGCAAGGTAAAGCATACCTTCATCAGGAATCAGAAAACCACGGATCCCCGCTTCGATACAACGGTTAAATTCCTTCAGCCAAATGTACAGGTTATCCTGCCCACGTGCAC
Organism: Clostridiaceae bacterium; assembly: GCA_011390155.1. Lineage (GTDB taxonomy): Bacteria > Bacillota > Clostridia > Peptostreptococcales > Tindalliaceae > Anoxynatronum. The sequence continues at coordinate 148,102 of JAABSW010000002.1, forward strand.
GCATGCCAGAGACATAACCTTCAGGGGTAACATATTGTCTGCCGCCGTCCCAGCCCCGGGTGGGAACAGGGTTTACCAGGGTTTCAATTTTAGCTTCCGCACCAATTTGTGCATAATATTTCAGCTCAGCTTTGTCAAGATAAGCTGATCCGCCAACAGTACCAATCACTCGATGAACCGGCATTTTTTGAGTTTCAATTTCCTTTACCAGTGTTTCGAAGTTGGCTGCATTTTCAATACCAGCAATTTCCATTCTGTAATGAGCGCCGCCTTCAAAGGATTCAGGTGAACTAGGTAAATCATAACGATCCTTTACTGGAAAAGGCGTTTTTTCGGTAATAAACTTCTCGATATCTTTCATTGACATGGTGGGGTTCCTCCTTTAGTCTTTTCTTTTGCTTTTATCTTTACTTCTACTTTTTATATTCCTTAAAGAGCTTCTCGAACTCTTCGATAGGATCGATCACGTGGTACACATACTCATCTGAGGGGAATACGCCTTCCTTAACGTCTTTGATGTACTCCTCAAATGCCTTCGTGCATACTTCTGCCACATTGGCATATACCTTAACAAACTTAGGTGTGAATGCCTGGAACTGTCCCAACAGATCGCTGCTGATCAGCAATTGACCATCGCAGTCACCTGCGCCGATGGAGTAAACCGGAATGTCCAGTAACTCTGTAATAAAGGCGGTCAGTTCTGGGGGAACTGCTTCCACCAGAAGGGCAAAAGCGCCGGCTTCCTGCACTGCCAAAGCATCTTCAATAACGCCGCGGGCATTCTTCACGTCACGGCCCTGGGCTTTAAAACCGCCAAGCTGGCCTGAACTTTGAGGGGTTAACCCGATGTGTCCGATCACTGCAATCCCCGCGTCAGTAATGGCTCTGATTCTTGATTGTATCCGCACGCCGCCTTCCAGCTTGATGCAGTCTGTGTCTGCTTCTTTGAGAAAACGCACTGCGTTATCCACTGCCTGTTCGTCAGATGACTGATAGGAACCAAAAGGCATGTCGCCGATGATCCATGTGTTGGGAGCGCCTCTTCTCACTGCCTGGCAGTGGGAGATGCAGTCTTCCATTGTGACGGGAATGGTGCCTTTGTAGCCCAGGGTACACATGCCCAGGGAGTCACCCACTAAAATCATATCCATGCCTGCCTGCTCTGCAAACATAGCTGTCGGAAAATCATACGCGGTGATCCATGCCACCTTTTCGCCTGCCTTCTTCATTTTCATCAAATCCAGAATGCTTTTCTTCTTTGCCATTCTTTACTTCCTCCTTTTCTCTTCAGCCTTTCGGCCCTGCCTGGTATATTTTCATACGCCGACTCCGTGTAACAATTCAGGAGAAAACGTTTTCCTGACATATAGATTTTTAGGAATGCATTTCTACTTTATCCATTAAAATACCTTCTGTTTCTTTTATTCTTTCATTGGTCTGGCATTTAAATTTATTAAAAAAAGTTAGATTCATTGCAATTACTGTCTTTTCCTGCAATATTTTTGCTCTTTTGCTTAATCGAATAAAATAGAACACCGTTCTGTTTTAATGATAATGTATAATAATCCAGCTGTCAATGAATAAACCGAAAAAACATTCAGTTTTTTTTAACTGTTTAAACATAACTGTTTAAACACAATTCTTTTTTTCTTCATTTCCTGTTATAATGGAGAAATTGATTTCTTTAAGGGTATGAATGTCAAAGGCAAACAGGATCCGAAGGAGTGACCGCTTTGTTCAACCGATGGTTTTCCAGTGCTTCCGTAACACATCTTCTTCCCTTTATTAAGCCCTATCGTTGGTGGTTGTTTCTGGTGGGAATCATGCTTCTCTCCATTGCTTTCCTCACCGCACTGCCACCCTGGTTAATTCAACACGCCATCGATGTGGCTTTGCCCGCAGGAAACAGTCGACGGTTGCTGATTCTCGGTGGAATTATTATAGCGCTGTCACTGGCAGAAGGGCTGATCAGCTTTTTTCAACAGGTATTAAGTGAATGGATCAGCCAGAACGTCATCCACGATATTCGAAACCAGCTGTTTCATCATTTGAACCAGTTGTCCTTTTCATTCTTTGATAAAACTCGGGTTGGTGACCTTATCTCAAGAATTGTTTCTGACACAGATACCCTGAAACGTTTCATTGGTTTTGGCCTTCTAAAGGTCATCACCAATTTCATGGTATTGGGGTGGATCTTCGCCAGCCTTACCTGGTGGAACCCCTGGCTTGGTTTTACATTTATTCTTATGCTGCCTTTTATGGCTCATGCCATGTGGGCCTACAGCCGCCAGGTACGTCCGGCCTTCCGTCGCATTCGTAAAACCACTGGAGAACTAACCTCATTTGTCCGGGAGCAATTGGCAGGCATTTTCATTATCAAGCTTTTCGGAAATGAATCCTTTGCAAATAAACATTTTCGTCAGGAAAATCAACGCATCCTGGATGATACCCTGGCTTCCACGCGCATTGGCGCTTTCTGGCTCCCTTATTCAGAAGTGCTCCTTGGATTTTTTACCGGACTTGTCCTGTTGGCAGGCGGATGGCTGATCACTTCCGACAGCATCACAACGGGTACTTTAGTTGGTTTTCTGGCATATATGAACCTGCTGAACAGACCCATCAGACAAACCGGCTTCATGTTGAGCCTGTTTCAACAAGCCGACGCAGCGGCACAACGAATTGTTGAACTTCTTCGACAGCAGGCCTCTATCACCGACGATCCAGGTGCACAGGCTTTTACCCATTTAGCAGATTCTCTGGAAATGCGTTCCGTTTCCTTTTCCTATGAAAAAAAACCGGTGCTTAAGGACGTATCCTTTAAAGTGCACCAAGGTGAAACCCTTGCCATTGTTGGTCCCAGCGGTGCAGGTAAGACAACCTTAATTCACCTCTTACTGCGTTTTTACGAACCTTCCATGGGTCAGGTGTTCATCGACGGCAAACCCATCAGCCATTATTCCATTGTCAGCTTACGAGAGAAAATTGGCCTGGTAATGCAGCATCCCTTTTTGTTCGAAGGTACCATTCAGGATAACATTACCCTGGGCACTTCCCACACACCCTTGGAGGCTGTCAAAGAAGCCGCCAGACAGGCACAGCTCCATGAATTCATTCAAGGTCTTCCCCTGGGTTATGACACCCCCATTGGAGAACGGGGCGTCCGATTGTCAGGAGGCCAGGCCCAGCGGCTGGCCCTGGCCAGGGTGCTGCTTCGAAAGCCAGAAATACTTGTGCTGGATGAACCCACCGCCAGTGTAGATCATTTGACAGATGCTTCCATTATGTCATCCGTTGCTGACCTGATGGAACATAAAACCACCCTGGTCATTGCCCATCGTTTGTCAACACTGCAACATGCCCATCGGATTTTGTTTGTGGAACAAGGTCAGGTAACAGGTCTGGGTTCTCACACACAGTTAATGGAAACCCACGGGGAATACCGCAGGTTTGTTGAAGCATCTGGTTATGCCCAGGATGAGGAGGTGATGTAGATGCGGGGAGGCTTTTACAGTAAATTCAGTCGGGAACATGAAGGTTCTTTCCAGCGTTCTCTCTTCAGCAGAAAAAACATTTCTTTTTATCTTCATCTCATTGCCTCACAGAAGAAAACATTGTTGGCCGCATTGGGAGCCACTCTGTTGCAGGCATTGTTTTCCCTGACACCACCCCTCATCATCCAACGGGTGATCGACCAGCACCTGTTGAAGAATGATTTCAAGGGTTCAGTTCCCTGGATCCTTCTCTTTTTCGGACTTTATCTGGCATTGTGGTTCTTTTCATACCACCAGCGTTTATTGACACAGACAGCTGGTCAAGAGGCCATTTTCAACGTGCGGGAAAACCTGTTTTCAACCCTCTTGGTACTGCCGGCGTCCTACCATAAAAAACAACAAAAAGGAGCCCTCACTTCACTCCTCATGAATGATGTGAACGCTCTTTCATCGGCTGTTACCGATGGGGTGGTGGGTGTCATCAGTGACCTGGTCACCCTGGGCGCCATGATTTTGATCATGTACCATCTACACCCGGGACTTACCTTGCTGCTCATGGCCACCATTCCTGTTGTGTTGTTGGCCATGGCTTTACTGGGACGACGAATCCGCAATGCTTTCCGGGAAGTACGGGAAAAAATGGCTGAACTGAACACACAAGTGGAAGAAAACTTTTCCGGTATTCGTGTGGTACAATCCCTGGGAGTTCAGCAACAGCAGGAACAAGACTTTTTTCATGTGAGTGAAGGCAGTCTGCAGGCAGGCCTTAAAGCCATGGTGCTCATGGCCCTGGTTTTTCCTCTCACATCCCTGACCACAGGCACCGGCACAGCCCTTCTCCTATGGTATGGAGGCCAGCAGGTGATGCAGCAAGCCATCACACTGGGCGTCTTTGCGGCTTTTCTCAGCTATCTTCGAAAGTTTTATCAACCGCTGCGAAACCTAAGTGATGTGTATAACACATACCTGTCTGCATTGGCGTCCATGGACCGGATCATGGCGGTGCTGGAAGAACCTAATCCAATGGCGGACAACCATCCTGTTCTTGAATTGGAAGAACCAGTGCAGGGTGACCTACTTTTTGAAAACGTCACTTTTTCCTATGAATCAGAGAAAAATACGGGCGAGAAGGTGCTGAACCAATTGAACCTTCACATCAAGCCCGGCGAACACGTGGGCCTGGCTGGCACCACGGGTGCCGGAAAAACCACTCTGTTCTCCTTGCTGCTGCACATGATGAACCCGGATCAAGGCGATGTATTGCTGGATGGTGTTTCTGTATCCAACATCTCCCGGGAACAATTGCACCGTTCCATCGCCGTTGTGCCACAACAAGTCTTTTTGTTTTCCGGCAGTGTGCGTGACAATATTCGTTATGGAAAGCCAGATGCCAGTGATGACGAAGTGGTGGAAGCTGCAAAAAAAGCAAAAGCTCATGATATGGTCATGAGTCTTGAAAATGGATATAACACTGTGGTGGGCGAGGAAGGAGCCGGGCTTTCCGGCGGTCAGCGTCAGCTGATTGCCTTTGCCAGGGCCTTGATTAAAAACGCACCCATTCTGGTGCTGGACGAAGCAACCGCCAGTATGGACGTTCGATTGGAAGCTGACATCCAGGCCTCATTACAGGCAGTGTTAAAGGGAAAAACCGCCCTGGTTATTGCTCATCGATTAAGTACTCTGCGCACATTGGACCGGATCTGTATCCTGGCCAATGGGCGCATTGAAGACTGCGGCAGTCACCAGGCCTTATTGGCGTCAAACACCTATTACCGTCAGCTCTTGGAAAGCGGATCAACCGCTACCTGGCCTGCCAGTTCAGGGTAAGGTTTTCCATATTGTATGGCAAAAAACTTCCTCTTTCCCGGCAGTTTTTGCAGGGCGTAACCGGCATAACCAAGGGATAAGAGGGATTTTTGAACGGTCACATCGGTGTTCTGCACGGTGCACAGATCGGCATAGGTTGGGTGAACAGGTCTGCACAGATTCAGGGCCAGCAGAAACCTGAGCTTACCCCCATAGGCCCCTCCCCTTACTTTTACATCACGAATGACAAGACCTGCATCCATGACATTTTTCAGACTGGGATAGTTGAAGGGTGATATCGTGCACAATACCATGCAGTAACCCGCCTGCTGCAGGTATTCCATCGTTGGTTTCAGCATTACACCCTGAAGATGGTTTCCCCTGAAATCTGTCCGGACCATTGACGCCTCCAGGTGGCATACTCGTTTCAAATCTTCGTCATCAAGATGAAGCTCCCACCCCAGGTTTTCATAGGATAGTCCCGGAAAACTGATGCTTCTGGCGGCAATCATGTCACCTTCAACAAAAACACCAATCATTCGTCCTTTTCCGTCCTTTAACGCCACTTCTTCAAAAAATTCCCTGGGGTCAGGTACAAATTTTTGCCGGTCGTCCATTGAGTCATAGACCTCCTGCTGCAAGGCAAGCACCTGGTCAATGTGTACCATGGTCAAATAAGCCATGACATAGTTCTTTTCCACGGGACCTTCTTTTGTTTGCTGAAGGATGGTGCCTGTTGAAATCCTTTCCATGCTGTCCTTCCCCCTTTGTTATAAGATGATCTAACTACAATGACCTAATTTATAAAATTTATCATGACGATTTCCGGCCGGTTGCCCGTTCTGATAGGCGGTCCCCAGGTACCATAACCTGAAGACACAATCAAAGTGGACCCGTCTTCTTCCAGCTTTCCCCAGTCCTCGGGAAAGAGGCGTTCAGTGATATAACCAAAAGGAAATAATTGTCCGCGGTGTGTATGCCCGGAAAGCTGCAGCGCCACGCCTATATCCCTGGCTTCTTTCCAGGTTTTTGGCTGGTGGTCCAACAATACCACTGGGGTGGTGTCAGGGTCAACATCCCCCAACACTTCAGCAAGTGATTTTCGGGCTTTTCCTGTCATCCTTTCTGAAACCAGGTCTTCACGCCCCGTGAGAAAAAACAGGTTGTCCACCATGACCCCTTCGTCCCGCAGCACTTTGATATCAGATCGCTCCAGGTGAAGAACAATTTCTTCCAGGTGGCCTCCAAAATACTCATGGTTGCCCAGTATGGCATACATGCCTAAGGGTGGGTTCAATTTTCTGAGGATGGCTTCCATGTTATCATCAATAAAGTGATTCACATTTTCATCGATGATGTCACCTGCAAACAGAATAAGGTCCGGTTGAAGGTGGTTCAGCTGGTCCACAAGGGTTTGAAGCCTGTTTTTTCCCATGATGGTCCCCAGGTGTATGTCTGAAACAACGGCAGTTTGAACGGTTGTAGTCCTGGCATTACTGTTGCCCTCCCTGGTCAGGTTCACCTGATAGTGTACCACTCTCGGATTTCTTGCATTCCAGGCACCATAAAGGATGATGCCTGCAACTGTCACCGCAACCATCAGACCCACAGCCGGCTTAAGCCAAGGGACCTTTGATGTGTCAACGCCCGTTAGCATCATCACTACACGGGCCAGGTCAACCAGGATGATTCCCATCAATGCATACACCATGACCGCCATCCAGTAAGCTCCCAGATGGATTAACCAGCGGTCGACGGGTGATGGGATTCTAGACTGCAACAGCCTCATTATCATATATAGGTAAACCATTGTCCAAAAAAGAATCCACCAAACCTTCAACCCCCTTGTTCCTAAAACCGGGCCAAATGCCTGGGCACCCCGCAAACCAATATAATAGTTTAGTGCAGTGTATACTGTCAGCAGGATTATTCCCACTGGAATATAGAACCATTTCATGATATTGTATGTCTCCCTCGATCAGTTTGGTTATTGTTTTTCCGGGTGATTTCGTTGACACACCACCGGAACCATCTCAGAAATTTTAATTAATGCCTCAAAACGCAATTTTTTATCCAGGGTATGGGCAATTTTTTCCCCCGAGGTTGCACTTGACAAAAAATATTTTGGTGGCAGCACATTCAGTACCATGGCCACCACATCATCTTCACAGTTGGGGCAATCACAAATGGGGTCTTTTCGCTTGTATTCTGCTAATACTTCTCTTACTAATTCCTCCGTGGCATTTTCCAACATGTTGTCGCCTCCATTTCATCCATGGGTCTGCCATATTGTTTATCTTTCACGTACTTACTTTATTATACCCTTGACCTGTTATTTATACCAGTCGTATTAACAGGCGTCTTAAACAGGGTTCCCAACTCCAGCCGAGATTCTATAATCCATGGGAAAAGAAAAACACCCAGCGATTATGACCAGGTGTTCTTCGAATGTCTATTTTTGCCTGTTTCTGAAGGCGTAACACCTACAGGGTAAAAGGAACAACCAATGACGGATCCAATACCCGGAAGGTGAAAGACTCGGCTACAAAAAGATTCACATTTTCTGCATCGTGGGATTCATAACCAATGGAGAAATCGCCGCCGATGATCAATTCCAGGTCTTCATGGTTATAGGGAACCATGACCGCGCCTTTCATCACACTACTGAAGACCACTTCGCCGCCGATGATGTCTTTCACGCGCTTCATCAGTGGGTACCCTTGTACTTCGGTGTTTAGTCTTCTCCATCCTTCTTCACCCACCACCAGGCTAAAAGGACCTTCCTGGTAAGCATCCTGCATTACCAACACTGCTTTGGACAAAGACGCCATGATGTCACTGCCGGATTCCCCAAAAAACACTGGTTCGTTTTCAGCAGTCTCCACCAAGCCTTTAATGCCACCTTTTTCATAACTGTTATACACCGCATTTTCTTCAAATAAAGCCATTTTTTCCATGGCATCCTCAAGGGCATCCAGGTTGGCATCCCTTGCACCACGAAGAATGTTGTCCATTTCCCATCGACTGAGGGAAAAGGTAATCCTTGTTTCCACCAAGGCTTTTGTTTTATAGCGGCCTGCTTTAACAGCTACTTCATCTGTGTCTTCCAGAATATCTAATCTGCCTTCAGAGATGGAAGTATAATCCCATCCCTTAGGTCCTTCCACACGCACCACTTTTCGAGCCGATAAATGGGTTTTCAGCACATCCACCGCACGTTCATCAATTTCATTCCAAGCTTCTTGTGCCAATGGAGCCAGTTCACGTTTCAATAGATCCATAGAAATTCCTCCTTCTATTTCAAATCGCCAATTTTCAAGCTTCCTCCACCAGAAGGTTGTCCTCCACCTTCACTTTCCCCTTCTTCAAGGGTAGTGACATCTCCTTCGGTAAAGAGGTAAGCACGAAGCTCTTCATCCCATCCATCCATATTTCTTCGCAACCATTCCAGGGTCATGCAGGCATGCTCAATCTCTTCGTCCCGGTTATGTGCCATGATTTTTGCCAGTTCCGGGTCTGCTGATGCCACCACTCGCTGGTTGTACCAGTCAACTGCTTCAATTTCTTCTTTGAGACTGTTCAAAGCTCTGGAGATGTTTCTGGCTTTCTCATCCAGCAACTCCATGGGCTCGTGATAGTTTGACATGCAATACGCCTCCTTTATTGTTTTTTCGCTTTTTCGCTTTAGTTTTAATACCCCTCTTGCTTTTATTTAAACGCACTGTCAGTATTGACCAATGACTAATTACTGCACTCTACTGAAAACAAAGGAGGAAAAGAAAGGGTTTCTAATCATACCCAGCCGGTATTTTAGCTGCGGTGATGGGCATTTTAGAATCGGATTAGGCCGCAAAAATCTGCCAGAATGCCTTGGACACACGCAGGATTACCTGGAAGAAAACCTGAAAACACTTATGCCTTAAAATGTATCCCCTGTTTAACCGGGACTATTTTGGGTTATCTATTGTACCGAGGTAGTCTTTCAAATTATCGATTCATGTGACAAGGAGGTTTTTAAATGAAAAGTTTTGGACAATTTTTACAAACAGGTGACTGGAAAGGTGAAAAACACGTACCGGTGATTCACGCTCCCGAAAAAGCAAAAGCAGGAGAAGGCTTCGAGGTAAAAGTATCCATTGGTGATGCCATCGGCCATCCCAACACATTGGAACATCATATTGTCTGGTTTAAGCTGTTCTTCCATGGCGATGGAGAAAAATTCCCGGTAGAACTGGCCAATTTCCAATTTGCAGCCCACGGCGAAGGTGAAAACTTCACAGAGCCAACAGGCCTGGCATTGGTAAAGCTGGCTAAATCCGGCACATTGTACGCTCAAAGCTACTGTAACATCCATGGCGTATGGGAAAACAGCCAGGAAATCACCATAGAATAACCATCATTTATCTTTACAAACAGCCCTTACGTATCACAAGAGGGCTGTTTTTTAGTGCACCCTTTTCAGCTAAACCTATTGAGTTGTGTCAAATTTCTGCCAGACGTGAACCAGCAGAATCAACAAATATCCATCTTCTAAGTGCCTCATTCCTGGCAATAAGATTCAGTTGGCAAGGGCTTGATTTATGATATAATGGAGGCACCATCAACCATCAAGGAGGGTGCCCAATTGGATTATGAAACAATTTTCAAAGCCATGGGAGAAAGTACACGCATTAAAATTGTAAAGCTGCTTTCCACTAAACCCATGTATGTGTGTGAGCTTGAATCCGTTCTTGAAATGAGCCAGCCAAGAATTTCTCAACATTTGCGAATACTAAAACAGGCCGGTTTGGTCACTATGCAAAAAGAAGGCCAGCGAGCGATTTATTCCATCGATGAAAATGCCTTCGAAGCATGGATCACCGGGTTTACTGGTTTTCTTCGGCAGTCTCTTGAAAACCTGCCTGATTACCAGCAGGAAATCAAGCGAATTGAAGCCATGGCAAACGATCCATCCATCTCTAAATGTAAAAATCTATAAGACCAAAAAAAATAACAACCTTCCAAAGGGTTGTTATTTTTGGTCTTATTTCCAGTCAATCTCTTATTTTTGCAATACTTCCTTAAGTTTATCAACGTCCAGTACTTTCCCAGATGAAATCATTTTTTCATCCACCACCAAACCCGGCGTTTGAAGCACCCCGTAAGCAGCGATGGTTTTAAAATCTTCCACCTTTTCAACCTCGGCGCTCATGTTAAGTTGTTGCAACGCGTCCTTCACATTGCTTTCCAATTTTTTACAGTTTTTGCAACCTGAACCCAGTATTTTAATGTTCATATAAATACCTCCTCGTTTTATCAATATATAAATATATCTTTATGCATAAGTGTAACCTCTTGTCTCCTCATTGTCAACCTCAATAAAAAAGAACACGGATGTTTCCGTGCTCTTGAACTTGACACCTTCACTTATTTTTGAGGAGGAAGCAGCTTGTCAAAATGAAGTTCCATGATATAACGATGGTGTCCTTCACCGTATTCATCCTCATTTTCGCCAGTGATTTCAAATCCGACTTTATCCTTGTACAGTTTAATAGCCGGTGCATTTTCAATGTCCACTGTCAGCCCCATCTTTGAAAATCCCTGGTCTTCCAGGTTGCGAATGATGGCCACAAGAAAATGATAACCCAGTCCTTGACCCTGCAGGTCTTCGGAAATGGCGTAATCAAAAAGATAACACTTTTGAAGGTCTTCCCAATCGCGCATGAGTATGGCAATACCAATAATCTTCTTTTTGTCTTCTTCCCGCAATACATACACGTTCCCATGACGAATTTGTGGTACCAGTCCCCATTCGTCCATTCCAAGATCACCGAATATGTCAAGTCCGAAATTTACCATACGTTTGAGCAGGTTTACGTTATAGTCCTGTACCAAATAGACTTTAAGATTTCCCACTTCACCGTCCAGGTTTTCTATCACTTTTCGGGGTAGTTTTGATGCTTCTTCTAAATACAAAATACCAACTCCTTATTTGATTTTCTTCATTATACTTTAAAAACACTGTCATTGCAAGTAATTGACGTTTCAGCACCTTTTGGAATCCTTTTTTTGTTAAAGTATCTAAACGATAATATACCCTCTATTTCAGCCTGATTACCTCTTTTTCCAGAAATTATTCAACCCTTTGCCACTTGAAACAGGCTTCCTCCACCATGTGTTTCACTTTATTGATTTCTGACATTGCAGAAAGGTGAGCCGCAAAAGCCGTTCTGTATAAGTGGTACTGGCTGATGGTGTCCAGTCCCACCTGTTGCTCATGGCAAAAAGAACTGAGCAGTTGGTCAATGGTTGATGCATCATGGGTGTGATCCAATAACCAGTTATCAATGAAATCAAGGGCTTCAACGTTTCGATTGATTAAATCCATGGCTTGTTCCATGGGTTCGCCGTGAGCAGGAACACACAGGTCAAATGACACTTCCCGCATCATTTCCAATGAACTTCTGTGGCGGTTCACATCAGCATTGAATGGTATTAGATGCTTGTCCAGATAGGCTTTACCCAACAATACATCAGCCGAAAAAAGAATACCCTCATAAAAAATACCAGTTTGCTGCATTGAATGGCCGGGTAATGGGATCAAATGAATGGTAAATCCGTCAACTACAACACTCCCCTGCTCAGTGGTAAAAACTTCCTGCACCGTAGAAGGTTTTGCCTGAAGAAATTTGTTCTGTAAAGCCGCAGGTGGATGAGCACCTCCAAACAACGCCAAGGACTCTAAATAAGGATTTTCCATAAACGGTTTTTCCAGGACGGGTGCTATTACAGGCAATTGCAGTTGTTTTTGAAGCTGTGCATTTCCCCCGCAATGATCTGCATGAGAATGGGTGTTGATGATGGCAACGGGCCTTATGCCTTCGCTTTCCAGCAGACGAAGTATTTTTTTTGCATGATCCTTGTCAAGTCCAGTATCCACAATCACAGCCTTTTCATTTTTTATGAGGAATCCAGTGTTGACGGGGGCTGCCATATAAGCCACTTCTTTGTTAAGCCATTTCAGTGTTGGTTTCATGAATTGTCCTCCCTGTAGATTCTCTTAAATAACTTCAAAATCACTGTACCTTGTTTTTTTTCTTTCTATAGGGGTATTTTATCAGTAACCATCGACAAATATCAACATCGGTCATTTAACTTGAAGGAGGCGGCTATATGAGTTTTTTACAGACAATCGAAAGCATGAAAACAGTGAGAGATTTTCGGGATGACCCGGTTCCATCCACTATTCTGAAACGTTTAATCAGGAAAACCCAATCAGAAAAAGGGTTACTCCCTGACACAACCTTTTCAGTAAGGTTAATTGAAGATGGACCAGGTTTTTTCCAACTGCTGAATGGTAAAGCAGGGTATTTTGGAAAAATGATCGCTGCTCCTCATTACATTGTCCTTTTTGATGAACCGAAAACCGGTGTTTATGAAAACAGTGGGTATGTCATGGAAAAACTTCGTTTGTCAGCCTGGGAAGAAGAACTAGGCACCTGTTGGATCAGCCTTGATGAGCGTGTTGATGCAGCACCCTGGGTTGTCGACCCGGTAGAAGCACCTCCCATGGCACTGGTGGCCATTGGCTACCCTGAACATGGTATTTTTCGCCAGGATGTATTGAAAAAAAGTGCTCGACTTCCCCTTACCGACCTGGTTTACCTGGAAAAATGGGGACAAAAGTGTCCCGTGGAAGAGTTGGAAGTAAGAGGCATGTCTGAAATCTTTTATTATGGAAAGTTGGCACCTTCCTGGGGCAACCGACAACCTTGGCGGTTTATTTTGCACCAGGAAAAAATATACCTGGCCCTCCTTGTTGATGATCAGGAAAACCGTGCCCTGACTGACGCAGGCATTGTGATGTTATACATCCAACAAGCCGCTCATGACAAAGGCTTCTCTATGAAGTGGCAGTTACTGGAAAGGGAACCTGCCCTGGCCAGTGAAATGGGTCTTCCTGAAACGTATCGATTGATTGGCCTTTTTAGCTTCAACTAATTTATGGCCCAATAAACGACAGAAAAGCAGTCTTCTTTACGTGAAGACTGCTTTTGCACGTTTACTTTTTATCCTTTGTGAGCTTCCCACTCCCAAGGCGAACAATTTCGTCCACCGGTGGATAATGATCCTCTGAAATCAATTCTTCCATTCTATGGCCATCCTCATCTTCCATGATCCGGTATACCTGAAGCCAATGTCCTTTTTTCCCGGCCCGTTCCACCACTTTCGCCCCCATGTCCAGCATGTCATCCTCCACGATGGTGGTGGAAGGTAAAAGCACGCGATGTTGCCTGATTTCCACAGAAACACGGGGAATCTGCAAATCTTTGGCTCCAAAAAGTGCTGTTATGTACTCTTCTCCTTCAACCCATGTCCCAATCATAACAGGTGCTGCATATGGATTTTCAAAAACAAGGTCTTTGGTGCCGCTGGCCACAGCTGCGTCCATTCCAAGAGGTAAATACCCTATGGGCACACTATGATGCCAACGTTCAACAATGGTAAACCCAGCCCGCAGGGCGGTCTGGTACAGCGTGCTGCTTACCTGACAAACACCTCCGCCAATGCCCAACACCACCCGGCCGTTGGCAATGACCGGCGCCGGTTGAAATCCTTCTTCTGGTAATACATCTCCCACCGTATCATTAAAAGAAAACAGTTCTCCCGGCAAAATACGGGTACTGTTGATGCGTTCACCCGCAAGGCGAATGTTTGTCTTGCGGTT
>JAABSW010000022.1 GCA_011390155.1 Clostridiaceae bacterium
TTTTGTCCGGGTATTACCAGATTCTTTATGCCGATAAGGTTCAACGATGGATAAAAATATTCTCCCAGATTTCTTGTTAGGAATCTGCTTTAAATACATTTCGACCCCACCTCCCATATAGCTCTATTATACCATACGGTAAGCAAACGGTAAACATAAAATTACATAAAATTTGACATAAAAAATATCTCTGAACGGCTGAGTTCAAAGATTACAGGGGATAACTTTATTCAGGGTGGTGTCAAACTATCGAACAAAACCTTGCATGAGACGAAAAAGTAGCTTATAATATGAATATAATCTTCAGGGCAGGGTGAAATTCCCGACCGGCGGTGACAGTCCGCGAATTGCGAAGGCAATTGAACTGGTGAAATTCCGGTACCGACAGTAAAGTCTGGATGGGAGAAGATGAACCAATGATGTGTTTATCTTGTCGTGTAACGGCGCCTGAAGAATCAGGCGTCTTTTTTTTGGAATAAGCTGGAGAAATCAGGAGGGAACAAAATGGAAAAAACTGAAAAAGCTGTTGTTGCGCACAGAAGAAGTAGATTAACCACAAGACAGATTACCAAAATATCTGCCCTGGCAGTCATGGCCTTTGTCTTAATGATTCTGGAAATAGGGATTCCCTTTTTCCCCGGGTTCTTAAAACTCGATTTAAGTGACCTGCCGGCATTGGTGGGTGCCTTTGCCATGGGACCCGTTGCAGGCATTTTTATTCAATTTGTAAAAGTGGTGCTCCACGGCATTTTCCGCAGCTGGTCCGGCGGTGTGGGGGAACTGGCCAACTTTATGGTGGGTGTGTTTTATGTGGTGCCAGCCGCCCTTGTGTACCATTACAAAAAAGACCAGAAACATGCTGTCATTGGCATGTTGGTGGGCACCCTTTTCATGACCCTGCTGGGGTCCTTCGCCAACTATTATGTACTGATTCCCATGTATTCCCGCTTTATGCCCATTGAACTGATTGTTGACATGGGTACTGTGGTAAACTCCCGGATCGTGGACGTAAAAACCTTGGTGATTTATGGCATTGCCCCCTTCAACGTGTTTAAAGGCTTGACCATTGGGGCCTTGACCCTCTTGATTTACAAGCGGATTTCGCCCCTGCTGAAGGAGAAACACTAAGACCCTTTGTCATTTCAAGAAAGTATGCTATACTGTATAAGCAAATAAAATGATGTTAACAGGGCTTCTTTGGATCTGATCCAGGAAGCCCTCAAATTGGTTTTTTGTTATGTAGAAGTTTAAGATTTTACAGTGAGCCTAAGTTGAATTGACCGTAAAGGGGAACCAGTACCAAATGATCTGTCGTCGTGTAGTGAAACAAAAAGAAACGGAAGCCATTGCGGTGAAGTTGGCCGCTATTTTGAAACCCGGTGATGTGATTTGCCTCTCCGGTGACCTGGGTGCAGGGAAAACCACCTTCACAAAAGCCCTGGGAAAAGCACTGGGTGTTACGGAAGACATTACCAGCCCCACCTTTAACCTGATCCAGGAATACGAAGGAGACCTGCCACTGTACCATTTCGACGTGTACCGGATGTTGAAACCCAGTGAATTCAGAGACCTGGGTGCAGAAGAATACTTTAATGGAGACGGTGTCTGTGTCGTTGAATGGGCCAACCTGGTGAAAGAATATTTACCGGAACGGCACATTTGGATTGAAATCAAGTGGCTGGACGCCAAACGAAGGGAAATTTGTATTACCCCTTCCGAAACCTTTGAGTGTAATATCACAAAGGAGTTGGGAATCACGTGAAACTTCTCGCTGTGGAAAGCACTTCCATGGCTGCGGGTGCAGCCCTTATACAAGAAGATAAGCTGATTGGCGAAATCCGGACGAACCACAAGAAAACCCACTCGGAACAGTTACTGCCCATGATTGACCATCTGCTGCAGATGTGCGAGTGTCCTTTGTCTGAGATTGACGTGCTGGCTGTCTCTCTGGGTCCTGGTTCCTTTACCGGGATCCGCATTGGCGTGGCCACTGTGAAAGGTTTGGCCCAGGCACTCCATAAGCCTGTGGTGGGGGTGAACAGCCTGGAAGCCCTGGCCTGGCAGGCAAACGCCTTCCAGGGGCGGGTGGTTCCATTGGTGGATGCCCAGCGAAAGCTGGTGTACACAGCTGCCTACAGTTTCGATGAATCGGGTGTTGCCATTCTCCGGGAGCCGGATGTGCTTCATATACAGGAACTGTTGGCAATACTGTCCGAAACAACAGAGGATCTCTTTTTTTTGGGAGATGCCATGCCACTCCACCGGGAACTCATAAATGAAACCCTGGGTGGTCGGGCCCGTTTTGCCCTGCCTTTGCAGGCAATGCCTTCCGCCTCATCACTGGCCCAGTGCGCCATCAGAAAGGCCCTGGCAGGGGAACTCATGAGTCCGGCATCGATTCAACCCATTTACCTGCGTACCTCCCAGGCGGAAAAAGTATACCAGCAGCGGCAGTTGTTGAAGGAAATGAGGAAAAACCCATGATTACGCAACAGGAAATTGTGGTGCGTCCCATGACGGTGGAGGATATTTGGGCTGTGGTGGAGATTGAAAAAGAATCTTTTGCCACACCCTGGACACCCCATGCTTTCCGGCTGGAAATGAAAAATCATCTGGCCGTGTACCGTGTGGTGGAAGTGGACGGCCGGGTGGGTGCCTATGGGGGCATGTGGCTGATTCTGGATGAAGCCCATGTGACCAACATTGCTGTGCATCCAGATTACAGGGGTCGTCACCTGGGCAGTAAAATCATGAAAGTGCTCATGAAAGAAGCCCGGCAGCGAAAATTGCTGCGCATGACCCTTGAAGTGCGCACACAAAACCATGTGGCCATTGCCCTTTACAAAAAACTGGGGTTTCTCATGGCTGGTATACGGCCCGGTTACTACCAGGACACCGGTGAAGACGCACTGATCATGTGGGTTGAATTTACCAATGACAGCGATGAGATGACGGAGGAATCGTGATACGGACAGTGTCACCCGGACCTTCGTTTTTTTTCGGCAAATTATTCAATGCAATGTATAAAACCAAAAAAGTTTTCATCTCTTCAGACTTTTTAAAACCGTTACCGTCGTATAGGGTAGTGCAAGAGTTGAGGTGGTTTTCGTGGCGTTGTCAGATGCTCAAATTGTGGAGAACATACTTCGGGGGGATGCTTCCGGTTTTCAGGAACTGGTAACCCGCTATCAAAAGCCGGTGTTCGGGGTTTGTTACCGAATGATGCGCCAGCGGGAAGAAGCGGAGGACCTGTCACAGGAAGTTTTCATCAAGGCGTATCGTTATCTGCGACAATACAATCATGAACACAAATTTTCTTCGTGGATCCTTAAAATTGCCACCAATACCTGTATTGACGCCATCCGAAAAAAACGGGTGGACACCATGCCCCTGGATGAAGAAATCAAGACAAACCAGGAGGATGTCAGTGCAGAAAAGGCTTTTTTACAACAGGAAGCCCACCGGGAGATTGAATCGGCCATTGAGGCCTTGCCACCGGATTATCGGATGGTGGTGTTGTTGTACCATCACCAGGGCCAGAGCTACCAACAAATTGCAGACAACCTGGACATTCCCATGTCAATGGTAAAAAACAGGTTGTTCAGAGCCCGAAAACTTTTGAAAGAATCGCTGAAAAAATTGAAGGAGGAGACCCTATGGACTGCCGAACAAGTTCAGAAATGATGATGAAATGGATGGACGGTCCACTGGCTGAAACAGAAGAACAACAATGGATGAAACATTTGGCACAATGTGAAGCCTGTCGACAGGAATATGAAGAATGGAAACAAATAAAACATGCACTGGCTCATTTGCCCCAGCTTTCACCGGGTGAAGGGTTTGAACACCGGGTGATGGCGGCCATTGATCCCGACTTGTACAAGGCGGCACAGCCCGCCAGCCGTCAGCGTAAATGGGGTCACATACTGGTGTGGACCGGGGCCCTGGGTTTGGCAGGTATTCTGGTGACAGAAACGGCCAACCTGATGCGTCAGGTCGTCCAAAACTGGTTGCAGGGCAGCGAAACGTACCAGGCCCTGACCATGGTGTATGAACGTCTGGTGGTGAGAGGCCTGCTTAACTTCCTGTTGCCCCAAAAGGGTTTACTGGAATGGTTGGGACGTTTTGAAGGGATCGCTGAATGGTGGACTTTCCTTGGAACATTGAATTTAATCATGCTGCTGGTGCTTATCAAACTATCCCTGGATCGTTTGCTGGCAGGGGGAAGGAGAGAAGTGCATTGAACAGAAAAAGAATGACGTTTATGATTCTCATTGTACTGTTCCTTGTTTTACCGGTAACAGCCAGTGCGACGACACAGCTGAGAGGGCAGATTGTACAGTTTGGAAACCCTGTGGTGGTGGAAGCGGATGAGGTTATACAGGGTGATGTGGTGAGTTTCTTTGGCCATTCCACCATCAGGGGCAGGGTGGAAGGAGATGTGGTGGGCATTTTCAGCCCCATCAATGTCACCGGTGGTGAAGTGACAGGTGACACAGTGGCGGTTTTCGGTCCTGTCTCTCTGGAGCAGGCCGCCCTGGGCAGAGATGCCATCTCTATTTTTGGTGGCTTGTCAGCGGGAGAGGGCACCAGCATTGACGGCAGCGCCATTGCTGTCATGGGCAGCGGCCTTGACGTAAGAGAAGCTGCCATTGCAGGTGACCGTATCGATGTAGCCGGTTTTCTGCCAGGCAACATCAGCGGGTTTACCGTGTTAGGCTTACTCTTCGCCGGTTTTATGGTCTTAAAACATGTAACCGCCTTTGTCATGGGGGTGCTGGCCATTGTCATTTTCCCCGACCGGTTTGAACGCATGGCAGAACATTCCTTCGAAGACATCGGCCGCAAAACCATGATCGGTTTACTGGTTAACCTGGGGGTCTTTGTGCTCATTGTGATCCTGGCTGTCACCGTGGTGGGGGCCATGCTCATACCCCTGGTGTTCCCTGCCTTTATGTTGCTGGAATTTGCCGGCAACACCACCATGAAAATGGCCTTTGGCAGAAAAATTGCCGACGGCATGGGGCATAAGTGGGGTTCCATCCTGGAACTTTTCGTGGGCACATTGTTGTTTCTCTTGTTGGACATCACCCTTGTTGGAAAATTGTTCACCTTCATCTTTAAGCTCATGGGCATAGGCATGGTGGTGGAAAGCAGACTGGGAGACCAACTGCCCCGTCAGACACAGGGAGGACTGGGGAATGAAGCCTAAACCAATGAACAAACCATCCAGTGGATGGCTTACCCTGGGCATTGAAACCAGTTGTGACGAAACAGCCGTCAGTGTGGTGGAAGACGGTCGGAAGGTGCTTTCCAGTGTCGTGGCCTCACAGATTCCTGAACACCAGAAATTTGGTGGTGTGGTACCGGAAGTCGCTTCACGACAGCATGTGGAAACCATCACCCAGGTCATCGACCAGGCGCTGGTGGAGGCAGGGAAAACACTGGCAGACATCCAGCAGGTGGCTGTTACCTATGGGCCTGGCCTGGTGGGAGCTTTACTGGTGGGCGTGGCAGCGGGTAAAGCCCTGGCCTATGGCAGGGACCTTCCTCTCAATGGTGTAAACCATATTGAAGGGCATTTGTACGCTAATTTTATCCAGAGTCCTGAACTTGAACCGCCCCTTTTGGCACTCATTGTTTCAGGTGGACATACGCATTTGGTGAAAATGACGGATTATGGTGAGTATGAAGTGTTGGGAAAAACCCGGGATGATGCGGCAGGAGAAGCCTTTGACAAGGTGGCCCGGGTGTTGGAACTGGGATATCCGGGAGGGCCTTTCATCGACGAAGCAGCTAAAAAAGGCAACCCCCGTGCAGTTGATTTTCCCAGGGCTATTCAGGAAGAAAACAACTGGAATTTCAGCTTCAGCGGGTTAAAATCCGCTGTGCTGAACCATATTAATACAGAAAAAATGAAAGGTCAACCACTGCAGGTCAATGACGTGGCCGCCAGTTTTCAACAGGCAGTGGTGGATGTGCTGGTGGATAAAACCATTGATTGTGCAGTCAACCAGGGGATGAAACAGGTGGTGCTGTCTGGCGGTGTGGCAGCCAACAGCCAACTTCGGGAGGCCCTGGGCCATGCTTGCAAGTTAAGAAATATTTCCTTTCATGTGCCGGATTTATCCCTCTGCACTGACAATGGGGCCATGATTGCCTGTGTGGGCTACTATGATTATTGTTTGGGCTTACGATCCCGCTGGAACCTGAATGCAGTGGCCAGTCTGGTGATTGGAGAACGACAGGAAAAGTGGTTTTACCCTGTTTATGAAGAGTTAACATAAAATTGATTGCTGTGTTCTGGGCAGGTGACACCATCCGGTGATTACCTGCTTTTTATATGTAATGGTAGGTAAAGTAATCATTATTGAAAAGTGTGAGAGTAACCCTTATTATTTGAGAATCGTTCATAACTGCACAGGTTGTTTTTTCCGGGAGGACACAAAGTCAGGTGTGCAGAAATGTGGAAACTGTGGATAACTATGAAAACAGGGTGTATGAACAGGTGAGATTGTGGATAACTTTGTGGAAAACATAATAAATCTGTGGATGAAAAATGACACTCTTCTGTCATCATCATGACAGAAAAATGTCATTCTCTTTTTTGTTAACATAATTATTCTGCGTCATTTTCCAGCAAAACTTCCCATTGTGTATACAATTGATCCAGGGATTCCTTTACGTCTGTGGACTCAAGGTGAATCTGGCGGCTTTTTTCTTCGTCTGTGTAGACTTCTGGCTGGCACATAAGGTTTTCCAGTTCTTTAAGCCGGTCTTCCTGTTGATGCATGGTTTTTTCCAGCTGCGCCAGCTCATTTTTTCGGTCCCGTGCTTCTTCCCGTTGTTTTCGTTCTTTTAGTTTTTCTTGTTTTTGCTGGGTACGGCTGACTTCCATCTGGTTGGGTTCTTCCGATTCCATGGCCAGTTGTTTTTTCTTGGCCATGTACTCATCGTAATTTCCCAGGTATTGGGTGAGCCCTTCAGGGGAGAATTCCAGCACACCGGTGGCAATTCGGTTGATGAAGTAACGGTCATGAGAGATGAAAAACAAGGTTCCGTCGTAGTTCAGCAGAGATTCTTCCAGGTTTTCCCTTGCAGGAATGTCCAGGTGGTTGGTGGGTTCGTCCAACATCAACAGGTTGTGTTTGGACAACATAAGTTTTAGCAGGGATAACCGGGCTTTTTCACCACCACTGAGCAGGTGAATGGGCGTGAACACTTCGTCTTCCACGAAGAGAAAGGCACCCAGCCAAGTCCGCAGTTGTGTTTCGTTCAATTGTGGGTAGGCGTTATGAAGTTCCTCGATCACCTGCAATGATTCATCCAGGTGTTGAAGTTCCTGGTGGTAGTACCCCAGTGACACCTGGTGTCCCAGGGTGAGGGTACCTGCGTCCGGGATTACTTCGCCGGCAGCCATGCGAAAAAGGGTGGTTTTGCCGATGCCGTTGGGGCCCACCAGTGCGATGCGGTCTCCCCGTTGAATGGTAAAATTCAAGTCTGTAAAAAGTGGCGGCTGTCCTGGCCAACTTTTGCTCAGGTGTTCTGCCGTGAGCACATGACGACCGCTGGCCTGTTCAACCTGAAACTGAAGGGCTGACAACACGGCCTGTTGCACCTGTTTCTGGGGCCGGTCCATTTTGGCCAGCTTCTTTTCCCGGCTTTTTGCCCGGTTGGCAAGTTTTTCAGTGCCATGCTGTTTCATACGGCGCACCACGTCTTCCTGGCGCTGGATCTCTTTTTGAATTTTGCCGGCACTTCTCAGTTCTGCTTCCAGCAGGGCGGCTTTCTTCTTCAGGGCCTGGCTGTACCCGCCCCGGTAACCGGTAATTTTTCCCTGGGCCACTTCCAGGGTGTTGTCTGTTACCTGGTCAAGAAAATAACGGTCATGGGAGACTGCCAGCACGGTGCCGGTGTAAGAACGCAGGAAATTTTCCAGCCATTCCACCGATTCAATGTCCAGGTGATTGGTGGGTTCGTCCAACAACAAGATATCAGGACGGCTAAGCAATAATCGTCCCAGGGCCAGACGGGTTTTCTGGCCGCCGGAGAGGGTGTAAACAGGACGTTGGAAATCATCGCCATAGAAACCCAGGCCGTTGAGCACACCTCTGACTTCACTGCGAAAAACATAACCCTTGTTGGTTTCGAAGGTTTCCAGCAGATGTGCGTAATCTTCCATGGTTTTTTCCAGGGCTTTGTTTTCCTGACCGTCGTTGGCTGCTTCCCCTGCCGCACCAATGGCCTGTTCCATCAGGCGCAGTTTTTCCTCCATGTCGATGAGTGACTGAAACACAACCAGCACATATTCGTGAACGGTTTCATCGGAAGACATGTCTGGCATTTGATGCTGGATGCCCAGGCGAATCTGTCCGGGCATAAACAACTGTCCTTCGTCATAGGGCATCTCTTTGGTTAATATGTGAAAAAGACTTGTTTTTCCAGCGCCATTGGGGCCAACAATACCCACCTTGTCGCCTTCGTTAATGGAGAAGGAAACCCGGTCAAAGAGGCACCGTGTTCCGAAATATTTTGATAGCTGGCTGACGGATAAAATAACCATGGGCATAAACTCCTTCGTTGTCATTGAAAAAATATTTGTTAAAAGAAGTACAAAGTTTTACAAAAAGCATTTTTTTTTCATGTTATTTATATTATAATGAAGAGTGACCATCCTGTCATCCCTAGAAAATGAGGTGAAGCTCAGTGAAAAAAGAAGTTAAAGATGTATCAATGGCTGTGATCAGAAGACTTCCAAAGTATCACCGCTTGTTAAAAGAATTGATGGAAAAAGATGTCACCCGCATATCTTCCAAGGAGCTTAGCGTAATGATCGGGTTTACTGCTTCCCAAATTCGCCAGGATCTCAATTGTTTTGGGGGTTTTGGACAGCAGGGGTATGGCTACGATGTGGGAGAACTGTACAATGAGATCAGTCGTATTTTAGGTCTCACGAGCCATTACAACACCATCATCATTGGGGCCGGTAATCTTGGCCAGGCCATTGCCAATTATCCAAATTTCGAAAAAAAAGGTTTTCACATCATGGCTCTTTTTGAAAAGAATCCCCGGTTAATTGGTCTTCAGATCCGTGACGTTCCAGTGCTGGATGTGGATGAACTG
This sequence comes from Clostridiaceae bacterium, assembly GCA_011390155.1. GTDB lineage: Bacteria > Bacillota > Clostridia > Peptostreptococcales > Tindalliaceae > Anoxynatronum. The sequence continues at coordinate 9,124 of JAABSW010000022.1, forward strand.
GAAAGCTACTGTGAAGGAAAGAACATTGAAATTGGCGTCATATGCACCAACAAAGAAAGTGCGCAGGATGTGGCTGATGTGTTGGTGAAGCTTCCGGTAAAAGCCATTTGGAATTTTGCGCCAACAGACATTGTTGTACCAGATTCCATTGTACTCGAAAATGTACATTTAAGCGACAGTCTTTACATTATTTCTTATCTGCTGAAAAACAAGGAACTAAACGAAGCATAGCATGCTGTGATGCAGGTACATGAAAAACCCGACAGCCGTCAGTTCTGGCTGCCGGGTTTTTCTGCAGCGTTAAAACGCCGCCGGAAGCTAAGAATCCTGTTTATCTGATGTGGTACAATAGATGAGAAAGAAAAGAAAAAAGTGTCAACAGAAAAGGAGACATGGGAATGACCAAAAGAAAACGCATGGGTGTGATCATATGTGTGATGGTGTTATTCATGTCATTGACTGCGGCGCTGAGTACTGTTTCTGCCCAGGCACCCTCCATCTGGGTGGATGGAAAGCCACTGGTGCTGCCAGTGGACGAAAGGGGACCTGTGATCAGTCGGGAAGGCAGGGTGTTGGTGCCGGCCCGGTGGATAGCAGAGGCGTTGGACGTTACTGTCAGCTGGGATCCTGTCACTCGACAGGCTACCTTTGAAGAGGATGGAAATCGAACGGTTTTGACCCTTGATGCAGGGGAAGCCAGCCTGAACGGCAACATCATCACCCTGGACAGTCCGGCGGTATCCCTTGAAGGCAGAACTTTCGTGCCGGTACGTTTTATTTCCGAAGCTTTTGATGCCCGGGTGGTGTGGCAACCTGAGACCAGACGGGTTGAAATTACAAGTTTTCAACAACTGACAGCCAGGCTGAAAGAAACCATCAGTTTTCAGGGCATCGGCCTGGGAGATTCAACTGCCCGGGTGATCCGCCTGTGGGGCGAACCCAGGGAAACAATTAGCAGCGAGTATGGTTTTGACTGGTGGGTGTACCACCAGAAGTATGAAGATTATGTGCAGGTAGGGGTTGAACAGGGCATGGTGGTGGCGATGTACACCAATTCCAACCACTGGACATCCAGTGAACCAATCCACCAGCAGACAAGCCGGCTGGAGCTGACCAGGTATTTGGGAGAACCTTTGGAATGGGTGTTGCGAGGCCAGACCCGTTATATGCGCAATGAAGAAAAGGAAAGTGATTTGTATTTTCTGCAAGACGTTGCCTATGTAGAGTTTTACTATGACGTACACGAGGAACAACAGATTACCGCTGTTAAATGGGTGCTGAAAAATCAGGAAGAATCCCTGGATGGGTTTTTAGGAAAGATGTCTGAAGTTATGGTGGAAAGCTATGAGCAACAACTTTTTTTGCTGGCCAATGCCGTGAGGGTGAGAATGGGTTTAAAGCCTTTTGAGTGGCATGACCAGGTGTCCAAGGTGGCCCGAAGGCACAGCCAGGACATGGGTCGCCGGGATTATTTTGACCATGTGACGCCGGAAGGTAAAAATATATTGGATCGCATGTATGCAGAAGGTTTGAGGGTAAGTGTGGCAGCGGAAAACATTGCGGCCAATCTTTCGGCCATTGATGCCCACGAAGCGCTGATGAATTCCCCTGGACACCGGGTGAACCTGTTGTCGGACATGCCTTATATGGGAACAGGCACCTCCTTGGGCCACGAGGGGGGCACCTTTGAAATCTACCATACCCAAAACTTCGCTTCTTTTTATTAACAGAGGTGAAACATGTAACAGGAGTGAAACATGAAAAATTATTATGCTCAAACCCATGAATATCTACAAAAACTGGCATCACTGGTGATCCAGGCCGATCGAAATGAAATAACCTGGGAGGGTGTTTCTGTGAACCTCATGGAATATGGCCTTCTTCAGGAACTGAAACGCCAGGAAGGCCAGACCTTCCAGGAAATGATGAAAAAAACAGAGAGAAGCCGGAACGAAGTGACGGCAATGGTAAGGAGGCTGTTAAAGCAGCAGCTGATTCAAAAAGGGCCGGCTTCAGAAGACCGAAGGGTGAGAAGGCTGATACTAACCGACCTGGGGTTGAGATTTGTGGAAACCCGGGAGAAAAAAAACCAGGCAATGATCACCAACCTGTTGAATGATTTTAGCTTTAATGAAGAAAAGGTCATCTTAAAATTTTTGGTGCGGTTGGACATGATGGCCAGGGGTGAAGAACTGGCGGATATACGAAGACGTGTTGGTCAAAGGGCAAAAAAGTAAAGAAGACAGTGCGCCGGACACTGTCTTCTCTGAAGTTGATGTTACTCTGGCTGCGGAGAGTCTACAGGGCAGACGTTAGCGCAGGCACCACAGTCGATGCAGGCTTCGGCATCAATTACATAAATGTCGTCGCCAGCGGTGATGGCATCTGTTGGGCACTCAGGCTCACAGGCGCCGCAGCTGATACATGAATCATGAATTACATAAGCCATAAAGTTGAATCCTCCTTTGTTTGAAGTGTAAACACGCAGGAATTACCTGCTTCATAAGCATTATAGCAAGGAAATTCAGGAAGGTGCAAGGAAAAAACAGTGACTTTTTGTGAAAGCAGTTGCAATATAATGAGAATCATTCTAAACAAAGGAGGGATGCTTCATGGAAGTGACCCTGTTTATTGGCGGCAGTGGAACAGGAAAAAGTTATCAGGCCATTAACCTGGCAAAGGAAAGAAGCATCCGTTATATCATTGACGATGGCCTGTTGATTCGTGATAACCGTGTGTTGGGGGGAAAATCCGCCAAACGAGAACGGTCCCGTTTGGGCGCCATTCGCAGGGCGATTTTTACGGATGCAGAACACCGACAGGCGGTAAAGGATCTCATCACACAAGAGAAACCGGATAAAATCATGGTGCTGGGCACCTCTCTTAAAATGGTGGAAACCATTGTGGAACAGTTGGCCCTGGGAACGCAAACAGTCACATTGTGGATCGAAGAGGTGGTGAGCGATGAGGACATTCGTCTGGCCAGAAAAATTCGTGTAAAAGAAGGCAAACATGTGATACCCGTGCCTTCCTTTGAGTTAAAAAAAGATTTTTCCGGTTATTTTTTGAACCCGCTGAAAGTGTTAAAAGGGTTAGGCATGACGGGAGATGAAGGCGGGTCAGAAAAATCGGTGGTTCGCCCTCATTTCAGCTACCTTGGGAAATACACCATTTCTGATGGGGTGATTCGAAGCCTGGTGAATCATGCTGTGTCACGCTGGACGGATCTGATCCCTGCCGGGAGTACCTTTGTGAAAAACACAAGGCGGGGCCTCTTTATTGAGCTGGACGTAAAGGCCCCCTTTGGGATCTTGCTTACCCAACAGCTTCGGAGAGCCCAGGCAAAAATCATCCAGGAAGTGGAAGGAATGACTGCGCTGCACATTGCCTCGGTGAACATCACGGTGAAAAAATGGCTGGAATAAAGGGAAAAACACCCCTGACCCTAATGTGGTTAGGGTTTTGAGGTGTCTTTTAGTTTGAACTGCTGGCAAGGCTCCCCGGTTGATTCGAAGACCAGTTGTGATGGCATTTTACGGGTTTTAAACCCATAAAAGGTGCAGGCTTTTGGAAAGCGGGGGTTCCAGGTTACCTTAAAATAAACACAGGCATAACAGTTAACACGTTTCATACCGCTATTCCTGTTTTAACAGTGCCAGGAGGGCAGTCATGTAGCCTGGTAAATCGGCAGGTCCTTTGGCAGAAACCAGGTTACCATGGGTCACCACAGGCTCATCAATCCACCGGGCGCCTGCATTCACCAGGTCATCACGGATGGCAGGAGTGCTGGTGACATTCTTACCCTTCAGCACATTGGCAGAGGCCAATACCCAACCGGCATGGCAAATTTGACCAATGATTTTTCCTTCCCGGTCCATGTGGCGGACGATGTCCAACACCTCAGGGTAACGCCTCAGTTTGTCAGGGGCCCATCCTCCAGGAATGAGAATGCCGTCAAAGTCTTCCGGATCGATGTCTGCGAAGCAGGTATTTGTCTCGGCGGGTACGCCGTGCTTTCCATGGTACGTCCGGTTAACATCTTTGCCTGCCAGCACCACTTCTGCACCGGCTTCACGCATCCGGTAGACAGGGTACCACAGCTCCAGGTCTTCAAAAGATTCATCAACCAGTTGTATAAAACGCAGTGATTTTTTGTTGTTCATAAAATTTCCACCTCCTTAGATGATCATACCCATTTATGCAGAAATCATGCGATTCGATTGCGCATCTGCGATACCATAATGAATCAAACCAAAGCCTGTGAGAGTGACTTAACCAGTCAGTTAAAGAATAACAGGCTGCGTTGCCAAAGGATTGATACGAAAATGAATCGAATCCTTAAAAAAAGGAAAACAGAACCCTTTTCTTAGACTGATATTAACGCATTCAAGAGTTGAAAGCAACTGGCACAATCCTTGCATTATTTACAGAATGTTCACGACATACGTAATGAATGATCCTGGAGACAGGATAAATTTGAAAGGAGTGCATGGCATTGAACGCAGAATTAGCAAAGAAAATGAACGAAATGGCAGTGGAAATGAAATCTGGAGTGGTTGCTTTTACACAAAAACTTGTGCAGACACCCAGCATCAGCGGTGAAGAAGGTACTTTAACAGATTTATTACTGGCAGAAATGGAAAAACTGGGTTATGATGATTGTTTTCGGGATGACCAGGGGAACATTGTGGGTCTGGTAAAAGGAACAGAAGAAGGCCCCACCATCATGTTCAACTCTCACATGGACCACGTTTCTCCTGGCGATGCAGCCAACTGGGAAGGCTATGACCCTTATGGCGCGGAAATAGATGTGTGTGACGTAGACAAGCAGGACAAGGACGGCACGGAAAAAGCAGAATGTATTCATGGCAGGGCTGCTTCTGATGTAAAAGCGGGTGAGGCTGCTCAAATTTATGCCGGAGGATTGCTGGCAAAATTGAAAAAAGAAGGTGTTGGCTTTAAAGGCACCTTCATGTTTACAGGGGTTGTGCAGGAAGAACCGGCAGAAATGGTGGGCATGAAATACCTGGTGGACACCACACTACCAGCCAAAGGCCTGACTTATGACGCCATGGTATCCAGCGAAGCCACTTCCTTAAAACTGTATTTGGGTCACCGTGGTCGTGTTGAAATGCTGGCAACAGTTTATGGAAGAACCTCCCACGGCAGTGCGCCTTGGTTGGGCATTAACTCCATTTATAAAGCCATGCCTTTGATTCAAAAAATCAAAGATGAGTTATACCCAAGCCTGCCGAAAGACCCACATTTGGGTCAAGCTTCAATTTCTTTAAACATCATTGAGTGTTCTCCAGGGGCTCTGTCCATCGTACCGGATCAAACCTTCCTGTCATTGGACCGACGTTACATTCCAGGTGAAACACCTGAAAAAGCCTTGGCTGAAATTCAGGCTATCATCGATGAATTAGCGGCAGCAGATCCGGAGTTTAAGGCAGACGTAAAAATCAAAAAAGCCGTTGAAAAATCTTACACCGGCATGGAATTTGAAGTGGAGAAAAACATGTACGCATGGAAAATTGACCAGGAGAATCCCTTTGTACAAGCTGCGGCAGCAGGCTTAACAGAACTTGGTCAGGAAGTGAAATACGGGCATTGGGACTTTGGCACCGACGGCAGCAAGACCGCCGGATTTGATCAGAAACCCACCATTGGTTACAGCCCCATGCAAGAACAGTATGCTCACACACCTTTTGACAAAGTGAGAACTGACTTTATCGTTAAATCCGTGGCAGGCAATGCGGCCATTTTCCTGAAAACTGCCGCAGCCGGTCCTGAAGTTTTTGAGAAAATCAGCTGGTAATATCCGAAAAAAACAGAATGGGCTTCCGGCCTGAAGATTGTTTGCATTCAGTAAATGCCGGAAGCCTGTTAAGTGAAAAAGGAGGAACAGGCATTGGAAGAAAAACGTAAAGAATATCTGAAAGAAGTCGTACCACCGTTTACACCTGTGACAGCAATGGAAGAGGCCTCACGCTGTTTGTTATGCCATGACGCACCCTGTAGTGCCGGATGCCCTGCAGGAACTGATCCTGGAAAATTCATCCGGTCCATCCGTTTCCGCAACTTTAAAGGAGCGGCTGAAACCATTCGAGAAAACAACATCCTGGGTTCCACCTGTGCCAGGGTTTGCCCCTATGGACGCACCTGTGAAGAAGCTTGCAGCAGAACGGGCATTGATGTTCCCATTCAAATTGGGCGATTGCAACGGTTTGCCACAGACTTTGAACAGGCCCTTGGTATGAAAGTACTGGAAGCACCGGAAGCCACACTGGAAAAAGTGGCTGTCATTGGTGGCGGACCTGCCGGCCTGGCAGCAGCAACAAAACTGGCAATGAAAGGCTATAAAGTAACTATTTTTGAAAAGAATGAAAAAGCCGGCGGCGTGCTGACCTACGGCATTGTGCCCGGTCGTCTTCCCCAGGAAATTGTTGACTGGGAAGTGCAGTACGTAGCAGACCTGGGGGTTGAGTTTGTGTATAACTGCCAGGTGGGCAAAGACCTTTCTTACGAAGCACTGAAAGAACAGGGTTTTAAGGCGGTTTTCATGGCCATGGGACTTCAAAATTCCAAGCCCATCGAGCTGCCTGGAATGGACCTGGAAGGTGCAGGGTATGCCCTTGAGTTTCTGGCGGAAGCCAAGCCCAGTGAAGGACAGTTGGACGTTGGGGAACATGTGGTGATCATTGGCGGCGGCGACGTGGCCATGGACTGTGCCACCACAGCTAAAATGCTTGGAAACCGGGTGTCTGTGGTATACCGGCGCAGAAAAATAGATATGCCTGCCTATCCGGCAGAAGTGGCTCATGTACAATCCATCGGTGTTGACTTTATTACCGAAACCCTTCCTGTGGAAGTGCTGGGAGAAAATGGAAAAGTGACAGCGCTGAAAGCCCAGGGTAAAGACGGGGTCTCTGAATTTGTGCTGAAGGCAGACCGAGTGGTGCTGGCCATTGGACAGGAAACCGACGATGTCACCTTTGTTGAGGGCATCATGGTGGACGAGAAGCAACTGGTACAATCATCTGAAACTACCTGCGCCACCAATGTGGAAGGCGTATTCGCTGCCGGAGACGTTGTGAATGGCGGTAAGACCGTTGTACAGGCAGTTGCAGAAGGTAAAACAGCGGCCGACAGTATCGATGCCTATTTGGCAGCCAAGCGGTAAAAAGTTAAAGAAAGAGGGTGTAAAATAAAGATGGCAAAACGTAAAGATCTATCAATTGAATTTTGCGGCGTTAAATGTGAAAATCCATTTTTCCTTTCCTCCTCACCGGTGGGAAGCAATTATGATATGTGTAAAAAAGCCCTTGAAAGCGGTTGGGGCGGCATTGTCTATAAAACCATCGGTTATTGGATTCCACAGGAGTGTTCACCGCGGTTTGACCAGACAAGAAAAGAAAGCACTTCCTTTACAGGGTTTAAGAACATGGAAATGATTTCCGACAAACCCACAGAAAAGAACCTGGAAATGATGTATCAGCTGAAAAAAGACTTTCCAGATAAAGTGTTGATTGCTTCCATCATGGGAGAAAACACCGAGGAATGGGAAAAACTTGCCAAAGCGGTGACGGAAGTTGGCGCAGATATCATTGAATGCAATTTCTCATGTCCACAGATGACTTCCCATGCCATGGGTTCAGACGTGGGATGTAACTTTAACCTGGTGGGAGAATACACCCGGGCGGTTGTGAACAGCACCCACCTGCCGGTAATGCCTAAGATGACACCAAACCTGACATTGATGGAACTGCCTGCCCGTGCAGCGGTGAAAAATGGTGCCAAAGCCATATCTGCCATCAATACCATCAAGAGTATTACAGAAGTTGACTTGGACGACTTTACCTGTCTGCCCATTGTCAATGGCAAATCTTCCATTTCCGGGTATTCCGGGAGTGCCGTTAAACCCATAGCCCTTCGATTTATTGCACAAATGGCACAGGATGATGAATTGAAAAACATCCCCTTCAGTGGTATGGGGGGCATTGAAACCTGGCAGGATGCCTTGGAGTTTATGTTGGTAGGTGCCAGCAACTTGCAGGTAACCACGTCTGTAATGCAATATGGCTACCGTATTGTGGAAGACCTGATCAGTGGGGTTTCTTACTGGATGGAAGAAAAAGGCATCACCGATTTAAGCCAGATTGTCGGAAAAGCCTTGCCAAACATCGTTCCGGCAGAAGACATTGAGCGTGATTTCAAAGTCTTCCCCAAATATGACCATGACAAATGTGTGGGCTGTGGACGCTGCTACGTTTCCTGCTATGATGGCGGTCACCAGGCCATCGACTGGAACGAAGAAGAACGTCGTCCGTACCTGGATGAAGACAAATGTGTTGGCTGCGGACTGTGCTGGATCGTATGCCCTGTGGAAAACTGTATTGTGCCTGGAGAAGTAAAATTCCATGATTTTGGTAAACCCAGGGACATTCATGTCATCCCTAAGAAATTCATATAAAAAGGATTGTGCACACATTCCTGAGAAATAACTTCAAATAAGGAAAAAAAAACCGAACTGAAGGGAGGAGTAGATCCCTTCCAGTTCGGTTTTTAAATGTCTTTTTAAGGGGTGGAATCCCGTTTACCCCGTACCCCCTGTGAAAGAGGTTGGCGTAAGGGGTCAGACCGCTTTCTTTGCTTCCTGGCGCTGCTGGTTTTCCTGGCGTAACTCCGCGGAGCGATGCGTGGCAGCCTGGATGGCGTCAACAATGTTCTCTTCAAAATGATTGGCCTTTAAGACGCCTAAGCCGGCCAGGGTGGTACCGTTAGGTGAGCAAATCTGCTTTGTCAATTCCGCAGGGTCATCACCTGTTACGGTGAGCATCTCGATGGCACCTTTCAGTGTCTGAAGCGCCAGTTCGCCGGCGTCTTCATGGGAGAGGCCCGCCTGTTCTCCACCTTCCACCATGGCTTTTAAAAAGGTATAGACATAAGCAGGTCCGCTGCCGCTGAGACCGGTGACAGCGTCCATTTGACTTTCTTCCACCTGGTGAACAGAACCGACGCAGAAGAAAATGCGGCGTGCAAAATCCATTTCCTCGGAGGATACCAATTTTCCCATTGACACTGCCGTGGCAGAAGTAAGTACCCGGGCAGACATGTTGGGCATGGCACGAATAATGGGGCATTTCGTTGTCAGTATGGAGGCGATGCTTTTGATATCCACACCGGCTGCGATGGAAATAATGAGTTTACGATCGTTGATCATGGGGTCAATCTCTTCCAATACATTGAATAAATCCTGGGGTTTGACCGCTAAAATCAGCACATCTGCCCACCGCAGCAATTCCCGTTTGCCGACGTAGGGAATAGAATAGGCCGCAGCCATTTTGCGACGACGGGGCATGCTATTTTTGTTATTAATACGGATTTGTTCAGTGTTGAATTGACCAGACTGAATCATCCCCTGTATCAAGGCATTTGCCATATTTCCTGCACCAATAAAACCTACTTTTCTTGTGATCATCATTGACACCTCCGTGGTTTAAGAAACCAAAAAACCCTTCGCCAAATTAAAGGGCGAAGGGTTTACTCGCGGTACCACCTTTATTGATTTCTCCCTGATCTGTGTCGATCGATGAGAAAAACCATCTCAGTCAAGATACGGCTGTCCATAGGGAAGCGATATCTGCCAGCGGATAACGTTGCTGGTAACGGCCAGGTTTATCACCTGCAGCTCTTGGGACGGGTTCCAAATACCTGGGATAGAATCTTTCACCGATTGCCGATTCTTTCTCTGAATCACAGGACGATTTGTACTATTTCCCGGTCAGCGCCTTTGGTTTCTTGAATTGAACATACCTTACCATAATAGAAGGATATTGTCAAGGGCATTGACGGAATATATTTTGATATAAGATGTTTTATGTCAATGGGGCGCGTTTGACAAATTGTCCCCAGCCTTTTTCGCCAACGAATTCGCCGTTGTCATAGACCAGTTTACCTCTGGAGTAAGTTTGCACCGGATATCCTTTCAGTTCCACGCCTTCCCAAATGGTGTAATCCACGTCGGAGTGCATGTTGTCTTTGGAAATGACATATGTTTTTTCAGGATCGTAGATGACCAGGTCAGCGTCAGAACCGGGTGCGATGGTACCTTTTTGAGGCGCACAGCCAAAGAGTTGGGCGGGGTTGGTGGAGCATACTTCAACCACTTTATTAAATGAAATGCGGCCTCGGTTGGCTTCGCTCAGCATGTAGGGGTACATGTTTTCGATACCCATGCAGCCGTTGGGAATTTTGGTGTAGTCATCCTTGCCCCAGTCTTTTTCATAAGACATGAAGGGGCAGTGGTCTGTGGCCACAACGGAAATATCCCCTCGCTTGATGCCGTCCCACAAGGCGTCCTGAGACTCAGGTCCTTTAATGGGAGGTGAGCAGACGAAGTTTCGTCCGTCATCCCGTTTGTAAACATCATTGGTGAAATACAGGTATTGAGGGCAGGTTTCCGCAATGACATCATAACCTTCCTGGCGGGCTCTGGTCACTTCATCCATGCCTTCTTTGCAGGCCAGGTGAACAATGTAGAGGGAAGTGTTGAAAGATTTGGCCCAGTGGATGGCACGCTTGTCAGCTTCTGCTTCCACGAATTCTGGTCGGCTCAGGTAATGATACCAGGCGTGGGTTTTGCCTTCCGCCTTGAAATTCTGGTTGTTCATTTCGATGACATCCGGGTTTTCTGCGTGAACAGACACCCTGGCGCCAACTTCCTTGGCACGAAGCATGGCTTTGACGAATACGCCGTCGTCCACCATGAGGCCTTCTTTCTTATACACCATGAACACTTTAAAACTGTTGATGCCATAGTTCACAGCCTGTTTAAACTCTTTTAATACCGCAGGTGTCAGATCGGTGATGGCGGTGTGGAAGGAATAGTCAACGCAAGCTTGTGGCTCGCATAAGGCATTTCTTCCTTCGACCGCTTCGATGAGTCCCTGGCCTTTGCCCTGGATCACAAAATCGAAGACGGTGGTGGTGCCGCCGCAGGCCGCAGCCCTGGTTCCGGATTCATAACTATCGGCAGATACAGTACCGCCAAAGGGCATCTCTAAGTGTGTGTGTGCATCCAGTGCGCCGGGAAGCACATAATTGCCAGTGGCATCCACAATTTCTTTGGCTTCCATTTCGTCCAGGGAACGGGTCATTACTTCAATTTTTCCGTCCCGCACACCAATGTCGGCTTTGAATGTGTCTTTTGCAGTGATAATGGTTCCGTTTTTAATGATAAGATCCATCATAGGGTAAAACCTCCTTTAAAATTAAACGCAAGCACCCCCGGCTGCATGCGCTGCTGAAAATGCTTGCGTATGAATCGGTTCTCTACGAAAACCTCTACTATTATTATACTATACGATCATCATTGTTGCTAACCATTGTTGTTGTAAAGTGTCTACCTTGTCATACACATGCTAGCTGTATTGTTCTTTACTTAACATGCTCTGTGATCTGCTCTTCTTCCTCCGGGGTAATGAGAGAACCTGTTTCATTCTTCATCAATGCCGGATAGATGACCAGTGCCAGGATAAAGCCCACCAGCCAGCCGTTTTCTCCAAAGAAGCGGAAGAAGTTGTTGGTGCCGCCCAAAATTCTTGGAAGGCCCAGTACCGGCAGTGCCAGGGAGACAAGCCAGGTGTAAACGGCTTTCATATTGAAACCGTTGCCATACCAGTATCGGCTTTTTTCGCCTTTGAACAGGTCATCCAGGTCAAGCACTTTTTTACGGTATAGATAGTAGTCGGCTACGTACATGCCGGCCAAGGGGCCCAGGAAGTTTCCATAAACGCCCAGCCAGTCAAACAGGTAGGCACCGGCGGTTGCCAGCAGACGCCAAGGCATCATGGCGACGCCGACAAAACCAGTGATCAGCGCACCCATACCATAGGTGATTTTGCGGGGGTTCAGGTTGGAAATACCATTGGCAGGTGCCACAACGTTGGCAGCGATGTTGGTGGTCAGTGTTGCGATGGCAATACCTGCAGCACCAAGAATGGTGGCGAGGGGGCTTCCAATGTTAGCAACAACTGCTACTGGATCCCACATAGCTTCCCCGTAAACGATGACAGTGGCACCGGTAACAAACACGCCAACAAAAGCGAAAGCAGCCATGGTGGTGGGCAGTCCTAACAACTGACCCATAAACTGGTCTTTTTGTGTTTTGGCATAACGTGAGAAGTCAGGAATGTTCAGGGCCAGGGTGGACCAGAAGGCAATGTTGGCCGTCAGGCCCGGCAGGAAAATACGCCAGAAGGTACCTGGAGCATAGGTTGCAGGAATTCGCAGAATGTCGCCCACGGTGCTGCCTGCAGCGTTAACGGCAGTAACAGCCCATACCATCAGTGCAACAGAGAGAACACCCAATATGGGAGCGCCCCAAGACTGCATGAACTTAATGGCATCAGGGCCCAGGTAAGCAATCCAAACGTTCAGAGCCCAGAAAACAAAGAAAGAAATCCAGATACTGCTGCCCCAGGCGGCCCAGGCTGGGCTGAGGGAAGCAATAACAGCGTCAAGTGCGCCGCCGCCAATCCAGGTTTGAATACCAAACCAGCCGGCTGCCACAATGGCGCGGGCAATAGAGGCAATGTGAGCACCTTTAACACCAAAGGCCAAACGGGCAAATACTGGGTAAGGGATACCATACTTGGTACCGGCGTGTGAGTTCAACTGCATGGGTACCAGTACAATCAGGTTGGCAAGGGCGATGTTGAGAATTGCCTGCCACCAGGAAAGGCCGGCGGCCACAAGGCCTGAAGCCATCATGTAAGTGGGGATACAGACAGACATACCTACCCACAGTGATGCAATGTTATACGTTGTCCAGGATCGTTCTTCCAGTTTAGTGGGTGCCAGGTCGTCATTGTAGTATAGGTTCCCCTCTAAGTTGTTTCGTGCAGCGTCGCTCAGTTCGAATAGTCCATTTACTTCACGTTGTGTTTTAAGCTTTTCCGACATGCATGTAACACCTCCATTGTTTTTCTCAGTGTTTACCTTCTGAGACCTTAGAAAATAGACATAAGTTCCAATAATGCGAAAATTAGTGCGCTGGTTAAACGGCCTCCTTTCAATGAAATGATCAACATACATTGCGTCCCCTTATAAATTAAGCAATTATCATGCCATGATGAAATGATAATCAGCAAAAGTGGTATGACTGGCAATAAGCCATTTGTTATCCCTCGTGAAGAAAATGGAATTATCCCTGCAGGGCTGATTGATTCAATGGCGGATCAAGAATGGGTTCAAAGAGGCACAGTAGTTTATTTTTTAACGATTCAAATGTGCATCAAATTCCTTGGATGCGATGCGCAAGGGTATCAAAATGAACGTTATATTTCATAAAAGCAGTAGATCACTCCCGAATCCAGAATATTCTATTGAATGCAATGAGGTGTCTGAATGGTTTCTTACTATCATCACATTATACCCAATTGTCCCGGTAACTTCAATAGAAAGAAGAAAACATAGGAAGAGGAAAACAAAGCGTGAAAACAAAGGGAGTTGTATTGTCATGACACTTCTCATGGCATATAATGTTACAGGTAACCCGGGTTTGTTTGCAGCAAAACAAACAACCGAAAACATTGTAAAATGGGGTGATTTTGTGGGGGTTAATACATGAACATAGCGATGACAGCTGCTGGAAAAGCCTTCATAAAAGTAGATGATTTTGATTTGGCCAAAACCCTGGAATGCGGTCAATGTTTCCGCTGGCACATGAATGGGAATGGAAGCTACACGGGTGTTGTACAGGGACGCCGTATTACAGCCTTCCAGAAGGGCGATGAACTCATATTAGACGCCGCCAGCCAGGCTGAGGTGGAAAAGGTGTGGGTACCTTATTTTGATCTGGACAGAGATTATGCTGCCATGAATGAACAGATTCTGCAACAGGCACCCTGGATGAAAAAAGCGGTTGATTTGGGAACTGGTATTCATATTTTGAAGCAGGACCCCTGGGAGACCGCCATCACCTTCATTTTTTCAGCAAACAACCATATTCCCCGGATCACAGCCAGTGTGGCCTGTCTGGCAAAACGCTACGGCGCCTACCTGGGTGAAAGCGAAAAGGGAGCATGCCATGCCTTTCCCACACCGGCGGTATTAGGACAGATCAGCCTGGCCGACTGGCAGCAATGTGGCGCGGGTTACCGTGGGGGGTACCTGTTGAAAACGGCAGCCATATGGGAAGAGCAGTACAAAGAAATGATAAAGGTATCGGCTTCAAAGAAGGAACTGCCGGGGGATCAACGGCGAATACTGGAAAAGCTCCCGGGAGTGGGGCCAAAAGTATCTGCCTGTATCAGTCTGTATGGGTTGGGACATCACAACCAGTTTCCCGTGGATGTGTGGGTTAGAAGGCGGGTGAAAGCACTGTGGCCGGAAGCGCCTGAAACAGACAGGGAAATTGAACAGTTGGCGCTAAGCTTATTTGGTAATGCAGCTGGGTATGCACAACAGTTGCTGTTTTATGAGGCAAGGGGCAAGAAACATTCCACACTATAAGTAAAGGAGATTATCAGCTATGCTAGGGACCATTGTCAACACCATTGCAATTTTATTGGGAGGTATGCTGGGTCTGATTTTTCGAAAGGGAATTTCTGACCGGTTTAAAAACACGGTAATGAAAGGCCTGGGCCTTTCGGTATTCATGATAGGCTTGGCAGGAGCACTTCGAAGTGAAAACATTTTGTTACTGATATTTTCCATGGTCATTGGCAGTTTGATTGGTGAAGCCATGAACATAGAAGATAAACTGGACCGCTTTGGCAAATGGATCGAAATTCGTTCCGGTCAGGGAGAAGGTCAGGTGGCGAAAGGGTTTGTGGTGGCCAGTCTGATGTACTGTGTGGGGGCCATGGCCATCGTGGGCGCACTGGAAAGTGGGTTGACGGGGAACCATGAAACGCTTTATGCCAAATCTTTGTTGGATGGAGTAACGTCTGTGATTTTTGCTTCCACCCTTGGGATTGGAGTCCTGTTTTCTGCTGGAACGGTACTGGTTTACCAAGGTGCCATAACCATTGCAGCCGGTGCCCTGGCCACTGTGTTGGTGGATTCCGTGATTATTGAAATGTCCGCCATTGGCGGACTGCTGATCATGGGTATCGCCATGAACATCCTGGAGTTTAAGCGTGTGCCTGTGGGCAACATGCTTCCCGCCGTTTTTATTCCGTTGTTTTACCCGGCGGTGGAACCCTTTATCACGGAGTTGGTTCGATTCTTGCAAGGTTTACTTTGAAGCGAAGGAGGATGATCAAATGCAAAATTGGTTGGGGTTGATTGGTGCCTTTGCCCTTGGATTTGGCTTGTGTTACCTGGTAGTAGCGGGCAGAGGTAAAAAACTGGTCAATGACGTGGCGAAAGTGCTGGAAGAATATGGAAAAGGAAACGTGCTTCAGGAACTTGACACCCAGTCCTATGGACAGTCTGACAGTGTGTTGTTAAAGCCGCTAAAATCCCTGCACGGCATGCTTAAGAACTGGGTGTATCAGATTATTCATTCGTCAAGCACCATTAGCACCCTTACCCAGGAGCTTAACGAAGATTCCCATGCCAGTCTTAAAGAGATCTCTCTTCTATCAGAAAAAATCAATGTGTTTTCATCAGATGCCTATCAGGTAAGCAATGACATCATGGAAGCAGCTTCTATTTCAGAAGAACTTTCCAGCGGCAGTGCGGAGATTGCTGCTGCAGGACGACAGGTCAAAGAGAGAACCATCAAAACCAGGGAAGTGGTTGAGGTGGGAGGCCATGCCATAGAAGAAGCCATACAGGTGATGGATGGCATTGGTCAAAAATTGGCAGGTACAGGCGATGAGTTGAAAAAACTGGACAACATGATGCAAAACATTACGGGCATGTCGGTAAAAATCAATAAAATTGCAGAACAGATTAATTTGCTGGCCCTTAATGCATCCATTGAAGCCGCCAGGGCAGGGGAAGCCGGGAGAGGCTTTACCATTGTCGCCCAGGAAATTGGGAAACTGGCAGACGAAAGTGCCAATGCCTCTTCTGAAATCAGCCGTGTGGTGGAAGGCATCATGTCGCAGATGAATACAACCCATGATCTGATGAATGCAGGCATGGAACAGGGCAAAAAAGGACAGGTGGTTGGCCGGGAAGCCAGTGGAAAACTGTCTGAAATTACCACTGCCATGGAAGAAATACTGAACGCCATTGAACACATCAGCCAGATTACAGGGGAACAGTCTGAAGCAACTGAACAGATGGCGACCCATATCGAAAAAGTGGCGGGTTTTTCAAAAGACACCATGAACACACTGGAGCAGATTACCGGTATGATGATCCAGCAAAATGATTACATTGAAAAAAGCACAAAGAAGGCGGATGAACTATATGACATCAGCCAGGGTCTCAGCGACTTCGGTGGTCAATTTGATGAAATGCTGGGCCAATGCCTTGTCAGATACAGCACCCGCCTGGCGGAAGAGATCAAGCTAAAAGGCCTTGATGCAGTCAATATCAGTACTTTTGCAGAACAAACAGGTGCTGCAGATTTTTATGTCACTGACGGAACCGGTACCATTGTGGCCAGTTCTGATAAATTGGCCGTTGGATTCCAGTTTCCTGATGACCCAAAATCGCAGGCCTATGATTTTCTGAAGATCTTGAAAGATCCCGCTGTAAAAGTCATTCAAAAGATGCAACCCAGGGATTTGGACAATGAGTTTTATAAGTTTGCAGGCGTTTCACGTACTGACACACGTGGCGTGGTACAGGCATCTCTGGCCATGAAAGACATCCCCAAATTTCATGTGAAGATGAATTTATCCGATGACTACCACCGCTAAGACTCCCTCTTCTGTAAGAGGGAGATAAGCGGTGCTACGTCCCTGGATAACGCATTCTAAACTTCTGATGGAGTTAAAAATCCACCAGAAGCTAAGAATCCTGTTTATAAGGAAATAGTCGTCACAGACTCGACGGTGCCTATGGCACCGTCTTTTATTATGGAGATTTAAGAAGAAAATAGAAGATAGTTGAAGCATGAGAGAGTTAAACAAGAATAAAGAGGCATAGAAGGGTATAATATCAAAAAATAAGGTTTGCAAGGCATTTTTCTTTTCTATATGATAAGGATGTTAGCACTCGACTAAGGTGAGTGCTAACAGAATAACCAAGTGGATAATGTTATAAAGATAGTGAGAAAAAAAGGAGGCAAATGAAGGTATGAATATCAAACCATTAGGTGATCGTGTCGTCATCAAAAAGCTGGAAGCAGAAGAAAAAACAAAAAGCGGGATCGTACTCCCGGGTGCTGCAAAAGAACAGCCACAAATGGCTGAAGTATTGGCAGTGGGTCCTGGAGGTATGGTAGATGGAAAAGAAGTTAAAATGGAACTGAAGGTTGGAGACAAAATAATTTTCTCTAAATATTCAGGCACAGAAGTAAAACTGGATGGTGAAGAAGTAACGATTTTACGCCAAAATGACATTTTGGCTATCGTGGAGTAATCTCAACAACCAAGAATTTTTTTAAAATCACAAGGAGGTAAGGATTAATGGCTAAGGATATTAAGTTTAAAGAAAACGCCAGACGTGCACTGGAAAGTGGCGTTAACCAATTGGCTAACACAGTTAAAATTACGCTGGGACCAAAAGGTCGCAATGTTGTCATTGATAAAAAATTTGGTGCACCACTCATCACCAACGACGGTGTTACCATTGCCCGTGAAATTGAATTGGAAGACCCCTTTGAAAACATGGGTGCTCAATTGGTGAAGGAAGTTGCCACCAAAACCAATGACGTTGCCGGTGACGGTACAACCACCGCCACACTGCTGGCCCAGGCAATCATTCGTGAAGGCATGAAGAACGTTGCAGCGGGTGCAAACCCAATGATCCTGAAAAAAGGTATTTACAACGCTGTTGAAACAGCTGTTGACGAACTGGCTAAAATCGCGTTGCCTGTGGAAAGCAAAGAAGCCATTGCACAGGTTGGTTCCATTTCCGCAAGCGATTCAGAAATTGGTTCACTGATTGCTGACGCCATGGACAAAGTGGGTAAAGATGGTGTCATTACCGTGGAAGAGTCAAAATCCATGGGTACAACATTGGAACTGGTAGAAGGCATGCAGTTTGACCGTGGGTACCTTTCCCCTTACATGGTCACTGACGCGGAAAAAATGGAAGCAGTGTTCAGCGATGCCTATATCCTGATCACAGACAAAAAAATCTCAAATGTACAGGAAATTCTTCCCTTGTTGGAGCAAATTGTACAACAGGGCCGTAAACTTGTCATCATTGCTGAAGACATCGAAGGTGAAGCGTTGGCTACATTGGTTGTCAACAAGCTTCGTGGCACCTTTGAATGTGTGGCAGTAAAAGCCCCTGGCTTTGGTGACAGAAGAAAAGCCATGTTGGAAGACATTGCTATTCTCACAGGTGGTCAAGTGATTTCTGAAGAGCTTGGCTATGAGTTGAAGACAGCCACCATCGATATGATGGGTAAAGCAAGAACTATCAAGGTTGACAAAGACAACACCACCATTGTTGAAGGCAGTGGCGACCAGAAAGCCATTCATGACCGCATTGCTCAAATCAAAAAGCAGATTGAAGACACAACTTCAGATTTTGACAAGGAAAAGCTTCAGGAACGTTTGGCCAAGTTGTCAGGCGGCGTGGCTGTGATTCAGGTTGGTGCGGCAACAGAAACCGAACTGAAAGAACGCAAGCTTCGCATTGAAGACGCTCTGAATGCTACCCGTGCAGCGGTAGAAGAAGGTATTGTTGCAGGTGGTGGAGTGGCACTGGTCAACGTAATTCCATCGATTGATTTACTCATCGAAACATTGGAAGGCGATGAAAAAACTGGTGCCGCCATCGTGCGACGCGCCCTTGAAGAACCCCTGCGTCAGATCGCTGAAAATGCAGGTTTGGAAGGTTCTGTCATCGTTGAGAAAGTCATGCACTCTGAAAAGAACATTGGCTTTGACGCGCTGAATGAAAAGTATGTGAACATGATTGAAGCAGGCATTGTTGACCCTAAGAAAGTTACAAGAAGTGCCCTTCAAAACGCAGGTTCCATTTCAGCCATGTTGTTAACCACTGAAAGTGCTGTGGTTGATATTAAAGAAGACGAACCAGCCGGCGGCATGGGCGGCGGCATGGGCGGTATGGGCGGCGGCATGGGCATGATGTAATTTGTAAAGTTAATTAACTTTACAACCGCTTTTCAATTAAAAAATAATTTATTATGGAAACCGGAGAAGTCGAAAGACAACTTCGGTTTTCCTTTGTATATCAACGTATAGAGCGAATTAAAAAAATGGCGATAAAATTCAAAAAAGAACTTGCAAACTATTCTCTCATTTGCTATAATGAACTTAAGGAAGACTCCTTCCTCGAATCCTCTTTCAAAGACGCAAAGACAGTGCAGAGAAGGTAGATTCACCAAGCAACACCAAGCAACACCAAGCAACACCAAGCAACACCAAGCAACACCAAGCAACACCAAGCAACACCAAGCAACAAAGATTCAAAGATTCAAAGATTCAAAGATTCAAAGATTCAAAGATTCAAAGATTCAAAGATTCAAAGATTCAAAGATTCAAAGATTCAAAGATTCAAAGATTCAAAGAAGTACCGGTAGTACAAAACAGATTTGTTCCTGTACCAGGGAACAGCCACTGGGAATGTAACAGTGGTAGATCGCGAAAGAAGGTATTGAATGAGTTTTAGCACCGAAGGAGTGGCAAGACTGCATTGTCTGTCACAAAAAAGAGGATTCATTTCCGAATAACCGGATCTCTCAGCAGCAATAGGAGATCCGGTTATTATTTTTTGGAGATGATTTCATAGCGTCTTCTGGTGGACGATCATAGGAGAATTCGGTATAATGGAAACAATTCATGCATTGAAACAGGAGGGAACAGAATGATCTATCGGCCATATGGCTCAACAGGAAAACAAGTTTCGGTGATTGGTTTTGGTGGCATGCGGTTTGGGGAAGATGACGATTATGCCGCAGAAGTGGTAAGACACGCCAACGCACGAGGCATCAATTATTTTGATACGGCACCTTTTTATTGTGACGACAGGAGTGAAGACATCTTTGGCAAGGCCTTTAAGAACATGCCGGGAGACTTTTATGTGTCCACCAAAAGCATGATCCGAAAAGAGAAAACCGCCGACGAAGTCAGAGGGCGCATCGAATTGTCCCTGGAACGGCTGGGTGTTGAAAAAATTAATTTCTTTCATATGTGGTGCATCATGGACCTGGAACAATACAGAAAAATCATGGCACCCGGCGGCCCTTATGAAGGAGCCATGAAAGCCAAAGCAGAAGGTTTGGTGGATCATGTGGTGTTTTCCACCCACTGTACAGGCAAAGACATTCGGACCATCATCGAAGATGATGTTTTTGAAGGGGTACTCCTGGGGTACAACGTTATCAATCATCCTTTCCGGCAGGAAGGTGTTCAGGCTGCATTGGAGCACAATGTGGGTGTTGTAACAATGAACCCGTTGGGTGGGGGGCTGATACCCCGTTACCAGGATCACTTTTCCTTTGTTCGCCAGGATGATGATGAAACAACCGTACAGGCAGCGTTGCGTTTCAATGCTTCTCAACCGGGGATTACGGTGGTGTTGTCGGGTATGGGAAGCATTGAAGAAGTGGATGAGAACGTTGAAGCGATTTCCAGGCCACTGGTGATCAGCGATGCCAAAAGACAAGAAATTCAAAGCCGTCTGACAGAAAAGCTGGATACCCTGTGTACCAACTGTCAATATTGCAGAGAGAAAAAATGTCCTTCAAAGATTAAAATGAACCATTTCATGGAGGCCTATAACATGCTGCTGCTAATGGGAGATGAGCAGGAAGTGTTGCGTCAGCTGGATTATTATCGGCAAAATGGTGATTTAAAGGCGGATGACGCCTTGCCTGGCGAATGCATTGCCTGCGGTGTGTGCGAAGCCCTCTGCACCCAGAAACTGCCAATTATAAAACGTCTTGACGAAGTGCAGCAAATCATCAATGGGCAGGCGTAAAGGGAGGTGCATTTATGAATCGACAGTCTGGTCCCGTTGAAATTAAAGGGCATCAATTGGTTTGTCCCATTTGTGAAGGCAAAACATTTTGGGAGCGGGAAACCCTTATGAACACAGCAGGGGCCACATTCCTTGGGTTCGAATGGGCAAACAAGGCAGCTGCCAATTACGTATGCAACGATTGCGGGTACGTTTATTGGTTTATCCGTTAGTCTGAGGAGGAGGTCAACATGAAGGTATCATTGGAAGCAGGGTTGTCGGGACGTGCAGCCATACAGGTAACAGAAGAGAAAACGGCTGTGGCTTATGGCAGTGGCGGCGTGGAAGTATTTGCCACACCGGCCATGATCGGATTAATGGAGAATGCGGCTATGAAAGCAGTAGATCCCTTGTTGCCAGAAGGGTTTGGCACAGTGGGCACCAGGCTGGACGTGCGTCACATGGCAGCCACACCCAGGGGATTGAGGGTCTTCGCAGAAGCCAAGCTGGTGGAAGTGAAAGGCAACCGGTTGACCTTTGAAGTCAGCGCCTTTGACGAAGTGGAACGGATCGGGGAAGGCCTTCATGAACGTTTTATCATTGAAAAACAGCCTTTTCTCGAAAAAGTAGAGGATAAAAAGAGGGCAAACAGGGACGAGTGAATAAAAGCCGTCACTTAATACAAAACCGTCACTTAATCCTTGACACACGCATGGGCGTCTGGTAAGCTTTTGTTCAACTATAGATTCAATGATATTTAGATATGACGCTCATATAATACCACGGATACGGCGGGTAGTTTCTACGAGGAAACCGTAAATTTTCTCACTATGGGTGAAAATAAGTTAATGTCAAACAGCCAGGGTTGCATGATCAATGACATCATGTTTCTTTGTCTTTTTAAAAAGCCATTAACCATTTTCTCCCAATCGTTGGTGGGAAATGGTTAATGGTTTTTTGTCCGATGAGCGGGGCACAACCTGGTTGAGGCGACAGCCTGTTGGAAGGGGTCGGGATTTGGTGAAGGAGGAAAATGAAATGGAGAAAGTATTGAAAGAAGGACTCACCTTTGATGATGTGTTGCTGATTCCGGGGGAATCAGATGTATTACCGGCACAGGTGGATCTACACACCCAGTTGACGCCCTCCCTGACATTGAACATTCCGTTGATGAGTGCTGGAATGGACACTGTCACAGAAGGAAAGATGGCTATTTCAATGGCCCGAGAGGGAGGCATAGGCATTATCCACAAAAACATGACCATTGAGGAACAGGCCCTGGAAGTGGATAAGGTTAAGCGTAGTGAACACGGGGTGATTGTGGATCCGTTCTTTTTGTCACCGGATCATATGGTGGCGGACGCCCTTGAGTTAATGGAAAGGTACCATATTTCTGGGGTGCCCATTACTGTAAAAGGCAAGTTGGTGGGCATCATCACCAACAGGGACATTCGTTTTGAAAAGAATTACGACAAGCGGATTGAAGAGGTTATGACCAAGGAAAACCTGGTGGTGGCCAGGGAAGGTGTCACCATGGATGAAGCCCAGCAGGAGTTGATGATTCACAAAATCGAAAAACTTCCCATTGTTGATGAGAATGGCATGCTAAAAGGCCTGATCACCATTAAGGACATTGAAAAAACCATCAAGTATCCCAATTCTGCCAAGGATCATAGAGGAAGACTGCTGACTGGGGCAGCGGTTGGAGTGACCCAGGACATGATGGAACGGGTGAAAGCCCTGGTAAGGGCCCAAGTGGATGTGATTGTTGTGGATACTGCCCATGGTCATTCCAAGGGAGTTTTGAAGGCTGTTGCTGACATCAGAAAACAATTCCCGGACCTTCAAATCATCGGGGGCAATGTGGCAACGGCAGCGGGAACGGAAGCCCTCATTGAAGCGGGCGTTAATGCAGTGAAAGTGGGCATTGGACCCGGTTCTATCTGCACCACCCGGGTGGTGACGGGTGTGGGGGTACCCCAAATCACTGCCATCACTGATTGCGCCCAGGCAGCAGCACGCCATGGTATTCCAGTGATTGCAGACGGTGGCATCAAGTATTCAGGCGACATTGTCAAAGCCCTGGCAGCAGGGGCGAAAACCGTCATGATTGGTTCTCTTTTTGCCGGAACGGAAGAAAGTCCGGGGGAAACGGTGATTTACAAGGGACGAAGTTTTAAAACCTATCGTGGCATGGGGTCAATGGGTGCCATGAAACAGGGTAGCAGGGACCGGTATTTTCAAGACCAGCCAGACGATAAAAAACTGGTGCCGGAAGGCGTTGAGGGTCGAGTTCCCCATAAAGGTCCCCTTAAAGACACAGTGTACCAGCTCATGGGAGGCCTCAGGGCAGGCATGGGTTATTGCGGTACCCGCACCATTGTAGAGCTGGAAGAAAAAAGCCAGTTTATTAAGATAACCGGTGCCTCCCTGGTGGAAGGACATCCCCATGACATTTACATTACCAAAGAAGCGCCTAACTACAGTGTGCGCGATTCGAATTAAAGTGCACCTGATACATCGAAGCACATTGAATAAATTGAATACTTCATACTGGAAGATATAAGGGAGGAAATTGAATGGAAAAGGAAATGGTGCTGGTGCTGGATTTCGGTGGCCAGTACAATCAGCTAATTGCCCGCAGGGTGCGTGAGTGCCAGGTATTTTGTGAAGTGGCACCCTATCACATTGACCCTGAAAAAGTGAGAGAAATGAACCCGAAAGGCATCATTCTAAGCGGAGGACCGGCCAGTGTGTATGCAGAGGGAGCCCCCCGGTGCCATGAGGACATCTTCGAAATGGGAATTCCTGTTTTAGGCATCTGTTACGGCGGCCAGTTAATGGCCAGGCATTTTGGAGGAAGCGTGAACCGGGCCAATAAGCGGGAATACGGCAAAATTACCGTTAACCTGACAGAGGAGTCCACCTTGTTTGAAGGCATTGGCAGGCAGATCACCAGCTGGATGAGCCACACCGATTCCATTGACAGGGCACCGGAAGGGTTTCACATCACAGCTTCCACACCAGACTGTCCCGTGGCAGCCATGGAGGACCCTGAACGTAAAGGGTATGCCCTGCAGTTTCACCCGGAGGTGGAACATACCGATCATGGCACCGACATCATCAAAAACTTTCTTTACGGTGTGTGTGAGTGTGCTGGTGACTGGACCACAGGCAATTTGATTGATGAATCAATTGCAGCCATCCGCCAACAGGTGGGTGACCGTAAGGTGTTGTGTGCCCTGTCTGGCGGCGTGGATTCTTCCGTGGCGGCGGTGCTGGTGCACCAGGCCATCGGTGATCAGCTGACATGCGTATTCGTAGATCACGGCTTGTTGCGTAAAGATGAAGGAGACCAGGTGGAAACCCTCTTTACAGAAAAGTTCAAAATGAACTTTATCCGGGTCAACGCACAAAAACGTTTTCTGTCAGGGCTGGAAGGCGTGACGGAACCGGAAGATAAACGAAAATACATTGGCGAAACCTTCATACGTGTTTTTGAAGAAGAAGCTTTTAAACTGGGAGAAATGGATTTTCTGGTGCAGGGAACCCTGTACCCGGACATCATTGAAAGCGGTACAGACACAGCAGCGGTGATTAAAAGCCACCACAATGTGGGAGGACTGCCGGAAGACATGCATTTTCAACTAATAGAACCCTTCAAATACCTGTTCAAGGATGAAGTCAGGGCCGTGGGAACAGCCTTGGGATTGCCGGATAAAGTGGTGTGGCGGCAACCTTTCCCCGGACCTGGACTGGCAGTGCGTGTGTTGGGAGAAATCACGGAAGAAAAACTGCACATTGTTCGGGAAGCCGATGCCGTGGTGAGGGAAGAGATTAAAAAAGCCGGGCTGGACAGGGACATCTGGCAGTATTTTGCTGTGCTGCCGGGAATCAAAAGTGTGGGCGTCATGGGTGACGAAAGAACCTACTCCCATACCGTGGCCATCAGGGCTATCACCAGCTCCGATGCCATGACAGCCGATTGGGCAAGAATTCCCCATGAAGTGCTGGCAGCCATGGCCAACCGCATCGTTAATGAAGTGGATGGTGTGAACAGAGTGGTGTATGACATTACATCTAAACCGCCGGCAACCGTAGAGTGGGAATAAAGATACAACCGCAGGCAGGTCGAAAGAGGTGTGAATATGAGGGAACAAGAATCAGCAGAGCGTATTAAAAGAGTATCGATGAAACTCTTCAATGACAAAGGGTATGAAGCCACAACCATTCGGGATATCTGCAACAAAATTGGGATTACGGCCCCCTCCTTCTATTATTATTACGATTCAAAGGAACAGTTGTATTTACAACTGATTCAGGAGAGTGCCGCCTTGCACCAGGCAGCCATTGCCAGGGCCACTGACGAATGCCCCAGCCAAATCGCAGAAGATCGTTTAAAGTATATTTTCCAGGCATTGCTTCGGTTTTACCGGGAGTACCCGGAAGCGTACACTTTTCTGCTGCGCAACACGCTTTTTCCTGTAGCGACCATGAAGGAAAAAATAAGGGAACGGTCAAACATCTGGAACCATCAGTTTTCTGAACAAATTGCTGCTTTTATGGCCAGCAGCCAGAAACGAAACATGCCTAAACTGGAACGTATGGCACTCATCAGAGGATATCACCGATTTGTTATGGGATACGTGTTGCAGCTAGTCAGCGGCATCAGTGACAGCAGTGATGAAATGGCAGAAGAAGCTTGGAACCAATATTGGCAAGGCGTTAATGAATGAGGCACAAACAAGGAGGACACCTTCACAGCGGGGGTGTCCTTTTTGTCTAAAAATATGAACAATAAAACAAATAAAAAAGAGAACGTTCGCCCTAACATGTACGTTAGCAAGATAAAATCAAAATATATTCTATAAAAACTTTATTTTTGGCCCATTTTTTGCTACACTTAAAAAAGAGAAAAAAGGGTGGGTTAAAAAAATAATGACTGAAGGAGACTTCTATGATGAAATCTGTTGAGATTGGCATCGTTGGTGGAGGACAATTGGGCCGTATGTTGATATTGGAGGGACATCGGATGGGTGTAAGGTTTGCAGTGTTGGACCCTTCGGCCCACTGTCCTGCGGCGGTGATGACCCAATCGCTGATTAACGCCTCCTTCACCGATGGAGAAGCCCTGGAACAACTGGGGAGGAACAGCGACTGCATCACCTATGAATTTGAACACATCGATGCTGAAAAACTGATGGAATTGGAGCGTAAAGGGTACCATGTCATGCCGTCACCGGAGACACTGTTCATGATTCAGGATAAGTTCAGACAAAAATCATTTTTGTCTGACCACGGATTGCCGGTGCCTCGCTTCATGGCTGTCAATCAACTGAAAGATCTCCAGAAGGCCGCGGACATTTTTGGCTGTCCACTGATGCTGAAGAGCTGCAAGGGAGGTTATGATGGCAAAGGAAATCACCTGATCCTTTCAACGGAAGAAGTGCCCATGGCCTTTGAGAAAATGGGC
>JAABSW010000023.1 GCA_011390155.1 Clostridiaceae bacterium
TGTTTTATCAGCAGGACGGACAGATATGATTTGGAGTTCCGTCATAAAAGATTTGAAAATAGAATGGGAAGCGACACCTGAAAGAGTTATTTTTGGGTACGGTCGCTATGGGGTGCTTGATCTCCGTGATTTCAAGAACCAGCGAATGATCCGAACAACCCAGGCGCATAATATGTACCTGGACATCATCATAAATTCAGGCCTACTGGGATTGTTTTTTTACCTGGCTTTCTTTTTCTGGATCACAGGCAAGCTTGTGATTACTTTTTTCTCCGCAAAAATGAGGGAAAATGAACAAAATCTCTACCTGGTAACGGGGTTACTTGTTTCTATTGTTGGCTTCTTAATCAGAGGTTTTACAGACAGCTTTTTCTCACCGCAGTTATCCAACGCCTATTTGTACATTGTGCTGCCTATTGCTTTTGTGGCACTGAGAACAAACGGACCATTTGAAGAAAACAGTGGTAGCAATGAAACTATTATACGCCGCGATAATGGTCAAATGAACTGGATGGAAACCATGAGTGACAACATATGAAATGGTTGACAACAGATTCAAGGAGGATTTATATGAAGAAATATGACCTATTGGTAACAGGTGCAGCAGGTTTTATCGGCTTTCATCTTTCCTTGGCACGTCTGAAAAAAGGAGAACAGGTTGTCGGCATTGACAATTTGAATGATTATTATGACCCGAAGCTGAAAACAAGTCGATTGGAAAAACTGAAAGAACACAAAAATTTTACTTTTAGGCAGATTGATATAAAGGATAAAGAGAAGGTGGACGACCTCTTTTCATCCTATTCTTTTGATACGGTGGTGAACCTGGCTGCACAGGCGGGAGTCCGCTACAGTATAGAAAATCCCTATGCGTACATGGATTCCAATATGACTGGTTTTTTAAACATTCTGGAAGCCTGTCGACACAATCCTGTACGTCATCTGGTATACGCATCTTCCAGTTCAGTGTACGGTGGAAATCAGAAAGTACCTTTTTCAACAGAAGACCCAGTGGATCATCCCGTCAGCTTATATGCCGCCACAAAAAAAGCCAATGAGCTAATGGCTCACACCTATAGTCACCTCTATGGCATTCCCACCACAGGACTCCGCTTTTTTACAGTCTATGGTCCCTGGGGAAGACCGGACATGGCCTACTATTCATTTACAGACAAGATTATAAGGGGCATACCCATCAAAGTGTTCAACCACGGTAAAATGGAACGGGATTTCACCTACATTGATGATGTAGTGGAAGGGATTGAAAAAATTATTCCCCTTGCCCCCATTTCTAAGCCACCTTATAAAATCTATAACATCGGGAATACCAAGCCAGTTCAGTTGGAAAAATTTATAGGTATTCTTGAAAGATGCCTTGGGAATAAAGCACAAAAAGAATACATGGATATGCAACCGGGTGATGTGGTGAGAACCTACGCAGACATCTCTGGGTTAACCCGGGACACAGGGTTTACACCATCCACAGGTATTGAAGAAGGTCTGGAACAATTTGTGAAATGGTTTAAAGAATACCATCAAACAACCTAATCTTGTGGAAAGCAGATGAAATACAACGCCATGTGAAAACGCCACCAGAAGCTAAGAATCCTGTTTACGAGATCAGTGCCGGTATTTTACGGCCTGTCTTTTTTTTGTCAAAAATGAAACAAAGGAAAAAGATCTGCGTAATGTATGAAAGAAGCTATAATGAACCAACCAGGCGGTGAAATAATGAGCATTATCCTAAAGTACATTTTGAAAAATATCTGGGAGAAAAAGTTTCGCACCTTTCTCATTGTCATCTCCATCACTTCTTCAGCGGCGTTGTTTTTTGCCTCCAGTGCCATTGCCGGCACCATGACAGTGATGTACGAAAACCAGATGCGCATGCAGACAGGCCAGGCCTCTCTTTTGATAAGGGCGGATGACCAGTCTCCCTCCCGGATGTTCCGCATTGCTGCAGATGATGTGGAGGGGGTGGCACTGACAGCAGGGGAAGTGTCCATGGGCGGGTTATACACCGTGCCACGGAATGGTGGCGAAAGTGCTCATTCCCAAACAGCCCAGTTACAGATCAGGGGATTCAAACTAGAGGACCTGGAGGCCTTCAACCCCATTCTCTTTCAACAGAAAGCCCTGGGGAGGGACTTTGCCGGCAACCACATCATCCTCAGTCAACGCTTCGCAGACCAGTATGGGTTTCAGACGGGAGATGTGATTGACCTGGAAATTCAGGGGTCAGACCGCAGGCTGGTGGTCTGGGGTATTGCCCGACCCACAGGTATTTTTCGGGACTCGCCGCAGGCGCAAACCCTCACTGCGGTGGTTCCTCTGGGTTATGCTGCATCACTCTCCGGTGTCCAGGGCAGTGTTAACACCGCCTACGTGGTTCTGACACCGGAAGCAGATGAGGTGCAGGTGCAAGCAAGGCTGTCGTCCATCTACTCCCGCTATGATGTTAGCCCACCTTTTTCTCCCGGAGATATCGCAGGTATGCTGGATACGATTATCATGCCTTTTTTTCTCATGACCACCATGGTGTTGTTCATCAGTGTGTTTATCATCTACTCCACATTTAAGGTCATTACGGTGGAACGACTGCCGGTGATCGGAACCTTTCGCAGCATTGGTGCCACCCGAAAAACGACGGACGCAGTGCTTTTGGGTGAGAGTCTGGTTTATGGTGTGTTGGGAGGGCTCCTGGGGTTGGGTGCCGGCATCGGGATTTTGTACGGCATGACCTCAATCTTAGCCAATGACCCCTGGAGCGGACAGATGGATTTTTCCATGAAATTCGGCCCCGGGCATTTAACCAGTGCTTTCATATTGGCGGTGTGTGTTTCCGTGATCAGTTCATGGATTCCCATTGCCCGGGTATCAAAAATTCCCATCAAAGAGCTGGTGCTGAACCTGGTGGATAACCACAGCCGCCGAAAAACCTGGAAGTCAGTGACAGCGGTGTTGCTGCTCCTCTTTGGCACACTGGCCCCCCGGTTTGCACCTCATGTACTGGCGTTGCCCGCCAGTGCGTTGGGAATCTTTGCCACCATTACGGGGGTGGTCATGGCTGTGCCGCTGCTTACAAGCATTTTTCTGTTTTTTTTCGGTCACCTTTACGGCTTAATATTTGGAAACGAAGGCATCCTGGCGGTGAAAAATTTAAAAGACAACAAAAATATACTGAACAACATTACCCTTCTGACCATCGGCATTGCGGTGCTTTTGATGATCAACACCATCAGCTACAGTGTGGGCGTGGAGGTGCTGAACGCTTACCGTGACTGGCAGTTTGACCTCATGGTCAGCATCAGCCAGGCAGACCGGAGTACGGAGCAATCCCTGCGTGCCGTACCGGGGGTGGCCTCCACCTATGCTGCCCGGGAGCAGTGGGGGGAAGTCACTGTCAGCAGTCATGATTATCCCCTGCGGTACCTGCAGGGCATCGACCCCCTCACCTACCGGAATTTTATCACCTTTCGTCCCCTGGATGGGTCAGATGCCGATGAACTGCTGGCAAAACTGGGGGAAGGCCGGTATATTATTCCCGCCAGCATGATGCAGAAGACCCTTCAGCTGGAAGTGGGGGATACACTGACCCTTGAGATGCCCGTCGGGCCTAAAGAGTACCAGGTCATCGGCTTTTACGATTCCATGATGATGAATGGCAGCAACGCCATCATTCACCAGCAGTATTACCGTAGTGACATGGGAAACCGGTTCATTGATAACTATTTTGTTCGCATCGATAAGGGGGCAGAAGCAGACCAGGTACTGGCAGACATCCGCAGTAAATTTCAGCGTCGTGGCGTCTGGGGACAAACCAACCAGGCCATGGAAGACATGAACATAAAATCCAACAACCAGTTTTTCGTTATTTTGAAAGGGTTCTCCCTCCTGGCCATGGTCATCGGCGTGTTCGGGGTGTTCAACAATTATGTCATCAGCTTTATTGAACGCCGACGGTCCCTGGCCATTATGAAATCTGTGGGCATGAGCCGTCGCCAGGTGATAAAAATGATCTTCGCGGAAGCCATCACCGGCGGCTGCATTGCCGGGGCAGTGGGGGTGCTGGGAGCCATTCTCATGCTCCTGGGGGTACCCTACCTCATGGACGCCACCAATGTGCCCATCGGCATACACTTTGTCAACAGCTTCTTTGTCACGGCCATCCAGGGCGGCATGCTCATTGCTGTACTGGCCTCGCTGAGCCCGGCACTGAAAAATGCCAGGATGAACATTGTGGAAGCCATTAAATACGAATAAAAGACAGCCTGTGCCCTGTGGGTATGGATAATGGCTAGGGAATAATGAATCGTTAAAAGGCAGATAATGGTGAATAGGTGAGAGTGAATCGTTAAAAAGTAAACCAGCAATAGGAAGAAGAAAGAGGGATGAGAATGCCTGTGGCCATCGAGACAGAAAACCTGAACAAGACGTATTTACTGGGAGAAATCCCGGTGGAAGTACTACAAAACATCAACCTGACCATTGATGAAGGCGAATTTGTCACCATCATGGGACCTTCCGGATCAGGAAAAAGCACACTGTTGTACCTGATGGGCGGATTGGATCAACCCACCTCCGGAAAAATACGGTTGGCAGGAACGGAGCTGTCCGGGTTGTCGGACAAGGAACAAAGCATCATGCGCCGGCGGCAGGTGGGGTTTGTGTTCCAGTTTTACAACCTGGTACCCAACCTGACAGTGGAAGACAATATTCTATTGCCTTTGCTGCTGGATGGAAAAAAAGCAAAAGAACACCAGACACGTTTGGAAGAAATCATGGCAACAGTGGAACTCACAGACCGGCGAAAACACACCCCCCGTGAACTTTCGGGAGGTCAGCAGCAACGGGTGGCCATCGCCCGGGCGTTGATGAATAAACCGGACATTATTCTGGCGGACGAGCCAACGGGGAACCTGGACAGCCGCACCACGGAAGAAGTGATGCAGCTATTGGCCAGGATTAACCGGGAACAGGGAAAAACCATTGTGCAGGTGAGTCATTCTGTGGAAACGGCGGCTTACGGCAATCGAATTATTCAGGTGCGGGACGGAAAGGTGTGGGATGAACATGAAGAAATTGCATAGTGGTGAGATGAAAAAAACTGTTTTGGTATTGACGCTGCTGGCAACGCTGACGCTGACAGCCTGCAGCAGTGCCAACGGTGAGACGGAAGTGGAAGAAGTTGATCTGTCGGCAGTGAGCCAGCAGGTGGAAGCTTTTGGCCGTGTCAATGTAAGCGAAGAAATGAGTGTCAGCCTGGATGTAAGCGCCCGGGTGGCAGAGGTGATGGTGAAAGATGGTCAACAGGTCATGGCAGGAGAGCCGGTGCTTGCCCTTGACCTGACAGATTTCCAGTATCAGACAGAAGATCTGAAAGGCGAATTGGCTGTTGCCCAGGCAGAGGTACGGGCCCAGGCGGCTGAACTGGGACAGGAAACAGACCGCCTGGCTAAGGACCTGGCTTTTGCTGAGGAAGAACTGGCCCAGTCTCAAAAAGATCTGGAAACACGTCTGGCACTGCAGGAGGCGGGTGCCATTTCCCAGGAAGAAGTGGACCAATACCGGCGGGAGACTGCCTCCCGTGAAAAGCAGGTGCAGGATCTTTCCCTGAGACTGAATCAACAGTCCGGTATACAGCAACTGACCATTGGCCGGGAGAAGGTGGCGGCGTTGGAAGGAAGGCTGCAGCGAATGGAGGAACGTCTGAATCAGTTTTTTCTGGAGGAGCAACACATCCTTTGTCCCTATGACCGGGGGGCTGTGGTGAACCTGGAACTGAAAGAAGGAGACCGGGTGGATGCCGGCCAGCGATTACTCCGGTTCATTAACCTGGACACACTGGTGGTGGAAGCGGACGTACTGGAGGAATTTATCCGTGACGTACACATTGGGTCTAAGGTCACGTTGGTGCCGGCAGCGGACCGCAGCAGGTCCTATGAAGGTAAAGTAACCGTGATATCAGATACTGCCTTTGTGATCAATAATGAAACCGTGGTGCCTGTCACAATATCCCTGGAAAACCCTGACACCTTTCTGCGTCCTAATTTTAATGTGGATGTGTTCATTGAAATGCCATAAGAAACATTGTCTAAGAATCCCGTAGAAAGCTATGGGATTTTTTGCGTTCACAGAAGGTTGTGATTATGGGTGCGCCGTGGTTTAGAGTCCTTTCCCGGGGTATATTTAAGTAAAAGGTATGTTCGTTGTGAAGGTGGATGAAAAGGGAAGTCAGTGGTGATTTTTGTGAGTCAAAATACAATGACAAATGAGTATAAGAATGAAGGTTCACGTCTGGAAATTGAGACCCTGGGTCGCTTCGTTGTGAAAAGTGATCAAAGGATCTTAACGTCGGAAGCGAGAAGTTCCAAGAAAATATGGACACTGTTCATGTATCTTTTAACGTACAGACAAAAGAGCCTTTTGCCAGAAGTGATTGTGGATCATCTCTGGCCGGAAGCAAACTTTGAAAATCCCAGGGGATTGTTGAGGACACAAATGCACCGTCTTAGAAAATTGATGAACACAGATTTAGAAGAAGAGGGAAGCAGCATCATATGCTATGATAATGGTGCCTATTACTGGAATCCGGATGTTCAATATCAGATTGATGCAGATCTCTTTGAGTCTATGTCAGCGGAGGCCCGGGAAATGAGTGCCAGTGACCCGCAGGGAGCGGTCCAGCTTTACTTGAGGTCATTGGAATACTATCAGGGGGATTATCTGCCTGAGTGTTCAGGGGAAGACTGGGTGATTCCGGCAAAAATGCATTACCGCAGGTTGTTTATGAACAATGTCATAGAAGCCTGCCAGCTGTTGACTGACTTGAAACAATACAGTAAAGTGTTGAATGTGTGTGAGAAAGCCATGTTTTTGGAACCATCAGAGGAATCGTTTCACTTAATTTACCTGGAAACGCTTCTTAAAACTGGAAAGGTCAAAGAAGCACAACATCACTACCAGTATGTGACATCACTCCAATACAGGGAGTTGGGAATTGCACCCAGCGCTTCAATGAAAATGCTGTATCAGCAGATTGTTGGTTATCAAACCCCGGAGCTGGTATTACCCAACAGTTCAGGTGATAAAACTTCCAGCGGTGCCTTTTATTGTCACCCCACGGTTTTTGAATCAATCTGTCAACTTGAGAAGCGAAAATGTGAGCGTCATGGCACCTGTAACCAAGTGTGTATGTTTACGTGGAAACCCAATGACACTGGTCAAACCAGGGCATGGCTGGAAAAAACAGAAATGACAATAAAAAATGATTTGTTACACCATTTGCGTCGAAGCGATGCCCTGACGCGTATAAGTGACCGGCGTTTTGCAGCTCTTTTTCCGGGTCTCACACCAACTCAGACGAAACAACTGATTGATCGGTTGATGTCTTATTTTAATGAGGAACACAAAGAGTTGGATATTCAGATAACCATAACGATTCAACCACAGATGCAGGAATCGGTGTATGAAGAAGAGGAAGAGAAATTGCTGTTAGATTGACACATAATTATAGAATCCTGTTTATGAAAGTGCCTTCCTGTCTTGATGATGGGGGAAAGGCACTTTTTTTATCCTGTTTATGAAACGCTAACGTAACGCATAGGTAACGGCAATGTACCGGTGATGTATCAATGGCGTCACGCCGGATAACCTATAATAGAAGCATAAGGATCGCTGTCCTCTAGGTAAGAGATAGCAGCGCTATTTTTAACTCCGTAAAGGAGGGAGAATTTTTGAATAAACCAATGAAAAAGAAAGAAGCGTTTCAAGTGCCTGGTGGCACCAATTTTCTTATTCGCATTCAGTACGAACAACATCATACATGGCAGGGAAGAATTCAATGGCTGGAGAGCGGAAAAACCATGTCTTTTCGAAGTATGTTGGAATTAATCCATTTAATGGAAAATGCCATAGAAATTCATGCGGGTGAAGAATGGGAAAAGCAGTTTCGTCACTGGGATAACAAGGAAGAAATGGGATAGTGAAGTCCGTTTACGAAGGGCAGATTGGAGGAATGCAAGATGAGTAAAATGAAAGGTCGCATAGTAACGTTGGGTCTTGCACTGGTGTCTGTGTTGATGTTGAGTGGAATGCCAGTTTTCGCAGCTGAAGGCAGTCTGGTAACGGTGCCACCGGTCCTAAACCAGGCATCGGTACTCAGTCAAACGGGAAGCTTGAATGTACTTGGATACATCGCAGTTGGCGTTGCAATGGCAGGATTGGGATTTGTGGTACGAAAAAAAATATAACCTGTCGGTATAATAGGTAACATTGAATGTCAAAGAACACGAAAACCTCCTGTTTTTCATAAGACAGGAGGTTTTTTTGAGTGGAATGAACACTAAGAATTGTTTACCTCAAACTTCCAGGCATCTCTGACCATGTCTTCCAAGCTGCGCTTGGCTTTCCATCCCAGTTCCTCTTCAGCTTTTCCAGCGTCAGCAAAGCAGATTGCCACGTCTCCTGGTCGTCTTTCGACAATTTCATAGGGTACCTCAACATGGTTTACCTGCATAAACGCCTTCACAAGTTCCAGCACGGAAATCCCTCTCCCAGTTCCCAGGTTATAGATGTTTACCCCCGAAGAGAGCTTCTCGATGGCCTTGACATGTCCTTCGGCAAGGTCCATGACATGAATGTAATCCCTCACACCTGTTCCGTCCACTGTTTCATAGTCATTCCCAAACACACTCAACCCTTCCAATTTCCCTTTCGCCACCTTCGTTACAAAGGGCATCAGGTTGTTGGGGATGCCGTGAGGGTCTTCACCGATCAATCCACTTTCATGGGCACCCACAGGGTTGAAATAGCGCAAAAGACTAACGGAAAAGCCTTCATTTGCTTGGGAAACATCCGTGAGAATCCGCTCGCTGATGGCTTTTGTTTCACCATAGGGGTTGGTGGTCTTCTGTAACGCCATCTCTTCTTTCAGAGGAGATGGTTGGTCACCGTACACGGTGGCAGAGGAACTAAAGACAAACTTTCCGACATCATATTTAAGACACAATTTGCTCAGCACCATTGTGCTTACCAGGTTATTATAATAATATTCAAGTGGTTTGGAGACCGACTCACCCACGGCCTTAAGGCCGGCAAAGTGAATAACCCCGTCAATTTTATGAGTGAGAAAAATGTCTTCCACCTGTGTTTCATCGGTCACATCGATTTGGTGGAAAGCAGGCCTACGGCCCGTAATTTGATGAAGTTTGTCCAGCACTTCGATTTTTGAATTACTAAGATTGTCCACAATGATGACTTCATGATTGTTGGCTGTCAATTCTACGACAGTGTGGCTGCCGATAAACCCCAAGCCTCCAGTAACTAATATGTTCATCAGCGACCTCACTTTCTTCCGTATTCATCATCAAACCTGACGATATCATCTTCTTCAAGGTATTGTCCCATCTGCACTTCAATAAGCTCCAGGGGTGTCTTGCCTGGGTTTTCAAGACGGTGTTTTTGGCCTTCTCTTATAAAGATGCTTTCGCCGGAACGAACAAATTTTTCTTCGCCATCAACCGTCACTTTTGCCATGCCTCTCACGACCACCCAATGCTCACTCCGGTGATGATGCAGTTGGTAGCTAAGTTTTTTACCCGGGTTTACCGTAATCCTTTTGATTTTAAAAGTGTCTTTCTCTTCTTCTAACACCTTGTAATAACCCCAAGGCCGATAATCCTGCACATGGTATTCGGTTCTTAAATCATTCCTGCTTTTTAACGTTTCCACAACCTCTTTGACTTTTTGCGATTGATCTTTTTTACAAACTAAAAGCGCATCCCTGTTGTCGATGATGATTAAATCATCAATGCCCACAGCTGCAACAATTTTACCGG
The DNA here is from genome assembly GCA_011390155.1 of Clostridiaceae bacterium. Classification (GTDB taxonomy): domain Bacteria; phylum Bacillota; class Clostridia; order Peptostreptococcales; family Tindalliaceae; genus Anoxynatronum. Next base: position 9,840 of record JAABSW010000023.1, read on the forward strand.
TATAGGATTGAATCAGGTTGTGCTTTGAATCAATGATGATGTTTTGTTCATGGGAAATATTGTCATTTTTATCATGCAGGAACACCTCGAAAAAAGAATCGAAACTGCCTAAATCATTCCAGCCAATGTCCACAGGCACAACCGCTGCTTTAGTGCTCTTTTCCATAATGCCATAATCGATGGAGATTTTCGTGTGAATTTTTGAAAAAGCATCAAGTAGATTGTCACTTGTCTCAAAGGCATTAAAAATTTCAGGAGAGTGTTTTTTTACTTCGGAAGAAAAAACCTGTGAATCAAACATAAAGATACCTGCATTCCAGTAATAGCCTTTACGGATATATTCTTCTGCTTTTTCTGGTGTAGGTTTTTCTTTGAAGGAGTGCACCACGAACCCATTAAGTAGTGCCTCGCCAGGTGATAGATACCCATAGCCGGTATTAGGCCCATCGGGTTTTATGCCAAAGGTAACAATGGCGTCTTTGGTTAAGGTTTCCGATTCTTTGATGATGGTTGCAAAGGCTTCACTCTTAGAAATCATATGGTCTGAAGGGAACACCACAACCGTGTCATGACCATCCTTCATAATTTCGTTAACGCCGGCATAAATGGCGGGCAGTGTATTTTTAGGTTCAGGTTCCACGAGGATGTTGGTCTCTTTGTAAGCATAACCCAGCTCTTCAACAGCACCCATCACTAAAAATTTATGTTTTTCATTGGTGACAACATAAATATCATCCAGGTCAGAGAGTAACAAACTTCTTTGAAAGGTTTCCTGAAAAAGTGATTCTTCTTTTCCCTGAAGCTTTATAAATTGTTTGGGATATCGTTCTCTGCTTAAGGGCCATAGTCTTGTGCCGCTTCCCCCCGCTAAAATAATGGTTTTCATCAGTTTCCTCCTTTTATTCTAAAGCAGATTCGCAAAAAAATCATACCATTGAATGATGCTTGAAACACAGCCTCCTAATGGTATTATACCAACTTACAGCTTGTTTTAACATAAACAGGATTCTTAGCGGTGGTAGTCATCGGATAAACAGGATTCTTAGCTTTTGGTGGAGTTTTCAGGACTATGATTTACAGACGCGCAGGTTAGTGATAGAATAAGTTTTAATTTACAGAAAAATGTGCCATATTCGAATAACTGGAGGGTTTTAAATGAAAAGTGAACAAATGACCAAAGGCATTGAACGCACACCCCATCGCTCACTGTTGAACGCTTTGGGAATGAGCAAGGAAGAAATGAAACGGCCTAAAATCGGTATCGTCAGTTCCTTTAATGAAGTGGTGCCAGGCCATGTGCATTTGGATAAAATCGTTGACGCGGTGAAAATGGGGGTGGCCATGGCCGGCGGCGTGCCCATGGTGTTCCCTGCCATTGCGGTTTGTGACGGTTTGGCCATGGGCCATCCGGGAATGAAATATTCCCTGGTAACCCGGGAACTGATTGCCGATTCCACAGAAGCCATGGGCATTGCCCATGCTTTCGACGCCCTGGTGATGGTGCCCAATTGTGATAAAAACGTACCTGGCCTGTTGATGGCTGCAGCCCGGTTGAACATCCCCACCATTTTTGTCAGCGGCGGCCCCATGCTGGCCGGTCGTGTGCGTGGGAAACGTGCCAGTCTTTCCTCTGTTTTTGAAGCCGTGGGAGAACATGCGGCGGGCACCCTGTCCCAGGAAGAGCTGGATGCCTATGAAGCCAGTGCCTGCCCCACCTGTGGTTCCTGTTCAGGCATGTTCACAGCCAACAGCATGAACTGCCTCACAGAAGTACTGGGCATGGGCCTGCGGGGAAATGGCACCATTCCGGCGGTATATTCTTCCCGGATCCAGCTGGCCAAGATGGCGGGGATGCAGATCATGTCACTGTTGGAAGCGGACATCCGGCCCAAGCATATCATGACACCTGATGCTTTCCACAACGCCCTTACCGTAGACATGGCCCTGGGCTGCAGCACCAACACCATGCTTCACCTGCCGGCCATTGCCCATGAGGCAGGAGTGCCACTGGACCTGGAAATGGCCAATGAAATCAGTGAAGTAACCCCTAACCTGTGCCACCTGGCACCGGCTGGTGATGCGTTTATGGAAGACCTGGAAGAAGCAGGCGGTGTTTATGCCGTGATGAACGAATTGGATAAACTGGGTCTCATCCGGAAAAACGCACTGACTTGCACCCGCAGAACCGTGGGAGAAAACATTGCCGGGTACACGAACCTGGACCCGGACATCATTCGACCTGTGGAGCATCCCTTCAGCAAAACCGGTGGCATTGCAGTGCTGAAAGGTAATTTGGCACCGGATGCCTGCGTGGTAAAAGCAGCGGCGGTGGCCCCGGAGATGATGAAACACAGCGGTCCTGCCCGTGTGTTTGACAGTGAGGAAGAGGCTTCTGAAGCCATCGCCAGTAGTAAGATCCAAGCAGGTGACGTGGTGGTCATCCGCTATGAAGGACCCAAGGGCGGCCCCGGCATGCGGGAAATGCTCAGCCCCACAGCGGTGATAGCCGGTATGGGCCTGGGCAGTAAAGTGGCACTCATCACTGATGGCCGGTTCAGCGGCGCCACCCGTGGTGCCTCTATTGGCCATGTGTCGCCGGAAGCAGCGGTGGGCGGTCCCATCGCCCTGGTGGAAGAAGGGGACACCATTGACATTAACATTCAGGAGAAATCCATCCAGCTGCGCATTTCTGACGAAGAGATGGCCAGGCGCAGGGAGGCGTGGACTCCCAGAGAGCCTAAAATCACCAGTGGTGTGCTGGCGCGTTACGCCCATATGGTCACCAGCGGCAGCAAGGGCGCCATATTACAAATTCCAAAGGCAACGGAGTAAAAACCCATTTTTTGAACAAGACTATAAAACTGCAGAAAGAAGGAAGGGTGATAGGCCCCCCTCTTTCTGCGGTTTTTTCGTGCCGAAAACCCTGGAATATGATACAATAACTTCAGTGCAAAGAAGTGCCCGCCGCTTTTGAGGTGAGCGTAAAATAAAACCAGAGGATGAACAAATTATGGAGGAAAACAAAGAACAACTGATACCCAAAGAAGAGGAAACCTCTTTGGAAGAGGTGGAAGAGGGGAATCAGGCTGAAATGGCAGATGCGCCGAAAGACGTGATGTCAAAAAATGAGTCAGAAGAGACTGAATCCCTTGATACTGAAGAAGTAATCACCCGGCTGCAGCTGGATGACAGGGAAATTATACTGGTGGGCACGGCCCACGTGTCCAGGCGCAGTGCTGAGCAGGTGAAGGCGATTATTGAGAAAGAAGAACCGGACAGTGTGTGCGTGGAATTGGATGAACAGCGGTATCAATCCATCATTTCCGGCAGCAAGTGGAAAGAAACGGACATTTTCAAAATCATTAAAGAAAAAAAGGCCAGTTTATTGCTGATGAACCTGCTGATTGCCTCTTTTCAAAAACGGATCGCCAAGCAGTTTGGTGTCACGCCGGGAGCAGAAATGCTGCAGGGAATTAAATCAGCTGAAGAAGTGGACGCCCGGCTGGTGCTGGCAGACCGAAACATTCAGGTTACCTTTGCCCGTGTGTGGCACGGACTGGGTTTCAAAGGAAAGGCACAGTTAATTCTCCAGATTTTCATGAGTCTTTTTGAAGGGGCAGACATTTCAGAGGAAGAACTGGAAAAATTGAAATCCAAAGACACCCTCAATGCCATGCTCAGTGAATTTACCGAGGCTTTTCCCCAATTGAAGGTTCCCCTCATCGACGAGCGAGACCAGTACCTGTCACAAAAAATAAAGGAAGCCCCCGGGAATAAGGTGGTAGCCGTGTTGGGTGCCGCCCATGTACCTGGGATCATGGTTGAGATTTATAAGGAACATGACCTGAAAGCCCTGTCAAGGGTGCCTAAAAAAAGGAAGGGGCTGGGCTACATTGCCTGGATTATTCCCCTGGCCATCATCGGCATCATTGGCTATACCTTTTACCTGAACCGGGACATGGGCATACGTCAGTCCATCAGCTGGATTTTATGGAATGGTTCTTTCTCTGCCATTGGGGCCATGGCTGCTTTTGCCCATCCTCTGGCTATTCTGACAGCCTTTGTGGCTGCGCCCATCAGTTCTCTGAACCCCATGCTGGCCGCCGGTTGGTTTGCTGGAGTGGTGGAAGCCTATATTCGCCGGCCCAACGTGCAGGATTTTGAAGACCTGGCAGAAGATGCGGTGAGTTTGAAGGGATTCTGGAAAAACAAAGTAACCCGCGTGTTGCTGGTGGTGGCACTGGCAAACATTGGCAGCAGCCTGGGCACCTTCATCGGTGGCGCAGACGTGATCCGCCTGTTTCTGGAGACCATCCGGGGATTGTAAATGTAATGCCTGAAGAATCAATTTGATTCTTCGGGCGTTTTTTTTATGAGTTGGAGTTTTCGGTACAGGGTACGCAGGCTGATGCCCAGCATTTTTGCGGTTTTCTCTTTGCCGATTTTATCCCATCCATGCTGGTTCAACAGGTTTTCAATGGTTTGTTGTTCATAACGATGAACTTTTGTTTTAATGCCTGGTAGATTGATGTTGTCAGGCTGCAGGGAATTTGTCAGTCGTTTGGGCAGATGTGAAGTGGTTAACCGATTTGTATCGGCAAAGTTGACGGCGTATTCCACTGCGTTTTCAAGTTCCCGCACATTTCCCGGCCAGTCATGACGGGCAAGTAATTTTAGGGTGGTGGGGGTAAAACCAGCGGTGGGTTTGGACAGTCGCTGGCTGTAGTAAAGGAGAAAATGACGGCAGAGTTCCGGCAGGTCTTCTTTTCGTTCCCGTAAAGGGGGAAGATGCAGTGGGATCACGTTGATGCGGTAATACAGGTCGGAGCGGAACTTTTTCTCCTGGACCAGTGTTTCCAAATGTTGGTTGGTGGCAGCAATGATGCGGACATCAACAGGTATGGCCCGTGTGCTGCCGATGGGCTCCACAACGTAGTGCTGAAGCACCCGCAGAAGTTTGGCCTGAACTGAGAAGGGCATTTCGCCAATTTCGTCAAGAAAAAGAGTGCCACCCTGGGCCATTTGAAAACGGCCAGCTTTCCCTCCTTTTTTTGCGCCGGTAAAGGCCCCTTCCATGTACCCAAACAATTCGCTCTCAAAGAGGGTTTCCGGTATGCTGGCACAGTTGATGGCCACAAAGGGACCGTTACGCCGGGGACTGTTGGCGTGAATGGCCTGGGCAACCAGTTCCTTTCCCGTCCCAGTTTCTCCTGTAATAAGAATGGGTGAAGGGGTGGGAGAAAAGCGCAGCAGGTCTGCTTTTAAGGCGGCGATGACGGGACTGTTGCCGATGATTTCTGCCAGTGTGGCCTTTCCAGGGTCCTGCTCTGAACTGGATGGGGTATCCGATTTCTGATGAGAAACGGGTTGTTGAATTGTAAGTACGGCGCCGGCAAAAGCATCTTCCAGGTGTGCCGGGGCCACAGACAGTCGGCCATGAAAATGGGAGGTGTTCACCGGCCTGTCTTCCATAGGTTCTCCCGTAAGGATACTGTTGAGAATGGATTGGGGAAGGATCTGTTTTAAGGCGGTGGTGGACAGATTGCAAAAGGAAAACAAATCCAGGGCCGCATCGTTAAAATGGGTTACCTGGCCGTTGTGGTCGATGGCAATAACGGGATCAGTGGTAAACTGAATGGCCGCGTGGAGCAGTTCATCCAGGTAATGAAAACGGTTTTTTCCGGCTCCCTGCATAAGCACAGCGCCAATGAGGCTGGCTATTTCCTGGGAAAGCCTCAGGTAAGCCGCCATGTCTGAGGATATGCGGGACTGGCCTTCTTGGGTGAAGGACGTGAGGGCCACCACTCCAAAGGTATAGCGATTGACGTTGATGCAGTTAAGAATTTCGATGGTTGAGGGGCAGTTGTCCTTGAAGCGGCAACCAACACAGGAAGGCATTCGTCCGGGTTCGTTGACAATCATTTTACCTTCCTGCATCACCTCTTCGATGGAAGGAGTGTGAACGGTTTTTCCTTTGTGGTGCAAATAGGAAGGTGTGAATAGAATCAGGTGACAACTGTTGTCAAAAACAGCAATTTCAACATCAGTTGTGGCAGAAAGGCTGTTGAGGATGTGCTGCAGGCTGGATTTGGTGTGGGTGTCAAGAATCATGAAAAGTCTCCTTTCACTCATAAGGGATACATTAAGAATGACACAAATGACAATGCTTGGCAAGAATAGCGACAAACATGACACAAAAATAGTAAGCCAGGGAGGAAAGGGGCAAGACTAAAGGTTAAAAGGTTTTAAAAGACAGGTGTTTGCAGTGTTTTCAAGACGGGTTTGTTAAAAACAAAATTTTTCAAAAAACTGGCACGTTTGTTGCTTTTATAATACTGATAAGCAAAAATGAGAAAGTTCAACGGAATTCCCAAGAGGAGGTTTTGGAATGCTGCAGAAAAAAGATGTATTGAACCTGGCAGAAAAAGTGGCGGTGGTCACGGGAGCGGCTTCAGGCATCGGCCTGGCCACAGCGGAACTGCTGTCGGCCTATGGTGCGTCGGTGGCCATGCTGGACGTGAACGTGAAGAAAGGGGAGGAACAGGCAGCGCTTTTACGCCAGGCAGGAAGAAAAGCCACCTTCTTTGCCTGTGACATCACTTCTCAGAAAGCATGCAGTGAAACAGTGCAGGCGGTTGTCCAGCAGTTTGGACGTATTGACATTCTCTTTAATAACGCCGGGGTCACCTACCGGAAAACAGTGGTGGACCTGCCGGAAGAGGAGTGGGATATGGTGCTGGATGTAACCCTGAAAGGTGCTTACCTTATGGCCAAATACGTGGTGCCGGTGATGGCTGGCAACGGAGGCGGCAGCATCATTAACACCGGTTCCGGATGGGGTCTGAAAGGCGGCGACCAGGCTGCGGCTTACTGTGCGGCCAAGGGTGGTTTGGTGAACCTGACCCGGGCCATGGCCATTGACCATGGAGCTGATAATATCCGGGTGAACAGTGTCAACCCCGGAGACACCGACACAGCCATGCTTCGGGAAGAAGGCCGTCAGCTGGGCTGTGAAGAAGATGCATTTCTGGTGGAATCCGCCAAGGGAAGACCGCTGGAACGTCTGGGAACGCCGGAGGACGTGGCCAATGTGGTGCTGTTCCTGGCCAGTGACCTGGCCCAATGGATCACAGGTGCTGCCCTGGTGGTGGATGGCGGCGGCATTGCCTGATGATGAGGGTGGAAGAGATGATCAATGAGCCAAATTAAGGAAAGAGGAGGAATGGATGATGAGTATCAAAGGTTTCAAGCATCACCCCTATATCCCAAATTCGGTACCGGAAGTACAGGAGGCCATGCTGAAGGAAATTGGATTAAACAGCCTGGAGGAACTCCACGCAGAAGTACCGGAAGCGATCAAGCTGAAAGAAAACATGAACCTGCCACCGGCCCTTTCATCAGAATGGGAATTGCGGCGGCATGTCGAAGGTCTTTTACGTAAAAACAGGAGTTGCCGGGACATGCTGAATTTTCTGGGAGCAGGTTGCTGGCAACATTATGTACCCGCTGTGTGTGATGAAATCAATTCCCGGGGTGAGTTCTTAACGGGTTATGCCGGCGAACCCTATAACGATCACGGCCGTTTCCAGACCCTGTTTGAGTACCAGAGTATGGTGGCAGAACTGGTTGACATGGATGTTGTCAACGTGCCCACCATGGACTGGGCACAGGCAGCCGCCACTGCCATGCGCATGGCGGGCCGCATGAATGGCAAGCGCCAGGTATTGGTGCCGGCTTTGATGGATTGCAACAAACTGAAGGTGATGAAAAATTACTGTGACCCTGACCTGGATTTTGTTGAAGTGGCCTACCACCCAAACACCGGACAACTGGACCTGGATGATCTGAAACAGAAAATGAATGGGGAGACAGCGGCGGTCTATTTTGAAAACCCATCTTTTTTTGGGTTTCTTGAAACCCAGGGAGAAGAAATTTCCCGCATTACCCATGAACAGGGGGCTGTGTCAGTGGTAGGGGTGGACCCAAGTTCGTTGGGGGTTCTTGCGCCTCCTTCTCATTATGGGGCAGACATCATTTGCGGCGATCTCCAGCCCCTGGGCATTCACATGAACTATGGAGGCGGCCTCTCCGGGTTCATTGCCACCCGGGACGAGGAAGAATATGTCATGCAATACCCTTCCCGCCTCTTCGGCATCGCCCCCACCACCGTGGAAGGTGAGTACGGTTTCGGAGATGTGGCCTATGACCGGACCTCTTTCGGAGATCTTCGGGAAAACGCCAATGAATTTGTTGGCACCCAGTCGGCACTCTGGGGCATTACCGCCGGGGTTTACCTGGCCCTCATGGGACCGGAGGGCATGCGGGAGTTGGGAGAAACCATTCTCCAGCGGTCACGTTACGCCATCCACCAGCTTAACCAGATTCCCGGTGTCAAAGGATCCTATTTTGACGCAGCGGGTTTCAAGGAATTTGTCGTTGATTTCAGTGCCACTGGAATCACTGTGGCATCCATCAACCAACAGCTGATGGCACAGGGCATTTACGGAGGCAAAGACCTGTCGGTGGATTACCCGGACCTTGGCCAGTGTGCCTTGTACTGTATTACAGAAATCCACAACCGTCAGGACATCGACCGTCTGGCGGCGTCGATTAAAGCCATTGTCACGGAAACCCCAGGTCAGTAAATCTGAGAGAAAGGACTGAGACCCTATGAAACGAATCAACCGTCATTATCTTGTGCGTAACTTTCACCAGGCCAAATGGGATGAGCCTGTTATTTTTGAACTGAGTCGAAAAGGGGAACGGGGTGTGCGAATTCCAGAGGCGGAGGAGGAAGTTAAGGCTGTTGCAGGAGACGTCATGGCGGCACTGCCCACGGGATTACAGCGAAAAACACCACCAGTGCTACCAGAAATGGCACAGCCACGGGTGCTGCGTCACTACATGCGCCTTTCCCAGGAAACCCTGGGTGGGGATGTGAACATTGAAATTGGCCAGGGTACCTGTACGGTAAAGTACAACCCTAAAATCAATGACCGTTTGGCGTCCCTGCCGGAAATGGCTGCCCTTCATCCGGAACAGCCTGTGGAAACAGTCCAGGGCATTCTGCAGATCATGCACGAAACGGACCTGATGATGCGTGAAATATCCGGCATGGACCGGTTCACCTTCCAGACAGCCAGCGGCAGCCAGGCGGCCTTTGCCATGGCCTCCCTGATAAAAGCCTGGCACAGGCATACCGGTGAAGACCAACAGCGGGACGAAATCATCACCACAGTGTTCTCCCATCCCTCTGACGCTGCCTGCCCAGCTATCAAGGGTTATAAAATCATTACCATCTTCCCGGATGAAGAAGGTTACCCTGACTATGAGGCTTTCAAGGCGGCTGTCTCAGAACGCACTGCAGGCTTTATCTGCGCCAACCCGGAAGACACGGGGATTTACAACAAGCGGATCAAAGCCTTTACCGATCTGGTACACGAAAAAGGCGGGCTTTGCGGTTACGACCAGGCCAATGCCAATGGTCTGCTGGGCATCACACGAGCCCGGGAAGCCGGCTTTGATATGTGTTTCTTCAACCTGCACAAAACCTTCGGCACGCCTCATGGTTGCGGTGGTCCCGGGTCTGGTGCCCTGGGAGTCACGAAAGAGCTGGAATCATTTTTGCCGGCGCCCCTCATTGACTTCGACGGTGAAAACTACCTGCTGAACCATGATGTGCCGAACAGTATTGGACGGGTCAGGTCCTTTCATGGGGTGGCACAGGTAGTGCTGAAAGCCTATGCCTGGATGAGAAGCCTGGGAGCGGAAGGGTTGTATGAAGTTGCAAAGGTGTCTGTGTTGAACAACAATTACCTCTTCAGGAAACTGCTGGAAATCGAAGGCATTGATTCGCCTTATGATCCGTCAAAACAACGGGTGGAACAAGTGCGCTACACACTGAAAAAACTGACAGACGACACAGGTGTCACCACTGGGGACATCCAGCGGCGCATGCTGGACTTTGGGCTGCATTACTGGACCAGTCATCACCCTTACTATGTACCGGAGCCAGCCACTCTGGAACCCACTGAAACCCCCTCCAGAGAAGAGTTGGATGAATACATTGCCACCCTGGCCCATGTGGTGCGGGAATGTTATGAAAACCCTGAACTGGTGAAAACAGCCCCTCACAACAGTGTCATTCACCAGGTGGATGAATCCGGTATGGATGATCCCAAAGAGTGGGCCATTACCTGGCGCAGTTACCTTCGAAAAACAGGCGCCTCATAAAAACCAGGTGAAGAGTTTAAAGGAATGGGGGGAGGGCTGTAATGAAACTGGGATTGATTGTGAACCCGGTAGCCGGACTGGGAGGAACGGTGGGTCTAAAAGGGACTGACGGTATGGCCCGGGAAGCCCTGGCACTGGGTGCGGTTCCCAAGTCAGGACTCCGAACCCTGGAGGCTTTGAAAATGCTGGAATCCTTACGGGAAGACCTGGTGATTTACACCGCCTCCGGTGAGATGGGTGAAGCGGTTGTCCGGGAACTGGGTTTTGCCTGCAGGGTTTTGTGGCACAGTGAGAAGGAAAGGGTAACCGACGTTGACAAGGATACAACCAGCCGGGAAGACACCCGCCAGGCGGCAAAAAAAATATTGGAAGAAGGAGTGTCGCTCCTCCTCTTTGCAGGAGGTGACGGCACCGCCAGGGACGTGTATGAAGCTGTTGGTGAAAGCCTTCCTGTGGCAGGCATCCCCACCGGTGTTAAGATCCATTCCCCCGTCTACGCGGTAAGTCCGGAAAAGGCAGGTGAACTGGCCCGTCGATTCCTGCGCTGTGAAATTACTGGGCTGAAGACAGAAGAAGTACTGGACATTGACGAGGCAGCCTACCGCCAGGGGCATGTAGAGACAAAACTATATGGCTATCTGAAGGTGCCGGATGATGCCAGGCTTATGCAGGGCAGGAAAAGCGGCAGCCTGCTGTCAGATGAATCGGCACAAAAAGCCATTGCCCTGCGGGTGGTGGATGGCATGGTACCGGAAATGGTGTATGTCATCGGCCCCGGATCCACCACCCGACAGGTGATGGCAGCCCTGGACCTGCCGGCAACCCTGCTGGGAGTGGATATCGTATGTAACCGTCAACTTGTCTGCTCCGATGCAACGGAAAAAAACATTCTTGCGGCCATTTCCGGAAAGGAAAGCCGGCTGGTCATCACCCCCATCGGTGGCCAGGGCTACCTTTTTGGACGTGGAAATCAGCAGTTAAGTGCAGGGGTGATTCATCAAACCGGACCTGAAAACCTGATGGTGATGGCAACCCTGTCAAAAATACAGGCCCTACAGGGACGGCCGCTGATGGTGGACACGGGAGACCCAGCCCTGGACAGGGAGCTGGAAGGCTATTACCAGGTGATGACAGGCTACCGGGAATCAATCATGTACAAAGTCATCACTTCCTAACGGGGGATATGGTTTCAAGAAAGACCGAATTAGAAACGCAGGATTCAGGAACGGAGGATTCAGGAAAGAACTGTGGGAGAAAACAGGGAAGGGAAGATGAGTGTCATGGAACGGATATTAATGAATGGTCACTTTGTGACAATGGATCCCCAACGACCAAAGGCAGAGGCCGTTGCCCTCAGCAAGGGAAAAATCGTTGCTTTGGGAAGCCGAGAAGAAGTGATGACACTGAAAACCCGGGATACGGAAGTGGTGGACCTTAGAGGAAAGACAGTGGTGCCAGGGTTCAATGACAGTCACCTGCACCTGTTGAGCTTTGGAATGAGCCTGGAACGTTTTGAATGCAGCACATTTCGAAGCATCGACCAGCTGGTGGAAGGGGGCAGGCTGCATTTGGAGAATCATCAAATCCCTGCAGGCCAATGGCTGCTGGGAAGGGGCTGGAACTCCCTCACCCTTGAAGAAGGCCGTGACTTGACCCGCCACGACCTGGACCGGATCTCCACCCGTCATCCCATTTTTCTGACCCGGATCTGTGGGCACATCGCCGCAGCCAATACCAAAGCCCTTGAGATGGCTGGCATTAACAGGGAAACACCTCGTCCTGCCGGAGGCCACATTGACCTGGACCAGGAAGGGAATCCACTGGGACTGTTCCGGGAAAACGCCCGGAGTCTGATCCAGGCAGTCATTCCCGTACCATCTCCAGACCAGATCAAAGCCATGCTGCTACGGGCGGGCAAGGTATGTGCCGGTTATGGAATCACCTCTGTCCAGAGCGATGATTTTGAAGCCTTGTCGGGCAAAGATTTTCACCAGGTCATACAGGCTTACCAGGCATTGGTAACGGAGGGAAACCTGCCCATTCGGGTGTACGAGCAGTGTCTGCTGCCTGACATGGATCAGTTGAACGCCTTTCTTGAAGCAGGGTGGCGCACGGGCGTGGGTGATGAATATTTTAAAATTGGTCCACTAAAACTGCTGACAGACGGTTCCCTGGGTGCCAGAACAGCCCTTTTGTCAGAACCTTACGCCGATGACCCGGGAAACTGCGGCATTGCTGTTTTCAGCCAGGAGGAACTTGACCGGCTGGTGGTAAGGGCACACCAGGCGGGGATGCAGGTGGCTCTCCACGCCATTGGCGATGCGGCCATGACCATGTGTTTTAAAAGCTTTGAAGCAGCACAACAGCATCATTATAAAAAGAACCCCCGGTTTGGGATTATTCACCTGCAGATTACCACAGAAGCCCTTCTGAAGCGCTTCGCCAAGACAGGTGTCATTGCCTACGCCGAACCTGTGTGTCTGGGAAATGACCTGCATATGGTGGAGCAGAGGCTGGGAAAAGAACGGGCTGAAAAGACGTACCAATACCGTCGTTTGGTGGATGACGGGGTTCCCGTCTGCTTATCCTCAGACAGCCCGGTGGATTCAATTAACCCAATGATCAGCCTGCATGCGGCGGTCACCCGCCAGGATGAACAGGGTTTTCCGGCGGGAGGGTGGCTTCCCCGTCAGAAATTAACGGTGGACCAGGCACTTCGGGCAATGACCCTTGGGTCTGCCTACGCTTCCTTTGAAGAAAAGTTGAAAGGGTCCATTGAACCAGGAAAGGTGGCAGACCTGGCAGTTCTTTCTGAAGACCCCTTCCGTGTGCCGGCGGAGGAATTGCAGCATATAACCGTTGAAATGACTTTTATGAATGGAAAAATGGTTTACAGCTGTCAACAGGATTCTTAAGGGTGTTCATCATCGGACAAAATAAGTGACATGAATTGAATTGGTGAGTTGAATTGAGGTTGCCGGCTGTGCTTGCACAGCCGGTTTGTGTTATAATGGTTTCATTCATGAACCATGTAAGGGAGGAAACCAGATGGCAGCCAAACAAAAAATTGTAAAACCGTCAACACTGCCAGGCTTTATGGAATTATTGCCACAGGAACAGATCTTATTCAACCGGATGATGGCCACCATCCGCCGGGTTTACGAACGTTATGGTTTTGTTCCCCTGGACACACCTATTATTGAGAAGTCCGAGGTGCTGCTGGCAAAGGGCGGTGGTGAAACAGAAAAACAGGTTTACCGTTTTATGAAGGGTGACACGGACCTGTCCATGCGCTTTGACCTGACAGTGCCCCTGGCTCGTTTTGTGGCACAACATATGAACGATTTAACCTTCCCCTTCCGCCGGTACCAGATCGGCAAAGTATACCGGGGTGAAAAGAACCAGAAAGGCCGTTTCCGCGAATTCTACCAGTGCGACATTGACGTCATTGGCCGGGAAAAACTGGACGTGGCCACAGACGCTGAAATTCCCGCCATTATTTACAATGTTTTCACAGAAATTGGATTGCCGCCTTTTGTCATTCGGTTAAACAACAGGAAGCTGATGAACGGCCTCTTCGCCCACTATGGGGTGGCTGGCAGGCCGGAGTTGCTCCGTGCCATTGATAAACTGGAAAAAATCGGTGCTGAAAAGACACGAAAAGAACTGGAAGAAGCAGGCATTGACGGAGCAGCCATTGAGGGAATTTTCCGGTTCATTGCCATTGAAGGCACCAATGAAGACATCCTGCAGGCCCTGGATGCCCTGGGCATCGACAACCCTCAGTTTCAGGAAGGTCTGGGAGAACTGAAGGAAGTGACTAAACTGATTCGGGCTTTCGGTGTGCCGGAAGAAGCGTTTACCATTGCCCTGAAAATTGTCCGGGGGCTGGATTATTACACCGGCACCGTCTACGAAACCTTGCTGAGAGATTATCCGGAAATTGGGTCCGTCTGCTCCGGCGGGCGGTATGACAACCTGGCAGAGTACTACACGAAAGAGAAACTGCCGGGGGTGGGCATTTCCATTGGTCTCACCCGCCTGTTCTACCAGTTAAATGAAGCCGGCATTTTGGGCAGTGACTTGCCATCTTCCCTGTCACGGGTACTGGTGGTGCCCATTGGCGACACCCTTGAAACCTGTGCCCGGGTGGCCAGCCGTTTGAGAGGGACAGGGGTGGTAACGGAAGTGTACCTGGAGCAAACCAAGATCGGTAAAAAAATGAACTACGCCAACAAACACGGCATTCCCTTTGTGGTGATCATTGGCGACGAAGAGGTTTCTGACGGCTACCTGGCGGTGAAAAACATGGTCAGTGGCGAACAGCACCGGATGACCTTTGAGGAAGCGCTGAAGGTGATTCAGGCGTAGATGAAGACAAAGAGAATGGACGTGTCATCGGCTTCCAATCTTGTAACAAGATTTACAAGAATGACGCTTACCATGACGCTTGCATTCATCACGTTTATCAATAGCGCACCTTCGGGTGCGTTTTTCATTTTTTGGGATTAAAGAAGGGGTAATCACTGTGAATGTGGGGTATATACAATAAGTCAATGATTATAAGGTCCAGACCGAAGATAGACTGTGCTGATGTGAAGGGTAGCAGGGATGAGGAGGGTGACAAGATGGCCAAGGAGAAAAAAACGAAAGTACCAGCCTTCCGGCAGAACTGCCGGGAATTGGTGGTGAGACCGGAGCATAAGTCAGAAGTGCCAATCATCAGGGAAGTGATACAGGAAGCCTTTGACCCAATGCCTTTCAGCACAGGAAAAGAATGGCAGCTGGTGGAGAACATCCGGCAAAGTGAAGGGTATATACCCGGACTGGCTCTGGTGGCGGTGTGCGATGGCACGATTGTCGGCCATATGCTTATCTCCCTGGCAGAAATTGAAGATAAAAAAAAGAAACACAGCATCCTTGTGTTGGGTCCGGTTTCTGTGTTACCTGCCTACCAACGCCAGGGCATTGGTCAGGAAATGATACGCATTGGCATCGCTTCGGCTGAAAGGCTGCCCCTGGGTGCCATGATTGTGGTGGGCGACCCTGCTTATTACAGTCAGTTTGGCTTTCAGCTGGCAGCACCCTTTGACATACACTTGCCCTTCGGTTTGGATGAAGAGGAATATTTTCAGGTAATGGAAATTCAGCCTGGTTCCCTGAAACGCATCAAAGGCGTGGTTAAATACCCGCCCACCTTTTTTGATGAAAAGGGTGATTTTTTGTAAGTTATTTGTACAACTAAAAATTCCAGCAGTATTCCCGCTTGATATAAGACATGACCACAGAGGTTTCTGTCTGTTCAATGCCATCGATGGGCCAGATGCGCTTTTCAAGGAGTTGGTGCAACTGGTGAATGTTTTTCACATACACTTCCACATCGAAGGTGGAACGGCCTGTGGCCAGGGCCACATACCAGATTTCATTAATTTTGCTCAGTTCAGCGGCCACTGTCTCCACTTTCTTAACATCTGAGTGGATCTTAATGATTGCAGCCACATCCAGCCCCAGCTTAAAAGGATCCGCCACAGCGACGATTTGAATAACCTTTTTTTCAATGAGCCGGGAAATGCGGTTTCGCACGGTTGATTCAGAAACACCCAGGTCCCGTGCGATGTCTGTGTTGGGTGTGCGGCCGTCCCGCTGGAGAATCCGGATTATTTGCATGTCCACCTTGTCAAGCCCGTTGGGGTTTTTCATATAAACCTTCCCTTCTTTTGTTAGGAATTGATTGGTTGGGTTTTGATGATGCGTGCATGTACTTACATTATACAGGCAATATACTTACATATCAAATATTTAAAGAGAAATATACCGAAAATAGCGAAATAGTTAATATAAAAACCATTATTCGCAGTAAATTCACATTATGTAAAGGAGCTGAAAGAATGTCGCTGGACAGGGGATATCAGGCGAATGAATCAAAACCTTTGTACTACGTAGGTATTGGAGCTTCGGCAGGAGGATTGGAAGCGCTGCAGGATTTTTTTAAAGCCATGCCAAGTGACACCGACATGGCTTTTGTGGTGATCCAACATTTGTCACCGGATTACCGCAGTATGATGGATGAACTGTTATCAAGGCACACGAGCATGACCATTCATATAGCTGAAGACGGTATGCTGGTGGAACCCAACCACCTTTACCTTATTCCACCCCGAAAAAACCTGATGATCTTCCATGGTACGCTGTACCTGGAAGAACAACGCAATCAAAAATCCCTTAACCTGCCCATCGATGTTTTCTTTCGTTCCCTGGCGGCAGACCAGGGGAAAAAGAGTGTGGCGGTGATTCTTTCAGGCACCGGCAGTGATGGTACTTTGGGCATACGGGCGGTAAAGGAAGCCGGAGGCGTGATTCTGGTGCAGGATGAAGAGACGGCTAAGTTCGATGGCATGCCGCGCAGCTCCATTTCGACGGGATTGGTGGATTATGTACTGCCGCCGGGAAAAATGGCAGAAGAAATGTTGAATTATGTGAAACATCCCTATATCAAAGAAGGCAAAACCCTTGAAAAAAACCTGCCTGAAAACATGGGCACCCTGGCAAAAATCAATTTGATTTTACGGGACCATATCGGCATCGATTTTTCGTATTATAAAGAAAACACCATTACACGGAGGCTGGAACGTCGGTTGAGTATCAATCGGTTCCAGGATCTGGAAGAGTATTTGGCCTATTTGGCGGAATCAGATAAGGAAAAAGAGGTTTTGTACAGAGAATTGCTTATCGGAGTCACCCGGTTCTTTCGAGATCAGGAAGCCTTTGAAAGTTTAAAGAAGAACCTGTTACCTCACCTTGACCCTGATAAAAAAACACTGCGAATCTGGTCTGCCGGCTGTTCCACAGGCGAAGAGGTTTACTCCATTGCCATGTTATTTCTGGAAGAAATGGAAAAAAGGCAGTTGAAATGCGACCTAAAAATCTTTGCAACGGACATTGACAAGGATGCACTGAACATCGCCAGTCTGGGTGTTTACCCTGAGAGCATTGTGGCGGATGTGGACCCTGAACTGTTGGCTAAATACTTTGAACGCCTTGAAAATGGCTATCAGGTAAAGGAAAATATTCGAAAAGTGGTTGTTTTTGCCACCCACAACCTGTTAAAAGACCCGCCTTTTTCCAGGCTGGATTTAATCATGTGCAGGAATTTGTTCATCTATTTAAAACCGGAAATGCAGCAAAAAATTCTTAACGTGTTTTATTATTCTTTAAAACCCGGCGGATTTTTGTTCATGGGAAGCAGTGAAACCCTGGGTGAAATGAGTGAAGGGTTTAAAACCATTGACAGCAAATGGAAAATTTATCAGTACCAGGAAGGACATCGACCATTCTTGGCGCGTGACATGCAGCTGATGCATGAAGCGGATAAGGGAAAAGAGATGGTGGTGCTCAGCAACCGTTCCGGCGCTGAAGCCCTGCGCCAGTCCAAATTACTGGAAGGTGCTTTGGAAGCCTACCTGCCACCTTCTGTGATTGTGGATGATACAGACCGCATTGTCCAAGTGATTAACGACATGAACCCTTTCTTTCAAATTAAGGCAGGCAAGTTCTCCAACGATTTGATGAGCAACCTGCCCACAGAGTTGGCCTTATATACCAGCGGCCTTTTGCGCCGGTTAAAACTAAAGCAGGAAAGCCTGGTGTTTGATAACATTGTTGACGCAACAAGGTTTCCAGGCAAAACCATAACCATTGAAGGCCGTGTGATTGTTCGGGAATCCATGCACTTTTACCTCGTCAGCTTTCGAGCCGTGGAGGTGAAAGGTGACACAGAAGTAAAAGAAGAACTATCCAAAGGACAGGACCAGGGCATTGCCATGAACCAACGGGTGAAAGACCTGGAAAAAGAATTGCAGATAAGCCGCGAAAACCTTCAGGCCACGGTGGAGGAACTGGAAACTTCCAACGAGGAATTACAGTCTTCCAATGAGGAATTGATTGCTTCCAACGAAGAATTACAAAGCACCAATGAAGAATTGCAGTCGGTGAACGAAGAGCTGTACACA
>JAABSW010000024.1 GCA_011390155.1 Clostridiaceae bacterium
TGGTTCAGGTATCTGGCCAGGTTTTCCAAAGATTTTCGGTAATTTTCCTGTTGCTCCATTAGTATTTCCTGTTCCAGCCGGGTAAAGGCAGGTTTTAAATATCCAGAAGTCAACTCATTTTTATAATTCTTAGAGATCTCATCTTCAACGTCCTCGTTGAGGCCACCAGTGGTAGAAAACCCTCTGTTTGTGGCTTCTGTCTGATATATGCCAATCGTCGTATCTCCTTCTTCCCAGAATTTTTTGGTGTAACGATTGACCTCTTCTTCCATTTTTACTTTAAATTCTTCTGTGTTGGGGTGTTCTCGCTGGATGTTGCGAATGACCCGGTACCAGTCCAGCGGGGTCCGTTTATTGGCGGGATCATTGTAGTAGATCTTGTAGGCTTCGGCATAAATGTCTTTTCTGCCGGTAAGGGCCTCTTCTATAAACCAGTTAAGGGAGAAATCAATGGCAAAAACACTGACATAAGCAGCACTCATCAGTGCGTTGCCAAAAAAGGAGACCATATAATTACCAATGTTTTTCATTGCATTTCCCACCATGATGTTTTTCTTGCCCTTGTCATATTCATAGGCAAGCTGAACCACTGCCATGACGGCCCCCACATTGGTGAAAGCACCTCCCAGCCCGTCAATAAATTCTGAGCTGTAGGCCAGTCCGCCGGTAAGACTCACAAGGGCTCCAGAAAAGTTCAATACATCACTTGTCATTTTCATCCCCAGGTCCAAGGCCTCCTGCCCTGGGGTAAGGTTGTTGTCAATGGCTTCCAGAATGACATCCGTGTGTGCGCCCTTCAGTTCATCCGGCAGCAAAGGTGTGGCAAAGATCTTGTTTACCCGGGTGTAGCGGGTGTTTTCCCCTGTTACTTCAAAACAGCTATAGATGGATAAGTGATTGGTGGTGATCACCACTTGCTGGTTTTCATCATCTCGCCAAAAGGCCACTGGTTCCCAGGTGTTGGTGGATTCATTGAAATAACCAGCACCGATAGCCGCCTCCGGCTGTACCTGTCCGGAAGGATAGGGGATTCGAATTTCAATGAGTCCCAGTTCTTCATTGTAACCTTCCAGGGTAAAATCATAAGCTTTCATGGCCGCCCCTTCCCAGGCTGGCGGCAGGGTGACGGGTTTCACGGACAGGTCCATTTCATCTGACAGATATTGGGGGTCCAGCTTCAGACTGACCCCTTCATGTGTGAACACGGGGTTTTCAGGATTGATGAATGTTTCCTGTTCTCCAAAGGGATCGTTTTCATCCACTTGAGGTGTCCAGTCCTCAGGCGGATTTTGCCAGGGCAGGGTGTTATTCCCAAAGGCGTATTCTTCTGGCAGGTCAGACAAATCTTCCATGCCAGGTTCCGGCGCAGTTGCACCCGGTTCGATGTCAGCAGCATTACCACAGGCCGTTAAAAACAGGGTGGCTGCCAGCAGTAAAGCGGTGATTCTTTTTATCTTGTTCATATGTACTCCTCCTTGCTTTCCAATGACGTCCTTTCGGAATTTTCAATCTATTCTTTGTCTACCTAAAGCATAACACAGAAAGAAACAGGATTTTGGCAAAATCATCAAATTGTCCATGACATTTATTTTTTGTCTCATAGTCCTATTTTGTCATGAATCACCTGGGATAGAGATGATCACACATCAACAAAGGATTCGGCAGTTTACCGAATCCTTGTCTTTCTCTTTCAATTGCACATCCATTTTTTTATACAGCTACCGATACAACTTGTCCAGACTCATGAAATTCTCAAGTTCATAAAACCACAAGCGCCCGTTTTCCTCCTGTTCCTGCCCTTCCACCTGCCATTTTAAGCGAAATCCAGGGCCATCAATAACAAAATTATCAATATCATAAGGGGCTGTGGAAAACATTTCCGTAACGCTGACATTGCCGCCTTCCCGCTCCAGCATATTTCGCAGGGTTTCCCGGTCCAGGGAATCCAGGTTAATGGTCACCAATTCTTCATTAAATTTGTATTCTCCCTGTTCCGTGGTATAGGTTGCGGAAATTGACAGGCTCATATAATGGTCATTGATGCCATAAAAATGATTGTTCATGAAGGCTTCCTCCGGTAATTCCATGGAATTAGCCACCTGGTTAATCAGGTCGTTGATGGTTTTTTCCTTTTCTGCCTCTTGGGGCAGGTGAACATAAGAAAGATCACTGAATGACTCACCGCCATCCAGTCGGGCTTTCACTACTTCGCCGGAACCTTTCACCCCAAAGGTATTGAAATTCAGCACGATGTCGTTTAATGTTTGAAAATCAGTGGTATCGGCATCCTCCAGGGCCTTCACCAACTGGGCAAATCCGGTCTCCGGATAATCCGATGCCCCCTTCACCAATGTCTGGTACAAATCACTGTCCTTACTGATAAAGGTGTCCAGGTAACTGCCTTCCGGGCCAACAAACAAGGCGGACACCTGTCGGTCATACAGCCTGTCCAGCTGCCAGGTAAGGAAGGAAACCTCATTGGATTGGATCATTTCTTCCGTTTCCACCAGATCCCGGATGATTTCTTCAAAGGCTATGTCCTGCCTGCCGTACCGGTTGTTTTGCATTTTGTCCCTTAACACAATCATTCTTGAAAAATCCTGGGAAACAGCGTCTTCATAAGCTTTCAACGCTTCCCAATCCGTCTCAGCCACAGGGGTTTCCTCGTATCGAACCACTGTCATGTGAGCCTCCACCATTTTCTGAAAATCTTTTCTGGCCTCTTCATGTTCGATGTCATCCACCTTGTCTGGCGTCAATACACCACCCATGGCTCCGTTCAGCGCCTTCATATAAGGTTCTGAATAGATTTTCCGATTGATCTCCTCCGCCAACGAAGCCTGGTACAAGACCAGTTTTTCCACCATGCGCTCCATTTCTGAGGAAGAAGCCGTTGCTTCGTGTTCCCTGATGAACAGGCCGATTTCAGCGGCACCTGCTTCTTCCTCACCTAACATCAGATCCAGTTCATTCACCAGATCCTGGCTGGGTTCTTCCGGTGGTTCAACTTCTTCGCCAGATTCTTCCGGTGGTTCAGGCTCTTCCACAGCAGGTGGTGTTTCAGTTTCCGGTGGCGGTGCCTGGTCTTGGCATCCAAAGGTCAAAAAAGTTATTGCGATGATCAATAACAGCATTTTTTTCATGATGCACCTCCCATTTACTTATCATCTATACTAACGGTAAAACTACATGAAAGGTTTCATCCCAGGTCGAAGTCTAGCAGTTCTTATTCTTGTTTCCTTCCTCTCCCTGTCATACAATGATATCAAACATTATTATTCATTACACTTATTGTTAAATGCCAGAATGGGAGGGCGTTGTATGAAAAAAACAGCACGTATCAGGGAGTATGGCATCCAAATTGGAAAGTTGCCCAGGGGTGAGAAGAACCTGATCACCGATGTACCCGGGGTGAAGGTGGGGCATGTGACCCTGAGCCGGGAAGGGCTGCAAACCGGTGTGACAGCCATACTGCCCCATGATGGTAACCTGTTTCGGGATAAAGTGGTGGCTGCCACTCATGTGATCAATGGCTTCGGAAAAAGCATTGGGTTGATGCAAGTTGATGAACTGGGCACCCTGGAAACCCCCATTGTGTTGACCAACACACTGAATGTGGGGTTGGCCGCTGATGGCTTGGTGGAATACATGTTGCAGCAGAACCCGGAGATTGGGGTGAAAACAGGCACGGTAAACCCGGTGGTGTGTGAATGCAATGACGCTTATCTAAACGATGTACGAAACCGTGGAGTCAAACAGGCACATATAAAACAGGCCATTGAAAAGGCTTCTGCTGATTTTCAGGAAGGGGCAGTGGGCGCCGGCAGGGGTATGTCCTGTTACCACCTGAAGGGCGGCATTGGTTCTTCTTCCCGGGTCATCTCCCTCAGGGACGTTGATTTCACCCTGGGAGTGCTGGTGCTGTCCAATTTTGGTGAACGGGGTGATTTGCTGGTGGATGGCCGGAAAATGGGGCGTGAAATTGAAGAATGCTTGCAAAGCCAGTCCTTTGAGAAAGACAAAGGGTCAGTGATTGTGGTAATGGCCACTGATGCCCCTGTCAGTGACCGGCAGTTAAAACGCATCCTGCGCCGGGGAGTGGTGGGCCTGGCCCGCACCGGCTCCTACCTGGGCACTGGCAGCGGTGATGTGTTGGTGGGCTTTACCAATGCCAACCGGGTGCAGCATTTTGAAGAAGCGCCCGTAGTCTCACAACAGGTATTGAACGAAAACCTCATCGATGACTTCTTCCGGGCCATGGCTGAAGCCACTGAAGAGGCGGTGCTCAATTCCATGGTTTCAGCAGAGGCTGTTACCGGTATACGGCAGCATCATCGTGAAACCCTGGCCCATTACCTGACAACCCTGGTTGAATAAACAGGATGACCGTGTTCCCTATATTGTTGAGGGTTTGTTTATGAGTGAATGTTCAGGGTAACTCTTTAAATAAGACGATCATAAGGCCCGCTGTCATCAATGAATGATATCAGTTGGTCTTATTGACGTTAACGAACCAGTTTCACCAACTGGTGGTACTGCCCACGAAAGACAAGGGAAGGAAGTTGGAAAGGATTGATTTGTACATGAATAAAAAGACAATTGTCAGCTACAGTTTGGTCATCATGCTCATGTTTGCCATGATGCCCTTCACTGTTTTTGCGCAGACTGGTGACGCAGCCCTCACACCGATGAATTTGCTGCCACATTTTAACAACTTTCGCTGGACCTATCATGGCATTGCTGAATATGGCCATGACATGAGTGTGTCATCCATTGAAGTGGAAGAAGGTACCCTTCATTATTTCATCGAAGGTAATGTACACGACGCTTCCGGTGGTGAATCGGAGGCAGATTATTCCCTGGACTTGGAATACATTGCCGAGTCCACTGAACTGGTGCAGCGAAAAACCGAAGAAATGATGATGGACTCAGCCTTTGATGAGATACAACTGATCACAACGCCGCTTGAAGAAGGCCACACATGGTCCCAGGAGGTTCAAGGAGAGGATGGTTCTCCAACCATATTGGAAAACACCATCACACAAGTGGAGACAACTGACACCGGGAGGGTTTACACAGTTCGTTATGAAGACACCAACAGCCCTTATTATGAGCAGCGGGAAATTCAGGAAGGTTTGGGCGTGATTTCTTTTGAAAAATGGATGGAAAACGAAGAAACCGGTGAATCATACACCGTCGGTTATTCTTCTTTTGAAGACGGCACAGGGCTCATGCCTGAAATGGATTTTGAGGATGTTTCAGAGGATGACTGGTTCTGGAACCATACGGCCCGTATGGTGACCATGGACTTGCTCAGCGGTTACCCTGACAATACCTTCAGGGCTGGCAACTCTGTCACTGTGGCAGAATTAATCACACTCACGTTAAATACCATGGGTGAACACCCCTGGGGTGACACTGGAGTATGGTATGAACCCTATCGGGATAGAGCTGTGGAGCTTGGCCTCATTGAGGCAGGAGAGTTTGAAGATTTCAACCGCCCCATTACCCGGGAAGAGATGACAAAAGTAGTCGTTAATGCCCTGGGAGAACCAACGGGGCAGGGCAGTCTGTCATTCAGTGATAATGAAGCCATCGGGGACGACTACCTTCCCTACATTTCAACTGCGGTGGAATCAGGACTGGTATCCGGTTATCCCTCAGACAATACTTTTCGACCTGAAAATGAAACCAACCGGGGCGAAGCTGCCAGCCTGATGGTGTCTCTGCTGAAACACTTGCCTTCAGCTGAGCCTTTTACCCTCTCAAACGCAATGGCCCTTCAAGAAGCGTTTATAAACCGTCTCTTTCAGGAAACCAGCGAAGATTGGGTTGTAAAGGATTTTGAGAGCAGGGAAGCATTGGTTAATTATATTGCAGAAATTGCCGGACGTGACGTTGTTGAAGCATACGTGGACGACTACTTTGACCAGAGGGACGGCGAATTTATTCAACGGCCAATGGATGGCCCGGTACGTTTACTGGAGGATCGGCCATACCAACTGGAATTGGTTCATCCGAGAAAGTATACATTGACCCAGGAAACACACACAGAACTGGCAGGAAACTACACGCTGACCATCACCTATACTTTTGAAAACCAACGGTGGATCATGAAAGACCATCACCTGGATGTTCACTGACTGAGCTGGCGAACAGCGGCCACTTTCAAAAAAAAACTTCACCCTGCCTGATTACATGGGCAGGGTGAAGTCTTTTTTGTAAGCTGTTACGCTGAATGACTACTTTTAAAAAAGAGTTTAATGGTGGTGCCTCTTCCCTTTTCACTATCAATTTCCAGTCTTCCCTGGTTCAGTTCAACAAATTCCCTGACGATGTTAAAGCCCAGGCCTGTTCCCGTTTCATTGGCAGTACCGGGGGTGGATTCGTTGATGTCTGACACCATGAGTTTTTTGGCCTGTTCAGGTGTCATCCCTTGCCCCTGGTCTTCTACCTGGATGGAGATTTCCTCTTGAAGGTCAATGACGCGGATGGAAATAATACCGCCGGCATGGGAATATTTGATGGCGTTTGACACAAGGTTACGTATGATGGTTTCCAAGCTCCTGGTGTCTGCCTGAATGGTCAGTTGAGGGTCTCCGATGATCTTCAGCTGAAGTGATTTTTTGTCCAGCATCCCTTTCAGCCCAAGTACGGCTTCGTTTATAGTCTCAACTGGGCTGATCTTACGCAACTCCAGTTTGAGAATATCCATGTTTACAGAAGCCCAATCCAACAGATTGTGCACCAGATTATAGGTTTCTTTGGTGGTTTTGCTCAAGGCTTTAAAGTATTCTTTCTGTTCTTCAGGATCAAAGACATCGGATTCTTCGGACAGCATTTCAACTGTGCCCAAAAGGCTGTTGAAAGGGCTTCTCAGGTCATGGCCGATGATGGAGAAAAGCATCATTTTCGTTTCATTGGCCTTCGCCAGCTGTTTCCGATTGTTTTCAAGCCGGCGGAAAATAACGTCGTAGGGCTCCCGGATGCCTTTTTCCACAATGGATTTATAAATCAGGTAGAAGGATATGATTTTAAAGTAATGACCCATGACATTGGAAATACCATAGTTGTTAATATAAAAAGTGAACAGCAACTCTGAGAAAATGGTCATAACCACCGACAGGCTGATGATCCGATACAAATGAGGTCCAAAATGCTCACGGTAACGATTCAAGCCCAACAACACCAACACCAAAATACCCATGACAATGTAGCCACTGATGATTTTAAAGGGCGTTTGCCCTACACCTCCCACGAATGCGATGGGGAAAATTTTCCAGACAAAAATGGCAAGAATACCCAGGGCAGAAATAACGGTGTAGACAGCCAATACCAGGTAATCGTTGCATTTTTTTTGTTTGTAAAGAAAGTAAAAGCCAGCCAGCAGTGTCAGGCTTTCCATATAACGCCCCAGTACCCACAGCTGGTTGGCATAATAGTCATAACCAGAAAACACATTCATGCCAGTGTAGCCCAGAATATGGAGAAAGTCGATGTGAGCCACAAAGAGGTATGCCAACCCGATGAAATGCAGGTATTGGTTGTCGATGTAGCGGCGGGCATTCCATGTGAGCACAAACATAAGTAATGCAATGACGATGCTGAAGCCTTCGGCGTAAGCATGAAAGAGCAGAAAGTTGCTTGTCATCAGGTATAAGCTTAACAGCAATGCGGCATACATAATAATGGAAAATCGTTTATTGTTATTTTTCACCCAGTTCATGTTTTCCTCCTGTTAATTTCTCAGATGAAACTCATTCCTATTTATTTATAGTATGCCTCTATTCTACCATAACCATCCGTCAATGCGATGGCAAAACGCGAAGTTTTTACTAACTTATTTTTTCAACACCGTATTCCCGGACAATTTCTTCCAGTAATCGCTTTTCAAAAGGTTTTGCAAGGTACCCATCCATGCCCACAGAAAGGCACTCTTCCCTGTCGCCGGGCAGCACTTTGGCTGTCATGGCCACTATGGATGTTCGACTGCCGGTAACTTGTTCTCTTTTTCGTATGGCCCGGGTGGCTTCCATGCCGTCCATCACAGGCATCTGGATGTCCATGAGAATCAAGTCATATTGATTTTGGGCTGTCAGGTGAACGGCTTCCCTGCCGTTTTCCACTGTATCCACCTGACATCGCATTTTTTCCAACTGGAATTTGGCTATGTTCCGACCTGCAAAGTCGTCGTCCACCACCAGCACTCGAAGAGGATTTTCTTCCTCATTGGCAGCTAATACAGCCTTCAGTGAGTGCTCTTCTTCTTTTTCAAGGTGTACGTCCTCTGCCTCAATGACTAAACCCATAAGGCAGGAAAAAGTAAAGCAGCTGCCTTTACCCGGAGTGCTTTCCACGGTAATGGTGCCTCCCATCAATTCCGCCAGTTCCTTGGCGGTGGGCAGGCCCAGTCCAAGGCCCCCATGGATTCTCGTATTGGATTCGTCTGCCTGGCTGAAACGGTCGAATACATAGTTGATTTTATCAGGTGCTATGCCAATGCCTGTGTCCTTTACCTGACACACGACGTTTAATCGTTGAGGATCATCCGTTTCCTCAGTGAACATGGAAAGGTAAACGGCCCCTCTTTCTGTGAATTTGACGCCGTTGCCGGTGAGATTGCCAAGGATTTGTTTTAGTTTAAACCTGTCGCCCACTAATTGATAAGGCACAGAAGAACCAGTGTACATATGCAGTGTCAACCCTTTATGAGCGGCTGTGGTTTGATGGAGGCTGATCACTTCCCTTAACAACTCAACAGGTGAGAAAGCTTCATCAACCAGTATCTGCTGTTTTTTATCCAGGCTGGTGTAGTTCAACACCTCATTGACCACGTTGGTAAGTGACTTGCATGAGTGCAGGGACAATTCGATATAATGAGCCTGTTCCTCTGACAGGGGAGTGGTTTGAAGCAGCTGAATCATGCCCATCAACCCGTTGAGAGGGGTGCGCAGTTCGTGACTCATGTTGGACAAAAATTGGGATTTGGCTTCACTGGCTGATTCTGCCCGCTGTTTTTCAATTTCCAGGTCCACATTTTGTTCCTGAAGTTTTTTCTGGGTTTTTCTCAGGGCTTCCTCGGACCGTTTCAATTCTGTTACATCCATCCCCGCCACCAAAATCCGTTTGACCCCATCAATCATCATAGGTGTCAGTTTCGACTGTAACCACCGGCGTTGTCCCGATTGCTGCCTGATACACCACTCAAACTCCTGGGGCCCTTCCTGGTCAGTTTTCTGAAGCCATTTAAGGGCATGGGAAAAATCATAAGGTGGTTCCATCCAGAAATCATTCTCTTTCAGTTCTTCCTTGGAGTTAAACCCATATTTTTCATAGGCAGCAGAATTGGCATCAATCAACTCACCGGTGTCTTTGTCATGAATCAGCATGGAAACCGGAGATTCCAAGAACAGGGTCTTAAAGCGAGATTCACTCTCCTGCAGGGCATTACCGGTTTCTTGCAGCTTTTCCTGATAGGTCATATTTTTGAATAACCGTTTAACGGCATGAGGTAATCTGTCAAGCAGTTCTGTGTCTTTTAGCAGGTAATCCTCTGCTCCTTCTTTCATCACTTCCACTGCCAGACGTTCATCTCCCTGGCCGGTCATCATGATAAAAAACGGGTTGATGCCTTCTCTATGCATTTCTTTCACCAGGTCCAGGCCTGTCATATCTGGCAGACGATGGTCTAGTAACAATACATACCTTTGGGACGATGCAAGATACTGCAATGCCTCTGCACCGTTTTCCACTTCGATGACCTGGTAGCCTTCCTTTTCCAGGCGCCGTGCGATGAGCCTGCGCAGGGCCCCATCGTCATCCACCACCAGGATGGGAAGAGATATCTTTTGATTGTTTGTTTGTTCGTGCTTCATAGAACAGCCTCCTTGCTGAATGCTATGCAAAATTGCTTTTGATTTTCAAGTGAATCCCATCATTCTCCATTGTTAATCACAGGAATCTGCACCACTGACAGGAAAAGCCCCAACTGTCGTATGGCATTCACAAAATCTTCGTAGTCCAATGGTTTGGTAATATAATTACTGCAACCAAGTTCATGGCATTTCTCTACCTCACGAGGGTCATCAGTGGTGGTGATCATCATCACCGGCATTTTTCGAAGTTCAGGGTGTTCTTTCACTAGTTGCAGCACATCAATGCCATTAAGCTTGGGCATCCGGATATCAAGGAGTAACACATATGCCTGGTTACTTTCCCGGTGGGGCCCGTCTCCTTTTCTAAATAAAAAGTCATGGATTTCCTGTCCATCTTTAAAATGAATGATGTTGTTGACGATGCCTGCCCTTGCCAGGTTTTTTTTGATCAGGCCAGCGTGTCCTTCATCGTCTTCTGCCACAAGTATGATAACGTCTTTGTTCATACCATTCACTCCCTGTTTAATATTTTCTTCTTTATTTTCAGTCTTACATAAAGAAATGTCATTATTATTCATTATTTGACAGCTCCTTTAGCGGCAATGGGCAGCTGGACGTAAAACTCACTGCCTTCTCCAAGGGCTGATGTCACATAGATATTGCCCCCCAGGCGTTCAATAATTTGTTGTACAGTGGTGAGGCCCAATCCTTCCCCTTCGTTTTCACGAGGGTTTAATCGGTGAAACAGCTCAAAGATGCGTTGCTGGTGTTCTTTTGCAATACCAATACCATTGTCTTCCACACAATAGGTGCTGGTATCGTTATCGGAAGTGCCAGTGATTCTGATCATGCCCTGTTTCGCAGGGTCCCTGTATTTCAGGGCGTTGTCCAACAGGTTGGAAAATGCCTGGGTTACCTGCACTTCATCACCGCGGCAGGGAGGAAGATCTCCCACCTCAACCTTGATACCCACTTGCTTCAATTGGTATTCCGCTGCATCCACAGCCCTTTTTACCAGGTCGTTCATATCCAGTGGTACGATGGTCAGGGCGGCACGCCCCAAACGCGAAAGCTTCAAAAGGCCTTTCAGCAATTTATCCATCTGTCGAACGCTGGCCCGAATATACCCCAGGCTTTCCATGAGTTCCGGCAGACTTCGGACCATCAATTCATGCAAATATTTACTGCCTTCTTCGTCTGTGGCATGTTCAAAGGCTTCTTTTATGTCCTCCAGTTCGTACACCATTTCACGGCTGTAGCCATCTACATTCACCAGTGGTGAGCGAAGGTCATGGGAGGCCACATAGAGAATTTGCTCCAGTTCTTTGTTCTTGGCGGCAATTTCCTGCTGGGCTTTTCGGCTTTCGGTAATGTCTGCACTTACGGTGGCAAACCGATGTTGGCCCAGGGAAACAGCTGAAACAGAAAAGTGTTTTTCCATGGGGGCAAAATAAGTTTCAAACTGGTACGGTTTGCCGGTGTTAACCACCCTTTCAAATTCAGCTGCGTAAGGAGCTACATCAGTACCATATACCTCTGTGGCCAGTTTTCCTTCCGCCATTTCCCGGCTAATACCTGTCACCTTTGTATATGATCGGTTGCAATCTAAAATCTGGTAATTTGTCATCTGTTGGTTTTCGTCATAAACCGCCTGGTGAATCACCACCATATCTGTCATGGAAGTAAAAAGTGCCTGAAGCTTTTCTTCACTCATGCGGAGTTTTTCCTGGTTCACTACAATTTCTTCAGAGTATTTTTTTCTGTTGGCCAGGTAGATGGCCGCAAATAACAGTGTGAGGCCCACAAGAGCTCCTGCTGCAGCCCTGGCAACCATTTCTGTGGTCCAGTAAGGGTCAGGTTCTCCGTACCAACGGTTAAAAGCAGCTATGTATTGGTCTGTGGCGGTGTATTGGTCAATGGCGTCATTGATCACCTTTTGCAGGGCTTCATCTTCCTGACGCAGCATAAACCCACGCTTCAGTTCCATGAGAGGTTCTCCCACGGTTTTTATTTGATTGCTGACGTTAATGTCCCTGGCCTTTTGCTCAAGCACTGGTTTTGGAAATATAAAAGCGTCCACCCCGCCTGCCAGCAACTGTACCAGAGCTGTGTCAATGTTTTCAAAACTGGCCAGTTTAACATTAGGGTAGCGGTTGCCAATTTCCAGTTCAGCGGCCCCACCAATCATCACAGCTGTCCTTCGCCCAGAAAGGGAGTTTATATCAGTTATGTCCATGCTTTCACTGCGCACAAAAATACTGACGGGAATGGTTTCAACTGCATTGGAAAAGATGAAATCATCACTTCGCTCATCCATAATGCCAAAAGCGGGTACGAAATCCGCTCGGCCATCTGCCACCATGGCTGCTGCTTCATCCCAGTTTTCAGCAATAACATAGTTCACTGAAAAACCAGCGATGGCCGCCACATTTTCAAGGATGTCAATGGCAAATCCTTCGGGGGTTCCATCGTTTTCCAACTTATATAGAGGCGGAAAGTCTCGTAACACTGCCGCAGTATAGGTGTTCTGTATGTCTTCCTGGGCATGGACAGCAAATCCCATGGCAGCATTCATTAAGATCACGGCAAGAAATAACATGAGCATAGGGTTTTTTAGATTCTTTGTGCTCCAATGACGCATAACTTTATCATTGTCTTCAGTCTGGAAATGTGCGTACTTCTTCTCAGCATGTTTTGTCACGGTGATCCTCCTCGCAGGTTATAATCATTATCGTCTATATGACACACATTCTTGAGGTGTGTCTCAACAACCACAAATCCAGAACCCATACTTCACATCAACGGGTTGTATCAACACTACTATGTATTCTATTATATGAATCTGCCTTCGTCTATCTATAATTTGTCGAAATGTTGATATTTTGGTACTCCTATGTTATTATTTTCATCAAGCGTGTCAAAATATCCCACTCACATGATTATTTCACATTTTTGTTATTGATAGTTCATTTGAAAGAGTCGCTTTATCAAAATTCTTAGGGAGGAGTTGAAGACAATGAAACTAAGAACCAAATTTATAAGTGGTATTGCCGTCATTGTCATTGCTTCCATGCTGGTGCTTACCTTGGTTGTAAATCACTATGTGGAGCAGTTGATTGAATCGGAGGAAGAAGCCTATCACCACCTGCTGCAGGAGGCGGTGGAAGCGCAAATGGAAAGCCAGTTGAACAGTGCCCGGATGTCTGTGCTTACCATTTCGGAAAACACACAGATTCAGGCATTGTTTGCCCAGCGAGACCGGGAGGGTTTGCTGGAACAGCTGTTACCGGTGTATGAAACACTACAGAATGAAGTGGCACAAATTCAGTTTCATTTGCCTGATTCCACTGCTTTTCTACGCCTTCATATGCCGGAAAACTTTGGTGACAGTCTCAGTGATTTTCGTTTTACCGTGAATGAAGCCAACGCTAATCAATCAATTGTCCAAGGACTGGAGGAAGGGCGGGGTGGTTACGGCTTTAGGGTTGTGGTGCCAATGTCGTACCAGGGCCGTCATACCGGCTCGGTAGAATATGGTAGTGGTTTTGGCACTGCTTTTCTGGAGAATTTAAAGAGCCAGTTTAACGGGGACTATTTTATTTACACCATCACCGATGAATCTGTTGCCTTAGATGCTGATTCGTCTGACCAGGCATTTTTGGCCAGCACACTGGACCAGGACCAATGGCAGATGGAAACCCCTTACCTTGACCAGGTTGAAGAAGGGAACTTGGTGCGGCTGAGATCTGAAAATCAGCAGGAAAGTGTCCTGCTTATTCCTTACCGGGATTACCAGGGTAATGTGGGTGGATACATAAAGGCTGTTGTCGACCGCAGTGCTGTGCTGGGTATGACCCAGTGGATGCAGCAGCTTCTTTATATGCTATCCGCAGCAATTGCCCTGCTCTTGGCAGTGGTCATGTTTGTGTTTCTCAACCAGGCCATTCTAAAACCTTTAAAAAACCTGCAGGGTGTTATCAAAGAGGTGGAAACCGGAGACTTCACCGTTACCTGCAACCGGCAATCAAACGATGAAATCGGTCAGTTGGCAGACTCTTTTAATGCCATGGTCGCTAACATGAGGGAAATGCTGGGGAACGTGAAAAAAGCTTCTGATGAAGTCTCAGACGCTTCCAAATCCCTGCAGTACAATGCTGAACAAAACACACAAACCTCAGAAGAAGTGGCACGCGCTGTGGAGGAAATTGCCAACGGGGCCTCTGACCAGGCCACCCGCACTGAAGAAGGTTCCCAAAAATCCATTGCATTGGGTAATGCCATTGAAGGCAATGTGGCACTTATGAAGGAATTGAACCAAACCAACAACCAGGTAATGGCTGAAATCAAGGAAGGCCTGGCAAAAATAGAAGAATTGACAGGCATTTACCGGTCCACTGACCAGGCGATACAGCAAGTACATGCAGGCATTCAACGCACCGACAGCAGTTCAGAGAAAATTAGTGAAGCCAGTAAAGTGATATCAGGCATTGCCGAACAAACCAATTTGCTTGCCCTCAACGCAGCCATTGAAGCTGCCAGAGCAGGGGAAGCAGGCAAAGGTTTTGCCGTGGTGGCAGACGAAATCCGCAAACTGGCTGAGAGTTCCAGTGCTTCAACCCAGACCATCGACCAGGTGATAGATGAACTGCGGGCAAACTCCAAAAAAGCAGTGGAAACCATTCAGGATAGCTTTGTTGCTCTTGAAAAACTGCAGACAGAAATTGTCAACAGCCAAAAAGTTTATCAACAAATTGCTAATGCCACAGATGTTTCACAATCTAAAATGGAGGAACTAAACCAGTCAACATCTCATATGGAAGTGATGAAAACCCAGATTTTAGATACCATACAAGGCCTGGCAGCCATCGCAGAGGAAAACTCAGCTTCCACACAGGAGGTATCTGCTTCTGTGGAAGAACAAAGCGCTTCCATGGAAGAAATCACCAGCGCCAGCGAAAGTTTGTCACAATTGTCCTCCAACCTGCGTTCCCTGGTTGACAGGTTTAAATCTTAATACGCGATTCTAATTTAACACCACCTTAAGCAGATCACATAGTGACCTGAAGGTGGTGTTATTTACTTGAGCATTGGTGTTTTTACTTCACATGATGGTACTCGATGGCCCCTACATATAAACGATGAATGTCTTCCCTGTCAGGGTAGTTGGTCGTAAAGAGATCCTGGTCAATGAAATTTTGTTCCAACATGTCCTGGGAAAAGAGTTTGCGGCATACCAGGGTCAAGCGGGCTTCTTTAAAGGAAACACCATCAACCTCTGGGAAAAACACGGGTGTCAGTCCCGCTTCAGAAACCTTGTCAATGTCCCGGCCGGATTTTGTGCCACAAAGGGTAAGCGCCTCGCGGTACCCCTCCTCCAAAGCCTGGCAGGTGAAATATGTCTGCTTTTCCATAAACTCAAAGGTATAACGACTGTGACGCACAACAGCAAAAAAAACCGGTTTTCCCCAGATGAAACCCAGACCACCCCAACTGACGGTCATGGTGTTAAAGTGATCTTTGTTACCTGCGGTCACCAGCATCCAGTCTTTGTCCAAAAGTTCAAAGGGGTTCTCATCAAAGTTGGTTATGTTAAATGGTGTTAGTTTCATACTTATTCATCCTTTCCTGGAATATGAATGTTTGATTAAAACTGATCTTCATGCCCTTTTCGGACAACATGGTGGGCGCCGGTTTCTGTGTTCAGCTCATAGATGTCAAAGTTGTCTCGTATGTTGAAACCCTCATAGTGAACTGCCAGATTAATGGAGGCAGAACCTTCATCTCCGCTGATAATTCGGTGGAAGACATGGGTTGGCCAGCTTAGCACTGCTCCACCCTCCACAATTAATTCGCCGTTGAGATAGATGCGCTGGGGCTGCACCACAAATTTCTCCACCCGGCCATGCTCTTTGGTATAAAGATGAACGGTTCGCTGGCCATGAAGGACAATCAGGTGATCAGACTGGTGCTGGTGCATGTACCAGTTTGCTTGGTTATCACCCACCGGTCCTGGCGAAACCGCTCCACTCTCATGCAATACCCGGTCAATGGAATCAATATGGGGAATGGTCTCCAGTGGATACAAGTCAAATACAACGCCGGGAGTTTTACGAAATACCTTCATGTCAACAATCTTATACAGGCCTTCGACTTCTTTGATGATATTTGACATAAAATGCTCCTTTCCATCGTGTTTATAATGAGGAAAACTATCAGAATACATATTCTATTATATTGTAGCATACGCATGGTACTAAATGAATAAAACCGGGGGGAAACTTGTCTCAGAAAAAATACTCTCAGAAAAAACACATGCTTTCTTTCTGACAATGCATTATAATGGGATAATAGGTCTATCAGATGACTTGCATTCTTATCGTCACCATCAAGGAGGTTTCCACATTGGAACAAACAGAAAATACCATAAAAACACGGCTTGCCTTTCTGGCAGTCTGTTTTTTTTGGGGCTCTACTTACCTGGCCATCCGCATTGGCGTTCAGCACTTTCCCCCTGCACTATTGGCAGGTACCAGGTTTTTCACGGCGGGTTTGATTGTTGTTGTGTATGCAAAATTTAAAAGAATTCCATTTCCCAAGGCTTTTCATGAATACCGGCAGATCTCCATTGTTGGGGTTCTGATGCTCTGCACAGGAAGCAGCATGGTGTTCTTTGCCAGTAAATGGGTCAACTCCGGCATGTCATCATTGATGATTGCCACCGTCCCCCTCTTCATGTCGTTTATTGAATCTGTGGTTTTGAGGCGTCGCAGCCTCAGCCTGCGTGGCTGGATGGGCCTTCTCACTGGATTTGGGGGCGTGGCCTTGCTGGTGCTCAGTAATTCCCAGAACGGAACCATGCACATCAACGGTGTACTTCTGCTGCTGTTGTCTGCCATATCCTGGTCAGTGGGATCCATTTATTCCAGAGAGTTTCACCCGTCCGGTGACCTGATCACCCACATCGGCATCCAAATGATATCTGGCGGCATCGCCATCACCATTGTGGGTGTTTTATTGGGGGAAACGTCACAGTTACAGATGAACGTGGCCGGTTTAGGTGCTCTGCTTTACCTGATTGTTTTCGGTTCCATTGTGGCCTACAGCAGCTATATCTATATCCTTCAACATTGGCCTGCCGCCAAAGCCGGCACCTATGCCTATGTGAATCCTGTGGTAGCTTTATCTTTGGGGGCTCTGGTGCTGGATGAAACCATCTCATTCTCCATTATTATATCTGCCGTGATCATTCTTGCCAGTGTTTACGTAGTGCAAACCAGTAAGGTTTCTGAAATGATTCCAGCCGCTACTGTTTCACCAGCAACTCGATCACTCTGAAGACCCCTAAATTATGACCCAGAATGAGCATTATTTGTCCAACCACTGTCAATGGTCAGAAAGAAGCGCCAGTTCAATAAAGAACTGGCGCTTTGGTTATTTTAGGCCATGGTACTTCCGACTATCAATGCTTTGTCACTGGTATGACCCGGTTTTATTCTGGTAGTGATTTTTCCGATTTTACCCTGTTTTCATGAGAGACTGGTGTTCCAGCTTTGAGTGAATCAACTTTCCGAGACGTTCAATGCCAAAGGCAATCTGTTCCGGTGTCACTGCACCAAAGCTGAGGCGCATGCAATTGGAACCTTTACCTTTCCCTTCTTTAAAGAACCCCTCTCCAGCCACATATGATACACCCACTTCTGGATTGCTGCAGGCTTCTATCAACAACTCCGTGGTATTAATGCCACCTGGCAGTTCTACCCAGGTAAACAGGCCTCCATCGGGATAGGTACGCTTTGTTCCCTTGGGAAAATGGGTATCTACAGCCTGAATCATGGCGTCCCGGCGTTCCCGGTGAATGTCGCAAAGTCGTTCGTGATGGGCATGGTAATGACCGCGTTTAAAAAATTCTGCACAAATGATCTGGGGCAACATGGCGGTGTGAGAGTTGGTGGCGGTTTTGGCGTCTGCCAGTTTTTCAATGATGTCGTCACTGGCCAGTACATAACCCAAGCGGCTGCCCGGCGAGAAAATTTTCGAAAAACTGTTGGCCATAACTGTGTGCCCCGTCTGGTCAAAATGTTTAATGGGAGGCAGTTCTTCTCCGCTGTAGCGGATGTCACGGTAAGGATCATCTTCCAGTATCACCACATCATAACGGCTGCCCAGTTGTGCCAGCTGGTATCGGCGTTCCCGGCTGTAGGTTCTGCCTGTGGGGTTTTGAAAAGTAGGTATGGCATAGATCATCTTTGGCTTATGGGCAATGATTTTAGCCTCCAGGTCATCCATCACCATGCCATCTGCGTCCATGTCTACAGGGATGCACTTGGCCTGAAACATGTCAAAGATTTCTGCCGAGTGAACAAAGGTGGGGGATTCCACCAGAATTACATCTCCTGGATCGATGAACACCTGACACATTAGGTTCATGGCTTCCAAACCACCGTTGATAATCATCACATTCTCAGGGTTGGCGACAACACCTTTCGGCGCTAAAAGTTCTTCCACCACCACCTCCCGCAGGTCAGCAATTCCCATTACCGGTCCATAGGAAAGCGCTTCCACGCCCCTGGTATCTTTCTGTAGTATGTCCTGGGTAATCTCACGAATCAGGTCAATGGGCAGACTTTCCCGGGCAATGGCGCCTCCGCCAAAGGATATAATGTCTTTGTTGTTCATGGCGCCAAAAAGTTTTCTGATGATAGCTGCTGATTTTTCCATCGATTTCATCCGATTTGCAAATGCTGGCATAACAATTCCTCCCTGTGTTGCAGTGTGGCTCATGTTCATTTGGTAGTAATGAGTGCTTCTGCATATTTTGAATAATATCAGTCGATTGTAATTCATTATATCAACATTGTCAACCCCTAACGGACGATTGTATTTCTGTGTAGTACTATTTGAATTTTTATGCTAACCACACGGACATTATCAGCATAATTGTTCACAATTATTCATTGGCAATTATCCGTTGAAAATGGAAATGCTCCTGGATAAATGGTACACTGTAAGGGATAATTTCAGAATAATATGTTATTTATGGAGGTAATGCGATGAACATGTACACACACCAGCAACATTTGCCCCGGCTGCCCCTGCAGTCTCTTGACCAGACAGGGAACAAATTGCTTGAATGGAGCAGTGTTTTTTTGTCAGAAAAAGAAGGTATCCACACCAAGGATGATCTTGAAGCCTTTTGCTCCCCTGAAGGCGTCGGACCTCTTCTGCAGGAACATTTGGAGGAACTGAACAACCAACCAGAAATTCGAAACTGGCTGGAACCTTTGTGGGCTGAATCTTATCTGGGTAACCCTGCGGCATTGCCTCTGGGGGGCAATGTGGCCTTTGTTATCGAGAAAAACCCTGCCATGAAAAATGTGTCTCTTCCTGGGTTTTTAACCAGTCTGATTTCAACTCTCTATGACTTTAGTGATCTGATTGTCAGTGAATCCCTGGACATTGATTACCAGGGAAAGACCCCTCTTTGTATGACCCAGTACAATACCCTGTTAAGCACCACCAGGATCCCAGGCGCCTCCCAGGATTCCTATTTGACGGAACCTGGGTCCGGCCACGTTATTGTAATGTACCGGGGTCACTATTACCAAGTGGAAGTGCTGGACACAGCAAAAAATAGAATTAGCACATCAAAGCTGCTTCAACAGATTAATAGAATAGTAACCAATACCTCCTCGATCAATCCATTAGCTGTTGGATCGTTAACCACCCTTCCCCGAAGAAAATGGGCGCAGGTCAGGAAACATTTGATGGATCTCTCGCCGGAAAATGCCAACGGTCTTCACCAGATTGAAAGTGCCCTGGCGGTTTTTGAAATTGATGAAAAGCATCATGAAAACCACGCCCAGATGTTTAAAGACGTGTTAGTGGGGCCTTCCTGGAACCGCTGGTATGATAAATCCCTTCAATTCATCCTTAGTGCGGGAAGTGACATTGGCATTAATTATGAACATTCCGGCGTCGACGGCACCACCCTGGGGCATATGGTGGCGTACCTTTTTCAACACCAGCAACCTTGTGATGACCTCATCGATGATAAAGAAGTTATGCCAACCAATGAAATCACTTTTGAACTGGATGATTTTTTAAAAACAGAAATCCAAATTGCAGTTGAAGAGAGCCAAGGTGATCGTGAACAACTCTCACTGCAAGTACTCCCTTATACCAGCTTTGGCAAGGATTTTATTAAAACCCTGGGCGTGAGCCCTGACAGTTTTGTTCAGATGGCCATCCAGCTGGCCCAAAAAAAGGTATTTAACCAAGTGTTTAATGTGTACGAGTCAGTGATGACAAAACAGTTTCAGGGTGGCAGAACAGAAACCATGCGACCGGTAACCCCTGAATCATTGTCTTTTGTTGAAAATCCCACCCTCTCCCGTTTACGGGCTGCTTCAGAAAAACATGTCCAGCGGATCAATGAGTGTAAAAATGGACAGGGCATAGACCGTCACCTTTACGGCCTGAAAAAAATGCATGAAAAACTGTTCCCCGAAGCCCCAATGCCGGCTGTCTTTTCTTCACCCGGTTACCTGGCCATTACCACCAACACTTTTTCCACCAGCACCAGCAGTGCATTTGGAATGCGTTATGCCGGTTATGGTCCTTCGGTGACAAATGGTTTTGCGGTACGCTATTTAATTTTTAAGGATCGCTTACATTTTGTACTTTCAGCCCAACTTCACCGAAAAAATGACCTGCTTCGGCTGAAAGGGTCATTGGTTGAATCTTTAGATGAAATGGCACGTCTTATGGCGGAATAAAGGTGTGCTTTTTTATCCAAAAAACACCTCGGAGGAATGAATTTCCTTCGAGGTGTTTTTATGCGTTTATGTTCCGTTCACATATTAATACCATTGCGAGATGCCATGCAAAGCTTCCTTAAGGTTATGCAAAAGCTGAACGCCTTCCTGCTGGCATTCCCGGTTAGCCCCAAGGGTCACATGGATGCTCCTATTTTTGATCACATACCCCACACCATAACCATCTCTTGTAACAGGTCCAAATCCGAACAAGGTAATGGCTTCGTTACTGGCATTGCTGGTGCTGATGAAATCATGGGTTAAATGCTTGTACCCCGGTGATTCAAACAGTGCTGGCAACTGAAATATG
The DNA here is from genome assembly GCA_011390155.1 of Clostridiaceae bacterium. Classification (GTDB taxonomy): domain Bacteria; phylum Bacillota; class Clostridia; order Peptostreptococcales; family Tindalliaceae; genus Anoxynatronum. The sequence goes on from JAABSW010000024.1 coordinate 21,000, forward strand.
CCCAGCTCTTCGCCGTGTTGTTCATACATTTTGTGAAGAACAAAGAGATACCGCTCAATTCCAAGCCCTTTCTGGCACTGTTTAATCCGGTGAATGTGCGCCCGCTGCGCTGCCATTATAAGGTCTTTTGCCACTTCAGTGGTACACTGTTCATCACAAACAGCCTGCACAAATCGAAGGGTTTCTTCGTGAACAGACCGGGCACATTCGGTTCGACCCTGCTTAAAATGTCGCATGGAAACAGATTCGTAGGTGCTTCCAACCTTACCAAAGGTTTTGTATTGAGCCAGGTGAAGGGCACAGTGGAAAAAAGCGTCGGGACTCATGTGCATTTCCTTAATACGTTCTTTTCCAAATTCGTTGAAAATAAGGTGGTCCATATAAAGGTTTTCTGAAAAGGCTTGATGCCTGGCCATCATACTTTTTAATGACCCTTTGGCTTCGTCAGAAAGGTTCCATTCAAGTTTTTCCGGCAACGGTACCTTGAGAGAAGGCCCAGCATTCCAGGTTTCTTCACTGAGATGTGCCACCACACGGCTCAATAGATGAAACCAGGGTGTTCCATCAACCCCGGTGTGTTCGCCATTGAAACCAACGTCCAGGTTTTCTGTCAGGATGATCTGGCAGCTTTTATCAAAATACCTGTTGTTGCCAAAGGAAAGAAGCATGCTGTGCTGAAGCGCCTGCAGGTCTTTTGGTGCTGGGTCTATACAAACCATAAACACAGCGGTCTGTATTACATCAAGGCTTTTTTCGTTTACCGGGTCACATCTGACTGTCTCATACACCAAGGCTGCTTCGTCTCTGCATGCCGTGGTGAAAATGCCTGGGTCATGATCACCTTCTCCCAGGGGTTCATCATTTTTCAGGTCATCAATGATCCATTGAATGGCTAATGCCAGTGCTTCTCTTGGAACCTGAGCACCTTCCTGGTTCGTCACATTTACTTTATACAGCCTGCTTTTGTGATATATCACCACATGCTGGGGATCATCTGCTCCGTAGACTATGTATCGATCTTTGATTGGCTGTGGTATGCGAACTGCCTTAAACATCTTCTCATACTGGTTCATACACAGTGGTTGGCCTTGCATTTCTTCTGTTGGTAATTTCCCGCGGATAATGTCCAAATATTCCCGGGTCAGGTGATAAATTACACTACCACTCAATGTTGACAAATTATACAGTTCTTTAAGCTGCTCATTATCAAAAAGAACATAGTAATTCATATTGCCCACCAACCGTCCCCGGTATTCCAGGTATTGGTTGTTCCAATGAGGCGCCAGCCAGTGGCTGTCATTCTGCTGGCTGAGATGGGTTAATTTTTGGCGCAGCCGTTCCCCTTCACCCTTTGGTTTCAGAAATTCTCCCAAGGCCTGCTCCGTTTCCAGATAGGCTTCTTTATCCACCAGGGGTTTTACCCATTGGAGCAACTGGCCCAGATGTTCCAATGGAGGAAGGGGCCATTCCGGCAATTTATCCTGTTGACTGAACAGAAGAACCCCTCCTTTCAGTGAAACACATCATTTTTGTTTATTCAGACAATCCGTTGGTTACCAGGAATTCTTTTGCTACTTCATAAGGGTCAGCACCCTCTGCATCCACCTGGTAGTTCATGTCAATCATGGTTTCATTATCGATGAGCCCTTCCAGATTTAGGAGTACTTCTTCCAGGTTAGGCGCGGTTTCAGCGTATTCTTCAAAGAGGGTAGCCCTGTGCATGAAAGCGGTGTAATACTGGGGGAAGAACCGCTGATCATCTTCCAGGATAGCCAGTTCAAACTTTTTATTCAGCCCGTCTGTGGAATACACCATGGTTGCGTCTGCGTTTCCACTGTCCATGGCTGCGAATTTCAGACCCATATCAATAGAGTTACTGTCACCCCATTCAATACCGTAGTGTTCATTAAAGGGGTTAAACCGCATGGTGCCTTCGTCATCAAAAAACTCATGCTCTGCCACAAACACCATATCACTGGTATAGGGTACCAGTTCACTAATGGTGGTAATGTTGTTTTCTTCAGCAAATTCTTTGTGAATGGCAATGGCATAGGTGTTCTCAAATCCAAATTTTGAAGTCAATGTCAGCCCTTTGTCTTCAATGCCTTTTTGTTTACTATATTCATACAGGTCTTCGCCTTCTGGTACATCACTGGGGTCATAACCTAAAATGGTTGTCAGCAGTGTTCCGTCATAGCTGACATATAAATCCACTTCTTCTGCAATCATGGCATTGGATGCGGCCACGGTGTTCATTGACTCATGGAAAGAAACGACCAAATCAGTGTTTTCTTCAATTAGGATTCCTGCCATTTGCATGAGGATATCAATCTCAGAAAACTGTCCTTCCAGTAAAACAATTTCCGCTGTTTCGTCTGAAGCACCCCCACAACCCATTAGTGCAACACTTACCAGCACAATCACAAGTGCCAGTGACATTGTTTTCTTGTTCATTATCATATAAACATCTCCTCTTTTTTCTACTGTTCTTTCCAGGCTTACTACCTGGACTGCAGTCTTTTTTCAATATAACTCATTCCAAAATCAAAGAACATGGCCATGCCCATGAGGGCAAAAGTAGCCTGCATCAATGTGCCCATGTCCTGAATAAGAATCGCCCGGTTAATGGTTGAACCTAATCCACCTCCTCCCACAACAGCTCCAAACACGGCAATTCCAATGGAGGTAACCACAGCAATGCGTATTCCTGTAAAAATGATGGGAAAAGCCAGTGGCAGTTCAATCTTCAAAAGGCGCTGCCATTTGGTCATCCCCATGCCCTGGGCCGCCTCTTTGATGGCCGGGTCGACACCCTCCAGACCGATATAGGTGTTCCGGACCATGGGTAACAAGGAATATAACACGATACCAATGATGACTGTGGTACTGGTGGCACCAAAAAAGATCATAATAACACCCAGCAGTGCCAGTACCGGGATGGTCTGCAACACGTCCACCAGCCAGAGCACGCCCCCTCGAAGGGATTTATAAAGATATGCGGCAACGCCTAAAATGGAGCCAAATATCATTGTTAACACACTGGCGGCACCCACCAGGTATAAATGTTGTAGCACAGCTCGCATGGTCATGTTACCGGCCTCCCTTTAAGCCCCGGGGGGTTATTTTATCTTCTATTAGGTCAATCAGGTAACCCAAGGTCATGGCAAGGATTGCCGCCGGAACAGCGCCGCCAATGATCAGGGTGTTGTTATTGGTTTCAATACCACGATACACAAATTCACCCAAACCGCCCAGACCAATCATCGCCGCCAGTACAGCCCAACTCACTGTGTAAATGGTGGACATGCGTAAACCGCTGAAGATGGAACTCATGGCATTGGGAATTTCTATCTTGTAAAGGATTTGCAGACTATTCATGCCACAGCCCCGGGCAGCTTCAATTAATTCCGGGTCAACGTTTATAATGCCTGTATAGGTGTTTTTCAGAATGGGGAAAACGGCGTACACTCCCAGTGCAATAATGACTGTGATGGGCTTCATTCCAAGGTAAATAAACAGGACACCAATAAAGACCAGACCGGGTATTGTTTGAAAAATTCCCAGTACAGGTATAACAATGCTGGATAATTTCGGATAGCGCGACAGTACGATGGCCAAGACAAAGGCTATGACAAAACCGATGGCCACAGAAATAAAAACATACTGTAAGTGTACCAAAATGGCTTTCATGAGGCGCACCCCATATTGGTCTAAAAATGCTATAATGCCCAATCCATATCCCCCCAAACCAGTCGGGCCAGTGAATTGGTAATGACATCCCTTGTGATGAGACCCGTCACTTTATTTTTATCATCCATCACCAACAGATAGTTTTTGTTGTCTTTGATCATTTGATTAAAAGCGTCCTTCGCCAACTTGTTCTCACTTACCTTTTCCACTTCAGTGTCGGCTATTTCGACGATCTTTTTATCTGCTTGTTGGAACTGTTTTATGAGATCCAGGGTAACCACGCCTTTGGGAGCTGCATTCTCATCCACTATCACGGCCATGTCATGATCACTCTTTTTGATCTTGGATGCGACTTCCAGGGGTTTTTCAGTTTCAGAAACAAAAATCAATTCTTTGAACATTACTTCTTTGCATGTCAGGTCGTGATACTGTTCTTCTGTTGTAACAGCGTGCCTGCCCATGAAATCCGTGATCAAGGAGTCGGCTGGGTTCGCAAGCATTTCTTCAGGCGAAGCCACTTGCAGAATTTTTCCATCGGACATGAAGACAATCTTATCTGCCATCTTAAGGGCTTCTTCCATGTCATGTGTCACAAATATGATTGTTTTATGAAGTTTTTTCTGCAATACTTTCAGTTCATCCTGAAGACTTTCCCTTGTTACCGGGTCCAAGGCACCAAAGGGTTCATCCATGAGGATGATTGGCGGTTCACCTGCCAGTGCTCTTAACACGCCAATTCGCTGTTGCTGGCCCCCACTCAGTTCATTGGGGTATTTCATGGCGTTTTCTTCATAGGGCATGCCAACAAGTTCCAACAGTTCGTGAACCCTTTTATCGCATTTTTCTTCTTTCCATTTTAACAGACGGGGTACCACCAAAATATTTTCCTTAATGGTCAGGTTGGGAAAAAGTCCAATCTGTTGAATGACATAGCCAATCTCCCGACGCAATTCGTCCCCATTGATGTCTGAGATGTTTTTATCATCAATGTGGATCTCTCCCTTATCCATTTCAATGAGCTTATTGATCATTTTCAGTGTAGTGGTTTTTCCACATCCGGAGGGACCGATCAAAATAACAAACTCACCGTCCTCAATGGATAAATTCAGTTCATCAACTACTGTGATTTCATCGTATTTTTTGCTGACATTCGTAAAAGTAATCATGGCGACTCCTTTCTTGTTTATGTTAGTAAGATTCCGTATCTCCAGGCACGCAGCTTGTTTTTCGACAACACTAATTGCCCATAAAAAAATTTTCGGAGAATCACCGGAAATTTGTCAGACATTTGCATGTGTTACAACCAGGCGTATGCATAATTATAAATATTCCGATTATGCTTTGTCCGTTCGCTAGTTGAACCTAGCCCAGAAGAGCCTTTCCAGGTTTCAGGTTTATTTTAACTAATTAATTATACCATAAATCTGCATATTATCCAAATCAGGGGTTCATTATCAACTTAAACAGCAGTAGAAAAAGACACTTTTCTTTCATTTTTTTTGGAAAAAAAGTAAAGCCTTCCGTGACGTCGAAGGCTTCCTTTCAGGTTATTACTGCCTGATCAGCTGTTTTATTGTATGACTTATGGCTTCCAATAAGAAAGGCTGCCATCACTGTTTTCATGATATTCCAGTCCTTCAGTTTCCAGTACATCTTTTATCAACTGGGTTCGGCTTTCTGATAACCGGTTCAATTCATCCACCTGCTGCCGCCATTGTGTATTGCGTTCATCATGAGAGGACTGTGCCGGTTCGTAGATGATGAGCATTAGCTTGCGAAGGGTGTCCAACATCCTCCGGCTGCGCCGTTCCAGCTCTTTGAAATTGTCATACTCTGTGGGTATTTCTTTCTTTAACTCTTCAATTTGAAAAAGAAAGTTGGTAAGCTTTCCCATGTCATAGTTTCCGCTTTCGGCCATGACAAAAAGATCCGCCGCCATTTCATATATCTCTTCGTCTACCCGTCCAGTAAGGGCGAGGTAATTTTCAACGTGGGCAATTTCATTGGGATCGGTGTTGCCCGTCAATGTCAGCTGATAAAGCCCGAAGAAAGTGCCAACAAGCAATAGCAAAGCTACGATACTGTATCGCACATAAGCGGGTGTGGATTTCATAGGCGCCTCCTATGGTACATGAGCAATTGATGCTACATCATTGGTGATGATTCTCCTGAATTTCACGGTTTTGAACAATTCCTCTCATCAATCTGCCCAGCAGGTCTGACCCCGTGATGATTTTGCGTTCTTTCCCCCACAGCAAAATAATGTCTTCATCAATCACATCGTCTTCTTCGTGCTGTGGGTTCACTTTCAAATGTGACAAAATACTGCCCAAGGTTCTATCTGATTCTTCCAGCACAACGGGTTTGTGACAATGGCGCAGGGGAGTTGTGTTCTCAGGATGCAAGTACACATCTCTCAAATATTTGTCTACATTCATCACATACCGGGGAATGTCTGCCTTGTCGGTGAACACCACCCATTTTTTACCAGAGGCCAGTACTGTCTTTGTCCAGGTAGTCTCTTCCTCCGTCCCTTTGGGCGGGAATTGAGGTTTGTTATTTTTAAAAGGAAGCGTCATTACACTGGCAGGGTCCAAAAGTTCTCCTTCATCCCCCAGCAGTCTGTCATCCAGGTCAAGAAAATTCAAAACACCTTTCCCCTCAGTTTTATCAATTTCCGTTCCAGATGTTTTCATATGTAATTT
>JAABSW010000025.1 GCA_011390155.1 Clostridiaceae bacterium
TGATGTGAATGAAGGAAAATCTGTACTGGACCCCACGGTGACGGATCATGTACTGAACAAAATCAGGACAAAACCCCAGGGTGAGAAAACGGGATTGACAGAGAGGGAACAGATGGTACTGGATGAAATCAGTAAAGGGTTGACCAACCATGAAATTGCCACTACTTTAGATGTAACGGAAAAGACAGTGAGGAACATTATCAGCGGCATTTTCAAAAAGATTGAAGTGACTAACAGAACGGAGGCAGCCTCATACTGGCTTAAAAGGCAATACAAACATTCCCTGCCTGGTGAAACTGAAAATGCGAAATGATGGAAGTAGGGACATTTGACCTTCCTGCGGGACATATTGATGCATTTAAATGATGAAAGAATGTGGTAACCTTAAAACAAGTAAGCGCTGTAAGTAGGCGTACATTTATTTGTGGAATCTTTCACAAACAACACAACTTGATTTAAGGGGGAACAAACAATGAAGAAACGTTACTTACTGGCACTGGTACTGTTACTGACGGTTTCATTAGTGTTGACCGGATGTGGTACGGATACACCGGCACCGGAGGAACCTGCACCGGCAGAGGAAGCTGAAACACCGGCAGAAGAAACTGAAGAGACAGAAGCAGAAGAAGCGACTGCAGGAGAATACGACGACGGAACCTATAGAGGCGCCTACCATGATTCGGGCGTCATGCAGGTAAATGTACAGTTCAAACTAACGGGCGACGAAATTTCCGATGTGCGTTATCGTCACCTTTTTTATTCAGATGTGGATTACAACGCATTGGAAGAAGGAGATCCCTTCTACGGTATTAAGGCGCAGTATGACCAGGTGACAGAGTACCTGGAAGGCAAACCTGTCTCAGCTATGTACGACCTCTATGAACCAGGAGAGTTTGTGGAAGATGTGGATTCCTTCTCAGGGGCCACCATCCGTGGCAGTAAAATTTTCTCTGCTTTTCAGGATGCCCTGAACCGTGGTGTGTATAGTCCTGACGGTGAGGTAACCCGTACCATCGGCAATTACGATGATGGTACCTACCGTGGCATCTTTTCCGATGGTGGTGATATGCAGGTGAGCATCCAGTTCAAACTTAGCAACAACAACATCAATGATGTTTCTTTCAGACACCTGTACTATGCAGGGACTGACTACCGATCACTTGAAGAGGGAGATGACATGTATGCCATCGCCCAACAACACCAGCAAATTGTGGAGTATCTGGAAGGTAAACCACTGGAAACCATTTTTGATCTGTATACACCCGGTGAGTTTGTTGACGATGTGGATGCCATGTCGGGTGCCACCATCAGAGGAAGTAAGGTTTTTTCAGCCATTAAAGATGGTTTAAACAGGGGAGTTTATTCGCCTGCCAACGGATTCAGTACAACCATTGACGCAGAAGACGGCCGTTACAGAGGCATCTATGCTGATGGAGGCGAACAGCAGGTAAGTGTTCAGTTTAATATCGAAAACGGAAACTACACAGACATACGCTTTAGACATTTGGCATACAAAGGTACTGACTATGGATCTCTGGAAGAGGGAGACCCCTTCTATGGCATTTTGCAACAGTACGAACAAATCGCCGAATACCTGGAAGGTAAACCGGTAGAAGCGTTGTTTGACCTGCACAATCCTGGCGAATTTGTGGAAGATGTTGACACCTTTACAGGGGCGACACTGCGAGCTAATAAAATGTTCTCAGCTATGATGGATGGACTTAATCGGGGATTATACTAAAATGACCCTTGCATTCTGAAAGGTTCTGTGTTATCATTGTATCTGAAGTTAAAAGGTGAAAGAACAGAATCATTTGAAGGCCTCTTTTTGGAAGGTATCATCAAATCGGTTTGGCGTGATTTTACTTTTAACGAATTACAAAGGAGGCCAATATATATGACTGGCAAAGTAAAATGGTTTAATGCAGAAAAAGGTTTTGGATTTATCGAAAGAGAAGACGGTGACGATGTATTCGTACATTTCTCAGCTATCCAAACAGATGGATTCAAAACTCTTGACGAAGGTCAAGAAGTAGAATTCGAAGTGGTTGATGGTAACAGAGGACCTCAAGCAGCTAACGTTACAAAGCTGTAAGATAAAAGAAACCATGAGGAAAAGGCAATCCGGTTTTCGGAATTGCCTTTTTTTTGCTCACAACCAGAAAATTAGTGGGCAATGTCCGTGCCTGCCGCTGGATAAATGCCAGAGGGCCAGAGGGTCCGGCTTAAAGTGTATTGCCATCAACAGCATGGCAATCCAGTTTTAGCCAGACCCCCGGAACTAGTATGCGAAGATGCATCTATGAAACAAGTGACAGCTGCAGGGTGTCAATGTAGAACCTGAAGGAATCAGGATATGAAGGAGATGACTTTTTTTAATGAAATTGTTTGAACATCTGGGAGTCAGCGACCAGATTTTAAAAGCGCTGCAACAAATGGGTTTTGAAGAAGCGACCCCCATTCAGGAATCAACCATTCCATTGTTGATGGAAGGTAAGGACGTAATCGGCCAGGCACAAACCGGAACAGGTAAAACCGCGGCCTTTGGCATCCCCATGGTGGAGAAGTTGGACACACGGGAAAAAGCGGTTCAGGGCATTGTCGTGGCACCCACCAGGGAACTGGCGGTGCAGGTGGCAGAAGAGTTGAACAGAATTGGTCAGGTAAAGGGCATTCGGGCGTTACCCATCTACGGAGGCCAGGAAATCAGCCGACAGATTCGTTCATTAAAAGGCTACCCCCACATTGTGGTAGGGACACCAGGACGCCTGATGGACCACATGCGGAGAAGAACCCTTGATTTAAGCAAAATTAAAATGGCTGTTTTGGACGAAGCGGACGAAATGTTGAACATGGGTTTCATTGAAGACATCGAAACCATTCTCAGCGAAGTGCCGGATGAAAGGCAAACACTGCTTTTCTCTGCCACCATGCCCCGGGAAATCCAGAACCTGGCCAAGAAGTTTATGCAAGACGCTGAAGTCATTCGGATCCAGGCCAAAGAAATGACTGTGGACCTGACGGACCAAAGTTATATTGAAGTGCTGGAGCGGAAGAAATTTGATATCCTGTGCAATATGCTGGACATCCAGTCACCAGAACTGGCCATTGTCTTTGGCAGGACGAAAAAAAGGGTGGACGAAGTTTTTGAAGCCCTGCAAAAAAGAGGGTATTCTGCGGAAGCCCTTCATGGTGATTTAACACAAAACAAGCGAGACCAGGTAATGCGGAGGTTTAAGCATAACCAGGTGGACATTTTAGTGGCCACAGATGTGGCAGCCCGCGGACTGGATATTTCCGGTGTGACCCATGTAATCAACTTTGACATTCCCCAGGACCCTGAAAGCTACGTTCATCGCGTGGGAAGAACCGGCCGGGCCGGTAAAACAGGAGAGGCCATCACCTTTGTCACCTCCCGTGAAATGGATCATTTGCGCCTCATTGAGGCCAGCATTAAGAAAAAAATCCAACGAAAAATGGCACCTTCTCTGTCCGACGCCCTGGTTGGCCAGCAGCGTTCGGCAGTGGAAAGTCTTCTTGAAATTGTGGAGAAGGAAGCTTATCTTCCCTACCAGGAAGCTGCCAGAGAAATGCTGGAAGAGCATGATTCCACCAGCCTGGTGGCCGCAGCCCTTAAAATGATCACCAAAGAACCGGTGACCATTCCCGTTTCCATCACAGAGCACGCACCCCTAAGATCAAAAAGATCACAGGGAAGTTCATGGAAGAGCGGTAAAAGCAGTGGTGGAGGTTATAAAGGTAAAAGCAGTGGCAGCGGTGGAGGTTATAAAGGTAAGAGCAGTGGCAGCGGTGGCGGCTACAAAGGTAAGAGTGGTGGCACCGGTGGATACAAAGGTAAAAGCGGCGGTACCGGCGGTTATAAAGGTAAAAGTGGCGGTACAGGCGGCTATAAAGGTAAAAGTGGCGGCACAGGTGGTTATAAAGGCAGCAGTGACCGCAACTAAGTAAAGACAGCGAGTGAAACGACTAACTTACAAATAAATAGCGTGGTGGATTAAGGTGCGGGAAATCCCGTACCTTTTTCTTCTTTAATGGATCTATGGTATAATGTTTTCATGTGAACAAAGGATCACTGATGAACACAAATCACTGAACCTCTTGTAAGAATCAGAATAATGATTAAATGAATAGGCGGGAAAGTATGACACAGATTATCTATGATTTGGAATTTAACACGGCATATAAGATCGACCGCATCACCCGGCGGCTGTTGAAAGGTGACGCCAACCCTGAATGTCCTCAGGAGATCATTGAAATTGGTGCTGTAAAACTTAATGGAGAAGGAGAGATCCTTGATACCTTTCAGATGATGGTAAAACCCACGTTATATCATAAAATGCATCCCAAAATCAGACAGAAAACCAAAATTACCATGGAGCAGCTTGAAACAGGGGTACCTTTTACTGAGGCAGTGGAGGCTTTTCGTCACTGGATTGCCGCCGACGAGCCTGTCATGGGTTCCTGGGGTAGGGATGACCACCAGGAATTTTTGCGGAACTGCAAGTTTCACGGGCTGGAAACCCAGTGGTTTCAGAAACATGTGGACATCCAAAAGTTGTGTATGAAGTATTTTGCCTCACCAAAAGGGCACCAGGTGGGCCTGAAAAAAGCTGTGGAACATTTTGGTATCCATTTAAACAACAGTTTTCACAAAGCACTCCACGATGCCATTTACACTGCCCATGTTTACAGGGCACTGAAAGATACGGATGACACTAACCACCTATCAGTGGAATAATGGTGGGAGTCATCGGATAAAAAAGGGGCCTGTACCGGGAGGATGAGTCGGTACAGGCCTTATTCAATCGTGAAACGTTGTTGATGGATTTATGCTGTTTTGCTTTCACCAGCTTCAGGTGTAATTTCCGCAACTTCAGAAATTTCTTTTGCTTCTTCAGTCACTTTACTGGCGTGATTTTTAAATTCGCCAATACCTTTACCCAAAGCTTTACCTAATTCTGGCAATTTTGCAGGGCCAAAGATGACAAGGGCAATTCCGAATATTAAAACCAATTCAGTGGTACCTAATCGACCAAACATACTATCCCTCCCTTATCATGGATTCTTTCCGGATGCGTAAACACCTGAAAGGCAGGTCGCATAGCCCGACCTATCACTGTGATGCCGCAATGCTCTGCAATCTCCACCGCCAAAGTGGTGGGCATGCTCAGGGAGCAGATGATGGGCACCTGTGTGTTCACGGCTTTGTAAACCATGTCGGCTGATATACGGCCGGTGGTGATGATCATTGACTTGGTAAAATCAATGCCACGGATGGCAGCATAGCCAGTTACTTTATCGTGTGAATTATGTCGTGCCACGTCTTCCAGGGTGATGAAAAAACCGTTGCTGACAAGGGCTGATGCATGAATGCCCCCGTGTTCCTGGTATTTGATGGATTCTCTAATCATTCGCTTGAAACAGAGTCGCACTTCATCTGCATTAACGTGATGGGTTGAGGCAATCACAGGCAGTTCTTTCAACTGGTCACTGACATGCCCTCCACCACAGCCGGAGGTGACCATTTGTTTCAGCCTGTTCCCATCCAAATCAACACCTGCAGCCTGGATGTGGATTTCCCGTTCATCGCTGTCACAAGCCCGGATCAGATGGATGTCATCCATGCTCTTTACGAACCCTGAGTTCAACAGATGGCCGGCAGCCAATTCTTTCAATTTTTCAGGGGTACACATGAGTGTTGTCAGGTTTTGGCCGTTGACATAAATGGTCACAGGCACTTCTTCAGATAGGGTACATGCTTTCACAACGTATCACCTGCCATTAAGGATTTTCTTCGGATAAAACCGCTTCCCATTCTGCCAGGGATTTAGCGTGTCTGGCGGTTAAATGACGTTCAGAAAAGAGAAACTTTTCGCCATTGGAAGCTTCTGTATACTTCAGGTCAGCGTAGGTACTGTCTGTGCTCATGGAACTGAGCAATCCAAGCAGCTGGCCTTCCGTCAGGTTGTAAGGCTTTTTGGTAAAAAGGCTGATATGTGTTGCCCGTGGGTATTTTTGTGATTCATACCGCACGGTGTCGGCAATCAGTTTAAGATAGTTTTTATTGTTAACACTCATCACGATGGAAGCGTACTGGTCTGTCATTTCGGCGGCCGAGTAGAGAAACTCGGCCCCCGCATCATCTGTTAAGGTCTTTACCTCAATGGCGTCAGAAGCTTCCAATGCGGCCATGAGGGCGGTCATCAAGGCTTCCCGGTGTTCCTGGTCTTCCGGCTCATCTTCTGCTGAGGTTTCGGCTTCAGGCGCCTCTTCAGGCGCCTCTTCCTCTGTGGCCATTTTAGGCTCTTCCAGAAAGACAGTCAAAGAACTTTTTTCAACCAACTGCCCGTCTTTGGAGGTTTGCCGGATATGGTCAATCACGTCTTCAAGGATCTCGTCACTAATCAGTACATTTGTTTCCGTTGTTTCACTCATGGAAACGCCTCCTACGCCAATAATCCCATGGATGACATTTTATCAGCGATGTCATTCAGGCCAAACTTATCAAGGGTGGCCTGTGTGGGGATGCCTGTTTCTTCGTCCCAGCCCATTTCTTTGTAGAACATGGTCATTGCCAGCTTCATGTCATCCCGGTCCAGCTTGTTGGTGCCGGCTGTGAAAGCTTCCACATCCGGGTCTTTGTCAAACACCCATCCGCAAATGTCATCATGGTCTTCCCGCATGTTTTTGGAACCCATTTGCATCGTGGTCAAAGCTCTGTGCAGTTGGAAGATTCTTTCTGCAGCAAAGTCCAGTTCTTCTTCAGTGTAGTCTTCACCGGTGACCAGGTTCATGAATTTTGCTTCTATGGCAGTGTCGCCAATGTAATTTCGCTCTTTCAAAGGTGAAGCTGTCATGGGCCACATCCAGTTACATAAGGTCAGGGAATCATGAAGCACATTACGAATGATGGACCATTTGGCAAACTTGGCCTTTGCTTCGTTGGCGGGTGTGTAATCATTGGGGGCATCCAGTGCGTCTTCAGATCCGATGGCATACACATCTGCGATCACCTTTTTCTGTACTTCAATGGGTAGTCCTGAACCCGTCAGGTTCACATGGGTGTGGCATTGGGCGTCACGGTTGAACATGCAGTTCAGCGTTGCACCAACCTGGCCGGCGGTTTCACTGCTGTGGTGACGGGGGAAGCCCAGACGTGACCAGATTTTACTACCGGTACCATCTTCTGCGCCATCCCAGAAATCGTCGCCATAGTTCCATTCTTTGGCAACCCAGTAGGTGCCCATGCCCAATTTACTGAATTCTCCTTCTTTCAAAGCGATGCGACGGTAGAAATCCACCAGGAAGGCTGGGTCGCCGGCTTCCAGAAGGTCCCAGGGGATGGAGTTGTACTCATCCGCAGGCAGCACTTCTTTCAATATGCCGTTGTTGTAGGCGTATTTGAAATCGTCACCGATCATGCCATAGTTACACCATACACCGTAATCGTCTGTTAGCTGAGATCCCAATACGCGGGGCAGGATGCGGGCGTCACCTTCTTCAAACTGGTCCTTGGACCCTTTGATCATGACACCGTTGGGGCCGGAATAACCAACACAGGTGTTTTCAGCGTATTCGGAAACACCGTATTCTTTCAACTGAGGCATTTTTATCTGTGAATGACATCGGATGGGGCAGGATTGACATCCACCCATGCGAACGGTGTATTTTTCAGCCAATGGTCCCAAATCAAAGATGGCTTTATCCGTTCGATAACCAATGCGGTTAATGTCGCCGGCAGCACAGATCCCTGTTTCAATCGGTGGTTCTGCTGCTCCCCAATACAGGTCTTCTCTTGCGGTCCAGCGGCTGCGTTCGTTGTGGTACTCTGCCCATGGTTGTGGTGTGCTGGGTACCACATGGTTGTTGTTGGCGCCCACCAGCTCTTCCAGCATGTATTTGTTTAACTCTTCCCATTCTTTACCCGTACCCGCCATTTCAACAGAACCTGTTCCCTTGATGGCAATGGCTTTCAGGTTTTTAGACCCCATGACGCCGCCATGTCCGCCGGCGGAGTGGGAGGTACCATTCATGATAACAGACAGGTTAACCATGTTTTCCCCAGCCTGGCCGATGGCGGCCACAGAGGCTTCTTTGCCGGCAATGCTGTTGATAACGGCTGTGGTATTGTAAATGCCGGTTCCCCATACATTGTTGGCGCTCTCCAGGGTTACTTCATCATCCTGGATGTTCAGCCACACTGGACTGCTGGCTTTGCCTTCGACGATGATGGCATCATAGCCTGCAAATTTCATCATGGCAGCAAAGTTACCACCCATGTGGGAATCTGCCACTAAATTGCTTGGATTGGTGGGGGAAAGGCCAGTGATGTTGGTACGTGAGCTCATAGGGATTCCAGCACCGGTTAAAGGTCCTGCAGCAAACACCAATTTATTTTCTGGATCGTAGGCTTTTGTGCCAACAGGTACTTCATCGGCCATGATTTTATAGCCAATGCCCATACCACCAATGTATTCTTTGTATTTAGATGTATCGTCAATGGATACACTTTCGTTGCTTAGGTTAACGCGCAATATTTTTCCGGTCCAACCATAATTCGACATTGTACTCCTCCTTTATCCTTTGATCTATGCAAAGTTTCGCTTATACCTTCTCATGGCTGTTTTAATATCTTCCCAAGGAATTACTTTCAATGCATCTGTAGGACAGTAGGTGGCACAGGCGCCACAGGATACGCATTTGCTGGATTTACCGGTTTCAGGATCCAGGCGTGGCATATGCCAGGGACAGGCTTCTGCACAAACGCCGCAGCCTACACATTTTTCAGTGTCAACCACGCGGGCGTTGTTCCAGGCTGGGTCTGCAGAAATAGCGTCTACAGGACATGCGTTGCCGCAGAAAGGTTCACGACATTGTTTGCAGGTCTCAGGATTCATCATTTTGTTGCCAAAATTACCATCGGCATTGGCCCAATTGATTTTGGGGCCATCTGGTCCATAGTTATAGTTCTCTGCAACGCGGACACGGGCCGTGTAAGGCTGCATTTTGCCATCATGAAGTGCATTACAAATGGATTCACAACGTTGACATCCTGTGCATTTCGCTTTGTCGGCCACCAGCATTCCCTGGGGAAGTGCAAAGGCAACAGCGGTTTCCACCGGTGGTGCTGATGCTTCCTCTTCAGGTGCACAACCAATGAGGTTCAGTACGGAGAGTGACACAATGGCTCCCCCCACACTCTTGCCGGAAAACTTTAAAAAGTCTCGGCGGGTTTGTTCGTTTTCGAAAAATCTTTTCTTTTCTTGTTCCATTTCGCGCCTCCTTTGTTTGATAAATAATAAACAAACTAAAACACACCCATACTTCTATACAAAATGACGCAATGTCATTTTGATAAAAAAGAATAAAAAACAGTGCACGATCAAAAGGAAAAAGAAAAAGATAAAAACCGGGACTTAAACAGACATACGTCCTTTAACGTAGGTTAAACAATGCATGTAGCTTTTACAAAATGATCATATCACAGGAAATCAATTTATTCCAGAGGTAAATTGCCCCATGAAGGGGCATCAACCATGTAGCAGCATAAAAATACATCATGCAAAAACCCATCGAAACATTGAAGTAACTCGATGCTACATGTTAAAACTATAACAATAAAAACCAAAAAAAGTTGAAATGTAAGCAAAAAAATTTTCTCGCTGCATCTGCTGGGAAGAATTTTGTAGAAACAATTCTTGCCAATCCCATGGTTAAAGGATATGATGAAATTTAAGGTTTTGATCATTATTCACGTATTGGAAAGAACAGGAGATAGATTAAATCATGGCAACAAACTTTGAAGCACTTGAAGTAAGTGAACATTGGATTAAAAAAATGAAGCAGGACCGTATTACGGTGCCTACACCCATACAGGAGGAAGCCATTCCTTTACTGTTGCAGGGGATGGATGTGATTGCCCAGGCACAGACAGGAACGGGTAAGACCCTGGCGTTTATGCTGCCCATCATGGAAGGTATTGATTCACAAGACCCAAAGGTACAGGCTTTGGTGGTCACCCCCACCCGGGAACTGGCCATTCAGATCACCCAGGAAGCCAAGAAACTTACTGAAAATACGGATGTACGCATTCTGGCAGCCTATGGAGGCCAGGACGTTGAAAAACAGCTTCACAAGTTGAAGGGCAATATTCATCTGGTCATTGGCACCCCGGGCCGCTTACTGGATCACCTGCGTAGAGGAACACTAAAGTTGGACCAGTTGAAGATGCTGGTGCTGGACGAAGCCGATCAAATGCTGCACATGGGATTTTTGCCAGAAGTGGAAGCCATCTTAAGCCAGACACCTTCCCAGCGCCAGACCATGCTGTTCTCTGCCACCATTCCTGCCGGGGTCAGAAACCTGGCAAAAAAAGTAACCAACAATGCCCGCCACATCAGTGTAAAAGCAGAAACAGTCACACTGAAAGCCATTAAGCAAATGGTGGTGGAAACCACAGACCGAAAAAAACAGGAAGCTCTCTGCCAGGTACTGGGAGAACAAAAGCCCTTCATGGCCATCGTTTTTTGCCGGACAAAAAGGCGTGCCAATACCCTGAACCTGGCCTTACAGGAATGGGGGTACCTTTCAGATGAACTCCATGGGGATTTGACCCAGGCAAAACGGGAAAAGGTGATGAAAGCCTTTCGCAAATCCCAGTTGCAGTTGCTTGTGGCAACAGACGTGGCGGCCAGAGGCCTGGACATCGACGGCATCACTCATATTTATAATTATGACATGGTGCAGGATGTGGAGAGTTATATTCACAGAATCGGACGCACCGGCAGAGCAGGAGAAGTGGGCATGGCCGTTACCTTTGTAACACCCAGAGACCGGGACGCCCTTCACTTGGTTGAAAAAGGTATCCAGATGAAACTTGAAAGAAGACAAATTGGCCTTGAAAAAAGGCAGGAGAGTAAGCTGGGACGAAATGAAGAAAAGCCATCGGAAAAGCATGGCAGGAATAAACCAGCTCGATCAGGCAAAAGCAGCCCCCAAAATAATGGCAAAAATAGTCTGAAGAAAGAGCGGTACCCAGGCAAAGGAAAACCTGGAAAAAGTAATGACAGGGATTTCACTAGAGATAAGCCGGGAAAATCTGGTGGCAGAAAGAAATCCACAGGTAAGGCCGGGACGGCAGGGAAAGGAAAAAGAAGATAATTAAAGGTTTGTCCTGAAATATAATCAATGTACACAGTCAGAGAGCCTGTTCCCCGATACAATGAGGGAAACAGGCTCTTTTAGTGGCATGTATTTTTATGATTTGACTTCAGTAACTTTTGGGGCAGCTTCTTCTGTCACTTCAGTGATGCTTTCTTTGGCTTCTTGTTTGTCAGACATTTCTTCTGTCATCTTGTTGGCATGATTTTTAAATTCACCGATGCCCTTGCCCAAAGCTTTGCCCAATTCAGGTAACTTGGAGGGGCCAAAAATGACCAGGGCGATACCAAAAATCAACAGAAGCTCTGTGGAGCCTAAACGACCAAACATACAATCCCTCCTTTAACAAGGAAATCATTAACACTGTTCGCTAAAAAACCTGTTACTTTCTTAACAACAAACATATCATATCATAGATTTTAAATTTATGCCAGTGCCATGAAAAGAATAGGACCATCATTCAGACCTGATGGTTTTTGTCACTTCATAGATGGGTTGAGGTGCTTGCTGGTGATAATGCACAGCAAAGGTATAAGGCATGTGTCGGTATTCTGAAAGAATGGCGATGGTTACACCATCGATCTCATATAAATCATATGCTTCTATTTGCTCTTCCAGAGCAAGACCGTAATCCGGCTCTGCTCAGTCAATAGCTGGTTTGACTTTTAAGACTTTGTCCCCCTTGGACGGGTCATCCAGGTCCTGGCTAATCTGGTCCAGGGCTGCCTGTGTGAAAGTGACCTGCACTGTCTGTTCTTCCGCCGGGATGAGGTTGCCTTTCTGGGTTGATAGAGGTTCGGAATTCGTCGGTGCTGTGACCTCGATGACTTGTTCAGCTTCATCGTCGGGCACTGGCGTTTCAATTTCCTGTGTATTTGGCTGACTGCAACCTATGAGCAGCAATGAAATCAGCCATGCAATGAACAGTCTTTTCACAATTCCAACTCCATTTCTCCAGGGACGAATCCATGACATGTCTTCGATCCTTCTTTTCGGTGAGTATATCACATTCATAAACACCTATCCATAAAATTCTTAAAATAAAATTCTCAAAATAAAATTCTTAAAAATCGCTTGAAACATGCAAACCCTTTCCATGGCTGGAAAGGGTCAGTGGGTGGTAATGATGAAGAAGACATCAAAAGCCTGCCGGGGTATACGCATTAGGGCGCAAGGTGCTGTGCTGCATTCTGGTAGGTGATGGGTTCCCCCACCAGAAAATGGCCCGGCTCCAGGTTGTGGCGGTAATAGGACATGGTGAAGTGAAGGTGAGGACCTGTGGAAAAACCGGTGCTGCCCACGGTACCGATGATTTCACCACGTTCAACAATGGTGTTGGCGGTGGTGTGCAGTTCATCCATATGAAAATGAACACTAAAGAGCCCCTGGCCATGGTCGATGACCACGGTGTTTCCCTGGGTAATCAGGTCCATGGCCAGCACCACACGGCCCCGGTTGACGGCAACGATGGGAGTGCCTGTGGGGGCGGCGATGTCAAGGCCTGAGTGACGGTAGGAGGTGGGGGCGTTGTTCACGTACCTTGTTTCTCCAAATTCTGTCGTGAGCCGGCCTTTCAGGGGAACAATAAAATCTTCCGTATAATAACGTTCCGGTGCGCTTTCATTACGGGAAGGGGTGAAATATTTGGCCGTCATGGCGGAAGCCTCTTCGTTCCGGGTGGCAGCAGCCACGCCGGCATCAATTCTCAGGTACTGTATGTGAAAGTCCCTGGGAAGCAGGGTCAGGGTACTCTCATAGAGGGATTCACCCTGGAGGCCATAAGACAGCTGGTATTCTCCGGGACTGTTACCGTAGTGTGTGGGCAAATAAGCCACATACCCGTCTTCCAGAGGATAAAGTGGTACGTCTCCACCTGTCACGTTCTGTTCAAAGACCAATTCAGCCCCTTCCGGCACATGGCGGAACCGAAAGGCAAGCATTTCACCCTGCAGGGCTGCAGGCCCAGGTGGTTCAAAGGCCAGTGGCAAGTTCATGTCAATACTGAAGTTGGCAGAAGCTGTGCCCCGGTAGGGCTGGTCCTTGTCTTCCCATACCATGGTCAAATCATATTCATGGCGGCCGTTATAGGGAAATAGCGGCAGTTTAAGTGTTTCAAGTACATCATCATACCGAAGGGTGCCTGCCGGGTCGGTGACACGCAGGGTCATGCTGTCAGGGACAGGATCAATGTGCAGGAACAGGGGTGTGTCTGTCTGTAAGAGGGGGAGAAGGTCCTCTGTCCCAGCATTTACTTCAGGCAGTGTTGCTTCTGCCCACTGTTCGTCCCATCTCTGATAAGCCCAGGTTTCCACATGCAATGAAGGCGCAAGGGATTCACCAACGCCCGCAATTTTCATCCTTGGTGGTTGGGCCTGGGGAAAGAAGGTTGAAATAAAGGCAGAATGATTCAGAAAAAAAGTGGGGTTCAGAGACAACATGGCTGTTTCTCTGCCCCTTCGTTGCAACAGTAGTTCTTCATTCGGAGATACATTTATGGCATACTGCCGTTGCACCGGCGCTATGAAGTGCAACGTCATGGTCAGTTCAGTATTGTTGGACACATCCATTTCAGTGGCGACAGTTTCATTAAGGCTTGAAGCCAGAAGATGAGCTTCTTCCTGATCAAGGGGATGGTACTCTGGCTCATCACTTTCAGCAGACGAAACAGAAATACCAGTGATGAGCCCAGCGGGTACGGGTCCCCATTGCAGGTAGCCAACACCACTCAATGACAATACCAGTATCAATAGAAGAAGTATGGATAAACGTTTTTTCATGGTAACACTCCTTTGGACTTACATTGTAACGAAGATCGCTGCCTGGAACAATAGGACAAACGCGTTAGAGAGGGGGCACATCCAATTATTAACATGTTGTAACAATTTAGACATATCTTTTCATAAAATGGCCATCAAATGGAAATTGTTTAGGGTTATGTTTAGTTTTAGAGCAAAAAACTCAGATGTAACAACATTGAACCAGGAATGAGGAGGTATGAAGTGAATAAAATCAGAGTGTTGGTAGCCGACGATCACACCCTTGTGCGACTGGGGGTTCATCAAATTTTATCACTGGAAGAAGACATGATGCTGGTTGGTGAGGCAGCAAACGGAGAAGAATGCCTGGAAAAAATGAAAGCGCTTTCGCCTGACGTGACATTGATTGATGCAAACCTGCCTGACATGGATGGGATCAATGCGCTGCGACGGTTGAAGGAGATTGACGGGAACGCCAAAGCCATTATCCTCACCTTTCAGGACCGGTTAGGATGTCTTTATGAAGCTTCAAATTCTGGGGCAGATGGCTATATCGTAAAAGATTCAAACAGAGATACACTGGTACAGGGTATTCGTGAAGTGTATGAAGGAGGTACATATGTCCATTCTTCCCATTACCAGGGGAAAGAGATTGAGTTGAGCACCATCCGTTCAGATGTGTCTTTACTCTGCGGACAAAGGTGTGAAAGCCTGACTGAACGGGAGTATGAAGTGCTGACGTTATTAGCCGACGGTTTTATTAACCGGAGCATTGCAGAGGCATTGTATATCAGTGAGAAAACAGTTAAAAACCATTTGTCAAGCATCTATCGAAAAATCAAGGTCAGCGGCCGTGTTCAGGCAGCCATCTTTGCTTACCGGCACAACATCAGGAACCTGGAATATGATCATTAAAGAAGGGCAAGCATCACCAGCAGGTAATGAAAAATACCGCCTGCCAGTATGAAAAAATGAAAGATTTCATGAAATCCAAAGCCGGGGAAAAACACCGGTTTTTTTAACATGTAAAAAACGGCGCCAATGGTAAAGGAGATGCCGCCGGCAAAAAGCAGGAAAACTGACCAAGATGACATGGCAGCAAACAGGGGTTTAATGGTAAAAATGGCTGACCATCCCATGAGCAAGTAGATGGAGGTGTATACCCAACGGGGTGCTTTCAGGTAAAAGAATTTGAAAAAGAAGCCCGCGAACACCAGGGACCACTGAAAAATAAGGATGCCTGTTCGTAACCACCCGGTCAGGTAGACAAAGGTAACCGGCGTGTAGGTGCCTGCAATCATCACAAAGATGGCGAAGTGATCCAGCTTACGCCACAAGGACACTTCGCCTTCCTGCTTCTTATGATAATGGTAAAGTGAACTGGCGGTGAACAGGAAAATGACAGATACGCCATAGATGCCTGAGACTGTCATCAGTGGCCAGGATTGCCGGCTGAGAAACAGCAGTAAAATGGTTCCCGGTACAAAAAGTAATGCGCCGGTCAGGTGTGAATAAAAAGAAACACGTTCCGTTGGTTTCATGAATAAACATCCCTTCAATGTTACTGGCTGGCATTTGATGTTTCCATTAGTGGAAAAGACAGGGTAAAGGTGGTGCCTTGTCCCAGCTGACTGTGCACCTGGATTTTTCCCTGGTGAAGTTCTACCAACTGTTTAACAATAACCAATCCAAGTCCGCTGCCCTGATGGTTTGTTGGGCTTTTCTTGTATGTGCGGCTTTGGTAAAAACGGTCCCAGATATGAGGCAGGTCCTCATGGGAGATGCCGAGGCCAGTGTCCTGGATTGATAAAATAACACTAGTTTCATTGGAGAATATATTCAGACTGATTTCCCCGTTTTCAGTGGCATTCAAGGCATTGTGCAACAGGTTCTTCGTTATTTGCTGAAGGCGGTCTAGGTCACCCAGAATGATGGCTTCCGAAGGGGCTTCCTTCAGTGACAGTTTTGTGTTGCGGATTTTGGCAAAGCTTTCCATGGACGCCATGACATGTTCCACAATGGAAACAAGGTCCAGGGGTACTTTTTCTAAACTAATTATACCACTTTCCAGACGGCTGAGCTGCAACAGATCATCCACCAGTCGATTAATGTGTCGTGTTTGGGAATAGATAATGTCCAGGTACCGGTCCATCATTTCCTGGTCCTGTACAATGCCGTCCTGGATGGCTTCCACGTATCCCTGCACAGCGGTTAAGGGCGTGCGCAGTTCGTGGGATATCTCAGCGAAAAGGCGGGTGCGTTCATTCTGAACACCTTTGTTTTCTTCCTGTATGCGTGCCATTTTAACACTCAATTTTTTGATTTGATCTGACAGGTCAGCTAATTCAATTAATGCATAGGTTTTATTCTTTTTGGTGTAGT
The DNA here is from genome assembly GCA_011390155.1 of Clostridiaceae bacterium. GTDB lineage: Bacteria > Bacillota > Clostridia > Peptostreptococcales > Tindalliaceae > Anoxynatronum. The sequence continues at coordinate 16,320 of JAABSW010000025.1, forward strand.
GACCCGTGCTCAACTCAAGAACAGCGGACGTCATTTCATTGATGGGTCTCGACAGATGCATGGCCTGGTAAAGGGATATGAATAGGATCCCCAGCAACAAAAAGGCCCCTGCAGCCATGAGGTTAAACCTGTTTTGTGCAAGGCTGCGGTTTAGTCGCACAGAGGTTGTTTCCAGAAGTATGCCATTCTCAATGTCTTCATCACTTTGACCCATGGGAACCACACCAATGTACACTCGTTCATCGGTAGTCTGGTCTGTAAAATGGTCGGTATATGTTTCGCCTTCAATTACTGCGTCAATGTATTTTTGGTCCACTTTTGTTCCTGGCACCACTTCCTGTATCGCAGAAGTGGCCACAAGGTTTCCATCAAGGTCAAAGATGGTGATACGGGCATCGAAAACATCTGCAAGAAAGTTGATCAAATCAACCTGTCCTTCGGTTAAGGTGTTTTCGTCATCAGAAGAGGGGGGCAGCCATTCCCAATCTTCACGCTGAAGCAATGCAAAATTTGAGCGGGTTGCCTTTCGGAGCAGGTCCTGTTCAGCGTACTGGGACACCATCCGGTTAACCGATGAACCATAGAAAGCGATGAACAGTGACAAGCAAACAATAAAACTAACCACATTAATCATTGTGATACGGGTGTAAATACTCTTGTTAACCAGAGAGGTAATCAGATTTTTCAGTTTGTTGAGCAGATAGAAGATCAACGCCGCCATGCGTGGCAGCCATTCCTGGGTTTTTTCCAACTTATCGTCCCTGTTACTTTCCCCCTTGCCCATGGGAACCCTCCTTGTCAGCTGCTGTGGGTGAGAATCGATAACCGACACCCCAAATGGTGGTAAGGTAGTCATGGTCCAGGGAAGATAGTTTTTGACGAAGGCGTCTGATGTGCACATCAACGGTGCGTTGGTCGCCAAAATAATCATAACCCCACACAGCCGTGAGAAGACTTTCCCGGCTGAACACTCTCAAAGGGTTTTGTGACAAATAATAAAGAAGGTCAAACTCTTTTGGGGTTACATTTATATCAACATCATTGACCATGACTTTTCTGGTCATGGGGTTTATCGCCAGGCCAGGGTATTTAACGGCTGCTTCACCGGCTGCTTCTGACACTTTTGTGCGTCGGAGGACAGCTTTGATCCGTGCCATTAATTCCCTGGGGCTAAAGGGCTTTGCAACGTAATCATCAGCCCCCATTTCCAGGCCCAGCACCCTGTCAGCTTCTTCCCCCTTGGCAGTCAGCATAATGATGGGCACCATTCGAATGTCCCTTAAGTCACGGCACAAGGAGATGCCGTCTCTTCCTGGCAGCATGATGTCCAACACAATAACATCGGGTTGTTCCTGGTTGAAAGCCGCCAGCACCTGGTCGCCGTGGTCCACCGTAACAACCTGAAAACCTTCTCTTTCAGCGTACACTTTCACCAGTTCTACAATATGTGGGTCATCGTCCACGACGAGTATTTTAATGATCTGTTGCATGGTGACACCTCCGCATCATCTCCACTGAACACCGAAAATAATAGCTCCTGGCAGTCCCATCAAAATGCCATAGCTTGTTTTAACATTCATTATATACTACGTCACATTATATCATACCCCGGACAAATAAAAATAAAGGTTCCTGGTCCACATAAGACCAGAAACCCTGATGTTTTTTTGCAGTATTCAAATATTATTTTACTCCCCTGTCTCGTTTTCACTTGAGGGTTCCAGCAACTCCATGAGGCTGACATTTTCCCCTTCTTCACATTCATCCTGCAGGGAAAGTTGGTCTCCTTTTTTCAGGTAAGTACCCACAGCAGGGATGTTAGCCTGGTAATAGGAGGGTTTCTTGAACTCCACTTCTTCAGGGGTGAGAATGGCCACCAGTTCACTGCCCTTTTTTGATTTGATCACCTGAACGCCGGAGGCACTGCGGGTGGTTTTCAGGCTTACCTGTGCTGTGTCAAAGAGAAGCACTTTGTTGATGTTGCTGACAGCAATCAACAGCTTTTCTTCAAGCATAAAGCGGATGTCCCGGAGGGGGTAATTGCCATAAGCGTTGGCCAAAACCTTCCGGTTGGTTTTTGTTTCATAGGAGGACAGCGGGATCTTGGCCGCTTTGCCGTTGGCGAAGGCAAAGAACATCACACCGCTGTAATCTGTGGTGGGTACCATGTAAATGATTTTTTCCTCCTGGTCCATGGGCACCAGGTTGGGCAGGTAGTAGCCCAGGTCGCTGGCTTTGGAATCTTCCAGTTCGTACAGTTTCAGTTTATAGGCTTTTTGCCGGTTGGAGAAGAGAATGAGCTCACCCCGGTTTTCACCGTCCATTTCCTGGATCAAACAGTCCTTGGGCTTCATTTTTTGGTCAAAATTACCCCGCAATGAGGTCAGGGGAATTTTTTTCAGGTAGCCGTCACGGGTGAGGAACACTTTCAGGTTGTAATCGCTGACCATTAAAGTGGGGGAAGGCTCCGGCAGTTTTTCCTGGGAAATGATCTGTGTTTTTCGGGGCTGGCCGTAGGTGTCGGCGATGCGTTTCAGTTCCTTGGCAATCTGCTTTTTCTGTCGTGCAGGGCTTTCAATGAGAGATGTCAGTTCTTTAATGGCTTTTTCCAGGTCGCTGATGTTTTTTGTCTGTTTCAGCAAGTATTCCCGGTTCAGGTGGCGCAGCTTGATTTCAGCTACGTATTCAGCCTGCACTTCGTCAATGCCAAAGGATTCCATGAGGTTGGGGACCACCTGCTTTTCCTTGTCCGTGTTACGGATGATGGCGATGGCCTTGTCAATGTCCAGCATAATGATCTCCAGACCTTTTAGCAGGTGGAGCTGGCGCTGTTTTTCGCCTCGCTCGTACATTAGCTGGCGGCTCAGGGTTTCCATGCGGAAGGCAAGCCATTCTCCCAGAATGTGTTGGACACCCATTACCCGGGGATGCCCCTTAACGATCAGGTTAAAGTTGCAGCTGAAACTGTCTTGCAGGGGTGTTTGTTTAAAGAGGCGGGCCATGAGGCGGTCCGGATCGGTGTTTCGTTTCAGGTCCAGGGTCAGTTTTAACCCCTTCAGGTCGGTTTCGTCACGCAGGTCGTTGATTTCCTTCACACTGCCGGATTTGATCAGGGAAGTGATTTTCTCCATGATGGCTTCAATGGTGGTGGTATAGGGAATTTCCGTGATTTCAATGACACTTTCCTTGGCGTCATAGTGATAAACAGAGCGCATGCTGAAACTGCCCAGGCCGGTTTCATAAATGCGTCGCAGCTCAGCAGGGTTTTTAATGATTTCGCCGCCAGAGGGGAAATCCGGTGCCAGGAGGGCTTCGTACATGCCTTCCACATCGTCATCAATGAGTTTAATGGTAGCGTCGCACAGCTCCACCAGGTTGAAGGAGCAGATGTTGCTGGCCATGCCCACGGCGATGCCCTGGTTGGGGTTGGCCAATATGCTGGGGAAGGTTACTGGCAGCAGTGTTGGTTCCGTGGTGGTGTTGTCGTAATTGGGCACAAAGGGTACGGTGTCTTTGTTGATGGCGGCAAAAAATTCGTTCATCACCGACATCAACTTGGCTTCTGTGTACCGGGGAGAAGCAAAGGCCATGTCACGGGAATAGGCACGTCCAAAGTTACCCTTGCTTTCCACCAGGGGCAGCAGCAGGCTTTGGTTGCCCACGGTCATGCGTACCATGGTTTCATAGATGGCCATGTCGCCATGGGGATGAATCCGCATGGTTTGGCCCACAATGTTGGCGGATTTTGTCAGGTTGCCCTTTAACAGACCCATGTTGTACATGGTGTAGAGTATTTTTCGGTGTGATGGCTTCAGCCCGTCAATCTCCGGCAAAGCCCGGGAAATGATGACGCTCATGGCGTAGGGCATGTAGTTGGTTTCCAGGGTGTCCACCACGTTGAGTTTTTGTATTTTCGGGTTCTTCACGTTGCATCGTCCTTGTCTATGGGGTAATAAACTTCAATAATGATAAGCTTAAAAGTTTTTGTTCCAGGTATTCCAGGCATAGCACATTACTGGAAATCATAATAATATTTAAAGATAATTAATCAAGATCAGCCACGGCCAGGTACTCCGGCCCCTTGTCAGTAATGAACTGTTTGCGGCCAGCCAGGTCGTTTCCCAGCAGCACGTCAAACATTTCCTTGGTGGCGGCCGCTTCTGTGGGGGTTACCTGGATAAGGCGCCGGGTCTCCGGGTTCATGGTGGTTTCCCACATCATTTGGGGTTCATTTTCTCCCAGTCCTTTGGAACGCTGCAATCGGAAAGTACCCTTAATTTTTTTCAGAATCTGTTCTTTCTCCTTTTCGTTGTAGGCGAAATGAGTTTCCTTCTTTTTAAGGTCCGTGATCTCAAACAAGGGTGATTCGGCAATGTACACGTAGCCCTCTTCAATGAGCTTGGGGGTCAGCACATAGAGCATGGTGAGAATCAGAGTGCGGATCTGGTACCCATCCACGTCGGCATCGGTGCAGAGGATGATTTTATTCCAGCGCAATTTGGAAATGTCAAAGGTGGCCAGGTCAGAATGGCGTGACTTAATTTCCACACCGCAGCCAATGACCTTTAAGAGGTCGATGACGATGTCGTTGGCAAAAATCTGTTGGTAACTGGCTTTCAGGCAGTTAAGGATTTTACCCCGCACAGGAATGATGGCCTGAAAATCTGCGTCACGGCCCATTTTGGTGGCACCCAGGGCAGAATCCCCTTCCACAATGAACAGTTCCCGTTTGTCCGGGTCTTTGCTGCGGCAGTCCACAAATTTCTTCACCTTGTTGCCGATGTCCATTTTGCCGTTCAGTTTTTTCTTGATGTTCAGCCTTGTTTGTTCAGCGGTTTCCCGGCTTCGTTTGTTGGTCAGTACCTGTTGCAAAATCTTTTCCCGTTCCTGCTTGTTCTCGATAAAGTAGATTTCCAGTTTTTCTTTTAACAGCGCCGTCATGGCCTGTTGAATAAACAGGTTGCTGATGGATTTTTTCGTCTGGTTGGCATAACTGGTCACCGTGGAAAATGAGTTGGAGATGAGCAGCAGGCTGTCTTCAATGTCGGTAAAGAGAATTTTCTTCTCGTTTTTTCGGTACAGGTTTTCGTCTTTCAGAAACTGGTCGATGACGGCCACAAAGGCGTTTTTCACTGCCCGGTCAGGGGCGCCGCCGTGTTCGAGAAAACTGGAATTATGGTAATACTCAATGAGAGGTTTATGATTGTTGAAGCAAAAAGCAATCTCCATCTTCACCTTGTATTCCGGTTTGTCTTCCCGGTCCCGGCCGGAGGCAGTTTTGGTCAGGTGGCGCACATCAGTGATTTCATTGTCCTGGCTCAGTTCCCGGATGTAATCCAATATGCCGTTGGGGTAGCAGAAGGCCACGGTTTCGTTGGCCAGCTGGTCATGAAACAAAAAGGTGATGCCTGCGTTGACAACAGCCTGGCGTTTCAGGGTTTCCAAAAACCATTCCCGGGGGATTTCAATTTCTGTGAACACATCCAAATCCGGCAGCCAGTGAATCCGGGTGCCGGTTTCTGTGGAGGGGTCTTTGAGTTTTTCTTTCTGCAAGCCTTCCAGATTGTGGCCTTTTTCAAAGTGAAGGGTGTAGCGATGCCCGTCCCGTACAACCTCCACGTTCATGAACTGGGAGGCAAACTGGGTGGCACAGGCGCCCAGGCCGTTGAGGCCCAGACTGTATTCGTAGGTGAGGCCGGCCACGTTATGGTATTTTCCGCCGGCGTACAATTCGCAGAACACCAATTCCCAGTTGTACCGCTCTTCCCGGGGGTTGTATTCCAGGGGAATGCCCCGGCCATGGTCCGTCACTTGGATGGAATGGTCGGCAAAACGTTCCAGTTCGATGGTATTGCCGTATCCTTCACGGGCCTCGTCAATGCTGTTGGCCAGTATTTCAAATACGGCATGTTGGCAGCCGGAAATATCGTCAGCGCCAAAGATGACGCCAGGGCGCAGCCGTACCTTGTCCGGGCCTTTTAGGGAAGAAATGCTGTCGTTGTTATAGGTGTGTTGTGGGTTTGCCATAACTTCGGTCCTTTCGTTTACAGATATGCCTTACTCAGAAAAATATTTCATGCTTGTTTTTTTCAGCTCTTTCAAACTGGTGAGCTTCTGATAAGTTCCAATACCGGTTTCCCCTGCTATTTTGAGAATCAATTCATCGCAGGATTCTCTGCTGGTGCCATGTACCATGGTGTACAGGTTATAGGGCCAGTCAGGATAAACGGGCCGTGCATAGCAATGAGAGATATCCTGTTGAGCCGCCATGTGAAGACCGGTGCGCTTCAATTGGTGAGCCGGCACTTGCCAGACCACCATCACGTTATGAGTATAACCCATACGATGATGTCGCACAACACCCCCAAACCGGCGGAGGATCCCGGAGGCCTTAAAATCCTCTATTTTACGTAACAGTTCATCTTCAGAAAGGTCCAACTGATTGGCCATGGTTTCATAAGGTGCCAGGCCTGGGGGCAGGTCTTCCTGGAGCAGACGAATTAATTTTCGGTCAAGGTCTGTGAATGACATAAAGGTTCCTCCTGTACAGGTGCATTTTTTACACCTGGAATTGGACTTTAATTTTAAAGGTTTCCAGGGCAGGCAGCAGAAGCACCGGGCTGGCGGAGGCTTCCTGCATAAGCTGATTTTCCAGTTGCTGAAGGGTGGTTGAAAGCGCTGCCTCAGAAGGAGCAATGAGGGTGAACCACAGGTTGTAGTGGTGGTCTCTTACATAATGATGGGTGACACCAGGAAGGGGGTTAATCAGGGACGCCGCCGTGTCAATGGAAGCTTCCGGCACTGAGACTGCACAAAGGGTGCTGACATAACCCAGTTTGGGAGAGTCAAAAACACCACCCAAACGACGAATCACCCCTGCGCCACGTAACCGGCTAACCCTGTCCAGGGCTTCTTCCTCAGAGATGCCTGTCAGATGGCCCAAGACTTTATAGGGCCGCGGGTCCACGGGAAAAGCCTGCTGGATGATGTTCAGCAGTTGTCGGTCAATGGGGTCAAGGTTGTCCTTGTTCATGGGGCATCTTCCCCCTCGCCGCCGCGGTAGAGACACCAGGGTTCTTCCGCCATATAGTCACCGTCGTGGTAATAAGCCGCTCTGGCACGGCAGCCACCACAGGTAACCCGGTAATGGCAGTGACCACAGTAGCCTTTGTAATCCATGGTGCGCAACGCTTTGAAAACAGGACTTTCTTCCCAAATCTTGCTAAAGGGGGTCTTGCGCACATCACCCACCACTGTGTCCATGTAGGCACAGGGCTGAACCAGTCCCCTGGGGCTGATGATA
>JAABSW010000026.1 GCA_011390155.1 Clostridiaceae bacterium
GTTTTCCTGGTGGAACAAAACGCCCACATGGCCCTGTCCATTTCCCATCGGGGCTACGTCATTGAAAATGGCACCATCCGCATGGAGGGCCAAGCTGAATCTTTGATGGAAGACCCCAGGGTACAACAGATCTACCTGGGAGAAATATAGATTTCAGTGGAAATAAGCAGAAAATAAGAAGGAGTGAAAGTATGACGGGAGAAGTAAGTGCTGATAAAACATACACACAAAAGGAACTGACAGAAGTTTTTCGCCTGGCCATCGAAGACCGGGCCAAATGGTTTTACCTGTTACTTAAATACGCCAGAGAAGAAGGGGCTGATGCAGAGTCCATTGCCGCCAAAGCCATCACCGAATTTGGGCATATGAAAGGGGTGGCCATTGGCAGTATGCCTGACGCAGCTTCTTTTGCCACAGCGCTGATGAAAGGCCATGCCTGCCAGGCCTTTGAAATGGAAGCTGAAAAATTGGAACCAAGTGAAAGCATTGTGAAGTTTGGGTATTGCGCCCTGGTGGAAGCCTGGAAAAAGCTGGGTTGCTCTGAGGATGAAGTGGCAGACCTTTGCCGGTTGGCCAGAAACGGCGACTTTGGCATGGTGGAAAAGTCCCCCGCGCTGGAGCTGGAGTTCAAGCAGTTGATCAGTGAAGGCCAGGATGTCTGCGAACTTCGCATACGAAAGAAGTAGTCGGATTTCCTTTAAAACCTTGGATAATGAGCACATATCCTGAGAACCCTGAGAACCCTGTTTATTGACAATAGGCCTCCTTTTCATTAACATAGAACTAGTATAAACAGATTCAAGGAATTCTATTAAAACCAATGACGGGGTGAACCGGATGAAAATATCCACCAAAGGCCGCTACGGCATTTTGGCCATGCTGGACCTGGCACTAAACGAAACTGAAGAAATCCATGTACCGCTGAATCATATTGCAGAGCGACAGCAGATTTCTCTCAGTTACCTGGAGCAGATGTTTTCCCGCCTGCGAAAAGCAGGTTATGTAAAAAGCATCAAAGGGCCCCAGGGAGGTTACAGACTGGCAGATAAACCCTCTCGTATCACGGCCGGCGACATACTCCGCACACTGGAAGGTAACGTGGAAGTGGTGGAAAAACCCGGACAAAGTATGCACAACCCCTACGAAAACTGTCTCTTTGAACATGTGTGGCAACCCATTAACCAGAGCGTCGACAACACCATCGATGGCATTACCCTGGAAGATTTGATGGAGGCTTTTAAAAGGCAGGAAGAAGGGGAAACAATGATGTTTTATATCTAATGTGACGATTATATTGAGTATGGCGATGTGGGGAGACAGGATGCGATGATCTGTCTCTCTTAATGTATAAAAGTATCATTTGGAAAGGACTGATACCAATGATATACAACGAGACAGTGTTAGAACACTTTGCTAACCCCCGTAACGCTGGGAAAATGAGTAATCCAGATGCCAAAGGCGAAACAGGAAATCCGGCGGATGGTGACAGGATAATAATATACCTGCGAATTAGAGAAAATCGACTGGATAATGTCAGTTTTCAAACCTTTGGGTGTGCTGCTGCCATTGCAGCCAGCAGTATGTTGACGGTACTGGCCATCGGCAAAACCATAGAGGAAGCAAGAGGCATTACCAATGAACACGTGGCTGATGCCTTGGGTGGATTACCGTCCCAGAAAATGACCTGTTCCAACATCGCCGCCAACGCCCTTCATGATGCCCTGGACCAGTATGAAGAAACAAATAAGGATAAAAATGCGCTAAAAAATAAAGGAGACAATGCCACTTGTCAGGAAAACATGGAAGAAACCGCCAGGCAGGAGGCTTCCCAGCTAACCCCTCAGCAAGCTCAACGTTACATGCGGCAAATCATCATGCCGGAAATCAGCGGCAGAGGCCAGGAGACATTACTTGAAACCCATGTAATTCTGTACATGCCCTCGGTGGAATGGGGCGAAATGATGCTTGCTTATCTGGCAGCTGTGGGAGTGGGACACGTCACCTGTGTGCTTGATGATATTGAGAGTGGTGACGGTATAATAAAACATGTGCAGGATCTGAACCCGGAGATGGAACTGAAGAAGATACCTGTTGGCGAACCAGAAATATATCCCACAGAGAATACACAAGATGCCTTTATTGTCATAGGACCCACTGAATATATTGAAACCCACCGACGAATAATTAACGAGTCTTCACGGGCAACAGTGAAAGTAATGGAAAGTGAACCTGAAAACCAGGCAACTGCAGTATTTGTGGAAGTTAAACCCTGGCAGGGAAGGATTCAAACACGTAATTATAGCCAGGTGAGCACACATACTCAAACGAACCATAGCAGGAAAGTCTCTATAGGAGAAGGGTTATCAGCTTCCTTTGGTGGGATAATGGCTGTGATTGAATTGGTAAAATTGCGCCTTGGCATTGGACAACAACTAATGAAGCCCTTCAACTATGATCTGATGAGTATGACATTTAACCATCCAGACAAGACCAATAAAGGCCTGAACTATATGAAAGAGAACACGCTGCGTCAAGGACTTGCCAAAGGCAAAGTGTTGCTGGTGGGAAGCGGTGGCTTAGGTTCTCCCGCTGCTTTTGCTCTTGCAAAAGCCGGCATCGGTACCTTGGGGCTGGTGGATCATGACCAGGTGGATCTAAGCAACCTGAACCGGCAGATCCTACACACCACCAGCCGTATCGGCTTGCCTAAAGTGGAATCCGGGGCCAAAACCCTGCGGATGTTAAATCCGAAAATGACAGTGCACACTTACCAGGAACGAATGACAGAAAAGAACGTCGACAATCTGCTACAGGCGTATGACCTGCTGTTGGATGGCCTGGACAACCTGCCTTCCCGTTACGTGGCCAACCAGGCTGCTGTGGTTGCCGGCAAGCCTTTCTTCCAGGCAGGGGTGCTCACATTCTATGGCCAAAGCACCTCCATTTTACCAGGTGATGGCCCATGCTATGAATGCATTTTCCCTCAGTCAGAAGACAGTGGCAATGCACCCACTTGCGAGGAAACTGGAGTGTTGGGGGCTGTGCCCGGGTTGATGGGTATCATACAGGCAGTGGAAATCATTAAGCAATTATGCGGTCTAAAGCCTTCACTTCATAATAAATACCTGATGGTGGACACCCTGGAAACCGAGTTCACCACCATCGAATTTACCCAAAGGTTGGGATGTGCCATTTGCAGTAGTGCTTCATAAACAGGATGTTATAATTTTGAAAGTAAAAGGATCAATACAAGTAAAAACCAACCCGGAAATGAAACCCAGGTTGGTTTTTGTTGTTCAATGTTTTTTAAAATTTACTGAAATGAAGGTTGCGTAAACTGATCTGTGTTTCGGTTAAAGTTGTCAAACCGGCCACCGAAACCGCCCATCATACCTCTGCCACCAAAACCGCCCATCATGCCTCTGCCGCCGAATCCGCCGTTGAAATTTTCACCAGCTACTCCGCCGTAGCAAGGGCTAAATCCTTCTTGAAATTCATTTTCAAAACGGTACTCATCCATGGCTTCCCAGCGTTGACGTTGCCATTCTGCCTGCTCTTCGGTAATCAGACCTTCATCCAGGGCAGCCTCAACACGATCTTGCCGCCACTCTTTCATTTCCTGGTACCATTCAGGTGCATTAATGTCATCTGCAAAAGCCACAACACTAAGTGACAGTAACAATAACAAGGTTAAACCAACCGCTACATTCTTTTTCATTTTTATTCCTCCTGTCATAGATTGTATAATTTTGTCAGGAATGCAAACTGTCTTTAACCAGTCTGTCTCTGACTTATCTTTAGTATAAGGGGTAAATGTGTTGAAAGTGTGATGAAAAAGCAATAGATTTATGAAAACCAATATAAAATTACACCTGAAAAACTATACAAAGAGAATAGTTAATTAGTTCCAGAGATTGTATCAAAGATAAGAAAGTTTAGCAAAGATGACAACTACGACATGAAGATGCCTGGTGCAAGGGGCCTGCTAAATTTGGAATTGATTGTATCACTGTTGAGACGAAGCATTGATAATTTTCTGACAAATGTAGTTATGAGAACAATGTTTACGATTCATAGATTCAAAATTATTTCAACAAAAAATGGTGAAAGTACTGATAGTACTTAGATTTAAAGGAATAGTTATGTTGGTGTCATGCGTATATTATTGTCAGATGAGATCATGGTTCAAGCTGGCATTAAAGTTGCATTAATATATTTCATTACGAGCAACCATGTCTAAAGGGGGATGTTATGGTCGTCAAAAAGATAGTAGCATATGGTCTAAATATAAAATGTGAAGAGAGGGTGTTTCGATGAAAACAGAACTACTGAAAGGCAAAACCGCCTTTGTCACTGGCGTGGCCAGTGAGTCGGGCATGGGCTTTGCCACAGCTATGGCCTTGGCTGAATGGGGTGCTTCAGTGGGCATATTGGACATTTCTGACAGGGTTTTTGACCGGGAGACTGAATTAAAAGCCAGTGGTGCGGAGGTGATGGCTTTTAAAGCAGACTTGACCAACCGCCAGGCAGTTGGAGAGGCAGCAAAAACCATGGAAGAATGCTTTGGAAAAGTGGATATCCTGGCCAATGTGGCGGGCATGGCCTATTTTGGAACAGAAGAGATTTTCAAGAACCTGGTGGACCTGACGGAAAAAGAGTGGGACTTCAGCATAGCCATCAACCTGAAATCAACTTTCAATACAATACAAGCCTTTTTACCAGGGATGATCAATCATGGCTATGGACGTATTGTTAACGTGTCCTCTGTCACAGGACCCCTGGTTGCCAACCCGGGAGAATCACCCTACTGCGCCGCCAAGGCAGGTATTGTGGGTCTGACCAAAGCCCTGGCCATTGAAACGGGCAAGCTGGGGGTCACAGTTAACGCTGTTGCCCCCGGGTGGATCAAAACCGGTGCCAGTACCGAAGGAGAACTGGCAGGGGCAGAAAACACACCCATGGGACGGGCAGGCACTCCTGAAGAAGTGGCTCAATTGATCCGCTTCCTGGCATCTGACCAGGCCAGCTATATCACAGGTCAGAACATTGTCATTGACGGGGGTAATATTTTACAGGAATATAAGGGACCCAGTGAACTGTATTACTAAAAATTAAGAGGAATACCAATATTATAAGAAACCATCCCACATAAATTTACAGAGAAGTCTCCTTTAATCAGATTGTTTGCGAAGCTCATAGGTTAAAGTAGAGTGGAAAATCTTGTTTATATTTAGTTTAATTACACAGGAAAGACAAAGGAGGAAGAACTCTTATGAATCAATCAAGAAAAGTGCATCCTTACATCCCTAATATGGTTCCGGAAATACGGCAGGCCATGATGGAGGCTGTTGGCATCACAGAGATTGAGGAATTGTATTCGGAAATACCTGACCATCTGAGGTTCAAGGGAGATATGAACCTGCCAGACCCACTACCATCAGAATACTTGCTGCGACGTCATGTGGAAGGAATTCTGGCAAAAAACGAAACCACTAAGGATAACCTGAGTTTTCTGGGGGCTGGTTGCTGGCCTCACCATGTACCTTCTGTAGTGGATGAGATTGTTAACCGGGCAGAGTTTTTAACCGCCTATTGTGGAGATACCTATTCAGACCTGGGAAAATACCAGGCACGTTTTGAATTTTACAGTCTCATGGCTGAGCTCCTCAACGTGGACGCAGTCAGCGAACCCATCTATGACTGGGGCGCAGCTGCTGGGCTGTCCCTGCGTATGGCCGCCCGGATCACTGGCCGCAACGAAGTGCTGATTCCCCGCATGATTTGCCCTGAGCGATTGGGAGTCATGAAAAACCTGTGCCAGCCGGAGGAGATGAAAACGGCTGTCCACATCAAAACGTATGAGTATGATCCTGAGACAGGCCTGGCAGACCTGAAAGACTTGGAAAGCAAGCTGTCTGATAAAGTGGCGGCTGTTTACGTTGAAACCCCAAACTATGCTGGGGTTATGGAAATCAAAGGTGACCAAATAGCAGCATTGGCTGCTAAACACGGGGCTATTGCCGTAGCCGGGGTGGATCCCATTTCTCTTGGGGTAATGGCTTCTCCTGCTGATGATGGATTTAAGATCATTTGTGGCGACCTGCAGCCTTTAGGTGTTCACATGCTCTGTGGCGGTGGGCAGTCCGGCTTCATCGCTTTCCAGGATGAAGAAGATTATGTGGCAGAATGTCCCCTGGCCATGTATACCATCCTTGAAACCCAGAAAGAAGGGGAATTTGCTTACGCCGAAGTGCTGGCGGAACGCACCTCCTACGGCACCCGTGACAAGGGCAAAGACTGGGTGGGCACCGCCTCTGGTCTGTGGACCATTGCCGCCGCCGTGTACCTGTCCCTCATGGGACCCCAGGGCATGGCAGAAATTGGTGAAACCATACTCCAGAATGCTGCCTATGCCAGAAAACAATTGGAAACCATCGAAGGGGTGAAGACCCTCTTTGGCCCCTCTTTCAAGGAATTTCTCGTGAACCTGGACGGCACTGGCAAAACCGTGGCCCAGGCAAACACAGCCTTAAAGAAAAAGGGCATTTTCGGCGGCAAAGACCTGAGCAATGAGTATCCGGAGCTGGGCCAGTGCGCTCTCTTTTGTGTTACTGAAACCCATCTGCGTGAAGATATCGATAAGCTGATCAATGCATTGAAGGAGGTAGTGGCATGAGTGACGTAAAACTGCGTGATTATCAAGGCGCTAAATGGGATGAGCCTATTATCATGACCCTGGGATCACCGGGAGAAAGAGGCATAATTCCACCCGAGGCAGACCCTGTTGTGGTGGAATCCGTTGGAACGGTTGATCAACTCATGCCGGAGCGGATTCGCCGTAAAACACCCCCGGCACTACCGGAAATGTCCCAATACCATGTGCTGCAACACTTCCTGCGCCTCTCACAGGAAACCATGGGCATGGACCTGGGCATGGACATCGGGGAAGGCACCTGCACCATGAAATACAGCCCCAAGATGCATGAAGAATTGGTGCGTTCAGATGACTACGCTTCATTGCACCCTTTACAGGGCGAAGACACACTTCAGGGCATCCTGGAAATCGTTTATAAATTCGAGCAGTTCCTTAAGGAAATATCCGGCATGCACCGGTTTACATTCCAACCGGGAGGTGGATCTCACGCCACCTACACCAACGCCTGTGTCATGCGGAAATACCACCAGTCCCGGGGAGAATTGAACCAGCGTGACGAAATGATCACCACCATGTTCTCCCACCCCTGCGACGCGGCCACCCCTGCCACGGCCGGGTTTAAGGTCATTACCCTGATGCCGGACGCCAACGGCTATCCTGATTTGGATGCACTGAAAGCCGTGGTGTCTGAGCGCACCGCCGGGATCATGTTCACCAACCCGGAGGACACGGGTATTTATAACCCACGTGTAGCCGAATATGTGAAAGTGGTGCATGACGCAGGAGGACTCTGCTTCTATGACCAGGCCAATGCCAACGGGGTGATGGGTTATGCCAGGGCTTTTGACGCCGGTTTTGACGGCTGTCACTTTAACCTGCACAAGACTTTTTCGTCTCCACATGGCTGCGAAGGCCCTGCAGGCGGCGCCTATGGTGTGCGGGAATTTCTGGCCCCCTTCCTGCCGGTGCCTTTGGTGAACTTTGACGGTACAAAGTACACCATGGACTATGACCGCCCTCAAAGCATTGGCAAAGTGAGAAGCTTCATGGGCAACCTGGAATGTGTGCTCCGGGCCTATGCCTGGGTCATGAGCATGGGGGCAGAAGGCCTGAAAACCGTGGCAGAGACCGCTGTCTTAAACAACAATTACCTGGACAAGCTCCTCATGGCCATCAAGGGTGTCGACCGGCCTTACGCTGAAGGTAAACGCCGTATGGAACAGGTGCGTTATACCATGGAGCCATTAAAGGAAGCCACTGGATTTGGTTCTGAAGACATTAAACGGCGCATGGTGGATTTCGGGATCCAGGGTTACTGGCTGAGCCATCACCCCTGGGTGGTGCCAGAACCATTCACACCTGAGCCTTGCGAAACCTATTCCAAGGCAGACTGTGATTACTGGGCAGCAGCGGTTGCCCAGTCAGTGAAGGAAGCCTGGGAGAGCCCCTCTGTCATAGAGGAAGCCCCTCACCGTCAGCCGGCTACCAAGATCAAAGACCACAGCGTTACCGAAGATCCAGCTCGTTGGGCCACCACCTGGCGTGGGTATCAGAAAAAGTATGGGAAGAAGTAAGGGGATTCTGTCTATTTGGATCTGCTGGTAGAAGTCGAAAGGAATGGACGAGTCATCAGATTCCAGATTTCCAAGGATGGCTCTTTCCATTGCCCTTGACTTCAGCAATATATTCATAGCCATAGTATTGTTTCAAAATGTATGTGAGATGAAATGAAAGTAGGGAGTTGAAGCTTCTTGAAAAGTGAAAAGAAAAAACTGGGCTTTATTGTCAACCCCTACGCCGGTATTGGCGGACGGGTGGGGCTCAAGGGCAGTGACGGTAAGGAAATTGTGGAAAAAGCCCTGGCCCTGGGAGCCAAACAAGAGGCGCCTGGCCGGGCTCTGCGAGCATTGGAACAGTTAATGTCCCTGAAGGAAGAAGTGGAAATTGTCACATGTCCCGGAGACATGGGAGAAAACCAGGCACTGTCCCTGGGTTTTACCACCAAGGTGATTCATCCTGTTGGACAGGATCGCACAACAGGACGTGACACAGAAGAAGCCGCCAGGGAAATGCTGGGCATGCCAGTGGAACTCCTGCTCTTTGCCGGTGGGGACGGTACCGCTCGGGATGTGTGCCGGGCAGTGGATTTGAAGCTGCCGGTCATTGGCATCCCCGCCGGGGTGAAAATCCACAGCGGGGTTTACGCCACCAGCCCCGCAGCCGCAGGCCAGCTGGTCCGGAAGGTGTTTGACGGCACTGGCCGTATCTGGCACCGGGAGACAGAGGTCATGGACATTGACGAGGAGGCCTTCCGTGAAAACCGGGTGTCTGCCAGGCTCTATGGTTATATGCAGGTACCCTATGAGCGCAGCCTGATGCAAAGCACCAAGGCGGGCAGCAGTTCAGGGGAAGCCGGTGCGGTGGATGGTATTGCCTCCCACATCATTGAACACATGGAACCGGACCGGCTGTACCTCTTCGGGCCAGGCACCACCACCCGTGGGATTCTGGAAAAGCTGGACATCAACAAGACCCTCCTGGGGGTGGACGCCCTGCTGAACCGTGATCTGATTGCCCGTGATCTGACGGAAGAAGGGATATTGCAGTTGTTGGAAGTCCACCCAAAGGCGGCCATTGTGGTCACCGTGATTGGGGGCCAGGGTTTTATTTTCGGCCGGGGAAACCAGCAACTGAGTCACCGAGTCATTCGCAAGGTGGGCACAAAGAACATCATTGTAGCTGCTTCAGAAACCAAGATGCTGGCCCTGGAAGGAAAACCCCTGCGGGTGGACACCGGGGACCCAGAAACAGACAAAATGCTGAAAGGTTATCAAAAAGTGGTCACTGGGCTGGGCCGTTACCTGGCCTTTCCCGTGGCGTATGAATAAAGCAAAGAAAGTGTACCTCCGGGGGCTCAATTCCGGGGGTACACTTTTTTCAATGGGATCACCATGACAAACTGTCCCTGAGGTATAATGTAGTTATGGAATACTATGACTCAGTTCTGGTATGATAGATTAGCAATATTCACAAAATCTGGACATGAGGCATGTGATTGTGGAGAAAATATCCCTAAGTGGTGAAATGGAAACCCTGTTGATTCCTTTGTATGGTAAGGCCAGGGAAATGCTGCAGCCCTATCCCTTTCTTCAGGATCCCACAGCAGCTGAGATTTTGAACCAGGTGGACATCGATTTTGAAAAGTACAACATTCCCAACAAGACCAATCGGCTGATGAGTATGCGGGCACGCATCATCGATGATTATACAAGCCAATTTTTGAAGGATCACCCCGCTGCCCTGGTGCTTCACCTGGGGTGTGGGCTGGACAGTCGGTGTAAAAGGGTGGAAGAGGGACGAAGTCTTTGGATAGACCTGGACTACCCGGAGGTCATCAGTTATCGGAAGAAGTTTTACCCAGAAAGTCAGGGTTATCAAATGATTGGAAGCTCGGTCACCGACTTTTCATGGATGAACCAGGTGCAAGACCACACAGGGCCAATGCTGGTGCTGGCGGAAGGCATGATGATGTACCTTCACATGGACCAGGTGAAGGTGCTGCTTTCGGAACTGGGAAAAAGGTTGGGTGAGTGCCAGGTGGTTTTTGATTTGTTCAGCACCTACACCGCGAAGCGGGTTCACAATCACCCCTCATTGAAAAAGACGGGTGTGACGGAGTTCTGGGGTATTGATGATTCCCGGGAGATGGAAGAGTGGGTCAATGGCTTAACATGGCGGGAGGATTTGAGTTTTACCAACCAGCCTTTTCTTAAAGAACAGCCATTTATGACACGGTTGCTCTATCAGGTGACAGACCATATTTCAGCGGCTAAAAAGGCTCATCGTGTTGCGGTTTTTCAACTGGGGGAAAACAGATGATCAAAGAGGCGTCTTAACCTGCCTGACATTGACAACTTGAGGTTTTCTTATGACAAGATAATGCATGGTGATACCTACCATGGCGAAGAAGCCGATGTAACCGAATAGAGGCAGAATGATGGAAATGAGTTCCTTAAAACCGGCGATACTCCCCAGAAAGGCAATGAACACCAGCAAAGGGATCAGTCGTTTGGTTCTTGCGTTTTTTGCCTGTTTGATGCGGTAAGCAACGCCAAAAAGACTGGTAAGGGCACTGCCAAACATGCCAAAAAACAGTAACAGAGCATAAACCAATCCGAGGATGGGGTGGATGTTTTCTGCCAGGGTAAGCATGGGAAGGTCTGATTCTGAGAGCATGGACTGGTTCAGTATCAAGGGTAGAAGAACAAAGAGGAAAACCAGGGCCAATTGGGCCACCCCCCGTACCATGCCTTTATGGATGGTTTTTTCTTGGTGGATGTCACCGGCAATGGGTACCAGTATGGAGATGGCCGCCATCATGTTATAGGATACAAAGGTGATGGTGGAAAACAACCAGTTTCCCAGCAGAGGGTTTGTCCCGGAAATGTTTTGGCCGGTGAGGGGGGTCCCTTTAAAGACAAACAGGGATATGATGCCGGTGATGACAGACACTAAAATCAGCAGCGGAACGGTGATACCAAAGGCAGTCAACACCCCACGGGCTTCCCATAAAGCCACCACGCCCACACAGACAGCCATGAGAATATTGCCCAGGATGATAGGTAGGCCAAAGATTTGGTTAAGCAGGGCACCAGCCCCGGCAATCATGATCACCACCAATCCAAAGAGAAAGAGGATAAAGGCACCGCCAAAGAAGGCACGTAACCAGGGAATTTCATTTCTTACGATGATTTTATCGAAAGAAGTGATGCCTGTCCTTTTTGCAATTTTCATGACGATACAACTGAGAAGCAAAAACATGAACATGGATGAAACCATGCCCACCAGCCCAAACTTTCCAAAAACTGCAAAAAACTGCATAAGCTCTTGGCCGGAGACAAAGCCGGCACCCAGAAGACTCCCGGTAAAAGCCATGCTGATCTCCCTTGAGGTGATGCCTTTTGTTGACATGAAGTCACTACCTTCCCAAGATCCAAATCGATACGAATACCTTCATCAATTTTTCGTGCCATCAGATAAATATTACACTACAACGCCATTCTAATCCAGAATAAAAAGATTATTTCTCAAAAAGCTGCTGGAAAGTTTCGTGGCAACTGTCCTCAGAGTCATTTTTGATGCAGAATTTTGTATTTTATCCATAAAATAGAGATAATACGACTTCAGATGGGTAAAATGACGCATGAAACAGTTTTTCCCATGATGGTTTTGGCATGAATAAACTAGAATGGAGGAGTCTTGAATGCAGCTGGATACATTACTGGCAAAGAATAAAATACCTGACTGGGCCATTCGTCTGGGTGCCAGAAGATTGACCAGGAACCGGTTGAAAGAGATCAGTTCCCGTAATGTGGAAGCACACCAGGCTTATGTGAAGGAATATAGGAACAATTTGTCCAGACAACCCATTGCCATTGAAACAGATCAGGCCAATGAACAACATTATGAAGTGCCCACTGCTTTTTTCCAGCATGTGTTGGGGTCGCATATGAAATACAGCTGCGGTTATTGGGAGGATGACCTTCCTTTTCAGCAGCTGCACGAAAGATTGGATGCTTCGGAAGAAGCCATGCTTAGGCTGACCTGCCAGCGGGCGGGCATAGCTGATGGACAAAAAATCCTTGATTTGGGTTGTGGCTGGGGGTCACTGGCCCTTCACATGGCAAGGCAATACCCTGGAGCAGACATTGTAGCCGTGTCAAATTCGGCTACCCAGAAGGCTTACATTGATGCCAGGGCGAAAGAAGAAAACCTGACAAACATCAGGGTGATCACTGAAGACATTAACACCTTCAGCTTGGATGAACAGTTTCATCGGGTGGTATCCGTGGAAATGTTCGAACATATGCGTAATTATGAAGCACTGATGGGAAAAATAGCCGGTTTTTTACTTCCCCAGGGACGGCTGTTTGTGCACATTTTCTGTCACCGTAACACACCTTATCTCTATGAAGCAAAGGGGGAAGGGGACTGGATGGCCCGCTACTTTTTTTCCGGCGGCACCATGCCCAGCCAGGATTTGCTCCATTATTACACCCGGCACTTCTTTCTGAAAGATCAATGGGCTGTCTCTGGCCTGCATTACCAAAAAACCCTGGAAGCCTGGTTACAGCGCATGGATGCCCGACAAGACGTCATCATGCCGATTATGACTGAAATACAGGGGCCTGATGAAGCACTGAAGTGGTGGGTATACTGGCGGGTCTTTTTCATGGCTTGTGCAGAGTTTTTTGCTTTCACCGGAGGGAATGAATGGTACGTGAGTCACTACCTGTTTGAACGAAAACAAACATGATATCTCATATTTTATTGGAAAAGGATGAGTTAATTTTGAAGAAAGAAAAACAACAAGTCGTACACATAGAAAACATGGCCATTACCGTGACAAAAAAGAAGGTAAAAAACCTGAACCTGTCCGTCCATTCACCGGATGGAGAAGTGAAGTTGTCGGTTCCTCATCATATTAAAAATGCTGAAATACAAGACTTTATCAAATCGAAACTGTCATGGATCTACAAGCAGCAGGAAAAAATTAACAAACGCGTTCCAATGACACCAGCCAAACCTCCGGCATATACAACAACGGAGCGCCATTATTTTGCCGGTAAAGAATATTATTTTAAAACCCTTGACATTGATTGTTTTGAGGGGAAGTCCAGGGTTGAAATAAGTGTTGTTGGAGAAATGGTGATGTTTGTAAACCCCTGGAAAGACCGGGAATACCGGGAAAAATTGATGAAAGCTTTTTACAGGGATTATCTGAAGGGGGAAATACCCGGGCTGATTGCCAAATGGGAGCCACTCATGGGTGTAAAGGTGGAGGACTGGGGTGTGAAACAGATGAAAACCCGGTGGGGTTCCTGTAACGTCAAAGACAAACGTATCTGGCTTAACCTGGAACTGGCGAAGAAATCCCAAGACTGCCTGGAGTACATTGTTGTGCATGAAATGACTCATCTGCTGGAAAGAAAGCATTCAAACCGCTTTTATGATTTGATGGATATCTTTATGCCCCACTGGCGTGAGTTAAAAAATGAATTGGTAAGACTGTCATTTTAACCAGAGCAGTGTGACGACAGAGACACAAAAACACAGGGTGATGAGCACTCTGTGTTTTTAAAATCCATGGTTACTTCTTGCATTCTTCAAATGTGCCACCTATAATGGGGGTGCCGTTTTCTAACATCACCTGACCACGGGAAATGACCGTATCAATGTCCAGGGTTTCTGGTTGAAGCATGACCAGATCTGCTGCCAGGCCAACACCAATACTCCCTTTTGATGTGAGTTTTAACAGGCGTGCCGGGGTGGATGTAATGGTCTGCAAGGCAACGTGAAAAGGAACTCCAGACAGGTTTACAGCGCTACGGATGGATTCTAACAAACTATCAGCTTTTCCAACATCCAGACCGACCAATTGTCCCTTTTCATCGAAGTTAGGGAGACTGCCCTGTGCATCTGAACTAAAGGACAACCGTTCAATGGGAACACCGACTTCCAATGCTTTGGCCAGGGCTTGGTGAGCAGGGATTTCTCCTGCTTCTATAGATTGAGGAACAGTACTTGTGGTAAAGTCCATCCATCCCCCTGCCAAACCATAAGCCATTGCTTCTTCAAAAATGTAAGTATTCCGGTTTTGGTGTGTGGGGAGAAACTGGGATAGTGGAATGCCTGTTTCCTGGCAAACCTGCTGCAGCAGGGCTAATCCTCCGGGGATGTCTCCCAAGTGAATGTTTACCACGCCAGCTTTTCCTGCCAGCATTCCTCCCACCCGGGCTGAAGCTGCCAGTTTCTTTATCTCTTCCACTGTTGGTTGCGAAGAGCGGTGATCCGCCATTGCAATTTCCCCCACTCCGATGACCGGTGTCAGGTAAAGAAGGTCCTCTTCGATGCTGCCGGTAAAGGTACGGGGTGGAACCTGATAAGATCCTGTCCAGGCGTAGGCAGTGAGGCCTTCCTGGGTTAATGCCGCTGCCTTGGCAAGTAGGTTGCCCATAGTGCGGGTAAAACCATCGGTGCCAAGACAACCCACTACAGTAGTGACGCCAGCAGTGGTGAGATCGGTCAACATGATTTCAGGTGTTCTGGTTTGAGGACCGCCTTCACCGCCACCACCGGTTATGTGCAAATGGGTATCAATAAAGCCGGGTACCAACCAACGCCCTTCCCCGTGAATCACGTGAACACTATTTAGAAGACTGCCCGGATCAATTTTATCCTGAATGGCAACAACCTGGTCTCCTGCCACCAGAACATCCTGGAGGCCCTGTGGCAAAGGGTTATATAGCTGTACCTGTCGTAATAGTATCATAGTGCTACCTCCTAAATGGCTTGTTAATAAACAGGATTCTTACAACACATTATATTTCAATGATTCAATACTGACAATTGGTATTGTGAATATATCCTTTATCAGCAGAATCAAACGTGAAAGAAGCGGTGCAGGAAGCTCACAAACTATTAGTCAACAGATAAAAAATGAGAACTAATTTTAATTGATAATGATTAATTGGGGTATACATAGAAATGTAAAACAAAATCAGGATAAGATTAGAGAAAAACTGGTGTTACTAAATGTATTTTGCAGGAGGTTATATCGATGAATAAAAAACGAAACACTTTCATTGTTGTGATTGCCGCATTGCTGATTCTGGCTGGTTTGGTTTATGGACTGAACAACACAGAAAAAGACATTGTAGCTGTAGAACAGGAAACAAATGCTTATGACGATAATTATTTCTGGGCCGGGGGTGATTCCTTCGAAAAACCGGATGAGGCCACACTGCGAGACATGCTCACGCCAATACAGTATGAAGTGACACAGTTGAACGGTACAGAACCGCCTTCTCAGAATGAATATTATGATTTAAAGGACGATGGTATCTATGTGGACATTGTTTCAGGCGAGCCATTGTTCAGTTCCGTGGATAAATTCGACTCAGGAACAGGCTGGCCCAGCTTCACCCGACCTCTGGTGGAAGAGCACATCGTTGAGTTGGAAGACAAAAGCCACTTCATGGTGCGGACAGAGGTGCGGAGCCGCTACGCCGACTCACACCTGGGCCATGTTTTTGACGACGGACCGGGCCCCACAGGAATTCGCTATTGTATGAATTCAGCGGCCCTGCGGTTTGTACCTGTCCATGAGCTGGAAGAACAAGGGTATGGCGAATTCGCATCTCTATTTGAGTAAACCTGTTTGAGTGTAAGACCAACATCGGTTCCTACCCTAAATAGATTAATGATTATGATCATGACCCACAGCCCTTCTCCCAGGGTTGTGGGTTTTCTTGTGAACATTTTCTGAAGAACTAACTCAACTAAAAAACCACAGAAGAAGTAAAAAACTCTTTACAAGCGAAACCCTATTTGCTATGCTAATGTCATCAAGTATTTGAGAATATGTTCAAATACTCAATGAATAATTTGGGGAGGGAGAAACATGAATAATAACTGTACTTTTGATGAAATGTGTTTGGATGGTCATATCTGTTCAAATGAAGATAAATGCTCACATGAACAGGCACTTCAAGTGGTCATTCACAACATGCCAGACGACGTATTTTTTCTTCGATTAGAAGAACTTTTTAAAGCCATGGGCAGCCAAACGAGACTTAAAATAATATTTGCACTGATGAAAACCAATGAATTGTGCGTTGAGCATCTGGCGGATGCAGTGAAGATGAGTATTTCAGCTGTCTCTCATCAATTAAAAGGGTTACGCCAGTTGCGCTTGGTAAAGACGCGTAAACAAGCACAAAGTGTCTACTACTCACTTGATGATGAGCATGTAGCCTTGTTATTTAAGACGGCAGGTACCCATTTATCAGAGGAGGATGGTTTTTAATGAAGCAGTTTTATAAAGAACATCAACAAGATTTCCATGTTGCTGCCATAACGGCTCTTTTGATATTACTTTCCATAACAGGAACAGTAACCACCATATTTACGATAGAAACTGCATTGATCGCAGCGGTAATTGGCGGCTCTCCCATCTACCTTGATGCAGTGAAAGCCTTGTTTCTGCAGCGAACAACGAAGATTGGTTTACTGGTGAGCATCGCCATGGTGGCTGCTATTGCAATAGGTGAATATTTAGCGGCAGCCGAAGTTGCTTTGATTATGATGATCGGAGAATTACTGGAAACATACTCTGTAAGAAAATCAGCCAGAGCCCTGGAGAATTTACTACATATCGTACCGACGGAGGCAAGAAAGGTAACATCGTTTCAAGACCCTGTAGAAACCATTATACCCAGCAAGGAAATAAATGTGGATGACTTGCTGCTGATAAAACCAGGTGAAAGCATTCCAGCAGACGGAAAAGTGCTGGCTGGAACCACTTATGTTGATGAATCGCCCCTGACCGGTGAATCGAAGTCAGTTGAGAAATATATTGGTGAGTCTGTTTATGGAGGAAGCTTAAATCAAAGTCAATCAATCTACGTTCAGGTAGATAAGGTTGGGGACGAATCTCTGATAGGAAGAGTTGTGCAATTAGTTAAGAAAGCACAGGAAGAAAAAGCCCCTATTCAGCGACTCATTGACCGGGTAGCCGGTTGGTTTGTCCCCATGAGTGTTACCATAGCAGGGCTCGTGTTTCTATTCACCCAAGATATCGTTCGAGCTGTTACGGTACTCATTGTCTTCTGTCCCTGTGGTATGTTGTTAAGCACGCCAACGGCTGTTATGACAGGCGTTGGTAGAGGTGCACAATTGGGCGTCTTGATTAAAGGGGCACCCGCCCTTGAGGCCATCAATAAAATTGACACGATTATCTTTGATAAAACCGGCACCCTTACCAAAGGCATGCCAGAAGTTACTGATATAGCGTTACTCGATCCAAACTGGGACCGTTCCCGTCTTTTGGGGTTAGCAGCTGGCCTGGAAGGATTATCAGAACACCACATTGCAAAAGCCATCACCAGAGCCGCAATGGATGAAGGGATCAGCTGGGATTTGGCCAGGGAATGGAAAAGTATGGTGGGAGTTGGTATTGAAGGAACAGTTAATGGAAGAAAGATATTTATTGGCAACCACAATGTGTTGAAACACTTAGACATAGAAGTAGAAAATGAAGTGTTGGATAAACAACAAAACTGGAATGACAAAGGGTATACAACCATCTTTATTGCACATGACCAGGCACTGATAGGAATGATGGCCATTGATGACCCTATTCGGGAAAAAGCGATAGACACCATCAGAAATCTCAAGGTTCATCACATAAAAGACATTCGAATGGCCACTGGTGACAATGAATATGTGGCACATAGAATTGCAAATGAATTACAGATTGATCATGTCTACGCCTCCTTGCTGCCAGATGAAAAACTGGCGATTGTAGAGGAACTTCAAACCAATGGAAATAAAGTACTCATGATTGGCGATGGCATTAATGATGCGCCAGCCCTTATGCAAGCAGATGTTGGCATGGCGATGGGGAAAACAGGTACTGACATGGCCATCGAAGCGGCAGACATAGCCCTTCTGTCAGATGCTATTGAGAAAATTCCACTGGCGTTGCAACTCAGCAAACGCACGGTTGGAACGATTAAAACAAACCTATGGCTTGCCAATGGGATTAACGTTATAGCATTAATTGCGGCGGCTTATGGATGGATTGGACCTGTTATGGCAGCGATTATCCATAACTTTGGTGCCATCATTGTTGTTTTAAACTCTTTGGGACTCTACCGCTTTTATCGGAAACAAACAGAGAATGATAATTTCATAGAAAAAAACGCAATAATGGAAAGCCTTTACGGTCAATCGTAAGACCCCCAAAGGATAACTTGTATTTTATTTGATAAAGGTCTTTGTCTGGAGACATTTGAATAAACAGGATCATTGATTGTAGTTTACCCATACGTTATATGTTATTCTATTATGAATGAGACGCAATTGAATTTAAGGATGTGAAAAGGTTATGGTTTTTGATATTAACGAGTTTTTAGAGGCGGTATCAAATGTGCTTGATGTCATTGAAACGGATATATTTGGCGTGCCGACGAATCATTCCAAAAGGATCGCTTATTTATCCAGTCGACTTGCAAGTAAATTGGGTTTATCATCGGAGATGAGATATGATCTGGTTGCACTGTCCATCCTTCATGACAATGGTGCCAGTCTAAAAGTTTTACATGACAATTTGTTGGGAAGTGCGAAAGCTAAACAAAATTTTATTGAGAGCAGAAAAGAACATTGTACAATTGGCGAATACAATGTAAGCAGCTTCCCGTTTTTAAGTTCATCAGAAAATATTATTCTTTACCATCACGAAAAATTTGATGGGTCAGGTTTTTTTGGTCTCAAGGGTGGTGAGATCCCCCTAATGTCTCAGCTCATTAATTTAGCAGACACATTAGACCTCACATTCGATCTCAGAAACGTTTACAACCAGGAAAGCCGCAAGGATGAAATCACTGAGTTTATCAATGAACAGTCAGGGAAAGAGTTTGAACCTGGACTGGCTGAGATAGCGGTGCGGATAACTTCGGAAAATGAATTTTGGGAACATTTTTCTGATGAACACATTAGTGAAATGCTGAGACAGATCATTCCACCACATAAAAGAGAGATGAGTTATGAAGAAATACGAGATATTACCAAAATATTTTCACACATAATCGATGCTAAGTCTAAATTCACAATGAGCCATTCCTCTGGATTGTCAGAGAAAGCGAATCGGATGGCCCAGTATTACCGGATTGATGGAGAGGAATACTGGAAAATCACCATCGCATCAGATTTACATGACCTGGGCAAACTAGGCATCAAAAATCACATTTTAGATAAACCAGGACAATTAACGGAAGAGGAATTTAGCGTTATCAAGGAACATCCCGTAACAGCTAAAGAATCCCTTGGGAAAGTGAAAGGGTTTGAAGAAATTGCTGAGTGGGCTTACAACCATCACGAGAAACTAAACGGATCGGGATATCCCAGAGGTTTGCATGCAGAGGAGCTTGATTTTAATTCACGGTTGCTGGCTTGCCTGGACATTTATCAGGCATTAGGAGAAGATAGACCCTACAGAAAAGCAATGGAACACGATGCGGTGATTTTAATTTTGAGGCAGATGGCTGGAAATGGCCTGATTGATGCAAAAATCACAGAAGATATGGCAGCGCATTTATAATTGAGAAGCAGAGCAGGCATATTTGGCAATTTTCTAAAAGTGAGATGTAATTGATATGAACACAACAAAAAACCAACCCGGTAATGTAACCCAGGTTGGTTTTTGTTGCGTGATGTGGTTATTGAGATTATTAAAATGTTTGTGTAAACGGATTTGAGTTTTGGTTAAAACCGCCAAATGGTCCACCAAAGCCACCCATCATACCTCTGCCGCCAAATCCGCCACCGAATCCACCGTGGCACAGGCCAAATCCGCCTGCAAATCCGTTTTCAAGTCGGTATGCATCCATGGCCTCCCAGCGTTCTTGCTGCCATTCTGCCTGTTCTTCGGTGAGTAGACCTTCATCCAGGGCAGTTTCAACACGCTCTTGTCGCCAATCTCTCATTTCCTGGTACCAATCAGGTACATCGGCACTCGCTGCAAATGCCATAGAACTAAAAGACAGTACCAACAACATGGTTAATCCAATCGCTACTTTTTTTTTCATTTTTATGCCTCCTATGAATTATTTGATTTTGTCAGGAGTCCAAAACCAAGTTTACTGGGTCTTGCTCTGACATGACTTAAGTATAAAGGCTAAATGTGATGAAATTGTGATGAAAAAGTAATAGATTTATGAAAATCAATATATACAGCATTCTAACCTTCTGGTGGAGTTTTAACTCCACCAGAAGGTTAGAATGCGTTATGCAGGGACGTACCACCGCTTATCTCCTTCTTCTTGCAGACTGTATTATTAGATTTTCATCCGATGGGTATGCATTGAATATGGTAAATGTTTGTAACACAGGTGTTAATAGGATGAATGGTATAAACAGTAATAAAGAGGAGGGTATGTTTTGGATTCTCAAAACCACAATGATTACAAAGATCAAAATGATCATGATAAACACAAACATGACGAAAACAAAAAAGAAAAAAACAAACAGAATAATGAACAGGATCATCACGACCATCAGGACCAGGAGCACCAACACGATCACCACGACCACCATGCCATGATGGTGAAAGACTTTAAAAGAAGGTTTTTTGTATCACTGGTACTCATGGTGCCAATACTCATATTGTCGCCCATGATCCAGGAGTTCATAGGTATTGATCTCCGATTTTCAGGGGATTCCTACATTTTATTTGGTCTGTCCACCGTCCTGTTCTTCTATGGGGGGAAACCCTTTCTCACAGGAGCCTGGGACGAACTGAAGGAGAAAACGCCAGCCATGATGATGCTAATTACCCTGGCAATCACCGTAGCCTACGTATACAGTTCCCTGACAGTTTTCTTTCTGCCTGGGGGCGAATTTTTCTGGGAGCTGGCAACATTAATTGTCGTAATGCTCTTAGGTCACTGGATCGAAATGAAATCCGTCATGGGAGCTTCCAATGCATTAAATGAATTGGTTAAGCTGATGCCGGAAGAAGCTCATATGATCAAGGAAAACGGTGACACAGAAGATGTTATGGTGAAAAAATTAAAAGAGGGAGATGCATTCCTCGTTAAACCTGGAGAAAAAATACCCATCGATGGCCAGGTCTATGAAGGCAGTTCTGCCGTGAACGAATCAATGGTAACAGGAGAGTCTGTGCCCGTTGAAAAAGGTAAGGGTGATGACGTAGTGGGTGGTTCCATCAATGGAGAAGGTGTTTTGAAATGTAAAGTGAGCCATGTTGGCGACGAGACATTTTTGTCCCAGGTCATTAAAATGGTGGAGGAAGCACAAAAATCAAAATCTAAATCACAAAGACTGGCAGACACTGCAGCAAAATGGCTGTTTTATATTGCACTGACCGCGGGTATTACCACCTTCTCAGTGTGGATGTTGGTGGACGGCGACCTTCACTTTGCTGTTGTGCGGGCAGTTACAGTGGTCATTATCTCATGCCCTCATGCCCTGGGTCTGGCCATGCCTCTTGTTACGGCCGTGTCCACCGGCATTGGCGCTAAAAATGGATTGTTGGTGAGAAACAGGGCAGCCTTTGAAGGTGCCCGAAATATCAATGCCATTATCTTTGACAAAACAGGCACATTAACGAAAGGTGAATTTGGGGTGACAGACCTGGCAGGAAAAACCGTCTCAGATAAAGAACTGCTCTCCATCGCCTATTCAGTGGAACTGAATTCTGAACATCCCATTGCCAAAGGCATTACAAATGAAGGTGAAGCACAAGAGGTTGAAAAACTGAATGTTGAAAATTACCAGAACCTGACAGGAAAAGGGCTTGAAGCTACGGTGGACGGTAAAAGCATTAAAGTGGTCAGTCCCGGTTACATGCGCGACGAAGGCATATCTTTTGACGAGGAGGCCTATGACAAGCTTGCTCAGGAAGGGAAAACCGTTGTTTTTGTGCTGGAAGAGAAAGAGATGGTAGGTTTTATCGCCCTGTCCGATCTGGTAAGAGAATCAGCCAAAGAGGCTGTCGCCACTCTGAAAGAAATGGGAGTGGAATCAATCATGATGACGGGCGATAACCAGCGAGTGGCCGATGATGTGGGGAAAAAATTGGGGATCGATACAGTGATTGCAGAAGTATTACCCGATGAAAAAGCGAAGAAAGTAACTGAACTACAGGAAGACGGAAGGATCATCGCCATGACGGGAGACGGCGTTAACGATGCACCAGCCCTTGCCCAGGCAGATTT
>JAABSW010000027.1 GCA_011390155.1 Clostridiaceae bacterium
AAACTAATAGGGTACTTCCGTGCCATAAAAAAAACAATTGCCGCTGTTCATAAAGAAGGTTTTGCAGCAGATAAATCCATAAGACAGCTGACAAGGGAAGTAAAAATCTTCCCAAAAGAACTGGCAATACAGGCGGAAGCTCACTGGAAAAAATACGCAACCATGGGTGCAGTATTTCTGCTGATCATTGTGTTGAACGAAGTGTTTTCCAGGGGATCCCTGGAAAAAACCCTTCACTGGATGATCAAGGACCCAAACTATGTAACACTCAATTGGCTGCTGATGATGGGGGCAGGCGCATTTCTTGTCCTGTTCACATCCAGGATCTTTTTTTCAACCCTTCTGGTGGCGGTGCCAACCCTGGTGCTGGGAGCTGTCAATGGCATTAAACTGGCAGTGCGCTCAGCGCCTCTTATTCCAGGAGACCTGTTGCTGGTACGGGAATTGTGGCAGCTCATACCCCTGCTCATTGATCTGAAATACATCAACTACCTGCTGGCAGGCAGCATGGCCGTTGTGGCAGCTGCTTTTATGCTGAAAAATTGGATGGGAATGGAACCCCTGGGAAAACACCACAGGTTCAGCAGTTTTATTGCCTTGGTTTCCATTGTATTGTTGGTATTGGGGCAGACAAGCAACACCATGGACAAAGACCTGTGGCGCAAGGGAATGTTTTATTCCTTTGCCATTCCAGCAAAAAACCAACCGGTTTATGACAGTATGGCGGTGGAAAAGGCAGAAGAAGAAATTGGGGAGTTACTGGAAGCAGAAAAAATACCTGAGAGGGCGCCCATAAATCCCAACATCATCGTGATCATGAGCGAAGCTTTTTGGGATGTGAACAAACTGGGGGTCACCTTCACACAAAACCCCATTCCCCGCTTCGAAGCCCTCCGGCAGGAAAGCCTTTTTGGCGAGGCCCATGTGCCGGTGTTCAGTGGTGGAACGGCTAACACAGAGTACGAAATTTTGACAGGCATGTCATTGAAAAACTACCCCAATGACTGGAACATTGTCTATACCAGCGAAATCACCAGTCCAAGACCATCTTTGGCATCCATCCTGCGTAAACAGGGCTATACATCCATTGGTTTGCACCCATACCTGGGCTGGTACTATAACCGGAACAACATTTACCGCCATCTTGGTTTTCATACTTTTGAAACAGTGGAATACATCGTGGAACCGGACCTGGTGGGCTATTACGTCTCCGATGCCTACGTAACCCAGCGGATCATTGAAATAGTTGAAGAAGAGACAGCCCCGGTGTTTACCTTCGCCTTAACCATGCAAAACCACGGTCCCTTTACCAACCAGCGCTACGATGAGGAAACCTTTGTGGTAAAAGTGGAAGACCAGTTATCGAATACAGCGTCAGAAATACTCAGCAGCTATGCCCAGGGGCTCTACCTGTCCGACAAAGCCTTGGGGCGTCTGGTGGATTTTTTGAAAGATTACGACGAACCCACGCTGTTGCTTTTCTTTGGAGATCATTTGCCAACCTTGGGGGAAGACCACTTGGTATACCGGGAAACAGGTTACATCGGAAATGAAACCAACCAGGAACTGGTAAACGACGAGAGAATGATGACGGTGCCCTATCTGATTTGGTCAAATTACGATACCCCCACCGGGGAACAACCGCTGAAAAACATTTCATTCCTGGCGCCCCAGTTACTGAAACTGGCGGAGAAAGACATGCCCCAATACCTCCAGGTTGTGGAAGCCATCGGGAAGGAAATGCCTGTGATTATGAGGGGTCACAGCATTGATGCCCAGGGCGTTGAACACCCGGATCATTCCATTGAGTACCAAAGAGTGCGCTCAAAGTATGCCCACGCAAACCAACTTTATTTACGTACCCGGGAGGAAGCCGACACTTCTGATTGGATTATCACAGACAATGGTTTTTATAACGAATCTTTGGAGGAAATCGAAATCAAAGAGGTGGCTCTCCAGGAGAACGTCACAGAAATAAAGGGTCGAAACTTTTACCGGAGAATGACGCTGTTTGTGAATGGAGAAAAAACCCACATGGAACTGGTGGATGAAAACACATTGATACTGCCCAGGCGCCTTAAACCTGACGACGAAGTGGTGCTTCAGCTGACCAACAGCGAAGAAGAAATGATTGCAACGTCAAAGCCTT
Organism: Clostridiaceae bacterium; assembly: GCA_011390155.1. Classification (GTDB taxonomy): domain Bacteria; phylum Bacillota; class Clostridia; order Peptostreptococcales; family Tindalliaceae; genus Anoxynatronum. The sequence goes on from JAABSW010000027.1 coordinate 2,150, forward strand.
ACGTCATTCCTCAACCGGAAGGAGATCAGCCCAATGAAAAAGATGAGTAAGGGAATCGTGTACCTGATGTGTGTGCTTTTCTGGACACAGATATCACCGGTCATGGCACTTGAGAACCCTGGCACAATGGAGGTTAAAGAGATCTACGTGAACTACCAGCTCCTGGAAAGCGTGGAGCAAGCTTATATCAACCAGCAGCACCAGGTGATGACCCCGCTGAACAGTGTCATGGAAGCCCTGGGAAAAACGGTTGGTTACGACCCGGCATCAGGACAGGTGACGATTCAAGGCGACCGGAACATCCCTGAAGTGGTGTTCTATCCCGACGGCACCACCACCCTTGATGGTACACTTTACCAGGGTGAAGGCTTCACCACAATCTTAAACCAGCGTACCTATCTTCCCCTTCAATGGCTGGTGGACTTTTACGGCTACCAGGTTTATTGTGAAGAAGTTACCCGCAGTGTTTACATTAATACGGGTTATACAATGAAGCCCGAAGACTTCAAAGGTTTCAGGCGCATGGAAAACCTGCCGAAACCCACTTTCGTGTCCCACGCCGGCGGCACGGTGAAAGAAATCACTCACACCAATTCAAAGCAAGCCATTGAAGACAGTTTGAAACGGGGAAATTATTTTGTGGAGTTGGATTTTCTCTTCACCACAGATCAACAAGTGGTGCTGGGCCATAACTGGGGCCTGATGAGTCATCTGATGGAACTGACAGATTTTCCTGTGTCACACGAAACCTTTATGAAAAGCAGCTTGGCAGATGGTTTGACACAGATGGACCTGGCAGATTTGGCAGCGCTTATGGAAAAGGAAGAGAGATTGTTTGTGATCACTGACGCCAAGGCGGGAAACCTGCAGCTGCTTAGCCTCATTGCCCAGGAATACCCCACGCTAAAGCACAGGTTTATTCCGCAGGTATACGATGAAAAAGAATATGAAACCGCTGTGGGTTTGGGGTACAAACACATCATCTATAGCCTGTACCAGGCATACCGCACCGACAGCCAGGTATTGGATTTCGTCACCAGGTACAACCCCTACGCTGTGACCATGGCCACGGAGAGAGTCAAGAACGGACTGGCGAAAAAACTGAAAATGGCTGGAGTGTATACATACACCCACACCATCAACACAGAAGAGGAACTTGTTTTATATCAGAAAATGGGTGTTGACGGTGTGTATAGCGCCACACTGCCAGTCATCCTTTCAGAAGAAGTAACCGGTACATCATTTGTGGAACATCAAAGGGTAGAGGAATAAACAAAAAAATGAAGTGAAAAAAAGAGTGAAAGAAAGGTGTAAGATAGGCAAGAAACGTAAACATTATTATTGAAACAAAGGTTCCTTGAAACAAATGTTATTGAAAACGACTTGTGGTTCCGGTTCTTTCATGTTATAATATGTTGTTGTGAAGAGAAGAGACAATTGAATGCGTCGAAGCTACTTCTCTGCCCTGCGTGAAGCAGGGCCGTTTAGTCCAGAGGGAGGTGAAAAAGAATGAACAAGTACGAATTAATGTATATTTTACATCCGAATACTGAAGAAGCACAACGAGAAGCGCTCCTGGAGAAATTCAAAGGCATTATCGAAGCTGACGGTACCGTTGATTCCGTAGAGGAATGGGGACTGCGCAAGCTGGCCTATGAAATTCAGAAAGAAAAAGAGGGCTTCTATTTGTTGGTTAATTTTCAGGCTGGCCCAGATCTGAACTTGGAATTGGACCGTAACCTGAAGATCGCAGACGAAGTGATCCGACACATGATCGTTAGAGTTGAGGAGTAAAATCGAAGAATAGGGCGGTGTGACGATGAACAATGTCGTTTTAATCGGAAATTTAGCAAAAGACCCTGAACTGAGATACACCGGTACCGGCAAAGCAGTTACCACCCTGACCGTGGCAGTGAACCGTGGTTTTGGAAAAGACAATGACGCGGATTTTATTCCCGTTGTTGTGTGGGAAAAACAAGCGGAAAACTGTGCAAATTACCTGAACAAAGGCAGTAAGGTAGGCGTACAGGGTCGAATACAGGTGCGTTCCTACGAGACACAAAACGGTGAAAAACGCTATGTCACTGAAGTTGTCGGCAACCAGGTGGAGTTTTTAAATTCCCCGGGCAAATCCGGTGGAGATGATTACTCAGCCCCACGTCCGACAGCCCAACGCAAACCCCAGCAAAACAACAATGACGGCGGCTTTAACCCCGACGACATTGACCTGGCAGAATTTGAAACCATGGAAGACGACGAAGACCTGCCATTTTAAAGCTAAGTGCACTATTTGAAGAAGGAGGGAAGATTCTCATGATGAACAACCGAAGAAAACGTAAATCCCGTAAAAAAATCTGTACTTTTTGTGCCGATAAAAAAGCGGTCATCGACTATAAAGAAATTGGCCGGCTGAAAAAGTATTTAACGGAGCGAGGCAAAATTTTACCCCGTCGAATCACCGGCAACTGCGCTATTCACCAGCGTGACATCACCCAAACCATCAAACGTTCAAGACACATGGCTTTGCTGCCATACACAGTGGACTAAGCAAGAAAAATTCCTGAACTCAGGAAAGGAGAGTGAAACCCATGGCAAACCCCGTATTGACAATAGTTCCCCGGGATACAATTCAGGGCATGACTGTCAAAGCTGCCCGTAAGCAGGGCAATATCCCAGCGGTCGTTTATAATAAAAGTATGGACACCCGGGAAGTATATGTGGATGAAAGAGAATTGCGTTCACTCATCGCTGAATTCGGCACCAACCGAAAAATTACCCTGAACATGGGCGGCGAAAAAATGTTCGCAATCATTAAGGAAATTCAGAAGGAAAACATGAAAAACCAGTTTTTCCACCTGGATTTACAGGCACTGGATGAAAAAGAAAAGCTGAAAATGACTTTCAACATTCACGTGCTGAACCGAGACGCTGCTGAAGAGGGCGATTACATTCTGCAGGTACAAACCAACGAGGTTGACCTTCAGATGTACCCCCGTCATATGCCAGAGCATGTTGAAGTGGACGCTTCACTGCTAAAAGACCAAGACAACATTACCTTTGCAGACTTAAACGTGGCCGGCGACGAGAACATTGAAATTCTTGGCGAAATGGAAACAGTTGTGGCTACCCTGGTATACATCCAGGAGATTGCAGAGGAAGAAGCAGCAGAAGATGAAGAAGACGTGGACGCTGCTTCTGTACCCACCGTGGATGAAACCGAAGAAGACGAAGAGTAAACCTGCTTTTTCATGTTTTTTTGAAGCTTCCTGAGATGAATACGATCTCAGGAAGTTTTTTTTGAAAAAATCAGATGAAAAAGAAGGAGAATAACAATCTTTATCGAATTACTCAACAGGCAAAGAATATTATCTAATCCTGTTTATCCCATGGTCGTCGAACTGTAAGCCACATAACCAAAGGAGACGAAAAGGAAGTGAATGGTATGGGCCGAAAAGTGATTCCCTTTCAAAAACCCAACAACACATCCACCACAACCAAAACCTTTGACCAGGAACAAATTCGTTTGAAAGCTTCTGGCGAAACATCCCGCACCCAACTGGCAGATTACCTGAAGGAAGAAGCAGAACGTGTCCGCACTGTGGCATTGTTATTGGAGGTAGCCGAAACCATTTGTCGTGAAGAGGGAAGTGATGGTAACAAACCAGGCAACCCGTAAAGCAAAAGCAGCCCTTCCATTTGGGAGAGCTGCTTTTTTAACTTTTTAAACCGGGGGTATGTGAGACGTCCTTAAAATTCGGAAATATCCTTGTAATAAATCAGGTCGGTGTACATTTCTCCCAGGTAAGGTTCATAGCGAACACCTGCCAAAAAATAGTTCTGTTTTTTCCGGAAAGCCAATGAGGCAAAATTGGGAACAGGGCTGATGATGGTTTCTGCCATCATGGTGTTGATCCCCTTGGGTCGAATGTCTGCAATGAGACGTTTATAAAGTTCGCTGCCAATACCGTGACCCGTCAGGTGTGCCCGGATGGCGGTTTTGTCAATCACCACAAAATCATTGAGACGTTCCGCATCAAAATTTGGGTGCCACTTCACTTCATCAATCCATTCAGGGTTATCTTCCAGCCATTGTTCACGTGTATAGGCGATGAGAAACCCCACCACATGGCCTTTTCCTGGCGCAGCCACGTTTTCTGCCACATAGAAATGTTCCAGGCGCCGGGACAATGTTAAAAACTTATCCATATAATGCCCCTGGTCTGAAGCGTAATCATCCACCAAAAAACCCTGGTTCGAATCTTTTGCGCCCTTACCCACAGAAGCTGCAATTTGATAGATGTCTCCAATGTCCTCCTCAGTAACAGGGCGTACCCTTATGTAGCTTCGAAAGACCAGTTTCTCTTTATTAGCACGTTGCATCGGCATGCGTTTCCCTCCTTTTAAGCGGTATCGGCAGGTGCCGGTAAAAAACCTCCTTCATGGGAAAAATGAAGGAGAGAGTGTCCGCAGCATTCATTTATCGTATTCTTATTATAGTATAGCGGTAAATTTGTGTCAAATATGAAACAATCACTTGTATACCATAGGGGGGTATGGTACAATAAGAAGGAATCAAAACCACCAATGATACTTTATGAAATCTCGAAATAAGCCCAAGGGTTTGAAAAACCTGAAAGCAGTTATCAGGACCACTGAGGGGGTATATAAATGACAGAGGAAAAGAAGCCGTCCATGCATTCAGCAGAGATTCAGAAAGGCCTTATTCACAGGCTGAACAGGGTGGAAGGACAAATCAGGGGCATTAAAAAGCTCATTGACCAGGAAACCTACTGTGACGACATCCTGCACCAGCTGGAAGCAGCTCGGTCTGCTCTGCGGTCCATTGAAATGGTGCTGTTGGAAAGTCATGTGAAACACTGTGTGGTGCACCAGATCAAAGATGGTGACAGCGACGTGGTGGAGGAAATCCTTACCACCATCAAAAAAATTGCCAAATAAAACTTAAAGAAAGAAGTGATAGACTGTGAAAGAAGCTGCCGTAAAAGTAGCGGGTATGAGCTGCACCTCCTGCTCCGCCGCCATTGAAAAGAAGCTGGGCAAAACCAGCGGGGTGGAAAAAGCCACCATCAATTTTGCCACGGAAAAACTGCATTTAGCGTACGATGAATCACAAATATCCATGGATGAAATTGGTGCCATTGTGGAGAAGCTGGGGTACATCCCCTTGAGGGACACCGTGGAAGAGCTGAACACCACCGGTGCGGGAGAAGAGAACGACAACCTGCCAGAATTGCCGTCAAAAGAAACCAAAACCCTGAAAGTGGCAGGTATGACTTGCACCGCCTGCTCCGCCGCCATTGAAAAAGGATTGAATAAAATGCCTGGGGTGGAAGAAGCGGTCATTAATTTTGCTGCTGAAAAGCTGACAGTTACCTACGACCCTTCCCAGGTGCGCATGGCTTCCCTGGAAAAGAAAGTGAAGGACCTGGGGTATGAATTGATGCCGGAAAAAACCGGGTCCCAGGAAGTTGACCAGGACGAAATTATGATGGCCAATGCCCGGAACCGTATGATCCGTTCCGCCCTTTTATCAGGTACCATTATGACCCTGATGGTCATTCACATGTTTGGGGTACATGTTCCCTACTACCTGGTGATCGTTAACCTGCTGGCCCTGCCCAACATCTTCTACCTGGGGCAGCACGTGCACAAAGCCAGCTGGAACGCATTGAAAAACAAAAGTCCCAACATGGATGTACTGGTGTCACTGGGTTCTGTACCGCCCTACCTCATCGGGCTTATGGCTTTTGTGTTTCCGCTGCAGGCCTTCACAGAAATGGCCAGTACCATCATGACCTTCCACCTGATTGGTAAGTACCTGGAAACCAGGGCCAAGGGACGGGCTTCCCAGGCCATTAAAAAACTGATTGAAATGGGAGCAAAAACCGCTAACATTTTACTGAACGGAGAAGAAGTAAAGGTGCCTGTGGAAGATTTACGTCCTGGAGACCTGATGATTGTTCGCCCAGGCGAAAAAATTCCCACTGACGGTGAAGTGGTGGAGGGCCAAAGCACCGTTGATGAATCCATGGCCACCGGTGAATCCATGCCGGTGAACCGCACCGTGGGAGACACGGTTATTGGTGCCACCATCAACAAACAGGGTGTCATGAAGGTGAAGGTGACAAAAGTTGGTAAAGACACCTTCCTGTCCCAGGTCATTAAGTTGGTGGAAGCCTGCCAGGGTTCTAAAGTGCCCATTCAGGAATTTGCTGACCGGGTCACCGGCTACTTTGTGCCTGCCATCCTGGTCATCACTGCCCTGGTGTTCACCTCCAACCTGATGTTCCCTGAGTTTCACAGAGGTATCCTGGAGTGGGGCGCCCAGTTCCTGCCCTGGGTAAGACCAGGAGCCAACACCCTGTCCATCGCCTTTGTCACCGCTACAGCAGTACTGGTCATTGCCTGCCCCTGCGCCCTGGGTTTGGGCACCCCCACCGCCCTTATGGTGGGCAGCGGCATGGGAGCAGAAAACGGGATCCTCATTCGCAATGGTGAAGCAGTACAGACCTTTAGAGAGCTGAAAATGGTTATTTTCGACAAAACCGGCACCATCACCCACGGAAGACCCGCTGTCACCGACGTGAAAATGGCAGAAAATGTGAAGGAAGAAACTTTCTGGCAACTGTCCGCTGACCTGGAGCAATCCTCAGAGCATCCCCTGGCCCACGCCATCATGGAAAAAGCCAAAGAAAAAGGCATCACACCCCAGGGCATCACCAATTTTGAAGCCCTGCCGGGTTTTGGAATCCAGGGTGAGGCCGCCGACGGCAGCCAAGTGTTCATGGGCAACCGTAAACTGATGGAACAACACCAGGTGGACTACAGTGCCTGGGAAGAAACCATTGCCGCACTGGAGGAAGAAGCCAAAACCGTTATGATGACAGGGAAAGGCAACCAGTTGATGGGCATCATCGCCGTGGCGGACCCCATGAAACAGGATTCAGCCGCTGCCATTAAAGAACTGCAGGAAATGGGCATTAAAACCGCCATGGTCACCGGCGACAACCAGCGAACCGCCAACGCCATTGCCCGGCAGGCAGGCCTGGACTATGTCATCGCCGAAGTACTGCCTGAAGGCAAAGTGGATGAAGTCAAGAGACTGCAAAAAGAGTATGGTATTGTGGCCATGGTGGGCGATGGCATCAACGATGCTCCAGCTTTGAAACAGGCCAACATTGGTATTGCCATCGGTACCGGTACAGACATTGCCATTGAAGCCGCTGATGTCACATTGGTAAAAGGAGAATTAGGTGGTATCATTTCCGCCATCCTCCTGTCAAGGGCCACCTTCAGGAAAATAAAGGAAAACTATTTCTGGGCCTGGTTTTACAACGCCATTGCCATTCCCGTGGCCATGCTTGGCCTGCTGCACCCCATGATCGGGGCAGCCGCCATGAGTGTCAGCTCACTGAACGTGGTGTATAATTCACTGAGACTGAAACGCACCAACATTAAACCGGAATATGTGAAATAGTAGTGAATTTGGATATCATAAGGAGGAGAATGAAGATGAGAAAAATCATTAAGATCAAAGGTATGACCTGCGGACACTGCAGTGCCCGGGTGGAAAAAATGTTATTGAACGTGGAGGGAATCACCGACGCTGTGGTGGACCTGGCCGGAGAAAACGCCATCATCAAAGCAGAAGAAGTTGTGACGGATGAAGCCATTCGTGAAGCGGTGGATGACGCCGGGTACGAAGTGATTGACATCCAGTCACAGTAATGACAGTGTCATTCAACCTCATTAGAGGGGGAGTGGTTCCACTCCCGTTTTTTTCAACTTTCAAAGAGCCTGCGGGCTCTTTTTTTGCAGCTACTTCAATCCTGTGCCACCTTGTGGTAGAATGAGAAAGATGAAGAAAGGGGAGGAATGTCCATGAACAAAGGTTGTTTTGTTGTCATTGTTTTGTTGTTTCTCATTATGGCTACCCTGGCCGCCGGGGCCTTAATCCTGGCACCACCCATGCTGTCCAATACCATCCATGTTGAACCCGTCGAATTTACCGTGGAAGAAGGAGACAGTCTTTACCGTGTGTCTGAAGGACTGAAAGAGGAAGGTGTGATTCGCAGTGCCCTCTGGTTCCGTCGCAAAGGGCAGGAAGAAGGCATCGACCGGTTGATTAAACCTGGTTCCCTGGTCATTGAACCCGGCAGCAGCATTCAGGATGTCTTTGCCCAGCTTACCGTTGACCGCCAGCAGCGGGAGCAGGTAAGGGTCACGTTCCCGGAAGGCTTCACTTTGTACCAGATGGCCAATCGTTTGGAAGAACAGGAAATTGTATCAGCCGAAGATTTTCTTGAAGCAGTGGAAGCCTATTACCAGGAAACCAGCTACGATTTTGACGATGCTCAGCTGTATTACCCTCTGGAAGGTTATTTATTTCCTGACACCTACTTCTTTGAAGTGGATACCACCGCTGATGAAATTGTCCGGGTCATGGCACGTAAAATGGAAGAAGTGCTGACACCGGAATGGCGCCAACGAGGGGAAGAAATAGGATTATCGGTTCATGAAGTGCTAACATTGGCCTCCCTGGTGGAAAAGGAAGCCTTTGGCGATTTTGAACGACCCACCATTGCCGGTGTGGTCTACAATCGGATGGAAATCGACATGCTGCTTCAATTTTGTTCTTCAGTGATCTACGGATTGGACGAGGGAAAAGAACTGGCCAACCGACTGCTCTACCGAGACCTGGAAGAAATGCACCCCTTTAATACCTACCAGTACAAAGGACTTCCCCCAGGCCCCATCGCCAACCCGGGCAGGTCTTCCATTGAAGCCACCTTATACCCTGAAGACAATGAGTACCTGTATTTTGTCGTGGGTGACGGCGGACATAACTTCAGCCAGGAATACCGGGATCACTTGAATAATGTGGAAGCCTACCGCAACCGTTCTGAAGAATAAACATAACCAACAAAAGACCGGTTTCAGTTGTTTGTACAGACGAGAAATCGAAAGGCACCGAAGCTGGTTTATTGAAGTGGGAGGCGTCATCATGCAACCGAATCAACCCCATACAAATAGAGAAGTGACCGATCGGTCACAACTTAAAACAAACCAGCGGGACATCACCCTGTTGTCTGTATCACCTGAAAAAGCACTTGTCATCGCCTGCGACTCCTGTGGCGGTGTGGGACAAAAATCGGCAGATTTGGTACAGGTACCACCGGAAATCACTGGCTATTATACCTGCCGTGTGGCAATCATGGAAGTGCTGGCGGTGGGGGCAGGCATTCGCCTGGTCATTGATACCCTAAGCGTTGAGTGGGAACCAACAGGCCGGCGAATCATGGGAGGCATTGAAAAGTGCCTGGAGGAAGCCGGTCTGGAGAAAGCCGTTGCCATCAATGGCAGCACAGAAGAAAACTTTCCCATGACCCAAACCGCCATGGGGATCACCGTTATTGGTGAAGTTGGTTCAGAAGCCTTGTTGTCAGGTGTATCAGAGGAAGGTGACTGGGTGGTCACAATTGGACTGCCAAAAGTGGGACATGAAATAGTTCATCCAGTGGACGAGGAAGTGTTGTCCCTCACAAATTTTCTCGTACTGCGAGACCAGGCAGGGGTGAAGGACATCATTCCTGTGGGGTCCAGAGGGATCGCCCACGAAGCACAGCTTTTGGCAGCGCTAAACGGGCTGCAGGTGGCATGGCACCAGTCATTATCGGTGGACCCCGACAAATCTGGTGGACCCGCCACCTGTGCTGTGGCTGCCATGACACAGGGTGCCTATGAAATTTTGTCAGAAAAACTTACCTGTCCCCTGCACCCAGTTGGCAGGCTAGTCCCATGAGAGAAATTCGCATCCAGTGTCCAGGGTCTTGTGGCGAATTTTTACAGGGTTGGCTGGACGGCAGTGAAAAATTGATTTCTTATGCCATTGACTGTTTCAGCGAAATAACATTAAAGACCATCCCTTCTCCCGATGGTCACCTGGATTTTCAACAACGACACCCCCGGGCCTGGCAAATGGCCCTGCAGGTTGTCAGTAAAGAAGGGTTACAACCCCAGGTGCTGGAAGAAATCAGTCTCCACATGGTGTCTGACTTGCCCCGGGGCAAGGGAATGGCCAGTTCCACAGCAGATTTGGCCGTAACAGCAGTTGCAGTGGCACAGTGGCTTGGCCGCAGCCTGACCCCGGAAGAACTGGCAGTTTTCTGCACAAGTCTGGAACCTACTGACAGTACACTGTACAAAGAGTTGGTGCTAATGGATCCGCTGACAGGCATTGTGAACCGCACTTACGGACAACCACCATCCATGGCTGTCTTAGTGTTGGAAGGAATGGAAGCCATCGACACAAAAACCTTCCGCCGCCAGGACCATCACTTGCGTCGCCAGGCTTTCAAAAAGGAAATGGAGGAGGCATTGCGCTATTTTGAGGAAGGGATCCGTCAACAGAATTTCCGCCTCCTGGCCGATGCCTGTTTTCAAAGTGCCCAGGCACAGCAGTATTTTTATCCTCATCCGGCACTTGAAACACTGCACCAACTGGCCCTTGATTATGGTGCCTGGGGCATCAACGTCGCCCACAGCGGCAGTTCCCTGGGGGTTCTCCATGACCCACAACGGTTTCAACTGGACGCGTTTCTGCAGGAATGGCATCGATGTCCGACGTCCTCCCGTTATTTTCCACCCTGCCGGTACCAGATAATACCCGGAGGTGTGAGAAATCTGACAATGGGGTAGTGCTCCTGCTTGACCCATTGTGAAAACACAGGTACAATGAAGTTAACGAAGGAGTGGCTTAACCGAAAGATCTGGAAGGGAGTGACGGAAACATGGAACTGGAGCGTACCGCCAACATAGCCTTTATGATCCTGTTGTTGGTTCCCGTTACTGTCATTCTTGCTTTTCTGAACCTGGTGGTGATTCGTGAAATGAACCTGAGTCGACGCCGAAAAAAGGGAAACCCTTCACCTTCCACTTCAGAGACTGAAAAAAGCGGAAAAGTTCGCAAACTTCATTCAGGGAAGCGTCGGCAGCAAGATCGAAAAAAAGCCCTTTTCCGCTGAAATGGAAAAGGGTTTACTTATAGGAGTGAATAAGAGATGAAGAATGAAACCTTGGAACACGTGGTCAGCGAACCGGCAAAACCGGTTTGGAAAGTGTTGCTCCTGGTGGTGGCCCTGGTACTGGTGGTAAACCTGGCGGTGCTGGGCATTAACCGGCTGCCCGGTGCCTATGGTGGTGTGGCAGGGCTGCTGCTCATCGTTTTTTTAGCTTTGTACAGCTCACGGTTGATGAACCGGAAACTGGCGGTTTATACTTATCGTTGGGATGGAAAAGAACTGGCTGTGGAGCGAAAGTTGGGACGACGGAACAAACCGCTCATTGAAATACCGGGAGAACAGATTGAATGGTTACGTCCGTTGAATGACCTGAAATCCCAGATGGCCCGGATGAAACGACCCCGCAAAACCATGGCCTATGCCTGCCAGCTGGAAGGGGAAAGTGTTTATATGCTCCAATTTAAAGAAGGAAAAAGCTTGTACCGCCTGATTTTCCAGCCCAGCCCTCAGATGGCCAAGGCACTGCAAAAACAGGTGAAGGAACAGAAACGGTGATCAACATGGACACTAACCGTTTGATTCACCGACTGCCACAGGTGACCCAGGACCCCCATGTGTCTTTTCACACCCCTGGCCATAAAAGCGGTGCCCTTTGCCCCAGGGTCTCACCTCTGTGGGACACTACGGAAATTCAGGGTACTGACCACCTGCACAATCCCAGGGAGATCCTGAAAGAAGCGGAAGACAGGGCTGCAGCTTTCTATGGCAGTGACCAATCCTATTACCTGGTCAACGGCAGCACTTGTGGTATCTATGCCATGATCCTGGGGGCCACGCAACCCGGTGATGAAGTCATCATGAACCGCAACGCCCACCAGTCGGTGTACCATGCCTGTTTCCTGGGTGGCCTCACACCCAGGTACATCCTTCCTCCCATGGATCCCAAGCTGAAACTGCCCCTGTGTCTGGAAGCGGAAGCGGTGGAACAGGCCCTGCTTCAGTGGCCCCAAGCCAAAGCGGTGGTGTTGACCCGGCCCACATACCATGGGTACGCCTCAGACCTGAAGGCCATTGCTGCTATCGTAAAAGCCGCAGGCAAGTTGCTGTTGGTGGATGAAGCCCACGGTGCCCACCTGCGGCTCAGCCGCAAACTACCGGAAGACGCCATGGCCTGCGGCGCCGATGCCTGTGTGCAGAGTACCCACAAAACCCTGACAGCCTTTACCCAGGCATCATTGCTTCATGTAAAGGGGAAGGGACTGGACCGGGAACGGATTCGTCTCATGCTTCGCATCTTTCAAAGCTCCAGCCCCAGCTACCTGCTCATGGCTTCTCTGGACGAAGCTGTGCGTCTTGCAGAAGCTAAAGGCGCAGCGAAGATGGAACAACTGATGGAAAACATGGCAGTCCTGCGGGAAAGCTTGACTGACATCCCTGGACTGTTGTTCAGCGGAATGAACCAAGACAAAAAAAAGAAACCCATGATGGACCCCACCCGCCTCTGGGTGGACA
>JAABSW010000028.1 GCA_011390155.1 Clostridiaceae bacterium
CATGCGTGGTTTACATATCAACGGGTATGAATTGGATAAGAAACTCCAGAATCAGTGGCACATTTTCACAGAGTTGTCCGACCTGCAGGGTGTCCTGGCCCTGGCTACCATTGGAAACACACGGGAAGACCTGCTGAAACTGGGAGAGGCCCTTGTAGAAATTGCCTCCAGGGTTGAACCGGGACACAGCCAGGAAAAAACGGGGTTGGATCACCTTTTGGAAGACATTTGTTTAGAGAGCCTTCCAACAGCCCTTATGCCTTACCACGAAGCCCTTCAACTTCCAAAGAGGCCTGCGCCCCTGGAAGAAGGGGTGGGGGCCGTGGTGGCAGAAAGTCTCATCCCCTATCCCCCTGGCATTCCCTGGCTGGTGGCAGGTGAAGTACTGGAAGATTCAATGATGAAAAAACTGAAAAGACTGTCAGAAGCTGGGGTGGAAATGATTGGTCTGGACAGTAAAAATCAAATAAACCTGGTGGTGAAACCATGAAAATTGAACATTTACGAAAACCGGAAGACAAGGGCCTGTTCATTAGCCTGGAAGGCATGGATGGTGCCGGAAAAACAACACAAATGCTGCAGCTGAAGCGACACCTGGAAGGACAGGGACTGACTGTTTGCATGACCCGGGAACCGGGAGGCACACCAATTTCTGAAAAAATAAGAGACTTGATCCTCAGCCCGGAATATGGGGAAATGCATCCCTGGACAGAAGCGTTGCTTTACGCTGCCGCCCGTGCACAGCATATGGCAGAAGTCATCGCACCTGCCCTGGAGCGGGACGAAGTGGTGCTCTGCGATCGCTTTGTGGACAGCAGTGTGGCCTACCAGGGTGCGGGCAGGAACCTGGGCATGGATGAAGTGTACCGTATCAACCAGCGAGCCATTCAATACCGGCTGCCAGACCTGACGTTCTGGTTTGATCTCACCCCGGAAGAAAGTTTTCGCCGAAAAAGCGGCCGTGACCCGGAAGACCGGCTGGAACAGCAGGACACCACCTTTTATGAAACCATTTACCAAACCTACCGCCAACTGGCTGTTGACAACCCTAACCGATATGTGGTGGTGGACGCCCGAAAAACCATTCCATGGATTCAGAAATTGCTTCGGTGTGAGACGGACAAACGAATCCATCAGCTGACACACCTTCACGAAAACCCTTTGAACCACCCATCAAACAAGCAGGAGGAGGAATGAACATGAAACTGGTGATAGCAATCGTTCATGATGAAGATGCCAAATCATTGTTGGAAGACCTGACAAAAAGCGAATTTCGTGTCACAAAGCTGGCGTCCACCGGCGGGTTTTTAAAAGCCGGAAACACCACCGTGCTGGTAGGGGTGGAAGACGATGAAATTGACCGGGTCAAGGAAATCATCGGCGAGAACTGCCAATCCAGAAAAGAAATGGTCACATCCCCTGCACCGGTTTCCGGCACCACAGGTGTTTTTATTCCCTATCCTGTGGAAGTGACGGTGGGCGGGGCAACGGTGTTTGTGGTGGACGTGGAAGAGTACCTGAAGTTGTAGAGGAGCGATGCTGTGAAACCCGTTTTTGAGAAGATCGTCGGACAGGAATCTGTCAAAAAATTACTGGCCCATGCGTTACAGCAGCGGGCCTATTCCCATGCCTATTTGTTTGAAGGACCCACAGGCCTGGGCAAGGAAGCCCTGGCCCGTGAATTTGCCGCAGCCATCTTATGCCCTTCGGAAAATCCCCCCTGTCACACCTGTCACAGCTGCCATCAGGTGGCGGCAGGCACCCATCCTGAACTGCGCATCATCCAGCCGGAAGACCCGGAGAAGGATACCAGTGTATCGGTGGAAGTGATTCGCACCATGATCAAGGACATTTATTTGAAACCATACCAGGGAGACTGGAAAGTGTACATCATTCCCAGGGCAGAGATTCTGACCTTTCAGGCCCAGAACGCATTGCTGAAAACCTTGGAAGAGCCACCTGACCACGCGGTCATAATGTTGACATCCTCACAACCGGAAAAATTACTGCCCACGGTGTTATCCCGTTGTCAAAAAGCGAATTTTCGACCGGTAAAGCGAGAACGAATTGAAAAATGGCTGCAGGAGATGTACAACCTGCCCCAAAAACAGGCATATGCATTGGCGGCCTACGCCAACGGGACACCTGACCGTGCAGTCAAAATGTTGGAAAGTGAAAGTCATCGACAGCAAATACAATTGTTTCTCACCCTGACAGACACCTTATCAGAAGGGCGGCTGTCCCCCTTGCTGGAAGCAGGAGAGTTCTTACAGCAGGACAAGCAAAAAACGCTGGAAGTGCTGTCTATGTGGCAGGCATGGATCAGGGATTTGCAGGTCATCTCCCTGGGAGGGGAAGAGAGTCTGCTGATTCACCAGGATCAACTGGAACGGCTGACACAGCAGTCCGCCCGCCTCACAACCCGCGGTTATCCCCAGGCACAGGCCATTTTAGAAGAAGCCAGGGAAGACCTGATCAACTATGGCAACCTGGCCTTTGTCAGTGAAATGGTGCTGGTTAACCTTCACAAATGCCTGATGCCTGGTACGTAGTTCGTTGACCTGGAAAAGTTAGCGCTGGTAGTTATCGGCTGAAGGTGTGCCCAGGGCCCTGCGGAAGAGTTGCATAAACCGACGGGTGCTTTCTGCCGTCACCTGTGCCACCGATGCATCCGAAGCGCCTTCCGGGGTGCTTTTTTTTTCGTTCACCCGGGTTTTCACAAAGCGGTGAAACTCTTCCAACATAAGGCTGCTGAGAAAAGTAATCATCTGTGCGTCTGCCCCCAGGGCAATTTTCCCCTTCAACTGGTCACGCACCAGCATGCCGTGAAATTGCTGATCCCGCTGTATTTCAAGTTCTTTGATCCGTGAGTGGGGTAAGGGAGAAAATCGTTTGTCCAAGGCCATGGCCAGGAGCCTGTGAAAAGTGGGATGCTCAAGGCGAAAGGCTGTTTCCAGCCGAAGCAATGATTCAAAAAGATGAAAAAAGTCCGGTGGTTCACGTACCAGCCGGGTTTTTATGTAGATGGATTTCATGGTAAGCACTGTGTTCACCAAATACTCGTAAAGGTCCAGTTTGTTTGAAAAGTACAGGTAAAAGGTTCCCTTGGCCATGCCACATTCCCGCAGGAGAGAAGAAAGAGAAGACTGCTCATAGGGCACCTGGGCGAAATGACCCAGGGCAGTATCAAAAAAGATGTCCTGTTCTTTGGCAGGCAGTGAAAAGAACGCTTTTTTAGGCATCACAAGACCTCCTTATAATCCCAACGTGAGAAAGTGACCACATGGTCATTTTATCTTTTTAACCACAGAATGTCAAGATAAGGGACTTGCAGCGGCACAATGACCGGAGGATAAGGCCAGGTGGTTAAAAGCTGGACTTTCCTGAATGAATAATATCTGATACAATAACGAAAACAGGATCTAAAACAGGTCCATTTAAATAGAGGGAGGAAACCACATGATAAAAGTCGTTGGCGTTCGTTTTAAGAAAGCCGGTAAAATATACTATTTCGACCCAGATAATGAAACGCTGCCTGTGGGTAGCCAGGTCATTGTTGAAACAGCCAGAGGCGTTGAATTTGGAGACGTTGTGGTGGGTGAAAAGGAAGTGGAGGAGAAAGACATTGTCTCGCCTCTGAAGAAAGTGGTCAGGGTGGTCACGGAAGAAGACATACGCATTAACATGGAAAACAAGGAGCAGGAAAAAGAAGCCTTTGAAATGGGCGTTGAAAAAATCGAGAAGCATAAACTGGACATGAAACTGGTAAACGTAGAGTTCACATTTGACCGGAACAAGATCATTTTTTATTTTACCGCCGATGGGCGGGTGGATTTTCGTGAACTGGTGAAAGACTTGGCAGCCATCTTTAAAACCCGTATTGAACTTCGTCAAATCGGTGTCCGGGACGAAGCCAAAATGATCGGGGGCATTGGGCCCTGCGGAAAATCCCTTTGCTGTGCAACCTGGTTGGGTGATTTTGAACCGGTAACCATCAAAATGGCCAAGGAACAGAACCTGTCCCTGAACCCGGCAAAAATTTCCGGGATTTGCGGCAGACTGTTCTGTTGCTTAAAATATGAACATGAAACGTACCGACAAATGCTTCGGCGTATCCCTTCTTACGGCTCAAAAGTTCGCTGTGAAGCCGGCACAGGTGATGTGGTGGAATCCAACGTACTCACAGGCATGGTGAAAGTGAAGGTGAAAAACCCTGAGAATGATGTGGATGAAATTGTTTCCTGCCATGTGGATGACCTGAAACTGGTGAACAAAGCCAAACGCATGAAACAATCATCGGATAAACAGCAAAAAGGAGATAACAGGAACGGGGAATAACACCCATGGAGAAACGTGAACAATGGCTTCAGCCCGGAGAACGGCTGGACGACCTACAAATCAATGATTTATACCTCATACAAGACCCCGAAAGCTTTTGCTTCGGGGTTGATGCTGTTCTCTTAAGTCATTTCGCCAGGGTGAAACCGAAAAGTCGGGTGATTGACCTGGGCACCGGTTCAGGCGTCATTCCCATTTTACTGGCCGGCCGCCATTCTCACTGCCGTGTTACGGGCCTGGAACTTCAGGCAGACATGGCCGAAAGGGCAAGACGCAGCGTGGCCATGAACGGTTTGACGGAGCAGATTACCATTCTCCACCAGGACATACGAACACTCCAGGAGGTGCTGCCGGCGGCCAGTTTTGACGTGGTCACCAGCAATCCACCCTACCTGCCGGTGGGAAGTTTGGTGAACCCCAGTGAAACCAAAGCCCTGGCGCGTCATGAAATAGCCCTCACTCTTCAGGATCTGGTGCAGCAAACTGCTTATCTGTTAAAGCCCGGCGGCCATTTTTTTCTCATCCACCGGCCGCAACGGTTGACAGACATCATGGTACTGGGGAGGCAGTACGGCCTGGAACCCAAATGGATGCAAATGGTTCATCCTTACATCCATAAGGCACCCACCATGGTGATGCTGCAACTGACAAAAAATGGACGGCCGGAACTGAAGAGCCACCCTCCCCTGATCATCTACAACCAGGACGGCACCTACACCCCCCAGCTGCTGACTTGCTACGGCCCCCAAAAGAGGCGGTGAACTGCCTCTTTTTCAAATTCTTATGAGGATGGAGTGATTTTAGTGCCCCACCGCCACCAGACCCACGACGAACATTACCGATTTCCGGTAAATCCAGGCACCCTTTACCTGTGCCCAACCCCCCTGGGTAACCTGGGGGACATTACACTGCGTACCATTGAAGTATTGCAACAGGCGGACCTCATCGCAGCGGAAGACACCCGGCGCACCCTAAAACTGTTAAATCACCTGAACATTAAAAAAAGCCTCATCAGCTACCATGAGCACAACAAAGTGGAAAAGGAACCAGTGGTGCTTGACCAGTTGCGGCAGGGGAAAGCCATCGCCCTGGTGACGGACGCCGGCATGCCGGGTATTTCTGACCCTGGTACAGACTTGGTCAAAGCCTGCCTCCGGGAACAACTGGCCTTTGAAGTGTTGCCCGGTCCCTCTGCGGTACTGTTGGCCCTGGCGGCGTCAGGCTTATCCACGGAACGATTTGCCTTTGAAGGCTTTTTACCCAGGAATAAAAAAATTCTGCGGCAACGCCTTGAAACACTCATGAGTGAGGAAAAAACCCTGGTGTTTTACGAAGCGCCACACCGGATTCTTTCCACCCTTAAATCCTTGGAAGAAGCACTGGGAAACAGGGAAGCCTCCCTGGGAAGGGAACTGACCAAGCGTCACGAAACCTGGTACCGAAGCACACTGGTTGGAATAAAGGAAACCCTGGAAAAAGGGGAAGGTGAACCAAAAGGAGAAATGGTGCTGGTGGTGGCAGGTCTTTCACGGGAAGAACGAGTGCAGCAGGAAGAAGCTGCCTACGATGAAATAAGCATTCCACAACATGTGACCCAGTTGATGGCCTCCGGCCTGGATAAAAAATCCGCCGTGAAGGAAGCCGCCCGGCTCAGGGGGATCCCCAAGCGGGACGTCTATAAGGAAACATTGGATTTATAGACTACCTGGCCTCCATGCGCCGCATCACAAGCCACCCCAGCCCCCAGGAAACCAGGGTAATCAGCAATAGTTTGCCGGAAAGCTGGAAAGGTGAAGCGTTATTGGCAATCCATGAGAAGAGCCGCCCCCAGGTACTGATGCCCAAACTGACTGGGAGAAGGACACTGGCAGTTGCAAGGGCTACCAGGGCAAGGAGAGCGTTGCGGCTGCGGAACCGGTAAATGGACGTTGCCACAAAGGTGAAGAAAGCCCCCACTGCAGTGAAAAGAAGCCACTGGATTAAGGTTAAACTAATGAGATTTAGTCGAAAACCATAAACATTGAGGTAATCCAGCTGTCGCAGTGTTGTCTGCGCCAGGATAAGACTTTCAAGACCGAAGGCAGCAGTATGAATCACAGCGTTGACCAGGGCGATCAAGGTAATGGCAGTGATCAGAGCGGCATAAAAGCCCTTTCGGGAAGAACCAAGGCCAATGTGAAAACTGAAGTTTTCGGGTAACAAAGATAACCCCAATACAATCATGTAGATGACAACAGCCACGATGGCAGCTGCCACCACACTCACTTCCCGGGTGATGC
>JAABSW010000029.1 GCA_011390155.1 Clostridiaceae bacterium
CCCTCAGATGGCAGAAGAAAATCTATCAGCATTGACTTCTTCCCTTACGGTGCTGAAGTCCGACTCCAAAGTGATTCAAGCTTATGTCACCGATGCGGAAGGTGAAGTGGTAGCCCATGACCAACAGGAGAGCATTGGCAATAAAATGCAGTCAAGAGCTTTGGAAAATGCCATGGAACATGGCGTGCTACAACGGCAGCAGACAGTATCAGATGCAGGCACACCTGTATTGCTCTTTGTGGCACCTTTGGAGAACAGTACAGGCAGAATAATCGGATTCTTGCACTACACCACAGACGTTGCACCTGCCATGGCTTTTATGCAAAATAGTGCCATGCAATGGATAAAAATCTTTGTCGGCGTTGTGCTGGTAGCATTAATCCTGGTGAGAATTGTAATTGTAAAATCCGTTGGAAAACCAGTGAAACAGTTGCTGGCAGCTACGGAAAGAGCTTCTGTGGGCGACTTTTCTCAGGAACTGGAACCCATGGCAAAAGATGAATTAGGACAATTGTCAGAAGGTTTTAATTTAATGAACCAACAATTGGGTATACTATTTAGATCAATACATCAGACCGTGGGAGAAATGGATTTTGCTTCCCAGCAAATTGTGAACCGTTCGGAGTCTTTGTCGGAAGCGGATGATTCATGGCCTGCGGATAAGAAACAGGAATGGATGAAGGAAATTGTGTCCAACGGCAAACGGTTGGTCAGGGTTTCGGATAAACTAAAGGCTTTCCTCAACCAGTTTCAGGTGAAGGACGAAACCTTGGGGTAAAGCTTACACCGGGGGTGTGGCTGTGTGATCGATGTGAAGGAACTTGAAAATGTGATAGGCAGTACCATTGAAGCGGTGGAACGGGGAAAGGAAGACTTGTTTCGCCTTGAATCAGAAGTGAGAAACGAGTATGATCGATCCCAGCGCCAGCTACTGGACATACGTGTGCGCATCGACAGGGTTATTGCCGAGGTGGACCAGTTGGAAGCGGAGTCCCGAAAACTTAGAAACCAACTGATGGTTGTAAACCGGGATTTCAACAAATTCAGCAAGGAAGACATCAAAGAAACCTACGACGCCGCCCATGAAAAAATGTTGGAACTGATGCAGAAGCGGGAAACGGAAAAAATACTGCGCCTGCAGCGGGATCATCTGGAAAAAAACCTGAAGGCACTGGAATCGACAAAAAAACGGTCGGAAGAACTGATCAGCAGCATCAGCATGGCCCTGAAGCTGTTAACACAGGACCTGACTGGCTTCTTCAACCAGATGGGGGAAGCACAGCACGTTAACAACCTGGGGTTATCCATCATCCGGGCCCAGGAGGAAGAACGCAAACGGGTGGCCAGGGACATTCATGATGGTCCGGCCCAAAGTTTCGCCAACATTGTCATGCGTGCAGAATTTTGTTTGAAATTGATGGATGTGAAGCCGGAACAGGTGAAGGATGAACTAAGAGACCTGATGCTGTTGGTGCGGGGCAGTCTGGAAGACGTACGAAAAATTATTTTTGACCTGCGTCCCATGTCACTGGATGACCTGGGATTGTTGTCTGCCCTGAAACGTTACATAGAACAATACATGGAAGACTACAAGATTCATGTGGAGCTGAATGTGATTGGACGTGAAAAAAGGGTAGATAATTCATTAGAGATAGCTCTTTTCCGCATTATTCAGGAATCACTCACCAATGCCAGAAAGCATTCCGGTGCCCCGGAAGTGGTGATTAAAATAGAATACTTGCCTGACCGAATCAACTTGTTGGTCCGGGACAATGGCCGTGGGTTTGATCCGGAGATCGTGAAAAAGGAAAAGCAAGGTATTAGTTTTGGTCTGACCGGTATGGGAGAGAGGGTACAGCTTCTTAAGGGACGGTTTGATGTTAAATCATCACCGGGAAAAGGTACCCAGATCATCGTTTCAATACCTACCATCATCGAAGAGGAAGAATAAAGGCGGTGACAGGATGAACAAGACAGAAAAGCCAGTAATCCGTGTGATGATTGCAGATGACCATGCCTTGATTCGACAAGGCCTCATTAAAGTGTTGTCCCTGGAGCCCACCATTGATGTCATCGCAGAAGCGGAAAATGGCAGGGAAGCCATCGAAAAAGCACTGTCACTTCCTTTGGATGTGGTGTTGATGGACATTAACATGCCGGAAGTGGATGGGATCACAGCCATCAAGGAGATTAAGGCAAAAGATGACAAACTTGCCATTATTGCCCTGACCATTCATGACCAGGAAGAATACCTGGTGCAGCTGATCAAATGCGGTGTGTCTGGGTATGTGTTGAAGGATGTGAGTCCGGATGAGCTGGTAAAAGCCATCCACCAGGTATACCGTGGAGAGTCCTACATTCCACAGGTGTTGATGGGAAAAGTGCTGAAAGAGTTGAACCGTTTGTCATCGGCTGTTCAGGAACCGGACCCGGACAGATTAACCCCCCGGGAGTTGGAAATATTGCAGGAACTGGCCTTGGGTCTGAGTAACAAGGAAATTGGAGATAAGTTGTTCATCAGTGAAAAAACAGTGAAAAATCACCTGACAAACATCTTTCAGAAATGTGGCGTGACAGATCGGACACAGGCCGTGCTCCATGGATTGAAAAATAACTGGATTCGTTTATAATGAAAATACCAGCCCCTGCAGCCTCAAGGTTGCAGGGTTTATGTTTTTAATGCACTGGAATCGGGTATTGTCGGTAGTAAGTACTCAGACAAGGGGCGGTGGCCATGATGAAAGGAAGCTCAAAACCATTTAAATTACCCAGATGTTCCAATCAACATGAGCTGCTTCGGTCGAAGCTGGCATTGGATGCCTCCCGGGAGGGCATCTGGGATTGGAACCTGGTAACAGGTGAAAACTGGGTTTCAGAAAGATGGGCCAATATGATTGGTTATACCTCTGAGGAGGTCATGCACACCTACGACTTCTTTATACAGCACATTTATCCGGAGGACATGGAGCGAATGATCCGTGTAAGGGAGCGCTATTTAAGTGGAAAGCTTCCCGAATACCATACCGTGTTCAGAATGGTGGCCAAGGATGGCCAGGAAAAATGGATTTTATCCAGGGGACGGATTGTGAAATGGGATGAAAACAACAAACCTCTGCGGATGGTGGGTACGCACCAGGACATCACCCGGCAGAAGAGAGCAGAAGAAGCGCTGAAGCGGCAAAAAGGGATACTGGAATCCTTTTTTACCTATTCCCCGGATGCCATGGCACACTTGGATAAAAACCAGAAAATCATCCAGATCAACGAACAGTTTACCAACCTTTTTGGTTACACAAAAGTGGAATGTTATCAAAAACGTTTGGACGAACTGATCACAGACGAATCATTGCGCAAGGAAGCTGAAGAAATCAGTCTAAAAACGGAAAACAACGAATCCATTCAGGTGGAGACGGAACGAACACGCAAAGACGGTACCCGGGTTCCGGTGGTGATTCGGGGAGGCCCTGTTATTGTTGACGGCAAAATTGTAGGCTACCAGGGTATCTACACCGACATCACTGAACGAAAAAAGGAAGAGGAACAAATTCACCTTGCCAAGGAAAAAGCTGAGACGGCCAACCAGATAAAAAGCCGCTTTCTGTCCAACATGAGCCATGAAATCCGGACACCCATGAATGGTATTCATGGCGTCACCATGCTGCTGGAAACCACGCCCCTTTCCCAGGATCAGCTGGAATTGTTGCAAATTCTAAAGGATTCTTCCGGCCGCATGGTGGAAACCATTAATAATCTGTTGGATGTGTCCCGGATTGAATCAGGAAAAATGGGAATTAAGGAAGAAGTTTTTGAGTTGAAACAGGTTGTGGAAGAAGTTGTGGATCCCTTTCTAATGTTCTGTGATACACATTCCATTAATTGCAGCATTGATACCGATGATAACGTGGAAGCCAAGGTCATCGGCGATCGCAGCAAGCTGGCCCGGGTACTGTATCATCTGGTGAGCAACGCCTTCAAATTCACATCATCAGGGACTGTTACTATGAACGTTCGTATGTTGCGCTATGATGAACCCATTGCTGTATATCGTTTCGAAGTGGAAGACACTGGTATTGGAATTCACCAGGATGACATGCCCAAGCTTTTTCAACGCTTCTATCAGCTGGACGATACCTATTCAAAATCTTATCAAGGAACCGGATTAGGCCTGGCCATTGTCCAAAAACTGGTAGCCCTGATGGGGGGGACTGTCAATGTGGAAAGTGTGTATGGTCAAGGCAGTTGCTTTTCATTTGAAATACCTTTAAAGGTACAGGAGTTCAACAACAGCAGAGTGGGTAAAAAACCCCAGGAGTTGATAAAAAAACTGGACAATAAACTGCGTATTTTGGCAGTGGAAGATGATGAAATCAGCCAAGTGCTCCTGTTAAAACTTGGAGAAAAACTGGGAGCACAGATTGATCTGGCACGGAACGGGCTGGAAGCCATCCGAAAATTTGCCAGTACCCCTTATGACCTTGTACTGATGGATGTGCAACTGCCCAACATTAATGGGCTGGAAGTCACTTCAGTGATCCGGTCTTTTGAAAAAAAATTTGGTGAACGAACACCCATCATCGGAGTAAGCGCCCATGCCATGAGCCATGACAGGGAAGGCTGCCTGAAAGCAGGCATGAATGATTACCTGTCAAAACCCGTGGATTTCGATAAGCTGTATCAAGTGATTCAGGAATGGGTGCGGTAGAGAAGCATTGAAAAAGACAATCAAGCAGACAGAGGTGAACAAAATGCCTAAAATTGTTAATTACGAAGCAAAGAAAAACGAAATCATGGAAAAAGCGGTAAAATCTTTTCTGGAAAAGGGTTTTCATAATACCCATATGATTGACATTACCAACGCTTGCGGCATGGGAAGAACCACCATTTATCAATACTTTAAAAACAAGCATGAAATACTGGATTATACCATCTCCCATTTGTTTACATCTCTTCGGAGTGAATTCGGCGAAATTTTGGAAATGGAATCCGAAAGCCCGTTAAATGCCATGAAAAAACTGATACCTGCCATTGTAGAGGAATATCATCGCAACCACAAACTGGTGATTTTGGTTGACCTGTGGCTGGTGATGATTCGTGAAAACCACCCATCCATTAAATTGCTTGAACAACATAACCGGGAAATAAAGGACGTGTTCCAGCAGCTGCTGGAAGAGGGAATGGAAAAGGGGGAGATACGTCCTTTGGCAGCGAAAAGTATGGCCTTCACCCTTTTTTCCCTGACAGAGTCATTTTTGCTGCAGGTGGCTTTGCACCAGGAAGAAGAGTTACTGGGATACATTGACAGCATTGACCTGTTACTGGAAAGTTTGGAAGCGTAGGGAACAACAGTTATTAAATAAACAACCCTCTTAATGTGGCGTGACCTGGGTATAATACCCATAAGGACACACACCGAAGGGGGTTTTTTAGTTGATTAAAAAAGTACTGTTGGCAACTGATTTTTCCCAACCCGCCGCGTCCCTGACGGAATGCTTGCCAGAGTTAAAGTCTGTTGGAATGGAAGAAGTGGTACTGTTTCATGCTGTCAGTGTGGTAAGAGCCCAGGCCAGTGCATTGGAATTACAGCAGTATTACGAGGAGAAGCTCCATTATGAAAAAGGAAAACTGGAAAAAGAAGGGTACAGGGTGAAGGTGAGGGTTCCCTTGGGATTTCCTCCGGAAGAAATCATCAACTGTGCCCTGCAGGAAAAAGCTGACCTGATTTTGGTAGGCTCCCACGGAGGCGGATTGATTAAAAGCCTGTTTCTGGGCAGCACCACCTTTGATGTGGTACGTATGACAACAGTACCTGTGTTGGTGGAAAAGTTTATCAATGTTGGTAAAAAGGACTATGCCCCTGTTTGTTTGCAGAAATTTAACCGCATTCTTTTTCCCACAGATTTTTCTGAGTGTGCCCGGAGGGGATGGACATACCTCCTGGATTTTGCTCCTCACCTTCAGGAAGTGGTACTGGTTTCGGTGGTTCGAAGGGTGAAGGATGAAGAAACGTGGAAAGAAGTACGTGACAGGTCTGAACAGGAACTCGTGATGATGAAAAAAGAGCTGGAGGAGAAAGGCTGCACAGTAAAGGTGAGAATTACAGATGGAACTCCTTCCAGGGAAATCATGCAAGTGGCTGACGATGAAAAAGTGAGCATGATCTTGATGCCCAAGCGTGGAGAAGGAACGATTAAACAACTGTTGCTGGGCAGTACCGCTGATGCAGTGCTCAGGCAATCTCGCCAGCCGGTTTGGCTCATTCCCTGCCAGTCATTTACTGAACAGGAGGAATAGTATGAAGGGATGGATGTTCACATTATTATTAGCGACAGCATTGGTCCTTGCGCTGTCAGGCTGTTCACAACAGCCGGAGGAAGAAGGCATGATGAATGAGAATGTTGGAGGTGACGAAGTGAATCAACCACTTGAAAGAGAACAGGCGCTGGGTACTCAACTGGACAGGCAACCGGCGCAAACAGAAACAGCCACTTTTGCATTGGGCTGATTTTGGGGTCCTGATGCCCAGTTTGGGCATTTGCAAGGTGTTGTAAGTACAAGGGTGGGCTATGCAGGGGGAACCACAGCCAGTCCCACCTACCGAAGAATCGGAGACCATACAGAAAGCATACAAATTGAATTCGACCCGGAAGTGATTTCCTATGAAGAACTGATCAGGATTTTCTGGGAAAGCCATAACCCTGTGGCAGAGTCTTATTCTCAGCAATATAAGACCATTGTGTTTTTCCATAATGAAGAACAGGAAGCCGTTGCCTTGGCAACAAGGGACGCTTTGGCCCAGGAATTGGGAGCAGAGGTGAAAACAGATTTACGCGCTTATGAAAACTTCACGTCGGCGGAAGCCTACCATCAAAAATACTATCTGCAAAACCGACGGGAGATTTTTGATGCCGTGAAGGCAATGTACCCGTCTTTTGACAGCTTTGTGGATTCCACCACGGCCGCCCGGATCAATGGGTACGTGGCAGGATATGGCACACAGGAACAGTTTGAGGAAGACGTGACATTAATCTCGCTTCCTGAACCGGTGGAAAGACAGCTTCGGAAAAGGGTAGAAGCTTACTGGTAAGCAATCTTTCTGAATAAAAAACAGCAGGTGGGGTTATGCAGTGAACTGACCCCGTCTGCTGTTTTGTCGTTTCATTTTTTGGAATGATTCATTTTGGAATGACTCTTTTTCTTAGAAGACTTTTGTCTGTCTTTTTGATCCCTGGCTGGATGAGGTTTCACTTCTTCTCCGGGAGGCACCAACGCATCAGGGCCTCTGCCAATGAGATCCCGGCGTCCGGCTTTGTTCAATGCCTGGCGCACCAATGCGTGGTTTTCCGGCAGTCTAAACTGCATCAACGCCCGCTGCATCTTCTTTTCTGCAGGGTCTTTGGGCACGTAGACAGGCTTGTCCGTGCGGGGGTCTGTTTCGGTATAATACATTACCGTTGACAGGGTGCCGGGTGTGGGGTAAAAGTCCTGCACTTGTTCCGGGGTATGAGCCCATTCTTTCAGGTACAGGGCCAGTTCAATGGCCGCCGGTAAATCGGAGCCGGGATGACTGGCAATGAGGTAGGGCACCAGGTATTGTTTTTTGCCTTCTTTATCGTTAAAAGTCTCATAGCGCTTTTTGAAAGATTCAAAGACTTCAACAGGGGGTTTTCCCATCAGGTCCAGTACCTGGGCATCGGCATGTTCAGGGGCTACTTTCAGTTGCCCACTCACATGATGGCGGCACAATTCTTCAAAAAAGGTGGGGTCCGGATCGGCCATTACATAATCGAAGCGAACACCGGAACGGATAAACACTTTTTTAACCTTGGGCAGTTTTCGCAGTTTTCGCAGCAGATGCACATACTCTTCATGTGATACTTCCAGGCGCGGGCAGGGATCAGGTGTCATGCATTCACGATGGGTGCAGGCGCCGGCGGTGGCCATTTTACTGCAGGCTGGCTGTTGAAAATTGGCTGTGGGTCCGCCCACATCGTGGAGGTACCCTTTAAAAGAAGGGTCCTGTATCATGATTTCTGCTTCTTCCAGGATGGCATCGTGGCTTCGTGTCTGTATATTTCGGCCCTGGTGGAAGGTGATAGCGCAAAAATGACAGGCACCAAAACAACCCCGGTTGCTCACCAGGCTGAATTTCACTTCATCGAAAGCTGAAATGCCTCCTGCCCGTTGGTACATGGGGTGAGCCTGACGTACATAAGGAAGCCGGTACACCTGGTCCATTTCTTCTGTTGTCAATGGCGCTGCCGGCGGCAGTTGCACAATAAAACCGGTCTCATAGGGCTCTGCCAGGGGCTGTCCTGAATAGGGGTCTGTGTTTTCCAACTGCTTTAAAAAGCTTTTACCCACTTGTTTTTTTGAAGACTGCAGGGTGGTCCAGGCGGGCAGCACCTGGGGCTGGTCAATGACGTCCAGGTTTCTGGTGTAAAACACGGTGCCGCGAATGAAAGTGAGGCTGGAAGCGGACAAGCCGCTGTCCAGGGCTTCGGCAATTTCCACCATGGCCCGTTCCCCCATACCATACACCAACAGGTCTGCCTTGGTGTCCATTAAGAGGGAGGGTTTCATCCGGTCTTCCCAATAATCATAGTGGGCCATGCGACGAAGGCTGGCTTCGATGCCGCCTAAAATCACCGGAGTGTCAGGGTATTGTTTTTTCAGTTTTCGACTGTATACTGTGGCAGCACGGTCCGGTCGTTTGTTGATGACGCCACCGGGGGAGTAAGCGTCCTGCCGGCGTCTTTTTTTGTTCACGGTATAATGGTTCACCATGGAATCCATGTTGCCGGCGGTGACAAGAAAGGCTAGCCGGGGCGTTCCAAAAACGTCAAAGGCACCTGGATCAGTCCAGTCTGGCTGGGGGATAATGCCGACAGAAAAGCCGTTGGCTTCAAGCCATCGGCCAATGACGGCGGGTCCAAAAGAAGGGTGGTCGACGTAAGCATCGCCTGAAATTAATACAAAATCCACAGGGTCCCAGCCTCTTGTCCGGGCTTCCTGAAGGGTAACGGGTAAAAAAAGTGGTTTCATTTCAAATTCCTTTCGTGTTACGAGATAAGTGATTTAAACCGGTTCATGTTTGGTGAACTTGCCAGCAACACCAGGATGTCACCTTTTTTCAGCAGGGTATTGGCCCTGGGGTTTTGAATGATGGTATCACCCCGTTTGATGGCGATGATCATGCACTTGCAGGCTTTCAAAATTTCTGAATCATTGATGGTGTCAAGGTCCAGTCGGTCTTCCACCTGGTGTTGGAAAAACTGGATGTCCACATCGGAGATGACTTGGTCCGGTTCAGTGGTTAAGAGCCGGGAGATGATATTACCTGAAATTTTTGAGACTGATAAGACGAAGTCGGCACCTGCCTTGTAGAGTTTCTTTACGTTGGTATGGCTGTTGGCCCTGACGTAGATGCGCAGCTGCGGGTTCATCTGACGTGCCATGAGCACGGAAAAAATGGCCTGCTCGTCAGTGGCAGCAGAAATGATGTAAGTGGTGGCTTCTTCGATACCGGCCTCTTTCAGCACAATACGTGAGGTGGGGTCACCCACTACATGGGGATGTTCTTCCACCGGTTCCCTGACAATAAGTGTCAGCTGGTTTTTTTGCTCCGCCAGCAACTGAACCGTCCGCTGGGCCACGTCGCCGTAACCGGCCACCACAAAACGCTGTTGGGTGCCGCTGGTGGCGTACAGGTGAATGGACATGTTGTCGTCTAAAGCTTTTAATTGATTCTGTGTGCCTAACACCACCACCATGGATTCTTCTGAGAGCACCATGTGAGGGTTGTCAACAAAGCGAAACACTCCATTTTCCCATAACCCAAGGATGGTGACGCCGGTTTCTTCCCGGATACGGCTTTGCAGGATGGTTTGATTGGCATACTGACAGTACATACCGATGGGAAATTCCATGACAAAAAGGTCTCCCAGCTGGTCGATGTCCGACACCAGCCGTTTGTTCAGGCTGGAGGAGGCCACCCGGGCCAGTTCTTCTCCCAGGATTTGTTTCGGCGAAACGATTTCAGTGGCACCGGCCAGTTCCAAAGCTTCACGCTGGGGTTCATTTTCAACGGCCACCAGAATGGGGATAGAGGAAAGTGACCGGGCTTCCAAGACGATGTGCACATTGGTGTCATCGGTGCCGGTGGTGATCAATGCCTTTGCGTGATACAAACCTGCAGATTCCAGTACCTGTTGGTCAGCGGGATCACCCAGTAACACATTGTACTGCCTGTGCATCAGGTCCCGGATAGTCGCCAGGTTCTTTTCTATGATCACGTAAGGCAGGTCCATGACCAACAGCTCATCCAGCAGGGATTCAGTTAAAGGGGAGTATCCGCAGATGATGAAATGGTTACGCATGTTTTTGGGTGCTTTTTTAGGGGGTATTTCCTGAAAGTGAGTTTGCATCCAGGCGCCCCCTGCAGTGGCCAGTCCAAATAAAATCAGGCCGGTGCCCAGGACCATTTGAACAGAGGCATAAAGGTTCATGATGTCGGAGGTGAAGGGCAGCAGTTCCCCATAACCGGTGGTGGTATAGGTTTGCATCACAAACATGATGCTCTGCAACAGGGTGATGTTGCGCCCTTCAAATATGTCAAAGAAAAATCGGGTAAGGAGGACGCTTGCAACAAAAATCACCAGGATCACCATGATCATCCGTTGGACGATACGTCGAATCCGATGGTTATCCATAAAATCATCTCCTCGGTAGGTTGATGGAGTCTTGGTAGGTTCATGGAGTATAGGGGTATTGTATCACATGGCAGGCGGTTAAGGCATATGCATTGCAACTTTTTCGCCCCTGAATTACAATGAAAGCATGAATAATACATTCCTGGGAGGTAGGTATGCTTAAAACCATCAGTTTTCCAAAAGAGTCATTGTCCATGAACCGCATTTTCGAAAACCATTACTTGATGAAAGAATTTGTTGACAAGGCAGCCTTTCAGGAAATACCAGATAAAGTGAAGGAAGTATATGGACCGCTGGTGTTCCCGGCGCCTGGGGGTGAACGACCGTATATCACAGGTTGCCTGGTGCTCTCCATGGATGGCAGACTGGGTTTTGAAGGAAGTCCCAGCAGCCGCACCCTGACCAGTTCCAATGAGCTGGATTCATCTGCAGGGCTAACGGACCTGTGGACGTTGAACCTGGTGCGCACCTATGCAGATGCCATTCTTTTTGGGTCCACCACCCTCCAGGACGAAGGTGAATTTACCGGGCATGTGTATGACCCTGAGCTTCAGTTATTCAGGAACAGTCACCGGGAACGATTCGCCCCAACACCCTGGAATGTTATCATTACCCGTAAACCGGAAGCACTGCCCTGGGATCATCCCATACTCACAACACCCCACATCCCTGTGCTCCTGGTGATTCCAGAAAATAAGCAGCACATGCTGCATACCTGCCCCGGTGGCCGTTTTTGTTACGGCATTTTGGATGCCAGGGTTTCCGGCAGCGAAGTGGCCCACGTCAATAAGCTCTCACACTACCAGGAAGTAGAAGAAGGCCAGGTGGACCCCCGACATCTGGTGATCACCCTTCCTTCGGATAACTTTGCCGACTTTCATCTGTTGTTGCCTCTGCTGCGCAAGTTGGGTATTCAACAAATGTCTGTGGAATCTCCTTACTGGATCTGGCGGTTGATGGAAGAAAAGGTGCTGGATGAATTCTTTCTCACCTATACCGGTGCTTATGCCGGTGGTGAATCGGTGCCTGGAAAAGAAGTCGGGTTTATCCCTGCAGACAGGCCACTGATGGAATTAGCCAGTCTTCACCTGACAGACGTGACGGTGCTGCACAGTCGCCAGGTGTTGCGGTATATAGATAAAAATAAAAGGTACAAGGAGGAAACAGATTGTTAAAGGAACGCATCATTGAAAGGTGGTTTTCGGATGACGCCACTTGCCCCACCATCTTATTGGCAAACATCAATACACAGTCAGATTTGCGGCAAAACCAGCAAAAAATAGAAGACATCATTGAAATTGCCCATGACCGGGGGGTGAACATGCTTATATTGCCAGAAATGAGTTTATCCGGTTACTTGTGGGAAACGGATAAAAAAGATGACTTGAAAGATTACCTTAAAAGTTGTGCCAATAGTGAAATTAAGCCATGGCTGGACCATATACGCGACAATTTAACTGACAGTGGTGACGGGTTGGAATATGTCATTTTTAATAATGCGCGCCCTGCTGGTGATGAGATGTTCAATTCCACCTATATACTGCACCCTGAAGGGGATTACAATGACCCGGAGCGGATCTATGATAAAATTTTTCTCACTCCTGTGGAATACCCGTATTTTAAGCGAGGGACAGACCGACGGTTGATCCTGGACACAAAATGGGGTAAATTTGGGTTTCTCACCTGCTATGACCTCTGTTTTGTTGAACTGGCCCGGAAATATGCCTTTGTGGACGGCGTTGACGCTGTTATCACCGTGGCAGCCTGGCGTTCCCAGGCAGTCCGGGAATACCCACGCATGAACGTACGGACAGATAACTACTATGGGTTTTTATGGGACCTGATGAACGCTTCCAAGGCAGCTTATAACCAGGTGTGGAGCCTGGGGGTTAACACCGTGGGCAGCCATGCGGTCAGTGGCGATCTTTTCTGGGGAGGTACAGGTGTATGGGCCCCTTCAGGATTGCCTCTGATCCAAGCCTCTAACATGCGGGAAGAGCTAATTATCCTTCATAACCTAAACATCTCCAATTTTGAAGAGAAAAACCAGGTGGAATTTAATTACCGTATGGAGTTTAACAAGGTGTACCAGGAAATTAAAGAAACCTACGCTGAACCTGTGGTGCTGCCATAGTAAAGCACTGATGAGAAAAGAGTGATTAAATGGATAAACGGTATGAAAATTATCTAAAAGAAAGTTATCCCCAAAACACGGAAACCGGAAACCTGGTGATTGAAATCTTGTTGGAACGATACCTGTATCTTTTTAATGAGTGGGATAACTCTTCTTTTAAACGCAGGGACATGGACGCAG
Source organism: Clostridiaceae bacterium (assembly GCA_011390155.1). GTDB lineage: Bacteria > Bacillota > Clostridia > Peptostreptococcales > Tindalliaceae > Anoxynatronum. The sequence goes on from JAABSW010000029.1 coordinate 13,024, forward strand.
ACCTGATCAGTTTTCTGGATGACTGTGCCCTGGAAATTCCTCAGAATTATGGTATTGAGCTGGCTTTTGGTTTGACAGAAGACATGCAGTCTGAAAAACAGGAGGAAATGGTGGTGACCGGTCTTCGCAATCACTACCGACGTATGTTTGACATGGAACAGCGGGAACTGGGCTATTTGAAGAGGCATATGACGCTGAACATGGTGGTTGCCTTTGTTTTATTATTTGCTGCCACGATGCTGGGTGAAAGCATTGAAGGAGGTCCTTTTTTTAGAACCCTGGTGGAAGGTTTCTTTATCGGGGGTTGGGTTTTTGCCTGGACAGCCATCGATAACTTTGCCTTCAAACGCAGGGACATGATCCGAAAGGCTAACAATCTGGAAAGACTGTTGAATGCCCCTGTGCGTTTTAATTACAATAAGCAGGAAAAATGAATACCCTGAAAAGCAAGTAGAAAGACTCCGGTTTACCGGAGTCTTTGTGTGAGGGTTAGACGTTAACCATGTTGCGGCCATAGAAAATTTCAGACATTTCTTTTTTGATTTTCTTTTTGATTTTTTTGCGTTCGGTTGAATCAATCTCACTTTTTTCCGAGTCAAAAAGATAGTTGTCCAGGTCGAACTCCCGCAGGATCATCTTGGTGTGAAAAATATTCTCCTGGTAGATGTTCACGTCAATCATCTGGTACTGGTTACGGGTTTTTGACGGAATGTAATTCTGTATAGAGTTGATTTTATGGTCAATGAAACATTTTTTGCCATTAAGGTCACGCGTGAAGCCTCGGACGCGGTAGTCCATAATAATGATGTCTGAATCAAAGCTTTTGATCAAATAGTTCAACGCCTTTAGAGGGGAAATCTGCCCACAGGTGGAGACGTCAATGTCGGCCCTAAAAGTGCTGACACCTTTGTCCGGATGACTTTCAGGATAGGTATGAACGGTGATATGGCTTTTGTCCAGGTGGGCCACAACAGAATCTTTTGACACTTGGCTAACGCCAGGACCGGGGGTTTCACTGTTGTCAGGACCCAGGTTTTCAACCGGACCTTCAGCGATGAGCATGGTAACACTGGCGCCCTGGGGGTCGTAATCCTGCTGGGCTATGTTCAGCACATTGGCGCCAATGATGTGGGTAACGTTTGTCAGAATCTCCGTCAGCCGCCGTGCGTTATATTGTTCATCAATGTACCGGACATAGTCCTGCCGGTGTTCATAGCTTTTTGCGTAACAGATATCGTATATATTAAAGCTTAACGACTTGGTCAGGTTGTTAAAGTCGTACAGCTTTAACTTATCGATGCCTTTTATTTTCAATCTGACTCCTCCTCTTTTCCCTATAGCTTCTATAGGACATCACAAAACACCGGGCAACAGCCGCCCGGTGTTTATTATTATAACACTGAATGACAAGACTGCAAGGCCTGAGACACTATTTTTCTGAAAAATAAATAGATACATTTCACTGCTGGTCACTTTCTGATACAATAAGAGACAATGACAAGAAAAGGAATTGATTTAATGAGAAGCTTAAAAATAAACAATGCAAAAGTGCCCATAGTGCTAATACTCATTATCTTCATCATTCATTCTGTTGCGGGCAGCATTTCGCTGGCAGCCCTCTTCAACTTGTATGCCCTGGAGATCATAGTGGCAGGGGTTGTGTTATCAGTTATTGTCGGTTTTTCGTTTCAAACAGTGCTGGACACTGTTTCACTGATCCGCAGCAGCTTTACCGATCCGGTTATTTACGAAGACGATTTACATTACATTCACCAGGTGTCCATTAAGGTAAAAAAAGATGGACTGTTGGCACTGAACAGGAACATTGAGCAGGAAGATGACAGTTTTATTCGGGATGCGTTGGTTTTGCTGAACGATTATAAGAAGGCAGATGTGATTCAGGAAATCATGAAAAAAGACATTGAATCCAGAAGAACAAATCTGTACCGATCCTACAACCTTTTAAAGGTGATTTCCTACGTGGCACCTTCTTTTGGCCTTATCGGCACACTCATTGGCATGATTGGTTTACTGTCTAATCTGGACCAAACCTATGCCATTATGGGTCACATGGCCACGGCTTTGGTCAGCACCCTTTATGGCAGCCTCATCGCCAGCTTCATCGCAGTGCCTCTTATGGTCCGAATACGGGAATACATTGAAAGCATCATACTTCGGTACCAGATGATCATGGAAGGGGTTTTACTCATTGCCGGCAACGATTCTGCCCGCAATGTCTTTGATCGGATGAACGTGATGTTGAAGGAAGAAGACCGATTGGTGTACCCGCGCCGTGATGAAAAAGAAAGGATGGTGAATGGTTTTGGACCTGAGATTTGATCAGCCTGTGGGAGAGTCACAGGATAAGGAAATCGAACTATCCAACAGCTGGATGATTACCTACAGCGATATGATCACCATCATGCTGTGCTTTTTTATGGTGTTTTTCATTTTGTCAGCCACTGAAACCGATACCCTCCAGCAACTGCAGATGCGTTTAACAGCCAGGGTCAGTAACCTTGACCAGGAGGTGGACCGCCTGACAATGGAAAACACACGGCTGGAAACTGAAAAACAGCAATTGGCACAAAGTCTCTTTGGCGTCAACAACCTGAAAGAGAATGCGACTAATTCCAGGGAAGATTTTATTGTTTTTCTCAGAGAAAATGATTTGATGGACCAGGTGCAGATTTTAGAAAACGACCGGGGTCTTATGATTCGGTTTAAGGACAGCGTTCTTTTTGACAGTGGAAGCGCAGAGGTATCCCGCCAGGGCCTTGAGATCATGGAACGAATAGGCGGGAAGTTGGTTGAGGTAACCAACCCTGTGGTGGTGGAGGGATACACGGATAATGTACCCATTAATACAACCGCATACCCTTCCAACTGGGAACTCTCCAGCGCCCGGGCCATAACCGTGGCCAGGTATTTGATCTACGATATGGGTATTGAGGACGACCGGATTTCAGTGACGGGATTCGGCGAACAAAGCCCTATTGATACCAATGAAACACCAGAGGGACGTGCCAATAACCGACGTATTGAAATCACCATTCTTACACCATAAACAGATGATGAAAAGTAAATGAAATTGTTTTTAAAAAACAGTGATGCGAGAATCCTGTATGAATAGAGACCTTTAGCAGTCAAGGACATATGTCCTCATAAAAACGACGAAAGTCCCGGGCTTGTCCCGTATATATTGACAAATATTTATTTAAGAGTAAAATGGTAGTTGCATGGACGAACGATTAGTAGGGAATTGGCGAACACAATTGTTAAATCCCAGATAAGATCGTTAGTCAAAACACAAACAATTCTAAAGGGGGAAATAATGTTGAAAAAATCAGTTGTTTTATTGTCTTTGTTATTAGTATTTGCAATGTTGTTCACAGCTTGTAGCCCTGCAGCACCTGCAGAGGAGCCTGTGGAAGAACCAGCAGCAGAAGAGCCAGCAGAAGAGCCAGCAGAAGAGCCAGCAGAAGAACCGGCAGAAGAGCCTGCAGCAGAAGAAGGCGCAGTTGGCGTGGGCATGGGGCTTGTAACCTCCATTGCCAAATCCAGTGATGCAGGTGATAACCCAGCGAGAGCTCAGGTTGACACTGTGATTGCAACAGCACTTTTTGACGCAGAAGGTCGTGTGGTTGATGTGATCATCGACAACGCACAAACCCGTGTGCAGTATGACGAAGAAATGAAAGTAGCTTCTGACAAATCAGAAGAAATCAAAACAAAAGTTGAAAAAGGCGACGAATATGGCATGTTAAAAGCTTCTGGTATCGAAAAGGAATGGTACGAGCAAATCGCAGCACTTGAAGAGTGGATGGTTGGTAAAACCGTTGAAGAAATCAAGGCAATGCCTGTAAAAGTGGTAGATGACGCTCACCAGAACGTACCAGATGTGCCAGAACTGACTTCTTCAGTGACAATAACAGTTGAAGGCTATATCGAAGCGATTGAAAAGGCATATGATAACATGATTCCTGTGACAGGTGCAACACAACTTGGCTTGGGCACAAAAGTATCCATCGCCAAATCCTCTGATGCAGGTGACGACCCAGCAAGAGCCCAGGTTGACACTACAGTTGCCGCTCTGGCTTTGGATGATGAAGGCGTCGTGGCGGAAGTGGTGATTGACGTAGCACAGACACGCGTTCAGTATGACGAAGAAGGAAAAGTGGCTTCTGACAAGGCAGCACCTGTTCCATCAAAATTGGAACGCGGTGACGACTATGGCATGAAGAAAGTTTCCGGTATCGAAAAAGAATGGTACGAGCAAATCGAAGCGTTGGAAGACTGGATGGTAGGCAAATCAGTTGAAGAAATCACAGCCATGCCCCTTGCTGAAGACGTTCCTGATGTACCAGAATTAACATCTTCAGTAACTATTGGTGTAGATGCCTACCTGGCAGCTGTTGCAGAAGCTTACGACAGAGCCAGATAGTAAACCTTAAGAAGTGCAACGACCCCTTTGCTCATTGGCGAAGGGGTCATTTTCTTGTGACAGGTTTCGGTTAAGGACTGACGTGTAAGTCTGATTTGTGGTAAAATAAAACCACTGCAAATCATAAGGAGAGAATGGATAATGAAAAAAAGAATGACGATCACAGTGGTCATATTGTTGATAAGTTCTTTGATCATGGTCGGTTGTGAATCAACAGATCAGAACAGCTATGAGGGGTACCAGCGACACTCAGACACCTTCTTTGACACCTTTGACACCATGATTCAGGTGATGGCCTATACCCAGTCGGAAGAAGAGTTTCAACAGTATTTCGCCCAGATGAGAGACCGTTTTAAACAGCTTCATCAGTATTACGACATCTATAACAATTACCCTGACATGAACAATGTGAAAACCATCAACGACCAGGCGGGCATTGCCCCCGTCCAGGTGCCGGAGGAAATCATGGACCTGGTGCTGTTTGCTTTGGAATGGCATGACAAAACCGCGGGCAAAACCAACATTGCCATGGGCCCGGTGTTGCGTATCTGGTCTGAGTACCGTGACGATGCAGAATACGACCCGAGCCTCGCTGCCATACCCTCCATGGAAGAACTGGAAGGGGCAGCAGTGCATACAGACATTGATAAAATTGTGGTGGATGAAGAGGCCGGCACCATTTTTCTATCGGATCCCAACATGAGACTTGACGTTGGCGCCGTGGCCAAGGGATTTGCCACGGAACTGGTGGTGCAGGAGATGAAGGCCTTGGGCCTTGAATCACTGATCATCAGCGCTGGCGGAAATGTGAGGGCAGTGGGCCGGCCTTTTGACCAGGCTAAGAAAACATGGACGGTGGGATTGAATAACCCGGATGAGTTTATCTTCGCCGATGGGAACAGCCTGCTGGGCACGGTTTCTGTCAATGATGCTTCTGTTGTATCCAGTGGTGACTACCAGCGTTATTACATGGTAGGGGACACCAGGGTGCACCACATCATTGATGCTGACACGTACATGCCTGCATCTCATTACCGGGCCATCACGGTGGTCATTGAAGACTCCGGCATTGCTGACTATTTATCAACAGAGCTTTTCTTACTGCCGCTTGAAAAGAGTGAAGCTTTGGCCCGGGAGATTGAAGGGCTTGAAGTGATCTGGGTGTTGCAGGATGGTACCATTGAGACAACTGATGGTATGGAAGATATACTGAATTTATACTAAGAGCTATAACAGGGTTCCTCCTGGCCAATCAGATTTACTCCTTGGTAGGAGGAATTTTTGTATAGATAAATAGAGGGCATACGTTTTTATAAACATTTGACGGGTATGGTTAATAGAAGTGTAAGGGATGCAGATGTGGGATCAATGATGATTGACAGTGAAAAGGGAGGCTTTGTGAAAAGATGGAAGAGCGCTATAGCAGAAACATGAAAATGCTTTCCGAGAGAGAAAATATGTTAATCAGGAAATCATGTGTTGCCGTGGTGGGTTGTGGTGGCCTTGGAGGCGGTATTATTGAAATGTTGGGAAGGCTGGGTGTTGGCCATATTATTGCGGTGGATGGTGACGTATTTGAGATAAGCAATCTGAATCGTCAGCTGCTGTCCCATACAGAGAACCTGGGAACCAGTAAAGCCCAGGCTGCTGTTGAACGGATGAGGCTGGTGAACCCAGAGATCAAAGTGACAGCGGTGAAAGAACGGATAAACCTGGAAAATGGCAGGAAATTGCTGGCAGGAACTAATGTGATTGTGGATGCCGTTGACCGGATTAACACCCGAATGATGTTACAGGACCTGGCAGAAGAAATGAACACCCCCCTGGTTCACGGCGCCATTGGTGGATGGTATGGTCAGGTAATGACAGTGATGCCTGGTGATAAAACCCTGAACCTGATTTATGGTGGCGAGAGTACCCAGGGCATTGAGAAGGAACTGGGAAATCCATCCTTTACGCCTGCCATGGTGGGTTCCATACAGGTAAGTGAAGTGGTAAAACTCTTAATCAAACGAGGCGGCCTGCTAAGGCATAAAATGCTGTACATCGATTTATATGAACAGGATTTTACACTATTAGAGCTGAATGATACAACAAGGATGAATGAGGGTGAATAAGATGAAATGGTACAAAAAAATATTGGAAGATCCTTATGCGATTCAAGGTAAACACCTGTTGACTCGAATACAGGACCATGAAGTCACGGCACTGGCGGCCCAGACCACTTATTATTTAGTGCTATCCTTTTTTCCATTTCTCATTTTTCTCATTACCGTAATCAGTTATACACCATTGTTGTCCCAAGAGATCATTTATGAGCTGGAACCCTTTCTGCCGGATGAAACCTTTCAACTTGTTATGGACAATGTTCAAAATATCCTGGAATCCAGAAGCGGTGCTTTACTGTCAACGGGGATGTTGCTAACGGTATTTTTGGCCTCCAACGGGGTGGCAGCGCTTGTGAAAGGGATTAACAAAGCGTATAAAACTGATAAAAAAAGACCTTTTTGGAAGGCAAGGGGAATGGCTGTTCTTTTGACCTTGGCCTTTACTCTCTTAATTTTAATTTCGTTACTGTTACTCGTTTTTGGACAACTAATAGGCACCTATGTTTTTGACTTCATGGGCCTGCCTGAATTGTTTAAGGATATATGGGGACTAGTTCGAATTGTGGTTCCATTAGCCTCCATGATCGTCATGTTTACCTTTTTTTACAAAGTAGGCCCACAAAACAAAGTTACATTGCGAGAATCTCTTCCTGGAGCCATTTTTTCCACCATTGGGTGGTTGGTGCTGTCCTTTGGTTTTTCCTATTATGTGAATCACTTTGGCAATTACACCGTCACCTATGGCAGCATTGGAGGCATTATTGTACTGCTCATATGGCTGTATCTTAGCAGTATTGTTATCATCCTGGGTGGCGAAATAAATGCCTGGCGTATCAGTGAAAACACATAACAGGATTCTAACACTAAAAATACCAGGTCGATGATAACCTGGTATTTTTAGCGCTTATTTAATATCAATACTGGTTTTTCGCTGGATTTCCTTACTTTTTGGCAGGGTTACCTTTAGTACGCCATCTTCATAGGCAGCTTCAATGCCATCGGGGTCGATGTCTTTGGCTTGGAAAGTACGGCTGGTTTTACCCATGCGTCTTTCTCTACAAATGTAGTGATCCTTTTCTTCATTGATTTCTTCCTGCTGTTCCACTGAAATTGTCAGGTAATTTTTGTCGTAATCAACCTTAATCTGTTCTTTCTTCACGCCGGGGATTTCTGCTTCCAGCAGGTATTTATCCTCTTCTTCCTTAATGTCCACTTTAATACCTGAACTGGCAGCCGGTGTAAAGAAACTGTCTTGCATGAATCGATCAAACAAGGTGTCAATTTCCCGACCTCTTCGGTTTTGGTAAGGAACTAAGTTAAACATACTGCATACCTCCCATGATTTAATAATATTTTTTACAGTTTAATTCTACGACAAAAGTCAAAGAAAGTCAAAATGCAGGAAGGGCTATTATGTATCAATAAAGGCAGAATAAGTCAAAGAAAGTCAATTAAAGGAAATAATATTATGATTATGCCTGTTTTCATCATTTTTCATTTGTTTTCTTCCGCAATTGAAGGTAAAATGCTAAGGAGAGACAATGTTGAATAAAAAATACAATTTCCCACATTTTTGCACATTTTACATATAAAATGAAGG
>JAABSW010000030.1 GCA_011390155.1 Clostridiaceae bacterium
GGGTAACCAACTTGTGTTGCCAATGTGCCGAAGAACCCTTCGGCTACGCCAACACCTCAGCCACCTTTTTCTTTATACCCTTTGAAAGCGTTTTCTTCTGCCACTGCAGGGTCGACCTTTTCATAAGGCAGTGGCCAGGAATATGGTTCTGGATCAGCACTTGCGGTTGTGGAAGAACAGGCTGTCAGGACTGTACCCATGGTACCGGCCATAGCCACCCCTGCCAATGTTACTCCGGCGCCTTTCAAAAAATCCTTACGTGATAACTGCTTGTTTTCCAACGTCTTCTTTTCCAATTAATTCACCCTCCTTTGGTTCGTTAAAAGTTCAACAAATAAACTCAGTACAACTTACAATGATAACATGTTGCAACTAATTTATATATTACTATATATCTTTATAATACACAATCGCAGTAAACGTTTGAAATGCAAAGAAAAGAAAATAGTCACATACATATATGTGCATATATATTCGGTTAGAAGAGGTGCGGAATATGTACAATCACTCATATAATGAAACAGTGACAAATGTCCTTTCCTCCGATTGGTTACTAATTTCCGAAAATACCTTGACAGAAGAAAAGAGGAAGCGTACTATTAATATATAAGAATATCATTATATAATAATGGTTAAAAGGTTTGGTTGAGAGGAGAAGCTATGAACCAATTAACGAACACCTTCAAAGCGCTATCAGACGAAACAAGGTTGAGAATGATCATGGTTCTTCACGTGGAAAAATTATGTGTCTGTGAATTGAGCGGAATCCTGGAAATTTCGCAGCCCCGTATTTCACAAAACCTGGCAAAATTAAGAGACATGGGTTTGGTGGTAGACGAACGAATGGAAAAATATGTGTATTATTCCATTAAACGTGAAAACCAGTTACTGAAGAAATTAATCCAGATCATTGAAGAAGATGACAACCATAAAGAACAGCTGTCCTTAGACCGGGAACGATTAAAAGCAAAGGCTGCTTTTACCAAGCAAAGCTGCAGCACCGATATACCATAAACCGATATACCATAATAAGAAAGAACTGGAGATGAGCGTGTGGGACTATTTTCATGGCTAAACAGACAATTACTTAAAATGGAATGGCTCTACGAAGGTATAGAGTGGCTGGTAGAAAATATCTTCGGCCTTGAAATGGAAACCCGTATTGGGGGCAGTATCCATTTCTTTGTTTACGATGTCATAAAAATATTTATTCTGCTATCCGTTTTAATCTATACAGTGTCGTATATCCAAAGTTTTTTTCCGCCGGAAAGAACACGGAAAATACTGGGTCGACATGACGGTATTGTGGCCAACGTATTGGGGGCTTTATTGGGGACGGTCACGCCATTTTGTTCGTGTTCCTCCATTCCGTTGTTTATCGGTTTTACCAGTGCCGGATTGCCCATCGGCGTCACGTTTTCGTTTCTGATTTCTTCACCTCTGGTAGATCTGGCTTCTGTATTGCTACTGGCCAGTATCTTTAACTGGCGTATCGCTATAGCATATGTGGTGGTGGGATTAATCCTGGCGGTCATCGGCGGTTCTCTCATCAGCAAGGCCAAAATGGAAGAATATGTGGAATCTTTCGTGTTTAATGCCAACGCAGGTGGTGCAGAAGAAGAAACCATGACCAGAAGGGAAAGAATCGATTTTTCCATCAATCAGGTGAAAGACATTGTAAGCAAGGTGTGGTTATACGTCCTCATAGGTGTGGGTATCGGGGCACTGATCCATAACTGGATTCCCGAAAGCATCATTGCCGCCATTCTTGGTCAGGATAAATGGTATTCAGTGTTACTGGCCACCCTTGTGGGCGTACCCATGTATGCTGATATTTTTGGAACGCTGCCCATTGCAGAAGCCCTTGTCCTTAAAGGGGTTGGCATCGGAACAGCACTGTCTTTCATGATGGCGGTTACAGCACTGTCATTGCCCTCCATGATCATGCTGAACAAAGTGGTAAAAAAGAAATTACTCATCACCTTTGCCGGTATTGTGACCATTGGGATACTGATTATTGGCTATACCTTTAACGCCTTGGGGCATTTACTGATTTAGCACTGCTTTATAAACAGGCTCCTTTCAATGCAGCATCAGACCATCAACGAATCAAACTTCCATCGTCTTAATAAAGGAAGACCATAACAGGAGGAGTAATTATGAAAAAACTTATCATTGAATGGCGTCACTTAGACGTGGAGGGGGAAACCTGTAACCGTTGCTACGATACAGGTGAAAACCTGAACGCAGAGGTTAAAAGACTCAACCGAACCCTTGCACCTGAAGGCATTACCGTGGAATGGACCGAAACCAAGCTGGACCTGTCAAAGATTCTTGAATCCAACTCCCTGTATTTCAATGGCGCCCCCATTGAAGAGCTGCTGAACATCCAGATCTCGGAAAGCTACTGCGAATCCTGCACCGATTTATGTGGCGACGATACCTATTGCAGAACGGTGCTATATGAAGGCCAGGAATATGAAGACATCCCGGCAAAAGCCATCCGTGAAGCTGCGCTGATCGCTATGAGTATCAAAACAAAAACACCTGCGACTGACAGCAATGATCTAGCGCCAAGCGGTTGTGGATGCAGCAATGGCAGTTGCTGTTAATACACTGTACTAAATAAGGAAACCATTAAACACATCATCCTGTGTTTAATGGTTTTTTTGACAGTAATATGATTGACAAAACACTGTTTATCAGGTAGCATATGATTAGAATCAAATATATAAATATAATGATGAATTTATGAAAGGGGTGTCACATGGACAAGTTGTTTAAAACCCTTGGCGACCAGAATCGTCTGCGAATTGTTAACTTACTGATGCACCATAAATTATGTGTGTGCGAATTGGAGGTCATTTTGCAAACCACCCAATCCAATGTTTCCCGTCATTTATCCCGGTTAAGAAACGAAGGAATCATAACTTATGAGAAGAAGGCTCAATGGATTTATTATACCGTTTCACAAAGCTTTGAGGAAAAGCATGGCCTACTCTATCAATACCTGCAACGCAGAATGTCCCAGGAACAGGTTTTTAAAGCTGATATAGAGCGGCTGAATAGTTATGAAACAAGTGGTGAAAACTGTGAAACACTGAAGGGAAAAGAAAAGGCAATCTTCGCCAGCTAATAGAGCGGCTCATTCGCTTTCAGGGTTTATATTAATGCGAAGAAACTGAAAAATTTTATGGAGGTGTCAGCATTGGAAAAAGAAAAAGCACAAGGTATTGGATTTTTTGAACGTTATTTAACGGTTTGGGTGGCAGCTTGCATCGTGATTGGTGTGGCCATAGGCCAGTATTTACCGGTAATCCCTGAAACACTCAGCCGCTTCGAGTATGCCCAGGTGTCAATTCCGGTGGCCATCCTCATCTGGCTGATGATATACCCCATGATGCTGAAAATTGACTTTACCAGCATTGTGGCGGCCACAAAGAAACCTAAAGGCCTGGTGGTAACCACTGTTACCAACTGGCTGATCAAACCTTTTACCATGTATTTGATTGCCGCATTCTTTTTAAAAGTACTCTTTCAGAACCTCATTGAGCCGGGGTTAGCCAATGAATACCTGGCAGGCGCCGTGTTGCTGGGTGCGGCTCCCTGCACCGCCATGGTTTTTGTCTGGAGCCATTTAACAAAAGGTGACCCTGCTTACACACTGGTGCAGGTGGCTGTCAACGACCTGATATTGCTGGTGGCGTTTACCCCCATCGTGGCATTTCTCCTTGGCATTAGTGACGTCTTTGTACCATACGATACCCTGTTCCTGTCTGTGGTGCTGTTTATTGTTATTCCCCTGGCGGGAGGTTATTTATCCCGCAAAAGCATCATTCAAAACAAAGGCCTGAACTACTTTGAAAATGTCTTTCTTAAAAAGTTTGACAATGTGACCATCGTAGGACTGCTGCTGACATTGATCATCATCTTTACCTTCCAGGGCGATGTGATTTTGGCCAACCCCTTACACGTATTGTTAATTGCCATACCCCTTACCATTCAGACATTCTTCATTTTTGCCATCGCTTATGGATGGTCAAGGGCCTGGAAATTACCCCATAACATTGCGTCACCGGCAGCCATGATTGGTGCCAGCAACTTCTTTGAACTGGCAGTGGCGGTGGCCATCACCCTCTTTGGATTAACCTCAGGGGCGGCATTGGCAACGGTGGTTGGGGTGTTGGTGGAAGTACCGGTCATGTTAACCCTGGTACGTATTGCCAATAAAACCCGTCATTGGTTCCCGGAACAAACATCCAACGCTTCTGGTGTCTATGTGAAACCAGTGAATGACTAAAAAAGTTGTATAAATGACTAGTTTAATGAGAAAATGAAGGTATTGAATGTACCTGAAGAGTAAAGTGGGAGGAATGCCAAATGATGCCCCGGGAAGAAATGTACATCGGGAAGAAAACCTATCAGATAAAGGAAGAGGACTACCAGCGTTTTCCCGTAGTCAGACAGGCTTTTGTGAAAGTAAGCACGGAAGACATTGGCGAAATAAACTATTTGGGTTTTCTGGATAAAATGCATAAAAACATGGCCAGGAGAATGCAAGAGGGAGACCCGGGGTATTCCCAGAAAGACAATGCCCTTGACATGGGTGCCAATGCGTTGAACCTGACCCTGGGCACTTACGGATTTCCCAACTCCCAGTTTTTATCATGGAATCCCCTTTATGTGCCTCCCTTTTTATCGGCAAATAAGGTGGAAGAGACACCTGAAAACCACACACACGGGGTTAAGGAAGCGGCAGCCTTTTACGGAGCCGACTTGGCAGGGATCGCGAAGCTGGATGAACGCTGGGTTTATTCACAGGACATGGTGAAACCATTTGTTTTTGATGAGGAAGGTGTTCCCTGTGAATCGGAGAAAGCGTTTCACATACCCAAAAGCATGAACAGGGCCATCGTCATGGCCTTTCTCATGGATGGTGAGCTTCAAACCAAATCACCGAAACTCCCTGCAAGCACTGCCACTTCACTGGGTTATTCCCGTATGGCCATTGCAACGGTTTCACTGGCAGAGTACATTCGGGCCCTGGGTTACCAGGCCATACCCTGCATGAATGATACCGCTCTAAGCATTCCTTTGGCCGTGGATGCAGGGCTGGGCCAACTGGGACGCCATGGCCTGCTCATTACACCGGAATACGGTTCCAACGTACGTCTCTGCAAAGTGCTGACAGACATGCCTTTAGTCGAGGATCAACCCATCGATTTTGGCATCACCACCTTTTGTGAAAACTGCCTGCTGTGTGCCAACGAGTGTCCCTCGGGCGCCATCAGTTCCCATGAACGGACCACAGAAAGTGAAGAAAGCACAGGCAATTCCGGTGTGTTAAAATGGTATATTAAAGGAGAACACTGCCTGAAATACTGGCAGGCAAATGGTGCCAGTTGTGCCAACTGCATTGCCGTTTGTCCCTTCACCTACGGGTACGAGTCAGAACATTGTGCAGAATGTGAGCGATGCGAGGCTTTTATGAGAGGTTGTCCGTTACAGTCCAACACGTTTTTCAGAAAAAAACATGGGTACCTGGAAGATACACCCTGGGCAAGCAAATCGAAAATTCCCCCGACAAAACGCCGCGGGTTATAAATGTGAAACTAAAAAACCCCTGCAGCTGATCAGATCAAACTGCAGGGGTTTTGAATACTTATTCAGCTAAAAAGCATTGTGAGACTATGCCAGCTCAGCGTTCAGCAGTTCAACCATTTTTCTGGTTACGTCTGCAGCAACACCTGCGCAGCGGCTTTTTCTTTCTGCGGAGCCGTATTCATACCCTGATTCTTCCATGTAGATGTTAACAGATTCATCACAAAGCAGTGAATTTGCCACCGTGTGAGGAAGGTCAAGGCCTTCCGGCTGGTACATGGGGAACTCAGCGGTTTTGTACCATTCATTAAGATCGTAAAGTACTTTTTTGCCCTGGTCCACTTCACAAACCATACCAATACAAGCAGCTGCCACACCTAATGTACCACACAAACTTGCCTGTCCATAACCGCCGCCTGCATTAACCCAAGCCTGTGGTGGAATTTGGTTAAAAGGATAGCCAACTTGATCTGCCAATGTGCCGAAGAACCCTTCGGATACGCCGATGCCTCAGCCGCCTTGTTCTTTATAGGCGTTAAAAGCTCTTTCCTCTGCTACGGCAGGGTCAATTTTTTCGTAAGGCAAAGGCCATGTCATGGCTTCAGCGGTGGCCACTGGTGAAGAACAAGCACTTAAAACAGAACCCATGGTGCCAGCCATGGCCACGCCTGCCAATGTAACGCCTGCGCCTTTTAAAAACTCCTTACGTGACAGTTGTTTCGTTTCCAGCGTTTTTTTCTCTTCCACAAATAATTCCTCCTACGTTATTATATTTTACGTGCTAAAAACAAGTGCTGCTATGTAAGCGCTTACCATAAGGCGGGTATGCGCTTTTCTCTGACACTATTTATACTACTCTAAATGATTGTTTTTTACAATGCCTGAAAACGTTGAAAAAGGCTATATATAAAGATAGATGAATGTATATGTTTGCATACAGTTGTTGTTCCAGTGCTTATGCATAAGGACATATGTTTAAAATATATCAATATGTGACAAATGTCCTTACGCTGAGACTACAAATAAAGCCTAACGATCCTGTGCTGTTGGCTGAATTTGAAATCGTAACAACATACAACTGCTAATGCATGGTCACAGTCAATTTTTATCTTCCAAAGTATTGTTTCAATTTCTCCGATGAGGTATACTGATTTGAGGTAGTAATAGATATAAATACATAATATTGACAGGAGGCAATCGGTTTATGGATAAGAAGCAAATGAAAGGCGCAGTGGTTTTATTACTTGTAACGGCCGTGTTTTTAGGGGCCTTATCCTTCGCATCAGACGGTGGACCACAAACCCTTACCGGGACAGGCGAAGGTTATGCAGGTGACGTAGTGGTAGAAGTGGTTGTAGACGGTGATGTGATTAAATCAATCACAGTGGTGGAATCAAACGATACCCCCGGGCTCTCCGACGATGCGTTTGATCAAATTATTGCAGCCGTACTGGACAGCCAGTCAGTTGACGGGGTTGACGCGGTATCAGGCGCCACCGGTTCCAGCGATGGGATCCTGGAAGCCATCAAAGCCGCACTGGCCAGCTCAGTGCCAAGCGGTCCGGCAACCTACACCGGTACCGGCACAGGCTACGCCGGCGATGTGGTGGTACAGGTAAACATGGACGGCAGCACCATCACAGCCATTGAAGTGACAGAATCCAGTGACACCCCCGGGTTGTCAGATGATGCCTTTGAGCAGATCATCGCAGCCGTAATGGAACAGCAGTCACTTGACGGTATCGATGTGGTATCAGGCGCCACCGGCTCCAGCAATGGTATTCTTGAAGCCCTTGCCAACGCCATACCAGGTGCAGCTGTAGAAACAGAAGAAGTTGTGGAAGGCGATGTTTACACAGGAACAGGTAAAGGCTATGCAGCTGAACTTACAGTGGAAGTGACCGTGGCAGACGGCGAAATTGTAGCCATTGAAGTGGTGGAAACAGCCGACACCCCTGGTTTGTCTGATGATGCCTTTGAGCAAATCATCGCAGCTGTGATTGACAGCCAGTCCGTTGAAGGTGTGGATGTAGTTGCAGGCGCCACCGGTTCCAGTGAAGGTATTTTGGAAGCCATCAGCACTGCATTGGCAGAAGCCGGCATTGGCGGCGCACCCGTTGAAGGTGACGTGTACACCGGCACAGGTCAGGGTTATGCAGAAGAACTTACTGTTGAAGTGACCGTGGCAGACGGAGGCATCGTGGCCATCGAAGTGGTGGAATCCAGTGATACCCCTGGGCTCTCCGACGATGCCTTTGAGCAAATGATCGCAGCTGTACTTGACACCCAAACCGTAGAAGGTGTGGATGTGGTGGCAGGTGCCACCGGTTCCAGTGAAGGTATTCTGGAAGCCATCGAAGAAGCATTGGCACAGCAGTAAAGAGTGTTTGCATAACGCGTTACACCACAGTAAAATAGTGTTAAAAACCGAGGGCTCCTATTACGGGGCTCTCTTTTTGTAAGAAATAATGAATCAAAAATCAATTGAATACGTCTATATAGACGTAAAAAGTCCATTGACTAAAAGGAGTGTATAGTCCATGAAAAAAGTGATCATTCTATTGATTTTATTTATGGCAACTACCGCCACAGGCTGCAAGTTTATTGTGCCATCAACACCCCAAAAACCGTCCCAGCCAGCCAAACCCATGGAAGAGCCCCTGCCTCAACTGGAAGAAGATGCTCCCTTGCCGGAAGAAGAAGCGCCTTTGCCGGAAGAATCTCCTGAACAGCGGATCTCAGACGATGGCATTCTCCGTTTTCCTGAAGGTACCATCACCCTATTGGCCTATGAAGATGAAATGAACCTGCCAGAAACCCTGGGGATGCCCCTGGTGGAAGAAACCATTGTATTGGAAAACGCCGACACCTTCACCGGCAGTTATGAAAAGACCCTGATTTACCAGGACGCCCGGCTGGTCCTCTTTTCACCGCCCCAGGATGGCCAGCGTTTTTACCTCATCAGCATTGAGACAGAAAACGAAAACGTCACAACCAACAGAGGCATCACCCTGGGCGATACCCTGGAAGATATGCAGCAGGCTTACCCGGAAGTGACCCGAAGCCTGGACGGCACCACCGGCACTGATGGCCGCTACGAAATGATGTTTCAGGAAAACCCCTATACCTATCTCTTGTTCTATGTGGAAGAAGGGAAAGTGATAAAAATTCAACTCCTCCATGAATTTGCATAAAAAGCGGCAGCCGAATAATCGACTGCCTTTTGAAGGGTGGGGTTTAATTTGTTGTTTATCACTTTATCAAAGCAATAGACGACATAATGAATATACCCAAAAACCTTCAATTTAAAAGCATAACTTATCAATCATGAGAAAAGTTTTTATGGTTGGGAATAATACCCATGAAAGGTATAATGGAGAAGTCCAACAGAAACCACTTGACCACAGAAAGAAGGTTCACCTTATGAAAAAACATGACATTGGCCTGGGCATCATCGTTGCCACACTTTGGGGCATGAACTTCATGGCCATAAAATTAGGTGTCAGTCATGTACCGCCCCTGCTATTGGTGGCACTCCGTTTTTTTATGGTGGCCATACCAGCCGTGTTTTTTCTTCCCCGGCCCCAAATCCCCTGGAAGGGCCTCGTCGCTCTTTCCATGACCCTCTACGTGGGCCAGTTTGGTTTTCTCTTTCTGGGCATCAAGCTGGGCATGCCTGCCGGCCTGGCTTCCTTGGTGCACCAATCACAGGCCTTCTTCACCCTCCTGGTGGCGGTGATCTTCCTGAAAGAAAAACTCCGCTGGAACCACCTGGTCGGCCTCTTCATCGCCGCCATAGGCATCGTGCTCATTGCCTCCCAGCAGAACACCGGCATGACACTTATCGGCTTCTGGATGGTCATCACCGCCTCCGCCAGCTGGGGGGTGGGCAACGTCATCATGCGCAAAGTTACTCTGGGAGTGCCTCCTTTTTCCATGCTGTCACTGGTGGTCTGGAGCGGCCTGGTGTCCTTTTTTCCCATGGCCATTTTTTCCCTGCTCTTTGAAGGCTTTGAAAGCTGGCAGACAGCCTTTCAGCAGGCCAGCTGGACCTCAGTTCTTTCCGTCCTGTACCTGGCCTATTTCGCCTCTTTAATAGGCTACGGCCTCTGGGGCAAACTCCTGGCCCGCTACCCCGCCACCACTGTGGCTCCCTTTGCTCTCTTGGTACCCATCCTTGGCATGAGCACCGCCGCCTTGTTTATGGGGGAAGGTTTCAGTTTTTGGCAGCTGATGGGGTCAGTTTTAGTCATGACCGGGCTGCTGATTAATGTGTTTGGTGGGAGGATAAAGAGTAAAAAAATAACTAATGTGGTTGAATAAGTTAGGAGTAGAACAAATAGGAATTATCTTGCCAAATATAGTTAATTAACGGTGTACTCCATGATGAGGTGGAGGATTCTGATGTTTCAACGGAGGATCTCCAGATGGAAGGTTTTCTAACCTTCATCTGCCTATTTACAGGCTTTCAATTCAGAATAATCTTTGAAAGGAACATAAATTATTTTCCTTTAATTGTACATGATGTTCTGTGCTGGAAAACAATGGGTCTTACTGATCGATCGATTACCTTATTATTCCGAGTGTATACTTGGTGATACAATACAAAACTGATAAAAATTCCTGATAAAAATTCAACAATGTCTATTGACAAGGAGAAGTGAAAGCCTTAATCTATAAGTATGAAAAGAATGAAACTTAAAACGAAACCAAAACGAAACAAAGAAAGTGATTAGTTTTTACAGCATTCAAATCATGAAAGGGGAATATTATGAAAATACAATACGGTTGTGCACCAATTAACTGGTCTAATGATGATTTGCCTAGCCTGGGGGGGGAGCTGACCTACCAGCAGTGCCTGAGCGAAATGGCCCTGGCAGGATACACTGGCAGCGAAGGCGGCATTAAATACCCGAAGGATTTTGATGTCATTAAAAAAGCCATTGACCTGCGGGGGATCACCATCTGCAACATGTGGTTCAGCTCAGAATTTACAGTGTTTAATAACGAAGACACCATACAGCGCTTTGAAAAGCACCTGGATTATACCTACGGATTAGGCGCCCGGGTGGTAGGAGTAGGAGAATGCGGTGTGACAATCCATGGTGATGAATCGATTCCGCTGTTCAGCAACCGACCCATCTTGGATGACCGTCAGTTTGAAAACCTGGCCAATGGTTTGAATGAGCTTGGCAAAATGGCACAGGCAAAGGGTATGAAGCTGTGTTTTCATGCCCACATAGGGACGGGGATCGAAACAAAGGAAGAAATTGACCGGCTCTTGGCAATGACCGATAAGGAGACGGTGTTTCTCCTCTTTGATACCGGGCACCTGACCCTGGCAGGGGAGAATCCGGTGGAGGTGCTTGATCAGCATTTGGAACGGGTTGCCCACATTCATGTGAAGGATTTACGCCGTCCGGTGTATGAGGCTGTGAAAGAACAGGACAGAAGCTTTCTCTGGGGGGTTAAAAACGGGATGTTCACCGTTCCTGGAGATGGGGACATGGTTGACTGGGACGGTGTTTTCAACCTCATTAAGAACAGTTCCTATGAAGGTTGGATTGTGGTGGAAGCAGAACAGGACCCAGCAAAAGCAGATCCACTGGAATACGCTATCATGGCCCGAAAATTTTTAAAAGAAAAGCTTGGTCAATAGAATCGCAGGGTTAAACCCCGAAGGAGCGGATGAAAATGTTCAACGAAGAAAAGCGGTTTGACGGACCTATTCCATGGGGCATGGTGGGGGGCGGCCGTGGAAGCCAGATCGGCTATATCCACCGGTCTGCAGCGTTGCGGGATAATCAATTCAATCTGGTAGCCGGTGCCTTTGACATTGATGGGGCACGAGGTCGGGAATTTGGAGTTAATATTGGAGTGGCAGCAGATCGATGCTATGACTCCTATGAAGCTATGTTTGCGGCAGAAGGGAACCGGGAGGATGGCATAAAAGCAGTGACCATCGCTACCCCTAACCATACCCATTATGCCATCAGCAAGGCAGCCCTCAATGCCGGGCTGCATGTGGTGTGCGAAAAACCACTTTGCTTTACCTCGGAACAGGGGGAAGAGCTGGCACGTCTGGCTGAGAGCAAGCAACGGGTGGTAGGCGTCACCTACGGGTATGTTGGTGCTCAAATGGTTCACCAGGCAAGAAACATGATTCAGCGTGGTGATCTGGGAGACATTCGCATCATCCAGATGCAGTTTGCCCACGGCTATCACGCATCAGAAGTGGAAACCAGTGATCCTGGAACAAAATGGCGGGTGAATCCTGCAACTGCTGGGCCCAGCTACGTGCTGGGTGATTTGGGCACACACGCTCTGTTTCTTGCGGAAACCATGGTACCGGAGATTCGCATTCAGAGACTCCTCTGTACGAGGCAAAGCTTTGTGAAAAGCCGTGCTCCCCTGGAAGACAATGCCACCGTACTGATACAATTTGAAAAAGGGATTGTAGGAACCCTTTGGGCAAGTGCTGTCAATGCTGGATCCATGCACCAGCAGAAAATACGGGTGGTAGGTTCTAAAGCCAGTGTGGAATGGTGGGATGAACGACCCAACCAGCTACAGTATGAAATCCAGGGGCAACCGGCACAAATCCTGGAGAGGGGTATGGACTATCTGTACAACGAGGATGAGGCAGTGGCCGACAACCGCATTGGGGCAGGTCACGTGGAGGGTTTGTTTGAAGCTTGGTCTAACCTATATCATCGGTTTTGCACGGCCATGCACCTGAAAGACCAGGGCGTACTGGAACCGAATTACTGGTTCCCCGGGATCGAAGATGGCATCAACGGCGTCCGTTTTGTGGAAAGCTGTGTCCAGTCTGCGAATAACGGCGCTGTCTGGGTGGATTACCAATAAACATGCATATTTACAAGGCTGTCTTCCAGACAAATGGGGAGACAGCCTTTTTCGCCTAATGAGTTACATTAGACAAATACTCTCAGACAGCATAGAATAAAATTAAACGCACTGAACAGTAAAATAGATGTGATTAAAAGGAGTTTGATGCTATGAAATTAGATTCGTTTAATCCTTTACATGAGAAGAAGAAATATACAAGTGAACCCCCTGGAACCATTGTGTACACAGGTAAACACAAGAATGTGACTGTTTCCATTGAACGTATTGAATACAATGAAGACGATATTCTGCATAGCAAAGTCAACACAATCAGTGGGCCCTTTGAAGATGATAAGGTCTACTGGTTCAATGTGGTGGGTCTGCATGACATGGACCTGATTCATGAAATAGGGAAAAATTTTAACCTTCACCAGATGGATTTGGAAGATATTGTACAGGTTTCACAATGGAGTAAAATTGAGGTGAAAGTTGAGTACCTTTTTTCCATCTTCAAAATGATGAACCTCAAAGATTCAGAAATAACCCGGGAACATCTGGCAATAGTACAAAAGGATAATGTGATTATTACATTTCAGGAGACCCCGGGAGATGTGTTTGATGAAGTGCGGGAAAGACTGGACAACAAACTTGGCAGAATCAGAGGTATGGGAAGCAACTATTTATTCTATGTGCTCATTGACACCTTGGTTGACCAGTATTTCTTGATTATCGATAAGATATCTTCAGATTTTAGAGAGATTGAAATGAAAATACTGGACAATGATTTTAAAAGTAGGGAGCAGCTCTACCATCTGAGGAAAGAATTACTTTACTTAAACAATTCGATTTCACCCATCAAACAATCAGTCGCTGCTTTATTAAGGAAGAGCAGCCACTTGGAGAGCGAAGACTTACTGCCTTATTATAATGATTTGTTTGAACATGTCAGCCAGGTTTCAGACTCGCTTATGGATTACAAAGAAATGACGAACAGTCTTCATGAAATGTATATGTCAAATGCAAGCGAGGATATGAATAAGATCATGATGACCTTAACCATCTTTTCGGTGATTTTTATTCCTTTGACATTTTTAACAGGTGTGTATGGGATGAACTTCACATACATGCCCGGGCTTAATGAGCGATCGGCTTTTGAAATATTTATTTTTGTCTGCATCCTTATTATTGTGGGTATGCTGATTTTTTTCAGGCTTAAAAAGTGGTACAGGCCTTAATAAGTGAAACAAGTAAACCCTGAAACCAGGTAAAGGAGTGGCATGATGGCTTTTGAAGTTGGTCCAATTCGGCCGCCCAGTGAGGCAGCCAGCCTGCTGGTTCGCATCACCCGAAACTGTCCCTGGAACAAGTGTCGGTTTTGTTCTTTGTACAAGGGAAAAGAGTTCAGTGTCCGTACCCAGGAGGAAATTTTCCAGGATATTGACACCATCCGACGATTTGTTGAGGCTTTTCAGGAGGAGAATAAAGATCCTTCTACGGAGCGTTCACGATTAAATGCTCTGAAACAGGAGGCGGTAGCTAAAAATGAGGAGCAGGCGTATCATATGGCCCGCAACTGGTATGTCAGTGGAATGAAATCGGTGTTTATCCAGGATGCAAACAGCTTAGTGATGAAAACATCAGATCTAATCGACATACTGAACTATCTTCGGGATTCTTTTCCCCGGATTGAACGGGTCACCAGCTATGCCAGGTCTCATACCATCGCCAGAATCAGCGATGAAGACCTGCAGTCAATGGCCGTGGCGGGACTGAACCGGATTCATATCGGCATGGAAACTGCCTGTGATGACGTATTGGAAATGATTGACAAAGGAGTGGACAAAGCCACTCACATTCGTGCGGGTCAAAAAGTGAAGAAAACTGATATAGAGCTTTCAGAGTATTACATGCCGGGTTTGGGAGGAATGGAGTTTGCTCAAAAGAGTGCCTGGGAAACGGCAGATGCCCTGAACCAGATCAACCCGGATTACATCCGGATCAGGACACTGGTGGTGCATCCCCATTCAAAGCTTTTTGAGGATTACCAGGCATGCATTTTTACCCGTACCAATGATGTGGCAATGGTACAGGAACTGATGTGGATGGTTGAAAGGCTGGAGGGAATTACCAGCACCCTGAAAAGCGACCATATCATAAACCTGTTACCGGAGGTGGAAGGCACATTCCCCCGGGACAAGGAACGGATGCTGGCCGTTATGCAGTGGTTCCTGGACCTTCCCCAGGAGGAGCAGTTGTTGTTCCGCATCGGCCGGAGAAGCGGTGTCATGAACCTTCGGGAAGACATGATGGATGAGAAGCGGATAAGGCGGGTACAGAAAACGATCCGTGACAACAAAATTACGTTGGAAAATGTGGATCAGTTCACCGATGCAATGATTCAGAGGTATATATGATGCAGCAAATCTGCAAGGTATAAACTTGAAGAAGGAAAAGGGTGAAACGATGTTTAAGAATAAAGTAGTGATTGTGACAGGTGGCGCCAGGGGCATTGGTAAAGTCATCAGCCAGTGTTTCAGGGACGAAGGGGCGCATGTATGTGTCATCGACAAACTGCCCAACGATTATTTTGTGGGAGATCTGGCAGAGAAGCAGACACTGAATGACTTTACGGAGAAAGTTATCAACCAGTATGGCCGGGTGGATTATCTCGTCAACAACGCGGCATTGTCAATGGGAGGCATTGAAGACTGCTCCTGGGAAGATTTTAATTACGTGCTGCACACGGGTGTGACAGCTCCATTTATGTTGGTAAAGCTGTTAAGGGATTATTTTACAGAAAGAGCAGCCATTGTCAATATTTCTTCCACCAGGGACAGTATGAGCCAGCCCAACACAGAAAGTTACACAGCTGCCAAGGGCGGCATTTCAGCCCTGACCCATGCATTAGCCGTCAGCCTGGCAGGCAAGGTGAGGGTCAACGCTGTCAGCCCCGGCTGGATCGACACGGAAGATCACCAGTGGGAAGAAGCAGACAACGACCAGCACCCTGCCGGCAGGGTGGGAAGGTCCCAGGACATCGCCAACATGGTGCTGTTTTTATGCAGTGACAAAGCCGGTTTCATTACCGGTGAGAACATCACCGTTGACGGAGGTATGACAAAACTGATGATTTACCATGAGGATCATGGATGGAAGTATGGAAAGGATGAACCAGATGAAACAACTGATCATTGAACCATCCCTGTGGGCACTGTTTCCCCATAGCGAAGTGGGGGTTTTATTGCTGGAGGAAGTGAACAATACCGAAGAACACCATCAATATCACAGAGAAGCCATTGAAAAACAGTTGCAGGAGGCGGGGGAAGAAGCCAGGCAATACCTGAATGAACCGGTCTTAAGCCAGAACCCGGTGGTGGCTGTGTGGCGGGAAGCCTTCTCCAAATTCAAAACGAAAAAAGGGGTACGTTCTTCCATTGAAGCATTATTGAAACGCATAGAAAAAGGCACTGGCGTTGGCAGTATCAGCCCTTTGGTGGATGTGTACAACAGTGTGTCATTGCGGTATGCCCTGCCCTGTGGCATGGAAGACCTGGACACCATCCAGGGGAACCTGCGGCTGACGGTGAGTGAAGGGGGCGATCCTTTTTTTGCCCTGGGTGACGATGAGGCCAGCGAAACCCTTCCAGGAGAAGTGTCTTACCTTGACGAAGCAGGAGCTGTATGCCGTTTCTGGAACTGGCGTGACGGTCAGCGGACCATGCTCACCAACCAGACCAAAAGAGCCATTGCTGTGATTGAATCTGTGGACCCTTCCCGGCATGATGTTCTGGTGGAAGCATTGGATGCCCTGGCGCAATGGGCGGAAGAATTTGAAATTGGTAAAGTTTACAGAAAAGGAATCCTTAACAGGGAGAACCCGTCAGTGGAAATTGAATAAAACTGATAAACCTGTCGATGCTTTTAGATCCCTTGAAAGGTGATGACCATGGAAATATTATTGGGCTACGCATGCCTGAACACGACAATCCCCCTCAAAATGAAAACCTTGCGGTTGGCCACGTACCTGTCAAAGGGAGATGAATATTTGAAAGGGCTCATTGTTAATAATTTGATGTACCTGAAGAACTGCTTGGAGTGGAATGCAGAACAGGGCATCCGTTTTTTCAGGGTTTCCAGTGACATTGTGCCTTTATCGACGCACCCGGAAATGAAGTACCTCTGGTGCAAAGATGAGGAGATCAAAGCCCTGTGTCATGAAATAAGAGGGTTTTCAATTAAACATGGGATGCGGCTTTCCATGCATCCGGGGCAGTACACGTTACTTAATTCTCCCAACGAAAGTGTTGTTGAGCGGTCGGTGGAGGACCTGAGGTATCACCAGGTGCTTGGTGATATGCTTGGGGTGCGTGAGTTCATCACCCATGTGGGTGGAGTTTATGGCGATTCAAAGGAAGCCTTGCATCGTTGGGCCCAGGTATATGAAGGTCTTCCAATTGAAATTCGCAGTCGTTTGCGCCTGGAAAACGATGACCGGAGTTTTACCATTCAAGAGGTGCTGTTTCTTGCAGAAAGAACCGGTGTACCCGCTGTGTTTGATTACCATCATCACCGGATTCTGCCATCCATGGAGCCAGGTGATGCCTTGAAACAGTCCTTTGCCACCTGGCAAGGAATTGATGACCCCAAAATACATTTGTCTTCTGGTAAAACGGGTAAGTTGGACCGCCACCACCATGATTTCATACTGGCAGAAGATTATGAGGCCTTGTTGTCGCTGCTTCAGCCAGTGGTGGACAAGGAGAATCAACAAGTGTATGTTATGCTTGAAGCTAAGTTGAAAGAACAGGCAGTCATGAGAATATTGGGGGCTTATTGAGGTCTAATTAATATGATTTCAATGGTGCTATCACAATTATCGTATATCCACATCACTGAAGTGATAGTTGTCTCCATCGTACACACTGACCCGAAGTGTCAGTCCGCCGACAGCGGCACCCAGTGCAGTGTCGATTCTTTGTCCCATATCCATGGTTGCAGCATCCACTGCCCCAGGGTCCAAAAGATCAACATCCCTGCTGATGCTGATCACATAATGGTTCTCACGGAGCCTTTTATGTACATCAGTTTCCGTACCGCCCAATGTATTATGTTCTTCGTAAATGTTCATGGTTGAGGATTGAGGATCAAGCAGGCCATTTAAAGCATCTTCAACGGCCTGCCTGATCACATCTTCTGCACGCAATTCAGCATAAAGATCACGTTGAGTGGATTCATAAACAGAAGTATTGAACTTTAATTGTGGGTTTTCTACTGGTTCAAGGGTATAAAAATAATCACCACGCTTGTAATCATAATGTGAGCGAATTACCTTGAAATCTTCTTCGTACCTGTCTTCGTAGATGCGCAGAATAACTTGTTTCTTTTGCCACTTCACTATGGGATTGCCACTGAGAGCCACATAGAAATAAGTGATGAAGGAAAGGATGGTGATAACAATGATTCCCAGGACAGCCAATAGAATACGTTTTTTTGTTATTTTCATAAGCATATCACCTTTCAAAGTAATCATGGATTTATAAAGCCTGCCAGCGTTCTCACCAACGATACTATTTTATGAAGGTTAATACGTCAACAAGATGTAAGGAGGAAAACACATGACGCAAGATATTCATCAACGTTTTCAAGACCAGCGTAATTACTTCGACAGCGGTGCCACCCGCACCACGCTCTTTCGCCTCAAACAACTGCGAGCGCTAAAAAACATGGTCAAGGATAACGAAAA
>JAABSW010000031.1 GCA_011390155.1 Clostridiaceae bacterium
ATACTGTTTCACTGTCTGGGTGATCATCTCAAGGCCTTCAATGTGTGCATCGCTCCAGATGCCCAGGTCGTTGCCTGAAATCCGGCCCCGGGGCTCTACAGCAGTGGCTTCTGTGAGAATCATCCCGGTACCTCCCACTGCTCTTGTGGTATAATGCACCAGGTGAAAATCTGTGGCCATGCCGTCATTCCCGGCGCTGTACATGCACATGGGGGCCATGACTATCCTGTTTTTCAATGTGGTGTTCTTCAATTCATAACTGCTGAATAATTTGCTTTTACTCATCGATGTATCGCCTCCTGTGGAAATAGGTACCCCGATGAGGGAGTGGAGTACCAAAAAAGGATGGAACAGTTTGAAGAAAGAACATACAATGAAAATAATACGAAGATATTATATTTGAATATTATATGATAAGATACAGGTATGAAGATTATTATTAGCATAGCTGCATTTGAAAAAGGAGGACATGAAGATGAGTAGCGAGCAGGAGATGAGAACAATACCGCTGGGAGATCTGGCAGAGATTTGTCTGGGGAAAGTGATCTTGAAGGATGACATTGTGCCGGATGGAAACGCAAAGGTGGCCAGTATATCCAACATGACAGAACAGGGGCTGGTCTTTGAAGACATGGAAATGACCAATGCAACAGAGGAGGACAAAGCTAAGTATGAAATAAGAAACAATGATGTGCTCATCACCTGCCGGGGTACAAAATTTCGATCCGTATTGGTGGAAAACAAAAAATCTGATCTGGTGATTGCTTCAGGAAATCTGATGATTCTCCGGTGTAAAGAAGCCGTTGATGCAGCGGTGGTCCATCTTTACCTGCAGAGCCCTGTGGGTGAAGAAACAATCATCAAACAGTTTCAGGGAAAAAACAGCATCAATATTGGGAAGAAGCAGCTTAATACACTTGAAATACCTGTGCTGTCAGAGCAGAGCAAAAGCAAGATGGTTCAAGATTGGAATTTGGGCAGAAAAAAATACGCGGATACTATTATTGGAGCAGAACGGGAGTGGAAAAAAACAAAATCTAAAATAGAAAACTATCTCAACGGAAAGGATAATGCTGAAAATGAATTGGATAGGCCAGTAACATTCAGTTTTGAAGAGAAGTTTGATAACAAAAATGAGAGTAATAATATACCCAGGCAGACAAGCAAACGTCGTGAGGACAGATTGCTGATAGAACTGGATTGATGTTTGGTATAACCTATATGGATAAGGTGCCAAGAAAGATCGTCTAGTGGAAGTATTAATTCATTGTGATCCCCAATAGATGTATTTTATTGTTCATAACAAACTTTCAAAATAATGAACATTAGGGTGGTAAAATGATTTGAATTATTGTATAATAACATAAATTTAAATGTGTCAAATTCAATGGAATGCGATGAACTTCGGTACCTAACTGGACGCTTGTACCGAGTGGAGCAGGTAGCGTAACCGGCCACAAGGCCGGTATTTTTGTGCCGGAAATGAGTTTGCCAGACAGGAGTGATCAGATGAGGTTTATCCACACGGCAGATTGGCATTTGGGGAAAGTCCTCCACGGACAATCTATGATTCATGACCAGCGTGATATGCTGGTGCAACTGATCAATGCTGTTAAGAACACAGCAGCAAAGATGGTCGTCATCTCCGGGGATATTTTTGACAGCCGGGTGCCTACAGTGGAGTCACTGGAAATGTTCAACGAGGTGCTGTACCAGTTGGTGGTGGAACATAAGGTTAAGGTACTGGCTGTGAGGGGAAATCACGACTGTCCTGCCCGCCTCAGCTTTGGCAGCCAACTTATGAAAAGGGCAGGTTATCATGTGGCGGGAAACCTGGAAGACTTTTTTGAACCTGTGGACCTGGAAGACGAGCATGGACCTTTAACGGCTTACCTTATCCCTTATGCCTGTTTGGATAACATTCGCAAGGTATTGGGGGATAAAGAAATTACCACTTATGGGGAAGCTTACGCTAAGATGCTTAGGAAAATTAGAGCCACCATGAAGCCTGACAGGCGAACAATTCTTGTTACCCACGCGTTGGTGACACCTGGCGGCATTGTTTTTAATAGTGAACCTGATACCTTTCAATCCCTGGCAGATCACCCCATGAAAGAACCTGTTCCCCTGGAGTACTTCTCAGGATTTCACTACACTGCCCTGGGGCACCTCCATGAATCGCTGACCCAGGATAACCAGAGGGCTTCGTATCCTGGAGCACCTCTTAAATACACATTTAAAAACTATGAAATACAACCTGGGTTTAATGTGGTTGAATTAGACGGAAGCGGCCAGGTTACCATTGAACGATGGCCTGTGAAGCCAGTCAAAGATTTAATTGTGGTGGAAGGCAAGCTGAATGATATATTACAACACCCAATCTCTGAGAATTACACAGAAGTCAGGTTGTTTGACGAAACGTATCTTCCACAGGCTTCAAAAGTAATCAAAGAAGTGTATCCCAATGTGTTGTTGATTCGTCAGATGTACCATTTTTCCCAACATGAATACGCTTTACATAAGCCTTGGCACGAAGAGCATTTGAGAGAACAGCATGGTATTGGTTCATGTAGTGCAGAGAATCTAAGGCATAGTAAAAGAGTAAAACGATGCATGATCCAGTTACTGGACGAACTCTCCTTGAAAACAGGCACAGCACCTGTCTATGACTTGAAGTAGTGAATGTTTAAACTTCCGAATAAATTTCTCCTGGTAAACATCAAGCCCAGGAGAAATTTTATTTTTCATAAAGGATAAGCTTACATGAGGGTACAAATAAGGTAATGGAAAGAGAGTATGATTCATACGCATCCAATTTAAAGATAAATAAAATTTCAAAAAAAACACTTGACCCTCACACGATGTCAGGGTTTATGATGAAATTACATCCGGATGAAATGTAAATAAAACAGGAAAAGAACAGGAGGCGCCATGTTCAAAATAGGAGATTTTTCAAGATTAACCTGCGTATCTGTCCGCATGCTGCGTCATTATGATGAGATTGGTCTGATCAAACCCCGCACCATTGATGCCGACACAGGCTACCGGTTCTATGCCGCTGACCAGATGGTGCAGATGAACCGCATCCATGTGCTGCGTGAAATGGGATTTTCACTGCAGGATGTAAAGGAACTGGTGTCAGGGAGATCATGACGTACACTCAGCAGAAGGGGATCAGATACAAATCTCCCTGCTACGCCATCTATCATGATCCAGGGTTTAAGGAAAAAGATGTGGACGTTGAGGTAACACTGACAATCAGCGAACCTGTTGAGGAAACAGACCGGTTCAACGTCAGACGTTTGGAACCGGTACCGGAAGTTGCCGTGGTGATGCACCAGGGGCCCTTTGAGATGATCACAGAAGCTTACCAGGCACTGGGGATATGGATGGAAGCCAACGGCTATGAACTGGACGGACCTACCCGGGCCATTTACCACAAAGGACCTTATGATGAAGAAGATCCGGCCAACTACCTGACAGAAATCCAGGCGCCGGTGCGAAAGTAAGGCAGGCAATCTTCAGTAAAACAAAAATCCTTGGGGCAATTCCTTACAAAAAGTTACTTTAAAATTTCTCCCGAAGTGCAAGAAATTCAGGAGAAATTTTTTTATTAATTTTATTTTTAACATGGGCAATTTGTTGAAAACAAGGTATAATAAATATGCACAAAATATTCTGAATCATCTCACGAATGCGACGGTGCGATTATATTTGAGACACGACATCAGGGTTTCCGGCGAGCCAATGCATTTGTCAGATGGAGTCCGCAGTCGACAGGTTCATGGAACAGGAGGAATGCGAATGAAAATGAAGAACAGGAAACTCATCATGTTTGGTCTGGTGCTTCTACTGTGTTTTACGTCAGCATCTCCGGTAATGGCGTACCGGCAGATGGAGATTCAGCTGCCCGTTGATGGCCCCATGGCCATGGTCAATGGTGTGGAAACCCCCCTGGAGGTACCGGCGCAAATTAACAACCAGCGCACCATGGTGCCTGTCTCCTTCCTGACAGGGCAGATGGGCATACCTGTCAGATGGGATGGTGACACCAGGCAGGTATTCATTGGCGTGGATGAAAACATCGTACTGACCATCGATGCCGACCAGGCCATGGTACAGGACGAGATGGTGGCCCTGGACGCACCGGCAACCATCGTGGAGGGGCGCACCCTGGTTCCCATTAGCTTTGTGAACCGTTACCTGGGAGCTGCCACTGTCTGGGATGCAGAAACCCGCAGTGTGGGCATTACTTATGAACCGCAGATGCAGCAGGCGGTGGAGCTCTTTACCCAGCCCATGGCTGAACAGGAAGCTTTGCTGGAAGCCCTGGACCCTCAGTTTGGATGGGATTTTGCCCTTGCTTTGGGCGAGATTGGCAGTTATGCCAATGACTGGGGCTTTAGAATGGGTGGCACTGAGGCAGGCCGTGAAGCCTCTGTGCTGGTGTACGATGCCTTTGTGGATATGGGACTTGAAGCAGAAATGATCCCTTTCCAGCTTTACGGCTGGAACCCATTGGACGCTTCCATGACCATAGAAGAAATGCCTGAGATGAACATTCCCATTGTGCCGACACCAGGTCCTGCAGGTACGGAGGAAGAAGGGATTACGGCAGAACTGGTATATGTAGGGAATGCCACCCGGGAAGAACTGGAAGGCGTTGACCTGACAGGAAAAATTGCCTTGGTAGCCTGGAATGAAGACTATGTTTCCTGGATCGCCCAGGTGGGACATCAGGTAAGGCGACAGGGAGCCATGGGTGCTGTTTTCTATGCAGAAGAAGGCTACGGCCAGGAGGAATCCGGCGAGGCTTTTTATGTGGCCGACTGGAGCGGTGCAGACATCGACATTCCCGTCTGGAACATCCCCAAAAAATATGGAGAAGAATTGGCAGCAATCCTGGAAGAGGCACCATTGACAGTGAATTTGGTTTCCTTGGTGGAGATTGATGAAAATGCCACAGGGTATAACGTGGTGGCCATGATTCCTGGAACGGTTTATCCTGAGGAATATGTGATCATCAACGCCCACACCGACGCTTATTTTCAGGGGTTCATGGACGATTCACTGCCCATTGGACTTATGATGACCATTGCCAAGGGCATGGCTGATTCCGGCTACCAGCCCCAGCGCACCATGGTTTTTGTGGCCCATGAAGCAGAAGAATTTGGTGTCATGGACACAGTGTACGACTGGCTCATGGGCTCATGGGCGCTGATGGAAGAGAAAAATCAGGAATGGGCTGGCAAAGCCGTGGCCACCATCACCCTGGAACTGTTGGGATACGAAGGTACACAGCAACTGCCCATGCGTTCATCCGATACCCTTTACTTCCACCTGATGGGTATGACCCAGGGACTGGAGACCTCTGGCTTTGAAGTGCCTGGGGTGGAAATAAGAAACACCGTGGGTACCTGGTCAGATGAGTGGTCATACTCCTATTATGGCATTCCCACCATGCGTACACACACAGATTACCTGATTACCTATAACTTCTATCATTCTCAACTGGACCAGGCAGACCGAGTGAATTACAATAAATACCTGGATAACCTGAAAGCTTTTGCCACACTGATGATGCAGTACGATCAACTGCCTGTGATGCCCTATGACCTGGCAAGAACGCCTGATAATTACCTGAATTCCCTGAACCAGGAAGCGCTGACAGCCCAGGGCCTTGGAACACAATTGGCCATTGCAGCCGGGAGTTACATGGAGCAGGCCAATGAGCTGCTGGATCACCAGCTGGCCATCACCCAACTGCTGATGGAAATAGAAGAAATGGATGAAGTGACTCAGGCGGCGGTGGAAACCTTTAACCATGCCCTTCGAGACACTGCCAAACATGTGATCACTGAGGCTCAATATCTGTCCCAGGAAAGCCTGGCTTACCGTGTTCATTTTTACCAGAACCTGCCGGGCACATTCCAACAGGCCATCGATTACCTTGAAGCCGGGGATGGGGCTTCTGTACTGAGTGAACTGGGCTTCCCAGGAAAATACTACGCACAATTCTATGATTATGAAACCTGGTACAATTCTTACCGGGCGGCCATCGATTCAGAAACACTGAACAATGACCTTTTCTGGTCAAAGGACCGGCTGTTGAAGTTCTACAACCATTATCACACCCTGGAAAGCATCCGGGAAAAGGTGGCTGCCGGTGACACAGACTTTGCCGATGAAATTGAAGACTTTGAAGCTTTCAAGGCAGATGCAGCGGCTCGACTTGCCATGGCTTATCAGGATGACCTGGCCATGTGGCAGCAGGCACAAAACAGGCTGCCTCTGCAGGAAGCCCAGGCATTGATGGAATGGCTGCAATAGAAAGTCTGTAATAAAAGCTCATCTTTCTTTTTTCAGAGGGATGAGCTTTTCCATGTCCGCCTCATCACTTTAAGAAGCGAGCAAGGAAGGATGAACTGTTTCTGCCGGTTTTCTGAGGGTAACAATTTATTTAGGAAAGAAAAAGAAAGGCAGCCTGTAAACGGATAAACATTCACTGATTGGAGAGAGGCGGCGGTTAAATGTCACTGAAAATGGAGACACCCATGGAACTTAGAAAATTTGTGGTGCCTGAAGTGGTGGTGGGGTCAGCATCTTCTCTGCTTATTGGTCGATATCTAAACCATTTTGGCTCCAGAAAGGCCATGGTAGTCACAGACAGACAAGTGCGTGAACAGGACTGGTTTCATCAAATCATCCAATCCATTGAGGAAGCCAACATTAGCGTGTTTATTTTTGACGATGCCACCAGTAACCCGAAAGATTATGAAGTGATGATGGGTTCGGAGCTATTCCTGGCCAACGATTGTGACGTTATTGTGGCCGTAGGCGGCGGAAGTCCCATGGACTGTGCCAAGGGCATCGGCATTGTGTCAACCAACGGAGGCCATATCCTGGATTACGTGGGGGTGGACGAAATTCGCTTGCCGGGGCCACCTCTTATCTGTATTCCAACCACTGCCGGCACATCTGCAGATGTGTCCCAGTTTGCCATCATCGCAGACAGCCAGGCCAAGGTGAAAAAAGCCATCATCAGTAAAAAGGTGGTGCCGGATCTGGCGCTGATCGATCCCATTCCCCTGACAACCATGGACCCCTATCTCACTGCCTGTACCGGCATTGATGCCCTCACCCATGCCATAGAAGCTTGTGTTTCAAACGCCCGGTCCGGGTTAACCCATGTCCACGCTCTCAGTGCCATTCGCCTCATTCACCAACACCTTGAAAAAGCCGTTCAGCCGAACCGTTCCATGGAATCTCTTCAGGCACTTATGATGAGTTCCCTTCATGCGGGGTTTGCCTTCTCCAATGCCAGCCTGGGCGCCGTGCATGCCATGGCACATAGTCTGGGAGGGCTCATGGACCTGCCCCATGGAGAGTGCAACGGCATTCTCCTGGAAAAAGTTATGGAAGCTAATTTTGAATCCGCAGAAGATATGTACCGGATCATTGCCGGGGAAATGGGCATTGAGTCGGTAAACATGAACCTGGAAGAAGTGAAATCATCGTTGCTTCATCGCATCGCCAACCTTCGAAGAAATATTGGCATCCCAGACTATATCCCCTTCGATGCCATTAGCAAACAGCAGTTGGATCTGCTGACAGAAAGCGCTCTGAAAGACCCCTGCATGGTCACCAACCCCAGGATTCTCAAGGAGAAAGAGGTTAAAGATATCTATGAGTTCCTATTCCAATAATGACCACAAAAAAAACGTAACCCGGGAAGCCATCATCGGGCTGGGAGAGGACTCTATCCGGAAGAACTATTATCCGGAGCTTCAGGATAAAATTGCCTCGCTTGAGCGAATGAGCTCCCGAAACCGAACCCTGATCATGGCCATTCCTGATGTGTTGCTGGTGAGTGATAGCAAAGGAAATATCACCCCTTTTTCCACCACAAGCCGCACTGTCACTTCCCGTGCCCTGGAAATTCTGCGAAGTGGGGAAATCATGAAACAACTGCGACAGTATGTGATGGAGGTGGTGGAAACAGGGGAAGGACAAACGGTTCTCTTTGAGATGAAAAACAATGACAGTGGGTCCATCTTTGAAGCCCGGCTCCACCTCACAGAGTTGGATGAAATCCTCATCATTATCAGGGATATGACAGAAAGGATTCAGCTGGAGCACCGGCTGCGAAACATGGCAGAAACAGATCACCTGACCGGCCTCAACAACCGTCGGTGTTTCGAAGAACACCTGACAGAAGTGACAGGTAAGAAAAAAGTGGGTACGGGGTTGCTGCTCTTTGACATTGACGGACTGAAATTCATCAACGAGACCTTGGGCCATATAGCAGGCGACCAGGTGATTGTGTCGGTGGCTGATCTTATCCAGGCCCAGTTTGGGGAAAAAGGGTTTACGGCCCGCATTGGCGGTAACGAATTTGGGGTGCTGATTTTTGTTTATGAAATGGCAGAAATTGAAGGGCTTATTGAAAGGTTTAAGGACCAGTTGAGAGTCTTTAACCAACAGGACCAGGCCCATCTGGTAGATGTGTCTTATGGTTATGCCTTTCAGGGGGAAGGAATTATCAACGGACGCCTTTTATACCAGGAAGCAGACAACAACCTGTATCAACACAAACTGCTAAAAGAAAAAAGCAGTAAAAGCGGTTTGGTGCGCACCTTGATGAAAACCCTGGAAGCCAAGGATTATATCACTGAAGGTCATGCGGACAGAATGTCTGCCCTGGCTGAAAGACTGGGAACTGCCGTTGGTTTTTCCCATAGCCAGATAGATAAGATCCGTTTGTTAACCAAGTTTCATGACCTGGGAAAAGTGGGGATCCCCGACAGCATTCTGAAAAAGCCGGGACCCCTGACCACCGACGAGTGGCAAGTGATGAAAACCCACACAATGATTGGAGAGCGCATCGCTTCCACCACACCAGCCTTGAAGGAAATTTCCCGGTTAATTCTGCGCCATCATGAATATTGGGATGGTACCGGATACCCAAGTCAGATCAAAGGAGAAAACATTCCCATTGAATGCCGGGTGCTGTCAATTGTGGATGCTTATGATGCCATGACCAATGACCGGCCCTATCGAAAAGGCGTTTCAATGGAAGCGGCGCTGAGGGAAATCCAGCGTTGTGCCGGAACCCAGTTTGATCCCAACCTGGTGCCCATTTTTGACCAGGTGTGCCGGGAGTATGAAGGAAAAGGGTAACGTATTTCATCAGTTGGAGGGGAGTATAAAAAAATGACACAGTCATACAAAATTGCAGTGATTCCCGGTGATGGGGTAGGGCCGGAAGTGGTGACCTCCAATCTTTTTGGTGACATTCTCACAGACCTGGGAGCCGCCATTGCCGGTGGCATGGGGTTAGCCGCAGGAGCCAACCTTAACCCGGAAAAGCAATACCCTTCCATGTTTGAACCCATTCATGGCTCAGCGCCGGACATTGCCGGTCAGCAAAAAGCCAACCCCCTGGCGGCCATTTGGTCCGTCAGCCAGATGATGGACCATTTTGGGAGGGAAGACTGGGGCAGGAAGGTGCTCAGTGCCATTGAGCAGGTCTTAACAGAAGGAAAATGTGTAACACCGGACCTGGGCGGCACTGCCTCCACCACACAGGTGGGAGATGCGGTGATCCAGGCGCTGCGTTTTTCTGATGTGCAACCAATTTCCTAAACCTGCGTCTGAATAAGTAAGAGATGAACAGAAGGCAGGATAAGGAGGGATGGTTTCAATGAGAAAAGTTTGGTTGCGTATAGGATTGGTATTATTGGCAGTGGTTTTTTTACTGGCACCACTGAACAAGACACAAGCTGTGGAAGAAGAAAGCGTTTCTGATCCCATAGTCGTTGAAGAAACACAGGTACTTCCCACCCTAAAAGACGCTGAGCATTTACTGACATTGTTGGCAGAGTACAATGAAAAGACCCAGAACCGTTATGGGATTAACACGCCTATGATGATGGAAGACACCATGGAAGAAGCCGCACCGGCAGAGGCGCCGGCGGCGGAAGCCGAGAGCAGCGGCCAGGGAGACTTTTCCACCACCAACATTCAGGTGG
Organism: Clostridiaceae bacterium; assembly: GCA_011390155.1. Classification (GTDB taxonomy): domain Bacteria; phylum Bacillota; class Clostridia; order Peptostreptococcales; family Tindalliaceae; genus Anoxynatronum. The sequence continues at coordinate 10,032 of JAABSW010000031.1, forward strand.
CGGGAGTGGATGAAGGCGATCGGGTGAAAACCGACGGCAACTACCTGTACCGCATAAATCAAAACCACATATCCATGATTAAAGTTATGCCTGAAGAAGCCATGGAGGTGGTGGGGACCATTGAAACGGAAGAAAACTTCTCCCCCAGCCAGTTGTACCTGGACGAGGACAAACTGGTGGTTGTGGGCAGCAGCTGGCGGATGCCGTCACCCAGGGACCCTATCCTCTATGATTCCATGGAACCGGAAGTTAACAGTGAAGACAGCGGATCCTCCGGCAGTGGCATGATGATGGAGTCAGCACCGGCACCTGACATGATGGTTGAAATGGAACGCAGCATGATCTGGCCTCCCTATTGGCAGCCAGCCATGACAACCCTGCGGGTTTATGACGTCAGCGACCCGGCAGAAGTCAGCCTGTTACGTGAAATCACCATCGAAGGCAGTTTGTTGTCAACCCGAAAAATCGATGACGCCCTCTACCTGGTGGCCAACCGACACCTGGACATGTACTGGATCATGGAAGACAAAAATGCCAACCAGGAAGAGCTGTTGCAGCCTGCCTATTTTGACACAGCTGTGGAAGAAGGGGCAGCACAATCCATCCCCTTTGACAGCATACGCTACTTCCCTGAAGCTGTTGAGCCAAACTACATTACCATCTTAGGGCTGTCCATGGACAAGCTGACAGAACCGGCCAACGTGGAAGTATTCCTGGGAAGAGGCCAGAACATTTACGCCTCACGTAACAACCTGTACATTGCCATGGAAAAATGGGATTATTCGCCCAGGGAAGGGATGAGCGAAACCAACACTGACCTGTACCGTTTTGCCCTGGAGGCAGGCGCCATCACCCATGCTGCCAGTGGCCAGGTTCCTGGACGGATCCTGAACCAGTTCTCCATGGACGAACACGAAGACACCTTCCGCATTGCCACCACCACCGGCGACATGTGGCGAAACGACGAAGGGGCATCCAAGAACCACCTGTATGTCCTGGACAATAACCTGGAACAACTGGGGCAGATTGAAGACATCGCCCCCACAGAGCGGATCTATTCCGTCAGGTTCATGGGAGACCGGGCTTACATGGTCACCTTCCGGCAAATTGACCCCTTCTATGTCATTGACCTGAAAAATCCGGAGGAGCCGGTCATCCTGGGATATTTGAAGATTCCCGGCTACAGCGACTACCTTCATCCTTATGATGAAAACCATATCATCGGCTTTGGCAAAGAAGTCTATGACGTGAAGGGCAACGCCATCCCCGGTGGTTTTAAAATGGCAGTGTTCGATGTCAGTGATGTGACCAACCCTGTGGAAAAATACAAACTGGAAATTGGTGACACTGGCACAGATTCGGAATTGTTGCGGGATCACAAGGCACTGCTTTTTTCCAAAGAGCGAAATTTGATCGCCTTCCCCATCACCATCATGACCAAAACCGCGGGTTCTGAAGACAACCCCTGGCAGGGGGGCCGCTTTTCCTTCCAGGGAGCCCTGGTGTATGGGTTGAATTTGGACACCGGGTTTACACGAAAAGCAGCCATCAGCCACCTGAGTGCTGAAGATTTCATGAAAGCGGGGGATTACTGGTATGACAGTGACAAGAACGTGGACCGCATCCTTTATGTGGGCGACACACTGTTGACAACTTCCAACACCAAAGTGATGCGCCATACCCAGCAAACCTTTAGGTTAATGGACGAAGTGCTGATAAAGTGACCCATCCGTTAATGAACAAATAGAACACAGCCTGTAAAAAAAGTCCGGCGTCACCATGATGCTGGGCTTCTTTTTTTGGGGTGAAATAGGTTGTAGCCGTTAGGAAGTTAAAAAAAAGTGGTATGAAGGCATTATAGACAACCATGGAGGTGGTGTGAAAGATGAAGGATGATTTTTACAGGCAGTTGCTGAAAACAGCCCCCTTGGGGTATGCTTACCATAGAATGATTTACAATGCTAAAAAAGAACCAGTCGACTATGAGTATCTGGACGTAAACAATGTGTTTGCTGATATGTTGGGCATGAAGGAAGAAGAAATTCTGGGGAGAAGGGTCACAGAACTAGTGCCAGGGATCAAAGAAGACGATTTTGACTGGATTTGTTACTATGACGCTATTGCCAGAGAAGGAGAAGAAAAGGAATTTGAACAGTACTCACAAGCCATTGACAAATGGTACTATGTCAAAGCTTATTCTGTTCAGGAAGAAACCTTTGTCACGTTTTTAATGGATGTCACCGACAGTAAAAAGGCAATGCGTGACTTGGAACGCCAGCAAAACCAATTACGTACCATCATCGACATAGACCCCAATTATATTTTTGCCAAGGACGAAGAAGGGGTGTACCTTCTGGCAAACAAAGCAGTGTCTTCCATTTTTCACCTGACACCGGAAGAAGTGGAAGGAAAGACAGATAAATATTGGACCAAGTCTGAGGAACAATACCAACACTTTCGAAAGGACGACCTGGAAGTCATCCATTCTGAGCAGGCAAAAATCATTCCCAAAGAAGCGGCGCCCCGGCCGGATGGCACCATGGGATGGTTTCAAACGGTAAAAATTCCTTATGAGCATCCTGGCCATTCCCTTCCGGCGGTTCTGGGAGTTTCCACAGATATTACTGAACGGGTGCTGGCAGAGGAAGCATTGAAAGAATACAACGAAAAACTGCAACTGGCCAACATCGAAATGGAAAAAAGCCTGTCTGTGGTTCAGGAAGCCAATCAGGTTAAAACTGACTTTCTTGCCAACATGAGCCACGAGATCAGAACACCCCTGAACGCTGTGATTGGCATGGGGCAGTTGGCCCTGGATGAAACAAAGGACCCGACCATGGGGCGTTACCTGAAACAAATGATTAAATCTGGTCATAATTTGCTGCAAATGATCAATGATATATTGGATTACGCACAGCTGGAAGCTGGGCGCCTTAGCATGAAAGAACAGGTCTTTTCAGTGGAAAAACTGGTTCAGGAAGTGGCGGACATTTTTGTCAGCCGTGCGCAGCAAAAAGACATCACGTTGAAAGTGTCTGTTGATGAATTGGTGCCTGACTTCTTGATGGGGGATAAAACCAGGCTCAAACAGGTGCTGATGAATTTGATGAGTAATGCGGTTAAATTCACTTACCAGGGAAAAATTGAATTGTCTGTGCAACAAGTTGTGGAAAACAGCCAGCAAGTTCATCTGCAATTTCAGGTAAGGGATACAGGCATTGGCATTCCCATGGAAAAGATGGACAAGCTGTTCAAACCTTTTTCCCAGGCGGACAGTTCCATTACCCGGCAACATGAGGGTACAGGACTGGGGCTTTCCATCTCTCGCCAGCTTGTGATACTCATGGGAGGCAACCTGTGGGTAAAAAGTCAGCCAGGCCAGGGGGCAACCTTTATTTTTCAAATTCCCTTTGAAGCCGCTTCAGATCTGCTGACCAGTTTTGATGAAATGGGAGAACTATGGGAGGACTCCCATAAACAACCGGGAATAAGAACAGACAAAAGAGAAGAGCAGGTGTCTCTTGAAGAGCTCCTTGATGCGCTGGAACAACACCTGATGAACAGCAGCTTTATTGATGACCAGGTTGTTCTCCAGTTAGGAAGGTATCTAAACCAGGACCCATCATTGAAGGATACTTATAAAACCCTAAAAGACGCCCTTGCTGCCTTCGATTATGAGAGCAGCCGGTTAATCGTGAAAACCATAAAAATCCAATTACAGGAGGTTCAACAATGAAAGAGGTGACAAGTATGGATGAAAAAGCAGGCAGACAGACAGTGCTTGTGGTGGACGACAGTCCTGTAAATTTACAGATGCTGGGGAAACTGCTGCAGGACGAATGGAATGTGAAGGTGGCCACCAACGGAAAAACAGCCCTGCAGATCGCCTCATCAGACGATCCTCCGGATTTAATTCTGTTGGACGTGATGATGCCTGAAATCGATGGATACACCATTTGCCGCATTCTAAAGGCGTCCCCGGAAACCATGGACATCCCCGTGATTTTTGTGACGGCCATGAACCAGGTGGAAGACGAAGCCAGAGGCCTTGAGATGGGTGCCATCGATTACATTGTCAAACCTTATAGCGCTGCCATTGTTAAAGCCAGGGTGCGAAACCACATGGAATTGAAACTCTACCGGGATATGCTGAAAAACGCCAGCCGCATCGACGGGCTCACCGGCATTGCCAACCGGCGACGCTTCGATGAAACCATTGAAACGGAATGGAAAAGGGCCTTTAGAGAGGGTGAAGCGATGTCGCTGTTAATGCTGGACATTGACTTCTTTAAGCGTTACAACGATGCTTACGGACACCAGGCTGGGGATGAATGCCTGCGTAAAATTGCCATGACCCTGGCGAAAAATTTGAAGCGTCCGGGAGACCTGGCAGCCCGTTATGGTGGGGAAGAATTCGCCTGTGTGTTACCAGGGGTCAGTCCGGAAGGAGCCCTGAAAATAGCCGGTCGGATTAATGCTGCTGTGCGGGAAATGGCCATGCCCCACGAAGATTCTGACGTTGCCGTGATCGTTACTGCCAGCATTGGCGTGGCCACCATGATGCCGGCTGAAGACGAAGGATGGAAAAAATTGGTGGAACGGGCGGACAAAGCCCTTTACCAGGCGAAACAGCAAGGCCGTGACCGGGTGGTGGTGTCTGAAAAGCCATAAACCGTTAGCATTCCAGAAAGCAAGGAAGGAGGCTGTAATCATGGGTAAGAAACGAAAAAAAAGTAATGTTAAAACAAAAGACCAGCCAGTAGAGAAAAACATAACGGAACCTGAAGACGTGGAGGAAAAGCAAGACAAAGAACAGGACAAAGAACAGGACAAAGAACAGGGTAAAGAGCAAGACAAAAATCAGGATAAGAACTATAAAATGGTTGAAATTGACGGTCAACAAGTGAAAAAAATCAAAAACAAATATTACGAAAAAGAGTTGAGAAAGCTTCAGATTGAATTGGTAAAACTGCAGGAGTGGGTAAAAGACAACGGATTGAAAGTGGTGGTGATTTTTGAAGGCAGAGATGCCGCTGGTAAGGGAGGCGTCATTAAACGGATCACGGACAGCCTGAATCATAGGATTGCCCGGGTGGAAGCCTTGGCCACACCCACAGAAAAGGAAAAGACCCAGTGGTATTTTCAGCGGTATGTGGCTCGTCTGCCTGCCGCCGGCGAAATTGTGCTCTTCGACAGAAGCTGGTATAATCGAGCTGGGGTTGAACGGGTCATGGGCTTTTGCACGGATGAAGAGTACCGGGAATTTATGCGGTCGTGCCCCGAATTTGAAAAAATGTTGATTCGCTCCGGTATCATTCTCATAAAATACTGGTTTTCCGTTTCCGATGAAGAGCAGGAGCGTCGGTTCCAGGACCGGCTCAATGACCCTACCAAACGATGGAAACTAAGCCCCATGGATTTGGAATCCAGGAAACGCTGGCTGGAATATTCCCGGGCCAAAGACGAGATGTTTGCCCACACAGACACCAAGCAGTCCCCCTGGTATGTGGTGGACGCTGACATCAAAAAACACGCCCGGCTGAACTGTATCACCCACCTGCTGAAACAGATTCCCTACGAAGACCTGACACCGGCACCCATCGAACTGCCACCCCGTCAGGATGACATAGCCTATGTACGTCCCCCGATTACTGACCAAACCTTTGTGCCCCACTATTATGGGGAACCTTTGGAATTTGAAGAAGAACCATCGTAAAACTGAAAGAAGTGTGGAGGGATTAGCTTTGAAGGAAAAGACGGTTCAGGAAATATGGGAGGCCATTAAAAATGGCCAGTGGCGAAAGCCCACCGCCGGCCTGGCACCAGCCTACACCCAGGCCAATGTGGTGATTCTTCCCCAAAAAAACGCCTTTGATTTTTTGCTGTTTTGTTATCGAAACGAAAAACCCTGTCCTGTGGTGGATGTGTCGGACCCTGGGCAGGTGTCCCTTCCCCTGGCAGGGCCTGAGGCGGACATTCGTTACCATGTACCCCGTTATAGGGTGTATAGGCAGGGTGAACTGGTGGAGGAAGTGGATAACATCGCAGCCCTCTACACCGACGACATGGTCACCTTTTTATTGGGGTGCAGTTTTACCTTTGAAGAGGCATTGCTGGACGCCGGCATTCCGGTTCGGCACATTGAACTGGGTCGCAATGTGCCCATGTACATTACCAACATCCAAACCAACCCTGCCGGTATTTTTTCAGGGCCCATGGTGGTGAGTATGCGCCCCATGCCAGCAGATTTGGCGAAAAAAGCCGCAGCCATCACGGCCCCCTTCCGCAAAGCCCACGGTGCACCGGTTCATGTGGGAGATCCATCGGCCATCGGCATCAAAGACATTCACCAAGTGGATTTTGGTGATCCTCCCGTTATTAACCCCGGAGAAGTGCCCGTCTTCTGGGCCTGTGGTGTGACACCACAAATGGCACTGAAAGCAGCCAAACCGGAGTTGGTCATCACTCACTCTCCCGGGCACATGTTCATCTCCACCATCACAGGGGAAGACCTGCGGAAATGGTGATGTGACAGGATGGGTTAGCAGGTTGTCAGCGATGGAAAAATGGAGGAGAAGGCGATGGAGACACAACCCAGTATAAAAACAGCAGGTGACAGTGCCCTGGTGGTGGAATTTGGCAATGAAATAAGCGAAGGCATCAGTCGCCGGGTGCGGGCCACCCAGGTGGTGCTGGAACATGAAAAGCTGCAGGGCATCACCGAGATGGTGCCCACCTACCGGTCGCTGATGGTTCATTATGACCCCAGAAGTGTGTCACATGGACAATTGGTGCAGTACATTGAAGAAGCACTGTCGAAAATGGAAGCGTTGGTGGTGCCATCCCCCAAAATCTTTGAGATACCCACACTGTACGGAGGCGAGACAGGCCCTGACTTATCAACGGTTGCCGGGCACAACAAACTGCAGGAGGAAGAAGTGATCCGCCTGCATAGTGGGAGAGATTACCTGATTTACATGCTGGGATTTACCCCTGGGTTTCCCTACCTGGGAGGCATGGATTCCCGCATTGCCACGCCCCGGCTGGAAAACCCCCGAACAAAAATAAAAGGTGGTTCTGTGGGCATTGCAGGCAGTCAAACAGGTATTTATTCCATCGACAGCCAAGGAGGCTGGCAAGTCATCGCTTGGACGCCGGTGCTTCTTTTTGACCCCTCAGCAGAACAGCCATTTCTGCTGAAAGCAG
>JAABSW010000032.1 GCA_011390155.1 Clostridiaceae bacterium
GACTTTCGACATAATAAATGCACACCCCTTTCATCAATACGATGAACATAGGAAGGGGTGTGCATTTTAGCATTCACATTGGCTTTTGCATTTTATAATGGAGGCTGTAGGACAGAACATGGAAATGAAGGTGATGTACGATTAGCATAACCATTTGTGATGCTGAGAGCATTGGCAGCGACATCAGTTGTCAAAGTCTGTCTGTAAATCTGATACTGTGGCACGAATGGGTGGAGATGAATTTACGGTGTGTTCAATTTCTTTAAAGTAATCTCTTGAGAGAAGCAAATGAACAAACCCTTAAAATGGCGTACTAACGTTATTTTAAGGGTTTTAATATAACAAAGAGTAGATAGTATGAGTTTAGGGTATGTTTAAATGAGATACAAAAAGGATGGAGTAAGGAGGTCTGAAAATGGAAAATAAAACATCTCTGACAGTCATTCAGATGAACGATACACACGCTTATTTTAACTTGCATCAGGAAATGTTCTGGGAAGGAAACCAGGAAGTTTATCGTCCAGTGGGTGGTTATGCCCGCATTGCAACCCTGGTTAAGGAAATACGGGCATCAAAGGGAGACCGTGTGTTGTTCCTGGATAATGGTGATACGCTGAACGGCACCTATCCTGCGGTCAAGACCAAGGGAGCTGCCATGGTGCCTGTGGTGAATGCGTTGGGCCTGGATGCCATGTCATCCCATTGGGAATTTGCCTATGGCCCGTCGGGTTTTAAGAAGCGGGCAGAAGAACTGAATTTTCCAGTGTTGGCCATCAATATTTTCGACAAAAAATCGAATGAGCTGATTTTTCCGCCCTACCTTGTGAAAGAAATAGATGGTTTAAAAGTGGGCCTGATTGGTATTGCCTCCAATATCATCGACAATACCATGCCGCCTTTCTTTAGTGAGGGGTTATCTTTTACCCTTGGAAGAGAAGAACTGCCTGCCGTCATAGACAAGCTGCGCAAAGAAGAGAAGGTGGACCTGGTGATTCTCATCTCCCATCTTGGGTTTCCCCAGGACATGAAACTTGTGAATGAAGTTAAAGGCGTGGACCTTTGCCTCAGTGGTCATACACATAACCGTATCACCCAGCCTGTGGAGCAGGGGAATACGCTGGTCATACAATCAGGGTGTCATGGTTCCTTTCTAGGTCGAATTGATCTGGAGTTGACCGATGGTAAGGTCACAGGCTATGAACATGAAATGATAGAGGTTGAAGCCAACATCACACCAGATGTGGACATGACAGAGATCATCGAGAAAGAGCTGGGACCCTTCAAAGACAAACTCAACACCATGGTAGGCGAGACTGCCACAGCTTTGAACCGTTACACGATGTTGGAATCCACCATGGATAATTTTCTCTTACAATCTTTGATGGAAGCCACAGGGGCCCAACTGGCCTTTTCAAATGGCTGGCGATATGGCGCCCCGGTTATTCCCGGGCCAGTGACATTAAACGATCTTTACAATATCATTCCCATGGACCCACCTATTGGTACAGTTGAACTCACTGGCGATGAACTGCTGCGTATGCTGGAAGAAAACCTGGAAAAAACATTTGCCTCAGACCCCTTTGAACAAATGGGGGGGTATATCAAACGAAGCCTTGGACTAAGGGTTTATTTGAAGATTGAAAACCCAGCCGGTCAACGCATCCAGCAGGTGTTCATCGGAGATGAACCCTTGGAGGGGGCGCGCACATACCATACGTCATTTGTAACGGAGCAGGGGGTTCCCCCAAAATATGGGCGTGAAAGAAAGGAATTAGACATTCATGCCGTTGAGGCAATGAAGAATTATCTGGAGAAGCACAAGCCAATGCAGGCAGAACTTCGCGGCACGTTCATTCCTGTTTAGTTTTGTCTTCACACCACCTATAATAAAAATTGTTTATTATGAGGATGTATAATCAATGATTGAACTGTAGAAAAAAGGAACCACCTATTGATAGATTTTTCTATCAGCAGGTGGTTTTTTGGTTCCTCACATAATCTCCAAAGTACGTTTACTGGACTTATCTTTGTACATTTGCTCATCTGCAATATGCATGATGGATTCAATGGAGTTTTCCTGTTTTTTTCCGATGGCATAACCAATTGAAAAATTGAGTTTCAAATAGTCCTTTTGTTGGTTCCTGTTATGAACTTGGCTCTGTTCTTTGATCCTGCGTATGATTAAGTCGACTCTTTTCCTGTTTGCTCCCTGAAGGATGGCAATAAATTCATCTCCGCCAATTCTGGCAATGGTGTCACTTTCCCGGAAGCTTTTTTTCAAGATCAGTGCCATGCTTTTAATGAGCTTATCCCCTTGGGCATGGCCATAATGATCATTCACAAATTTTAGTCGGTCAATGTCAAACATGAACACTGTAAAGGGTGTGGTTAGGGTTTGGTGATCAAATATTTCATTAATGTATGTCCGATTAAACAAGTCTGTCAGGCTGTCATGTGTGCTCATATAACGAAAATCTTGCTCAGATTTAAGGAGTTTCTCATATTGTTCATTGTTTAGAAATACCAAACCACATATTTTTGCAATCTCAAGGGCAAAGTTAAGGTATTTTTCAATATAGATGGGAAACATAAAGCCACTGACATCAATCACACCGAAGAGTTGCTCGTGCCACATAATCTTGATACAAAACCTGTTCTCTTCTTTGGATAAAAGGAATTCCTGTTCTTTGTCAAGCAGCAGTTCTTTAATCTCTTGTGGCAAGGCATCGGTTGAGTCATCTGTGCTCCAGTACTTAAACTGCTGCGCACCGAATATCATAAAAAAGATTTCTTTCACCTTTTCAATGACATCCCGCTTGTTGGAATAGGAAGAAATTTTGCCCATTAAATCAAAAATTGCTGCGTATTCCGCACATTGCGCCTGAACACTGGCGATGGTTTCTTTGTCATCAGTGTCATTTGAGGATAAACTTATTTTCTTCGTCATAGTCACCCACCTTAACTTACATCGAAATCTATTGTGTTACCTTGCCTGAAGGGACGACAAAATTTATAAACAAATCGACAATTGTTGGATCAAATTGAGTTCCAGAGCACCGTATAATTTCTGCGACGGCCTGCTCCTCACTCATGGCGTCACGATAACTTCTTTTTGTGGTCATGGCGTCGAAAGCGTCAGCTAAGGCAATGATCCTTGCTTCCAGGGGGATGCTCTTGCCCTGTATTCCATTGGGATAACCAGCACCATCCCATCGTTCATGATGGTGAAGCACATACTGTGCAAGGTCAAAATACTCTTTTGCAGCACTCAGTATCCGCCAACCAATCTCAGGATGTTTTTTCATATCAGTCCATTCGTCGTCATTCAACTTGCCCGTCTTATTCAAGATGCTTTCAGTAACACCGATTTTGCCAATGTCGTGGACCAGGCCGGCGATTTTAATTTTATTGGTTTTTACGCTATCGAAATTCAGAGAGGAGGCAATTTCCTGACAAATCTCACTGACCCTTGTGGAATGCGATGACTCCCGATCGCTTTTTTCAAACAACGCTTGCATGATGACGTCTGTTGCTTTGCTGCGAAGACTTGATTGTTCATATAGTTTATGCCTGTACATATGATTTTCTGCGTTTGCAAGTGTTTCCATGAAGGTTTGGTTGTTGCTACTTTTTGTTTCATACCCAAAAGCCAAAGAAAGGGTTAAACCACTAATTTCAATGCCTGCTGCTTTTAATTTAATGGTCTCAAGCTTTTTCTTTAACGTATCAGTGTCAGTTTTTGGAAACACAAGCACGAATTCATCGCCGCCAATGCGCGCAACAATTTCACCAGGACTCACTGATTCTTCCAGTAACCTTGCTGCATTTACAATTAAATTATCGCCTACGTCATGTCCAAAAGAATCATTGGCCATTTTCAATCCGTTGATATCACAAATCACAAGGCTAATGGGCAGATTTTCATCCGTATCAATGACACCTATTATGTTTTCAAAGTATCCCCGGTTGTAAAGGCCGGTTAATTGGTCATGATAACCCAGAAACAATAAGTTTTCTTCGGCTTTCTTTTTATCATTGATATCATATGAAAAACCAAGATACCGTTGGTCAGACAACTTAACAGCATCAATGCTCCACCACCGCTTTAACCCGCTTTTGTGTTTGAATTTTAATTCGCCACTCATTTTACCCTTTTTCTTCAGCGTTGCAAAAAGGGCAGAAGCATGAACCAATGAATCTTCAGCGGTAATATCAGTGATGGTCATCTTAAGCAACTGGGCATTACTATACCCGGTGATCTTAGAAGCAGCCAGGTTTGCTTCTACGTAATGTCCATTTTCATCAGTAATAAAAACACCGCCAGGCGCATGTTCAATATAACTTTCAAACTTTCCTTCGATCTGTTTCAGGGCTGCGTGTGTTTCAAAGCGCACTGTGATGTCCCTGATGTTACATTGAACAATGTCTTTTTCATTTTCATTGTAGACGTTGCTTATAAATTCAACATGTATGGTTTTTCCTCCAGTTGTCCGGAGTGGTAAATTTTCATAGCGAATGTATCCTCTTTTTAACAATTCCAGGTAGTTGTCTTTATTGGCGATGACATCTTTGAAAAAGCCAATGTCCCAGATTGATTTATTGATAAACTGGTCTTTTGAATAGCCCAATAGGTCAATCAAGAATTGATTGACATCAATGATGAGACCAGATTCAGCGTCAAGTACTAAAATGCCATCTTTTGACGATTCAAAGAGGCGCCTGTATCGAAGTTCTGATGCGATTAGCTTGTTTTCGATTATTTTGCAATCAGTGTTGCTTCGAAGGAGGTTAATAACATTTACATCATCCCCCAGGAACTTATTTTTGCCTCGCATGTGCCGGATAAAGGCGGTTTCACCTTTGCGACGAATGGATGATTCTATAAGGTTTTGTTTGTTATATTTCATTTAGTTTTACACCCTTCACATATGTGCGTCTTTAACGTTTTCTTTTCCTGTTTATACCTTTGCTGGTTAGAAGTTACTAACAACATTGTATCACTGATTATAGTTATGTCAACCAAGCGGGACGTCGTGAGAGGCAAGATCCCAAGGCAGAGAGAAGGATTGGATATTTACAGTATTCAAACCAAGGCATCTCACATATAATAAAGATAAACAGAGTTTTGGGAGACGGAATTAAATTGAAAACGGCCAGTGAGCAGCCAGAAGAAGCTTGGGACAAAAGAAAGAGAGGATTCTATGATACAAGACATCAAACCACGCATCTTTAATAACCAATTCACCAACAAAAAAGCTGAACCAAATGATTTATTCTTAGCCTATGAAGGGGAGACAGTACTGGTCAAAGAAGACAAAGGAAAACTGTGGTACCCTTCATTTGAAGACTTTCAAGATTCTCACCCTGGTTTAAAGGAGGCGGCACAATTTTTATTTGAAATTGATGAGATTAATTATTTTTTAGTGAAGCAGCAGGATTTGGATACTGTGAAGGGCTGGAACTATGTGACCACAGGCAGGTTTCGCACTGAATTAAAATACTGGCGCTCATTCGCCGGTGTGGTGGGATGGCAGCTGAATCGCTGGTACCAGAACCACCGTTTTTGCAGTCGTTGTGGTCAGCCCATGAAAGCATCTGAAAATGAGCGGATGCTGTATTGTGAATCCTGTGGTTTTCAAACCTATCCCGTTATTTCTCCCTGTGTCATTGTGGCAGTCTATCAAGGTGACCGGTTACTACTCACCAAATATGCCGGTCGGTCATATAAAAATTTTGCGCTGATTGCCGGATTTGTTGAAATTGGAGAATCACTGGAAGAGACAGTTCAACGTGAAGTGTTGGAAGAAGTGGGGCTGAAGGTGAAAAACATTCAGTTTTACAAAAGCCAGCCATGGCCTTTTACAGACACCATTCTGGCTGGCTTTTTTGCAGAACTTGACGGAGATGATGAAATAATCATCGAGGAGGATGAACTTTCCATGGGTGTTTGGATGGACCGTGACAATGTGCCCCCTGATGAATCAAAAATAAGCTTAACCGGTGAAATGATGGAAGCCTTTAGAACAAAGAGGATGCCTTAATAAATAAACTATCCCAGGGACCTATTCTTCCAGTAAATCCATGGTTGCAGCGTCCATGATTTTGTCTTTAATGCAGAAATTATCGATGATGCGGGCGTAGATTTCCACCGTATTAATCAGGTCTTTAATGGCGATTCGTTCCGCTTCTGTATGGGATAAACGAATATCTCCCGGACCGAAAACGACAGTGGGCATTTTGCCATAAACCTTCAGGAGGGCAGCGTCTGTCCAGCCCCGGCCTAAGGTGATTTTGGGGTCTCGTTTAATGACTTCCCTTATGGAAGTTTTGACAGCGTGCACAATGGGTTCAGTGACAGGTGTAACCAGGGGCGGGTGATTCATGATGGTGTCATTTTCGGCGCTTTTAATAATGGTTGCTTCCATGACCGGGTCATCTTCACGCATGCTGTCAAGAATGTCTTCGTATTCCTGAAGCACTGATGCAACGGTTTCCCCGGGAATGTAACGCCTGTCAATTTTAACGGTGCACTGATCAGCCACGGTGCTTTGTCCCAGGCCGCCTTCGATGATGCCAATGTTCATCAGGGAGACGCCCATGAATTCATCTTCACGCTGGCGTATTTTGGGATATAAATCCCGTTTTGCCCGATAAATGAATTCAGCGGCTTTTTCAATGGCGTTTACACTGTCTTCCGGGCTGCCGCTGTGGGAGGCACGACCCGTAAAAATAACATCAAACCACTCTAAGCCCCGGTGTCCCACGGCGTAATCATAGTTAGACGGTTCGCCAACAATGGCCGCATCTGCCCTGATGCCAGTATTAATAAGGTGTTCAGTACCTTCGCTTTTACCTTCTTCACCAATCACACCGGCAAAGATAATGTCACCGTCCGGGATAACCCCTGCCCGCTTAAAGGCAATCATGGTCATGATCATGCAAGCCAGGCCGCCTTTCATATCGGCGGCCCCCCGGCCCCATACAAAACCATTATGTACGCTTTCGTTAAAGGGGTCAATGATCATGCGATGAGGGGTGATGGTATCGGTATGGCCATTGAGCATCAGGGAATTTCCAACGCCGCTGCCCCGGAGAAAGGCCAAAACGTTACTTCGCTGGTCCACCACTTCCTGGAGTTTTACTTCCAGGCCATGGGAGCCACAAAAATCATAAATAAACGCAGCCACTTCCTTTTCCCGGTGAGGCACCTCTTTATGACTGGGTATGCTGATGAGTTTTTGTGTTAATTCGATGATTTCATCGTGATGATAGTATTCTTTCACATTAAACACTGGAAGACAACTCCTCGAATAGGGTAATGGCGTAGATTATTGGTGTAAACCAACAGTGCGTTCCACATCAAGCAACAAGGCAATGCCTTTGCCAGGTTGATTTATTTCAGCTTTTTCCATAATTGAATCCATGACTTTGTCTGCTTTTTTTGATTCCACCAGGATTATGACAATCTCTTTCTCAGGGGTGATGGGAATATCCAGGTTCAGGCTGCTGTCCAGGGATCCAATACCTTTTCCGGAGATCACTGTTCCGCCAGTGGCGCCTTCTCCCCGAGCTGCTTCCAGCACAATGTTTGACCGCCCTTCATCGACAATGGTAATCACCATTTCATAGCCACTTCTAACCCGTTTCTTCAACATAATCCCCTCCTGAATCTCTTCGTAGCTGCCAATGACACCCCTCGCCTGTTTCAAGTCAATGACAAAGGATATTCCTGCAGATGAATTGGACAAATGCAATTGCTGGTCGATGTGATCCAATAATCCATCGACCAAATCTTCATGAACCACGGTCAGCAACAACCCTTTTCCCTTTTCCGGCAGTTCGGTTGAGCCAGACCAATGATTCCAGGGTGCGGTTCCCTTGGCTTTCACAATGGTGCCTCCTTTGGCACCGGCTGCTTTAACGGCTGACAGCAGGGTGTCATTTAAGTTTTGAGAGACGACTGTCATCACCAGTTTCTGAGAGAGTAGGAATGCATAGAATGCACTTACCATATGGGTGAACCCCTTTCCATGGAAATGAGTTGACTTGTATTATTTTCATTATACATCAATTAATCGCCAGGTCAAAAATCAAAATGACGATCATTGATTGTGTGGAATATTGGGTGGAAAAGGTGTGAAATGAATGGAGATACTCTGTTGATTGTTCATAATCTGGGTATAATGAAAAAATGAATGTAAACTTGGGATGAGGTGAATGCATGCTTAGTAAAATAGATGCGTATGAGGCCATAAAAAGCAAGGTAGATGGAATGGGTTCAGAGGTTGTAATTGGTGAATTTGCTGGTAGAGACAGTGCTGCGGCAATCATCAAAGCATTGGAAGAAAAAGAGATGTACCACGTGCTTCCCATGGCTACCTTTGCGCCCACAGAGTATGGTGACTTTAACAGCCTGAAGATAAATCTCAAATCCACACAAAAGCGAGTGGCAGAGATCCATGGAGATATCAAGACCGTTGATGACTTGGTGTATTATAGCAATCCGGATTTATGGAGCGTTCTCAATGGGCGTTTCACCTATTCCCTTCGAGAAAAATACGGGTTCTTCAGCCCCTGCATAGGATGCCATGCCTATTTTCATTTGGTGCGCATCCCCTTTGCCTTACAGCTTGGGAAACGCATCATATCCGGAGAACGGGAAAGCCATGACGGCCGGATTAAAATCAATCAACTGGGTCCATGCCTGGATGTGTATCAAAAGATAGCGGCCTATTTTGGTGTGCAGCTGCTTATGCCCCTTCGAGACATGCAGGAAGGTAAAGAGGTGGTTGATTTGCTGGGTTGGAACTGGGAAGAAGGTGGCAGCCAGCCTGTTTGTGCACTAAGCGGCAATTACAGGGATGCCAGGGGGCAAGTGCATTATGATCCTGATGCCTTAACAGGTTTTCTTCATGATTTTCTCTACCCGGTGGCTGTTGAATTGGGGGAACTGATCATTGAAAGTCCGGGAGCAGATCGGGAAACCATGTTGAAAATCGTCAGTAAAAGGGTGGGTGGTGAACAATGAAAACAATTGTATTGTTACTGGATGGCTTAGGGGATATACCTCACCAGACATTAGAGGGAAAAACACCTTTGGAAGCTGCGCATACGCCTCATTTGGACCAGCTCTGCCGGCAAGCCGAGACAGGCATGATGATTCCATGGAAATTGGGAGTTCCAATGGGTACAGAAGCGGCACATTTTCTGCTGCTGGGATATGACATTGATGATTTTCCTGGCCGGGGGATCATTGAAGCCTTATCTGAAAACATACCACTGGAAGACGAAGGGGTCTACGTTGCCACCTCATGGGCTACGGTTGAGGAAAAGGACGGTTTGTCGATTATCGAACGTTGGACCATTGATTTGACAGATGAAGAAATTCAGGAATTGCAGCGATCACTGCCAGATGAAATAGATGGGGTGATTACTTCCTGGACCCACTCAGCTGGACCTCACGGTGTACTGCATCTTCAGGGAAAAGGAATTAGTTCATCTATTTCAGACAGCGACCCATTTCGCCATCCCGGGCATATACTCACCGTTGAAGCCTATGGTACAGACGCACAGGAGGCACTACATACCGCAGAAATCATGAACCGTTATTTGCAAATGAGTTATCAGAATCTTAAAAGCCATCCTGTCAATCAGAAAAGAGTGGCAGAAGGAAAGGGTGCCGCTAATTTTTTATTGACAAAATGGGCTTCTCAGAAACCCAACCTTGAAAGTTTTGAAGAAATCAATGGCATGAATGGTTGTATGGTGGCCAAAGGCTCTTTAATGTACGGCATTTCTCAGTTGTTGGGGATGGCGTTTTACCCTTGGAAAACTTTTTCAGAAGGGTTACAAACAGCCCTGGAACTTCCCCATGAATTTGTGTGGCTGCATACAAAAGAACCAGACGAAGCGGCCCATACAAAAGTGCCACAAAGCAAAAAAGAAGTATTGGAAGCCATCGACGCTCACCTGGAGCCCCTTGTTAAAGCTGTTAAAAAGGGAGATTTATTGCTGGTGGTGACGGGTGATCACACCACCCCAAGTTCCGGTAGCATGATCCATTCAGGGGAAGCTGTGCCCATCATGTTTATCGGTGGTCCGGTACGCATAGATGATGTCACTAAATTTGGAGAAAGAAGTTGTGCAAAAGGCAGCCTGAGGATGAAGGGAACTGACCTTATTCCCATCATATTAAACCTGACGGAGCGTGCCCAGTTTTTTAATTTTCGCCCAGGCGGAAAAAAGCGGCGGTATATCCCCAGGGAATACAACCGGTTCACCCCTGAGTGATAAGCGATGTGGTTTGACGGCGGAGATGGATTAAATTCCGGTACAGTTCTTTTATATTCTTTACTAATTAGTAATTTTATATTGACAAACAGGTATTACAATACTAAAATATGGATAACAGCCAATGTGGCAAAAGATATTTAAGGAGGAATTTTGTTGAAACGTAAAATAATTGAGATAAAAGAAGAACTATGTAATGGGTGTGGTCTTTGTGTGGACGCCTGTCACGAAGCTGCCATCGAATTAGTGGACGGCAAAGCCCGTTTAATCAGTGACGAATATTGTGATGGCCTGGGAGATTGCCTGCCAGAATGTCCAACGGGTGCTATCTTAATGATTGAACGGGATGCCGCGGCCTATGACGAAGAACTTGTGATGAGTCGGATTCGTGAAAGAGAAGCAGCAGAAGATCAAGTGCTTGCGGCGCATCAGAAGGCAACAGATTTGCCGCCTTCCACCTGTGGCTGCCCCGGTATGGCAGCAAAATCCATTCGTCCCCAGACAGGCAACGTTGAGCAACAATCACACCAACATAATCATCAACATGACCACCAACAACATGAAGTTCCTTCGGAACTGAGACAATGGCCGGTACAGCTGAATTTGGTCCACCCCCAGGCACCTTACCTGAAGGGAGCAGACCTTTTAATTGCAGCAGACTGCACTGCCTATGCCTACGGAAATTTCCATAAAGAGTTTATGCAGGGAAAAGTGACCCTTATTGGTTGCCCCAAGCTGGATGACAATCAATATTATATTGAAAAGTTGGCTGAAATCTTTGGAGTGAATGCGCCCAAGAGCATCACTGTGGTAAGAATGCAGGTGCCATGCTGTGGCGGCATCACAGCTGGGGTTCGACAGGCAATGCTTGATGCCAAAACCATTGTACCTTACCGTGAAGTCACCATAAGTGCTGATGGTGAAATTGTGGCAACATCGTAACACCTTTAGAGCATTATATCCAATAATCAGAACCGGCATCAAGGGAAGAGCAGCCTCCTCCTATGATGCCGGTTTTTGTTGTCATGTTTAGAGTTGGCTGACCAGTGAAGCGTAAAAACGGCAGGCATCCGTAATCTGGCTTACCAGACAATTTTCATCACGCATGTGGGCCAATTTGTACTCCCCGGGTCCAAATCCTATGGTGGCTATTCCCTGGGAAACGCTTGTGACTCCATTTGTACTGAAATCCCAATAGTCATATGATGTGGGTGCTTTGCCAAAGGTTTGTTCATAGGCTTTTTGGCATGCCACTGTCAACGGATGATCCAGGGCAATCTCCCAGGCTGGGTGAAGGGGTTCGTAGACAATGGGTAGTCCTGTCCAGCTGGTGCGGTGAAGGGTGCCCACCTGCCAGGAAGCCGCTTTACCTTCAATGATTTTATCCATCTCTGCTTCAACGGTATCTTCTGTTTCACCAACAACCATCCGTCGGTCAAGGTAAATTTCACAGTGAAAAGGCACTGCGTTTAATGAAGCACTTATACTGGATATTTGTGAGAGCACTAAGGTGCCTCGGGGAGCCGGTTTCTTCGCCAGGGTTTCGTTGGCGGCCTCCACCCGCTGGATGATTTCCGCCATTTCATAGACAGCATTTTTGCCTTTTTCAGGTGCCGAGCCATGGGCCGACACGCCCTGTGTCTGTATGACTACCTGTGCTTTGCCTTTATGGCCAAGGGTGATGATATTATCAGACGGTTCACAGATCACCATCCAATCTGGTTTGATTTTCAGTTCTGAAAACAGGTGCTTCAGGTTTTCTCCGTCACAATCCTCCTCCAGCACAGTACAGGAAACATAAACGGTTTTCCCTTCTGTCCAACCCTGTTTTTTTGCAAGAAGGGCACCATAAATGGAGGCAGCAACAGATGATTTCATGTCAACGGAGCCTCTTCCGTAGAGGCGTCCATCAATGATCTTGCCGCTGAAAGGCGGCACAGACCATTCTTTCTCATCTTGCACCTCTACCGTGTCAACGTGGGAGTCGAACATGATCACCTGCTCTCCCTGGCCAATGCGTCCTACCACATTACCCATGGCATCGAGGGTTACTTCATCGAAACCCAGGGATTCCATTCTGGCAGCAATAAAAGCAATAATGTCCTTTTCCTGTCCGGAATAGCTTTTAATTCTAACCAACTCCTGGGTAAAAGTCACCAATTCATCTTTCATCCCTTGATCAAAATAATCCACATGATGTTTTTCCTTTTCCATGCCGAATCCTCCTTCAATTGGTTCACTTCAACAGGTACCGGGTAAATCATTTCATTAGAATATATTATACCACTTCATTACTTTACTTCACTACTTCGACATAGAAAGGAGAGTTCCTTCTATTATTCTGCATAAACCCCGAAAGGTTTGATAGTAAAGGGTTGAACTGTATAGTGATCAGTCGTTTTTTTAACCTTTGACATATTATGATACAATGGGCCATGAATTATGCGTCAGATTTTATGGAAAGGTGGAATATAATCTCTGTGTAAGCAGAGAAAAAACGTGAAAAACGGGAGGGTTTTTATGAAAGCGAATACAACGACGACGATCCGCAGTATGATCGTAATAGTATTATTTATATTGATCACCACAACGCAGGCTTTTGCCTATTCTGAAGGTACGTTACTTCGAAAGGAAATGGAAAACACCAGTGTGATGAAGCTTCAACAGGATTTGCACACACTTGGTTTTTTAACAGTTAGTCCGACGGGTTATTATGGTTCATTAACTGAAGCTGCAGTACTGAACTTTCAACGACAGTATGGGTTAACATCTGATGGCATAGCCGGAGGAAAAACCATTGCCCAGATACAGAAAATCATGCAGGGTGATGACACGGCCATGCCCATTGTTACCAGAGGGAACACCACACGAACCCCCAGCAAGGGAGAAATCCAACTACGCCCCTGGTTTGGCGATATTGAGCATTTTTATGCAAGGGGTCAAGTGGCCACCATTGTCGATGTTGCAACAGGACTTGTTTTTCAGGCGCAACGCACCTATGGTACAAACCATGCAGATATGGAGACCAGCAGTAAGGAAGATACAGAGATTTTGAAACAGATCGCTGGTGGCGAATGGAACTGGGTGAGAAGACCCATCATTGTTGAGGTTCACGGCGTTCGGTTGGCTGCCTCCATGACAGCCAGACCCCATGCAGGCCTGGATCAACTGCCGGCACTGCAAACCGTCAGCAACCGCAGCGGTGGTTTTGGAAGAGGCATGAACCTGGATGAAATCAAAGGTAACGGGATGGACGGACACTTTGACATCCATTTCTTAAAAAGTAAAACCCATGGCAGTAACAGCATTGACTCAGATCATCAGAAAGCCATACAAAAAGCGGCTAATGCAAGTCTCTAAATTATAATTGACAAAGACAACTCCCTTATGTGAAGGGGGTTGTTTTTTTAACGAATGATGTGTAAAAATATAATGTAGGGTATACATACCTTATAGAGAAAGAGAAAAGAACGCCTTGGGTACTCATGTGCATGATGATCTGAGGTGATTGGTATGGAAAAGAATCAGATGTATATTACCTTGCTGCAGCAACCAATGCACCAGGAACTACTGTTAACAAAGTTGGAACTACCTGCCTGGCACGAAGGTTTTGTAAGCCGTCCCAGGTTAATGAGTGAATTATGTCGAATCATCCAGCCAGGCATCACATTTGTTTCAGCACCAGCAGGGTATGGAAAAACCATGGCCATTGCTGAGTGGGTTCACAAAACAAAGATACCTGCGGCTTGGTTTACACTGGATCGTGCAGATAATGACCCGCAACTCTTCTGGACGTATTTGATGACCTCTGTTTCCAAAACTATTCCAGGATTAGAAGGTAAATTCACTCATCTGATGCGTGGTAATTCTCAGCAAAATCCTGAAAATTTATTGGACGCTTTTTTAAATGAGTTAGGAAATGGTAGCAATCCCATTGCCATCGTCTTAGACGATATACATACTATCAAAGCACAGCTTGTACGGGGAATTCTTATTGACATGATAGATAAATTACCACAGTCAAATATCAGGTTAATACTTCTGGGACGAAAAGATCCGGTTGATTGGGTCCGGTCTGTGAAGGTTAACGGAAAAATGAGTCATGTTAGGGTTGAATTACTGCGGTTTGAGCGTGAGGAGATAAGAGAGTTTTTAGTTCTAAACCACTTGGAATCAAATCATCAGTTGCTTAACCTGCTTGAGTCAAAAACTGAAGGCTGGATTATGGGCATGGTGCTGGCGGTGCGTTATGCACAGAAATATCAACCCCAAGGTTTAGTAAATGTGTTTCGTGGTGGAAACCAGTTACTATTCACCTATTTGGCTGACGAGGTGTTTTTAAAATGGGATAAAGAAACACAGGACTTTTTATTGAAAACATCTATTCTTGATAGAATGACTGTCCCTATTTGCAATGAGATGACAGGCAGAAGGGATAGTGGTGAAATACTGACGAAACTATCAGAAGACCACTCATTGGTGATCTGCCTTAACCAATCCAAGGGTTGGTACAGGTACCAAAAACTTTTAACATATTTTCTCCGCTATCGGTTATTTACTACAAAAAAAGACCAGGTTAAAGTTCTGTATAAAAAAGCTGGTGACTTTTATGCTGCAAACAAAATTCTCCATGAAGCTATACATTATTATTTGAAGGGAAGATGGTATCAGAAAGCGGCAGATTTGATTGACGAAGCGGCCCCAGATATGCTGAATGAGTCCAAACAGGTATCCACATTGAGAAAGTGGATTATACAACTCCCGGAACGAATCCTGTTAGATAATCCCCAATTGTTCTTGGTGCAAGGATGTATATCTTTACTAGAGCAGGACAATAAGTCAGTGGAACCTATCATCAAAAAAGTCGAGTGCATACTTGATGCACAGGGAAAAAATTCAACATCATCAAAGGATGTGATGACAGAAAATTCATTGGTCGCATTTAAAATGATTGTCGCCATTTATTCAGGCAGGTTTCAGAAGGCCTTGGGACATATGGAAGAACTGGACCATAACATTACTGATAGTTATGTTATCACTTCAGTGGTTAAACTGTTGGCCCGAAGAGAAACAGAGCCATCCCTCCTGAGAAGTTGGTTGGGTCTTGGAGGTAACCTCAAATTAATAGAAGATAACCCTAGATGGTCCCTGCTTTCAATGAAGTGGTTTAACCAGGAGAGTTATGGTGGGTTTGAGGTTCTTCAGGCAGAAATCCACTATGAGAAAAATGAGTTGGACCAAGCCGCCCCTCTGTTGATGCAGGGACTGCAAAAATCATCGGAAAACCAAGCCTGGGGTATTTATGTACCAGGGATAAACCTATTGTCAAAAATATTGATTGCAACTGGTAATGTCCGGGAAGCAAAAATCAACGCAAGCCATGCCATGGAGCAATTAAAAAAGGATTCACAACGTTTACGGGCTCAACACATAGAATCATTGGTAGCACTAATTGATATTCGCATAGGGAATATTGATGGTGCGAATGGATGGATGCAACATAAAGGTCTTGCGCTTTGTGAACCGGTATCCATGAATAATCTCTTTGAGAAGTTGGTGAGGTGTCGTATCTTATTACAGCAAAAACGGGCAGAACAGGCCAGCCTTGAACTTGTCCAACTGATGGAGTTTGTTAAACGGGAAAACCGTTTAGTCAATCTAGTTGAAATTCAAATTTTGAAATCGATTTGCAACTACTTGATGAATGATTCATCTGCGGCCATGCATTGTTTTGAAGAAGCCATGGACATTGGCTACCAGCAGGGGTATTTAAGAATTTTCATTGATGATGGTGATTTGTTGTTGCCGATTATGAAACAATATAAACGAAAGATAAAACAAAAACATCAGTACGACAGATGGGAAATGGCGTACCTGGATAATTTGATCAAGAAAACAACAATCCACTGTCGTCAGTTATTAAAAGATGAACTCAACAAACAAGGTACTGGAAATCATGCACTGGTTGAATCATTAACAGAGAGAGAATTACAGGTGCTTCGCTGTCTATCCCATGAGATGACACAAAAAGAAGTGGCTCAACAACTGGGGGTCAGTGTGTCGACGGTAAAAGTGCATACCAGAAATATATACGGAAAGCTACAGGTGTGCAACAAATCCCAGGCAGTGGCAGCCGCGAAAGATTTGAAACTCATATAATATATTTGAGTTTAAATACATGAAATTCTAACATCGACTACAAAATAGTAGTCGATTTTTTATTGCCTCTACCACTTCTCTACCACTTTGGGTGATGGATTAATTTTATACCAATGATAAATTAACATTTGAATAGGGATGTCAAAAAC
>JAABSW010000033.1 GCA_011390155.1 Clostridiaceae bacterium
AACCAGCGACTGCACCACCATCATAAGAAGGGGAAGCCAGGGATTACTGGTGACCTGCTGCCGCATGGTTTCCAGCTCTTCCGGGGGCAGTAAAGACTCATATTGGGCGAAAAAATCCGTCATGTAAAAAGAAAAAGAGGTGCCGGGCCACAGCATGGTCACAGGGATACTGACAAACTGCAGTAGCAGGAAAACCAGCCAGGCAACAAAAAACCAACGGTTGGGCTTCACCAGCAGCTTCCAGTCCCGAAAACTAATCTTGTCCCGCCGCCAGTGAACAATGGCCACGATGCCGGGAATCCACATATACCCAACGGCCATGGCCAGATAGCCGGTACCGCTTCGGACCTGAAGTCCGAAATAGAAGAGAGCCGCATAGAGATAACTGACGGCAAAGGTCCAACCAACAAAGGATATTGCTTTTTTACTCATGTTCATTCCTCCACTTGTTTCATTAAGGGTATACGTAAACCGGGTTCATTAATTCACTTGCGTGCTTGCGGGTTATAAATCAAAAAGAATACCTGCAGCAATAACTAAAAGCAATACCGCGAAAACCCCCACTGCCAGTGGATTGGCAAAGTTCAGTGTCCACCCGATGCCGAAACGTTTTTCAATCCAGATGGCCGGGTCACTGGGATTATAGTAAAACAGGCCCCACTTCCAGTATTGGTCGTCGTCCACAGGTAACAGGCTGGCGTCGGTGTTTTCAGAAGTCTCCACTTTGACCCGGCCTGCCGATTGTCCGGTGAACCAGGCCACCACGAAGATGCCCAGCAGGGGTACGGCGAAGGATAAACCATGCACCACATAATGAGCTGTTACCGACATAGTAATGAGCTGTAGCAGCTGTGCCTGCAAAATGGCAAAATAAACAACCATCCAGGTGGCAGTTCCCAGGATATAAAGGCTCCAGCGCCGATTGGCAGCCTGGTGCTGTCGAACAGAAACCTCAGGCCGGGAAGGGTCAATCACCTTCCGGGCTTTTCGTATGACCACCATGATGAAGAAAAACAGTGCCAGCATACCCAGTTGTGTCATTGGCAGGGCGAAAGCGGAGCCGAAGCCTTTGACTGCCCACTGCGTCACTTGACCGCCAAAATCAGTTTGCCTGGGTAGTAAAGCAGGTAACTGCGGGTATGCCGACACACTCATGAGCCAGGTGATCAGCGTGACAACCCCAGGTAAAACAAACCAGGCATAAGACAGATAATGAGAGCGGTTTTCCTGGCTGGTGTCCACCACCACTCGCTGCTTCAGGTTTTTTGTCCATTGGTGTTGTGCCTTCAGAGCCTTGACCCGGTTGTGAGTCACCACATAATTACCACTCAGCATGAAAATGGTGATGATCACACCGCCGCCATAGAGTACATCGAAGCTGTCCGTTACCCGGGAAGCGGCCATCATTAAGAGCCAGCCCAAAGTGAAGAGGAGGGTGAAACGGAATCTGTATTGTTTTTTCTCCTGAAGCAGCTCCGGTTGCCGATGTATTTCATGGGGAAGTGTTACACCGAAAAACAGGGTGCTTCGGGTGAATTCAGGCAAAAGCATTCCTAAGACGTATAAAGGAATGACAACAATCATCAGTTGAATGAGGATAGGGGACTGTATCATTATTTGGACACCTCCTGCACATAAGACTGGTAGATGGTTTTAAGCAGCTGCTGGCTTTCCTCCAGGGTAACTCCCCGCAGGTATGCCTCAGCAAAGAGGACTTCCAGTGTGTCTTTCAGGGATTCCCGGTAAGGTTCATTTGCCTGGAGGTTCAGGTCTGGGTTAATGATCACGCCGCTTTTACGGTGAATGACCACCCAGCTTTCCTGTTTCAATTGTTGGTACACTTTGTTGACTGTGTGAAAATTAATGCCAATATCAGCCGCCAGCTGCCTGACAGAAGGCAATGATTCTCCAGGTTTCAATTTTCCCTGGGCGATGCCGGTGATGATCTGGTTTTTGATCTGCTGGTACAAAGGAATATCAGATTCAAAGGCAATGGAGAGAAACATAAACAACCACCTTTCTATAAAACTCAATCGACACCTTTTGCCTACGTGGTGTACTTGTTATACATATAATAGAACAGATGCATCTGTTTGTCAACAATATTGTTTATGCGAAGTTTCTAGAGTAGTAAATGCTGCAAAAAAGAACAATACCGCCAGAAGAACTGACGGCATTGTTAAAAAAGCTGGACTCCTGATGGCGCTAAATTTCACCAGAAGCTAAGAATCCTGTTTATGCATGGTCTAATTGGCACAGGCGCACCATTTCTTTGCCCGGGTTTACAATGGGCAGGGAGGTGAGTCCGGTTAAGGTAGACTCCAGTGCAGGAAAATGAGTGCAACCAAGGATCAGTACGTCCACCTCTGCTCCTTCAAAAAAGCGGA
Organism: Clostridiaceae bacterium; assembly: GCA_011390155.1. Taxonomy (GTDB): domain Bacteria; phylum Bacillota; class Clostridia; order Peptostreptococcales; family Tindalliaceae; genus Anoxynatronum. The sequence continues at coordinate 2,388 of JAABSW010000033.1, forward strand.
TTAAGTGAAGTAGTCCCAAAGATTTCATGATAAACCGTGGGTCCGTTCCTTTCTCAATTTCCACAGCAATTTGCAACATGGCAGCGCCAACAACCTGTGCCGCATGATTCTGCTCCTGAATCACTTTCTCAATGCCTCCCAGTGACTGACAGTTGGCTGCCATGAGGCCGATGGTACGGTACTGTTCAGCGATCTGTCGGTAGACATCAAGGGGCGTGATCACCTTCATGCCAGTTTCCATGGCCGCTTCTTTTGGGTGAATGGCGGTGCTCATGGAATTGCAATAGATACACACGGTATGAATGCCATAGTTTTCCTTAAACTGTAACATTTGGTTAATCACCAACCGGTGGAGTTTTAAGGGTGATAGAATCTGAAGGGCAGTGGCTTCTTCCGGTGTTTCCGAAATGCCTGCCCCAATGCTTTCAATCCCCTGCTGCCTAAAAAGATCCACTCCCAGTTGGGCATCGAAATGAGTGCCGCCGATAATACCAATGGTTGGAATGAGTTTGTTCATATAAAAACCTCCTTCATACCTGCATTGTTTCACAGGTGTTAGTCCAATTATAGCAGGAATTTTCAGACAATGTCAGCCCCTTTTTTTTATACAAAAAGAAATTCTCCAGGTTTCCAGATTCTGCAGACTTTTTAGGATGACCTCCGTCTTATTAGATGTATGAAAACATCAGACAATGGAATGGATTTCTGTTGATCACGAGCAGGTTGAATATACAAATGGAGGGTTAACGATGTGGACAAGAGGCGAATTAAAAAGTAGGGCAAAGGATTTTTTACGAAAAAATTACTGGAAATCCTTTATGATTGCACTGGTAATTTTTCTGGTGGGAGGCAATGACAATCTTTTTGCGGGTGGAAGTACCAGTAGCCGGGTCAGCGGAGGACAGCAGCCGGGCATTCAGTTGAACATGGGTGATGTCTTTTTTGGAGGTTACTCAAGTGTTTCAGCTTGGTGGATGGAATGGATTGGACTGCCAAGGGTTATCTTTTTCAGCATTGGCATGGCCTTGGCCGCACTGCTGGTCGTGTTAAGTTTTCGAATTTTCATCGGAGCGCCCCTGAGCGTTGGGGGAAGAACCTATTTCCTGAAAGGCGTTGATGGTGACGCAGATCCTGTGCACCTGGCCTGGGTGTTTAAGTCTTCTGCATACCTGAAGGTCGTGAAAACCATGTTTATGAGGGGACTGTACACCTTTCTCTGGACGCTGCTGCTGGTTATTCCCGGCATTGTCAAGAGCTATGCCTACCGGATGGTGCCCTACATACTGGCAGAAGAACCGGACCTGGAAGCAGACGAGGCCATCAGAAGAAGCATGGACATGACCAAGGGAGAAAAGATGAACATGTTTGTGTTGGACCTGTCTTTCCTGGGCTGGTATATCCTGGGAGCTCTTTTGTTGGGGATCGGCATCTTTTTCGTACATCCTTATTACGAGGCCACTTATGCCCAGCTGTATGACACATTGAAAAATGGTGAATTGCATGAAGAGGAACTTGCTTACTAAAAAAATATAAAAAATCATAAAAAAGATCAATTTGTTTAGAAATTGTTTAGGTTTGATTTGATAGAATAATCACGTGATCGAATCGCTTATGGAGTAGAAGAGAAAGGAGGTGTCGCGAAATGATGAATCGAATGATGAAAATGGCCTTGGCATTTGCAGCCACAGCCAGTGTGGTGGCAGTCACAATGGGTGTATGGGTAATGAAAACTGAATCAGGGCAAATCGCGGCGTCTCGACTGACAACAATCTCTCTCGGGCTCCTGAAGAGTGTGATCCACGTAATGGTGGACGCCTGCAGGATGTTCGCTGCGTAACCAACGGTACGATTGCAATTAGATGGAATATATTCGAGACATCTCATTCGTATGGGGTGTCTTTTTTGATGAAATTGGAGATGATAACATGAACAAAAAATCATTGATGACAACCTTTAAACTGTTTTTACAGATAATCATGGGCCTGCTTGGTCTGTTGATCCTGACCGCCGTGGTAAAAGGATTTTTACAACAAAGTTTTATGCACCATCCGGTCGCCACAGCCGGATTAGTAATTCTCTTAACCCTTTCTCTTTTATTGGGATCTAAAGAGCGGCGGGATACCCTGGTGCATTTTGTTAACGAGACACTGAACCTGGAACAGCTGCTGATGGATGATCCGGAGGAAGAAAAGATCAAGAGCCAGCGTGAACAGAAGCTGGGAGAAGTTGGGTCGATGGATCTGTGGCAATAAAAAGGCATTACCTGACAAGACATACGATTCGATCACACACAAAACACACTTGTTGAATGAAAATTGGCAGGTGTGTTTTTCTTTGCATGGATAGTCTGTTATGCTGAATTTCTAGCCTAAGTGCAGGCTTAGGGATGGTCGTCAGGGGATAAGATTTGTGATAAAGTAAGGGAAAGAGGAATCTATGATAAATAGGAAGGTGTGAAGACATGAACTATAAAATTGTGCACATGTGTATTCGGGTGAAAGATTTGGAAGCTTCCCTGGCTTTTTACCAGGAAGCAATGGGGATGAACATCACCCGACGGAAGAATTTTCCCGATGAAAAATTTGATTTGGTTTACCTCACAGATCAGGCGGGAACCTTTGAAGTGGAACTCACCTATAACTATGATCAGGAAACCCCCTACGAAATTGGTAATGGCTACAGCCACCTGGCAGTAACAGTGGAAGACCTGGAAGCTTCACGGGAGAGTCACGAAGCCATGGGGTACAAGGTAACAAAGCTGATGGGACTCCCTGGCAGCCCACCCCGCTACTATTTTGTCACAGACCCGGACGGGTATGACGTGGAAGTGATTAGGGCGAAATAAAGGAGCGTTCTCATGACAAACCAGAAGAAAGCAGTGAACCGGTGTGGATGGGTGGACTTGAATAACCCCCTGTACGTTGCCTACCACGATGAAGAATGGGGGGTGCCGGTGCATGATGAACGAAAGCACTTTGAGATGCTGGTGCTGGAAGGTGCTCAGGCAGGTCTTTCCTGGGCCACCATTCTGAACCGCCGGGAAGGCTACCGAAAAGCCTTTGACAACTTTGGGCCTGAAAAGGTGGCAGAATATGAGGAAGACAAGGTGCAGGCATTGCTGCAGAACACGGGGATCATCCGGAACCGGTTAAAAATAAGATCGGCCATCAAAAACGCCAGGGTATTCCTGGCGATTCAGAAGGAGTTTGGTTCCTTTGACCATTATTTGTGGGGGTTCGTGAACCATCAGCCCATTATTAACCATTTCAAAACCCTGGAGGAAATCCCTGCCCAGACAGAACTGTCTCAAAAGATTTCCAGGGATTTGAAAAAACGGGGCATGAGTTTTGTGGGACCCACCATCATTTATGCACATATGCAGGCCATTGGGTTGGTGAATGATCACCTGGTGGATTGCTTCCTAAGACAGGCTAAGATCCCTACTTAAAAGGACTTTTCCCTTGAATTATGCGGATTAAAAATAACCCGATGGCCAATACCAGCAGGATATGGATAAAACCGCCCATGGTATTACTGGAAACCATGCCAAGCAACCAGAGCACAAAAAGAATAATAAAAATGAATTTTAACATAATAATCCCTCCAGAAGTAAGTACATTGGACATTTGATGTCGATCATAAGATATTTGTTTATTACCCAGGTTTTTTATGAAATAACCAGCGCAAAGCCCATAAAACCTCCTGAAGACTTGTTGACAGTGGTGGAAGGCTGCCCTATAATAAAAGTGAATTGGAGTGGCTAATTTCATCCTGAAAAATAGAGGAGCGGTTGCAGGGTAACAAAAGGATGCCAAGAAGGGGTGTCTTCAATGCCTTTTGCCAAGGCTGCAGCTGCCGAAGGAATACTGTGACAAATCCAGGTATTCCTGACAGTGAGGGACAGGCTCGCACTGTTGTCATGTCATGGTTATGATATGGAGCGCTATTGTGCAACGACAACATCGATGCATTGTGGCGCTCTTTTACATTAAAGGACCGATGAAAAGACCATAGGGAAAACTGGAAAGGGGAATATGAGATGATGAACACGGTACCAAAATTAAAACTGGATCGTTCGATGGAGATGTATGAGGAGGCAAAAAAGCTTTCCCCGGGAGGTCTCATGGGCATTCGCCGACCGTACAACTTTGTGGAGGGGGAATACCCCATCTTCATTGAACGTGGGTATGGCGGCCATATTGTGGACGTGGACGGCAATGATTACATCGACATGCTCTGTGCCTATGGACCCATAATCCTGGGCTACAATGAACCTGAGATCAATGACGCCGTCAAGGAACAGCTGGAAAAGGGGTTTTGCTTCTCCCTTGTCCAGGAAGTTCAGAATACACTATCCCAACGCCTCATAGACTTGATCCCTTCAGCAGAAATGGTTGTACTGGCAAAGACAGGCTCTGATGTCACCTCCATCGCTGTACGCATCGCCAGGGCCTACAACGGCAAGAATAAAATCCTTCGCTGTGGTTACCATGGCTGGCATGACTGGTGTGTGGAAGTACACGGCGGTGTGCCCCAAGCCATTCTGGATCTGACAGTGGAGTTTCCCTACGGTGACCTGGACGCCTTGGAAGCCACATTAAAAGAGCACGGTGATGACGCTGCCTGTATCATCATTACCCCCGTGGGCCATCCCCTGGCAGCGCCTGTCGTGGCGCCTCCTGAAGGTTATTTGAAAGGTGTGCGGGAACTGGCGGACAAATACGAAACGATTTTGATCTTTGACGAAATCCGCACCGGGTTCAGAGTGGCACTGGGAGGTGCCCAGGAGAGGTATAACGTGACGCCGGACATCTCTGTGTTTGGTAAAGCCATGGCCAACGGCTACCCCATCAGTGCCTGCGTTGGGAAAACCGAATTCATGAAAGTGCTTGAAAAACAGGCTTTTGTCAGTTCCACTTTCTTCCCCAACAGTCTGGAAATGGTCGCTTCCATGAAGTGCATCGATATCCTCCAGCGCGAGAATGTCATGGACGCTGTCTGGGAACGGGGCACCACCTTTATGAATGAGATGACACGTCTGGTGGAAGAATCCCAGGTGCCGGCGTCTACCTCAGGAATTCCCCCCATGCCTTTCATCACCTTTGAAAAAGCAGATGATCAGTACAAGCAGCGGCGCACTTTCTTCTACACAGAAACCATTCGCCGAGGGTTGTTCATCCAGCCCTACCACCACGGGTACATTTGTCACCGACATACAGATGAAGATTTGAAAAATGCCCTGGGAGCCATTGAAGAAGCGTTGAAAGCCACCCACAAAGCGTACCCTCTTAAAAAATAAGAGGCAGCAAGGTCAATTCTTTTGTTCTGGAAGGGAAGCCCCGATGTTTCGGGGCTTTTACTCATGACAAGAATCCGCTGGCCTGTGGTATAATAAAGTTCGAGCTTAAAACCAGTTGATATAAAAGGAATGCAGGACAGGGATGAGATGTATGAAATCAATCAAAACACAAATGATGATGTGGCTGTTACTGGGCGCCGTCATCCTCTTTTCGGGGTTAGGGTATTATACCCAAAATCGTTTGGACCGTTTGCCGGAGGTCATCGAGTCACTTTACGGGGAAACGGCCAGTGCACGGGCTGATGAAGTGGGTGAACGTTTTAAATCCTATGTAGACCAGGTGCAGATGCTGGCCCAGACAGAGGTTATACAGTCCATGGACGAAGAGGCTATTAAAACCTTTTTGCCCCAGGTGGTATTAGCGGAAAAAGAACGAAATTTAACCGTGATTTGGCCTGATGGCAGGGGCATAAGCAGCCGGGGGCTGGAGATTGATGCCTCTCGGCAGGAACAATTTGAAAAAATCTTTCTGGAAGGGGAAGATCTGTGGATCTCCTCACCTTTTTACAGCCCCTATGTGGACAATGGCAAACCCATTACCATCGTGTCCAAGGCAGTCACCAGGGATGGCCAGCTGGTGGGCCTCATTAATGCCGTTTTGGAAATTGAATTTCTCAATGAGGTTGTCAGAAGTGTGGACGTGGGAGAAACGGGTTACAGCTGGATCATGGACCAGCATGGTACCGTGGTGGCACACCCCGACGCAGCTTTTCCTTTGCACCGCCAAGCCGGTGATGTTTTTGACGAAAGGGAGGAAGCCTGGCAAACCATTCAGAAAAATCAGGATGGCTTTCTTCAATACAGTGATCAGGGGACACCCATGGTGTCACTTTACCGCAGCATTTCCCACACGCCAGGATGGACTTTTGTCATAGCCATTTCTGAAGAAGAAATGTACCGGGACATCAAAGCAGTGTCAAAAGCCGTTTTGACAGCCATCGGCCTGGGCCTGGTCTTGGTGCTGGTGTTTACCCTGGCTTATTCAAATACATTGTCCAGGCCGATTTTAAACATGAAGAAGGCATTTGAGATAGCTGCCAATGGCAACCTGAATGTACGTGCCGACGAAACAATTCCCAATGAAGTAGGAGAAGCAGCCGTGAGCTTCAACCGGATGTTGGTTAAAATTCGCCAGCTGACATACCAGGACCCTCTGACAGATTTAAACAACTACCACGGTTTTTTGCTGAATTTACCCTATAAACGGCAACAATTGGAAGAGAAAAAGCCTGTGACCGGTCTGGCCATTGTCTCAGTGGATGATTTCAAACGCATCAACAGCCTCAGTGGGTATGAACTGGGAAATGAAGTGCTCCTGACCCTGGCAGCCCGCATCCAGGAATATCTCCAGCCTGATGAATGTGCCGCCAGGCATTTTGGCGATGAGTTCGCGGTTTTGCTGGGCGCAGTCGACCAAGGCGCTTTTGAACGGCGGGCCAGAGAATTATGGGAGCAGTGCAGTACCACACTTAAGCTCAACGAAAATGAATACCTGTTACGCACAAGCATGGGTACATGCCTTTTCCAGGATGGCCGCAGTGTGGATGAAGTAATGAACCGGGCAACAATGGCTAAGCTTTTCGTAAAGAAAAAAGGTGGCAACAAAGTTCAATATTTTGATGAAAGCCTGGAAGCCGCATTGATTGAGGAACAGGACATCGAGGCAGAGTTGCTGCATGCGTTGGAGAAAAAAGAACTATCACTGGCATATCAACCAGTGCTCGACCTGAGAACCAGGGCCATCACCGGATTTGAAGCGTTGCTTCGATGGCAGCATCCCCGGCATCAACAAGTGCCAATTAACCGGGTGATTCAACTGGCTGAAGAGAGCGGCCAGATTGTGGAGATCGGTCGCTGGGTGATGCAGGAAGCCTGCAAACAGGCAAAACATTGGCATAAACTGGGCTACGACCAACTTGTGATGGCGGTGAACGTTTCAGCCCTTCAATTCGAGCAACCTTCTTTTATCGAGACGGTGGGGTGGATTCTGAAGGAAACCGGATTACCTGCCCACTCGCTGGAGTTGGAAATAACCGAGCGCATTGCCATGATGGGCGTGCAAGATAAAATGAATAAAATGAAACAGTTAAAAACAATGGGCGTACGGCTTGCCATTGATGATTTTGGCACAGGGTATTCCTCGCTGGCTTATTTTGCTCAGTTTCCCATCGACACCCTTAAAATTGACAGGTCTTTTATCAGCCATATGAACAGTGACCCGTTGTCAGACACCATTGTGGACACCATTATTACCATGGCAAAGGGGATGAAGGTGAATACCATCGCAGAAGGTGTGGAAACAGAAGAACATATGATAGAATTACAGCATAAAGGGTGTGACAAACTGCAGGGCTACTGGTTTGCCCGACCCATGACATCAGAACAGGGAACACATTTTTTATTGGAAAATGAAAAATAGGGAGACGATGAAATGCACCAAACTAAATTCCCCATTCGGCTGATTCGAATGGTGGCAGGATTGTTCTTTTTCGCCGTGGGTATTGTCATGACCATCAATGCCAACATCGGTCTGGCGCCCTGGGATGTGTTTCACCAGGGATTGTCCAATGTGCTGGGCATCACCATGGGCCAGGCCAGCATCATGGTAGGCGCTGCGGTGGTGGCAGTGGATTATTTTCTGGGAGAAAAGATAGGGATAGGAACCCTGGGAAACATGGTGCTCATCGGATTGTTCATCGATTTTCTCATGTTGAATAACCTGATTCCACAAATGCAGGTCTTCTGGGCAGGGGTGCTCCAAATGGTCATCGGTTTGTTTGTCATTGGCGTTGCCAGCTTCCTCTACATTGGTGCCGGTATGGGTTGCGGCCCCCGGGATGGGCTCATGGTAGCCCTGCTGAAAAAGACAGGCAGGTCTGTGAGCCTGGTGCGAGGAGTTCTGGAAGGCGGAGCCCTGTTGTTGGGCTGGCTGCTGGGAGGTACCGCCGGTGTGGGTACTGTCATCACTGCTTTTCTGACGGGTCCCATGGTACAATTGGCCTTCAAAGTACTGCGGTTTGATGTGAAAGGGGTGCGGCATACCTATCTTAACGAAGACGTGAAAGCTCTGGGAAAAGTGCTGCGTGGACGGTAAATATCCTGATGACAGGAAGATTTTTGGAGGTGACCAGTGGAGAGAACAATGATAAGTAAAAGGAAAAGAAACGTTGGAATTTTGGTGAGTGTTTTACTGGTTGCCATGATGCTTTGGCAGCCTGTTCTGGCAGCTGATGCCCTGCACCGTATGCTTCACGGCGAACAGGATGCCATTGTTTTGGGGCAGATTGAGAACCGCCAGGATGATTTGCTGGAGCTGCGGGTCATTCGTTTGCTTCAGGGTAAGGACACAGGTAACACCATTCAGGTGAAGGACGATTTCACCTATTTCGGTTTTACGGAAGAAAATGGGTCGCCCAGCCTGGGTGACTACGTGGTGATGTCCCTGAATGAAAAGGGAGACCATTATGAGCAGGCCTGGTTCATGGTTCGATCAGACCATGGGCATATGCGTTCCCTCACCCTTTACTATGAACCTGCAGCAGGACCAGCTCCGTCTGACTTAAAGGCCTTACAATACTTTGTGAACACTGGCGGAAAGGCAACAGATTACTATTTTGACGGAGACCAGGTTTTTGCACAGAGAAACCTTCTGGAAGATGTGGACCTGACAGACAGCCTGACGCCCTGGGTCGGTGAAGCAGAAGCTTCAGAACTGGAAACCCAGACCGCTGAAGAGGAAGAAGACGAAGAAGGCCTGACCCTGGGGGTCATTCTCAGTGGCTTTATGATCGTTATCTTCACGCTGGTGATCTTCATCCGTATTCGCGCTGTGTTCCTGACCCAGCGGCAACAACATCGTCAGAAACAGCAGCAGGAATAAACAGTTATATAAAAAAGCGAAGAAAACCCCTTGTAGTCACAGACTTAAATGCATAAGTCTACGACCAAGGGGTTTTGAATTCAAGGGATCATAGTCGGCTAGTCAACGATGAAGGAAACTTTGACAATGACGACGTATTCAGCGATCTTGTTATTTTTCACACTCGCTTTAAACTCTTTCACGTAAACGGACTCAATGTTTTTCACTGATTTGGCTGCCTCATCGATGGCTTTCTGTGTTGCTGCCTCCCAGCTTTCAGGTGACTTGGCGATGAGTTCAATTACTTTAACAACTGACATTTATTAGCCTCCTTTCACAAATTATTCCAGTGAGAGTGTACCCTTTGCCAATTCCCACTTTTAAATGTACGTGTAAACAGAGCAATCAACAGGATCACTTGTTTAGAAAGAATGGTGTTTACTACTTTCGATGAGTGTGCCACATTAATAGGTTACCCAATGGATATAACGATTAATCGATAACATTTTGGTTAAATGGATTAAATAACCCCTGCTCAGGGAAGTTGTCACTCATCACTGGCAGGGGCCTTGTGTTGTTTTTTTGTAAGGTTGTTAGAATCCCTGGTGCTCGGTGCGTGCAATGATTTCGTCCTGCAGGGCTTTGTTCAGGTTATTGAAATAATCGCTGTAACCTGCCACCCTTACAATCAGGTCCCTGTAAGCCTCCGGTTTGGCCTGGGCTTTCCGCAGGGTGTTGGCGTCGGCCACGTTGAACTGGATGTGGTGACCGTCCAGGCGGAAATAGGCGCGAACCAAGTGCAGGAGGGCCTTCAGTCCTGGTTCTCCTTCCAGTACCTGGGGGGTAAATTTTTGATTCAGCAAAGTGCCGCCAGTGCGCAGGTGGTCCATTTTGGCGGCGGATTTAATCACGGCCGTGGGTCCCTTCCTGTCGGTGCCCTGTACCGGCGAGATGCCTTCGGACAAGGGTACACCCGCCTTTCTGCCGTCAGGCATGGCACCGATGACAGAACCGAAATACACGTGACAGGTGGTGGGCAGCATGTTGATGCGGTAGGTGCCGCCACGGACCGTGGGCCGCCCGTTGACACTGTTGAAAAAACTGTTAAAGACCCGCTGCATGATCGTGTCGGCGGCGTCATCGTCATTGCCGTACCGGGGTGTTTTGTTCAATAGCAGTTGTCGCAGAGGCTCCTGTCCTTCAAAATCATTCCCCATGGCCGACAGCAGTTCCCTCATTGACATCTGTCCTGTTTCAAACACATGGTGCTTTATGGCGGACAGGCTGTCAGTGATGCTGCCAATGCCGACCCCTTGCACATAGTTGGAGTTGTAACGGGCTCCGCCGGCGTTGTAATCCTTGCCGCTGGTGATGCAGTCATCAATGAGGATGGACAGGAAAGGTGCCGGCATGTAGGTGGCATAGAGTTTTTCAATCAAGTGATTCCCCCGGATTTTGATATCAATGAAATGTTTCACCTGGGTTTCAAAGGCGGCGTACAGGTCTTCAAAGGAGATAAAATCTTTTCCATGACCGGTTTCAGGCCCCAGTTGTTTACCTGTGCGGGGGTCCATGCCGTTGTTCAGGGTGATTTCCAGTACTTTGTTCAGGTTGAAATAGCCTGTGAGGATGAAGGCTTCCTTGCCAAAGGCGCCGGTTTCCACGCAGCCGCTGTTGCCACCGCACCGGGCATCCTCAATGTCTTTCCCCTGGCGCAGCATTTCTTCAATCACCGCATCGGTGTTGAAAATGGAGGGCTGGCCCCAGCCTTTCCGGATGATCTCCGCCGCCTTTAAAACAAAAGCGTCCGGGTTTTTTTTGCTCACCTGGATGTTGGAGCTGGGCTGTAGCAGCCGCATGGTGTCCACTGTGTCCAGCAACAGGTAGGTCACTTCATTAACCCCATCGGAGCCGTCGGCTTTCAAGCCCCCCATGTTGATGTTGGCAAAATCGGTGTAGGTACCGCTCTCCTGCAAGGTGATGCCTACTTTCGGGGGCGCAGGCTGGTTGTTGAATTTTACCCAGAAAACTTGCAGCAGTTCACGGGCGTCTTCTTTCGTCATTCGACCCTGGGCCAGGTCTTCCTGGTAGAAAGAAATCAGGTGTTGGTCCAGGCGGCCAGGGCAGAAAGCGTCCCAGGTGTTTAGTTCGGTGATGACCCCCAGGTGAACAAACCAGTAAGCCTGCAGGGCTTCCCGAAATGTGCGGGGGGCATGGGCAGGCACATGGTGGCAGATGTCTGCAATGACCTCCAGCTCCTGCTTGCGTTGTGGATTTGTTTCCCTCGCAGCCAGTTCCAGTGCCTTGGTGGCATGCCGCCGGGCAAAGGTGATCATGGCCCTGGCCGTCACTTCCATGGCTTTCAGTTCTTCCTGTTTGTCATAGGCCTCCGGGTCATTCATGTAATCCAGGCGGCTAAGGGACTGGCCAATGTCGTCGATGAAACCCAGCATGCCTTTTCGGTATATTTTATCGTCGGCCACGGTGTGCCCCGGGGCCCGCTGTTCCATGAATTCAGTAAAAAGCCCTGCGTCGTAGCAGTCTTTCCATTCCTGGGTCATCTGGTCAAAAAGAAGATCCCGGATGGACTTGCCCTGCCAGTAGGGAATGATTCTTTCCTTCTGTATTGCCTGATCCTCCGCTGTGACAGCAAAAGAGATTTTATCCCGGTTGTTCATCACCTCCATGTCTTCCAGGGTATGACAGCACAGTTCCGGGTAGGTGGGAGCCGCCTGGGGCGAAGGGCCCCGTTCACCAACGATCAATTCATGATCATTGATGCAGATGGTTTTGTTGGTCATCAGGTGTTCAAAGGACAGGGCACGCAGCATGGGGATGGACACCCGTCCCTGGTATTTTTCATAAGCCTCTGTCATTAACACGGCACGTTCCATGGAAATATGGGGAACAGCGTGTTCACTCTGGTGACGCAGTTGTTCCACCCGTTCTGTGCGTGGGGGTGTGGTTGCAGACATGGTGATTAACCTCCTTTTACAATGTCCAGGCCGTAGGCGGACAAAAGCTTTGAAATTTCATCAATGTTTTTAGCGGTGGGCGGTTTTACCTGAGGCAGCCCATAGACCATGCCCCGCCGGGCATATTTATCTGTGCCAATGGTGTGATAGGGAAGCAAATGAACTTTGGTAAGTCCATGGGTCTGAAGATAGACTCCCAGTGCGTGTAAATGGGGAATGTCATCGTTGACACCGGGAATCACCGGCACACGGATGCGGATGTCTTTTCCGGTATCGGCCAGCCATTCCAGGTTGCTGAGGATCAACTGGTTGGAAACGCCTGTAATTTCAAGGTGTCGTTTTTCGTCCATGTGTTTTATGTCATAAAGCATCAAATCAACCAGTGGTGCCACAGCTTGAAGCACCTCCTGATGTACATGGCCGCAGGTGTCCAGGGTGGTGTGCCAACCCTCCTTCTTTGAAGCTTTTAACAGTGCCAGGAGAAAGTCGGGTTGCAGCAGGGGTTCTCCTCCGGAAAAGGTGACGCCGCCGCCGGATTCTTCATAAAACAGGGTGTCTTTGGCCAACTGTTCCATTACTTCTTCCACCGTCACTTCTTTGCCAGACATTTCCAGGGCTTCGGCCGGACAGGCCAGGGCGCAAAGGCCGCAAAGCAGGCAATGGTCTGCCGCAGGGGCAGTCCTGTTTTTATCAGGCATCTTAACAGGGTGATCTGCTGCCTGTGGACAGTGAGGGATGCAACGGCCGCAGGCCAGGCAGCGTTCAGGCCAATAAACCAGCTGTTTATGGCGGTTGAGGCTCTCCGGATTATGACACCACCAACAACGTAGAGGACAACCCTTAAAAAAAACAGTGGTCCGAATTCCGGGACCGTCGTGAAGTGCATAATGTTGAATGTTAAAAATGGTTCCTTTCAAATCATCCCTCCTTGTGCAGTGTGTCTACCTTCATGATACCAAATTTGTTGAGTTTCTAAAAGGTTACGTAAAAAGTTGGGTATAAACCCTAATACCAGTGATGGTTACCATCAACAGAAGGGGGAATCGGTATGATTTATCCAGTAGTGGCTGTGGGTGCGGCCAACGTTGACATCCACGGTTTTACCGAAACCGGGTTGGTTCTGAAAGACTCTAACCCGGGGGTGATTGAAACCTGTTTAGGAGGTGTTTCCCGGAACATATCAGAGAACCTGGTGAGGCTGGGGGTGAAAACCACCCTGATCAGCGCATTGGGTGATGATGCCTTTGGACGTCAGATCCGGGAAGAATGCCAAAAAATGAACATTGACCTGCAACACAGTGTTTTTGTCCCCAACAGCTCTTCCTCCACTTACATGGCCATCATGGACGAATCCGTAGACATGGCCCTGGCATTGTCTGATATGCGGATCCTTGATGAACTGAAAGTGGAACACCTGCAGCAACGAAGGGGTGTGCTGGAAGAAGCCAAGGTCATCGTGGCAGATGCCGGTCTGACCACCCAGGTGATGGCCTGGCTGGTGGATCATTTTGACGACAAAAAA
>JAABSW010000034.1 GCA_011390155.1 Clostridiaceae bacterium
CCGCTGTTTTCCATCTGAAACCTTACTTCGGGCACTGCTCCAATGTGCCGGCGAAAACCGTCACGACCAGGGTCTTCTGATGGAATGGCTGAAAGAAACGCATTTTACTTTCTGCAGCCCCCGCTTACAACAGGCCATGATGGACTACTGTGGCGTTCAGGTAAATCCCCACACCTATGCCCTGTTGTTGGGTTGGGAAAAAGACCTGAAGACCCTGGCTTCTGTGGAAGACTGGATTCCCCAGTACCTTTTGCTAACCATTTCTCATTGCCGGCAAAGGCTTACGGAAGAAAACACACAACAACAGCCACTTGCAGCTCTTCCTCTTTCAAAGAAAAACATGACCATTGTTCAGTTCATGTTCTACGGCGATTTGATGCTGCCGGGCAAAGCCAACAGCGGTGGCATTGCCACCCTTCTCCGCACCCTGGGGGATACCCTTTCAGAGGAACAGGGGACAAACCACGTATACACATTCATGATGATGCCCTGTGATGAAAGAGCAGGCACCAGCCCACTGACCACACGGCTGTCTCCGGGGCATACCCTGGTGAGGGTGCCTGTTTTTTTTCATGAGACCTGCAGCCCTGAACTGTTTCAGGAAAAGGAGTATGATATTGGACACACATTGGAACGGATGATGCACCTGCTGGGGATTGAACCGGACATTTATCACATGCGTTATGCAGACAATGCGTCACTGGCAGCGGCTTTGCTGGCGAAAAAAAAGGGTCGAAAAGCAGTGTTTACATTGACCCCGGACCCCCACCGCAACATAAAATTGACGAACCAGGTCTCTTCACAAACAACTGACAGCCCTCTTCAGCCACCCATGGAAGCAGTGGAAAAAATGATGATTCAGCTGAACAAGGTGCGGGCAGCTGATGATATCCTCCAGTTATGTGACGGTGTATTGGGCATCGGAACACCTGAACTGGAACCTGAACTGACGGCTTACTTTCCCCAGCTGAAAGAAAACAGGGGCAAAAAAGCGGTGATGTTCAGAATGATCCCGGAAGGCATTCGCCTTAAGCACAATGGGAAAAGGGAGGAAAGAGTGGATCCATGGACACTTTTTTCGGCACCGGATGGAAAGTACCGGCTGGCCCCTCACCGGCAACAACTGCCTGTGATGTTAACACTGGGAAGACTGGACCCGGTAAAAGGTCAGATGACACTCTTGGAAGCCTGGTCACGTAACCAGTTGTGGCAAATCTATAACCTGGTGCTCATTGGTGGAGACCTCCAGAAGCCGGATGACAAGGAAAGAACTCTTCTCAACCAGATAGACGCATTCATGGAAAAGCATCCACACCTAAAAGGAGGGTTTTGCCATGTGGGACGAATGGACAACAATCCCCTTCGCCGTTTGCAGCGGAATCTGGCAGAAGATTGGCGTGGAAATCGTCCACCCCTTTACATTGCTCCCAGCGTGAAGGAAGAGTTCGGCCTGTCCATCATCGAAGCCATGGCAGCCGGTCTTGTGACAGTGGGCCCTCGTGCAGGAGGTGTGGGAAGCTATGTGACTTCAGGCCACAATGGGTTTCTTCTGGAAACAGCAAACCCTGAAACCCTCCAGGCTGGATTGTCGGAGATGTTGGTGACATCCAACCGAAAGCGGGAAGACTGGTTAGCCATCGCAGCACGGGGAAAAGAAACGGTGGAAACAAGGTTTGACATAGAGAGCATTGCCACGGATTTTGCCCTGTTTTATCAGGCAGTAATCGGTACCGTTGCTGTACCTCCAGCCTCTCCCAATATCCTGTTTCTCGTGCCTCCCTTTTATTCACATGTTAACCCCATGATCACCCTGGCGAAATGTTTTTCCCAGGAAGGGTGGAAGACCATTGTGGGAACGGGAGAAGGATTTAAACAGCAGGTGGAAGCAGCCTCCCTGATCTATGAAAAAGTGACGATCAGCCGAAACACCAACACTGGGATTGCAGATAAAACCAGGCAGGAAGAGGATGAAAAACAACGACTGGAAGACTTTTTTCAGGCGACGCACCAGGGACCGGAAGAAACCCTGCTGGTGCAGAGCAGCCACCGTAAAGCAGACATGCTGTCAGATCCGGAAGGGCTGATGAACCAAATCCGAAGCCTGGACCAGAAACATCACCCAGACCTGTGGGTGGTGGATCAGTTATCTTATGGCGCCACCCTGGCCCTCCACAGCCTGGCGCTTCCCTTTGTCACATTTTGTCCGCCCCACCCCTTCAGTATCCCGTCAGAGGAGGGTCTTTTTGGTGTTCCTCTCCGATGGCCTGCAGCTTTCCAACCGGACCTGGGGAAACTGGCAAGGCTGGAAAAGGTGGCAACAGAAGTGCGAAAAGAGTTCACAACCTTCTTCAATGAAACCTTGCAACGCTACGGGCAACCTCCGGTGAAAAATGCTTTTTCCCTCACCTCTCCCCTGGCAGTGGTGTACAATTATCCCCCAACACCCACTGTGAAAGCACAAAGAGCTGACATAAAAGGTAAGGAAATTTACGCAGGTTATTGTTTTGAACCGAAAAAGCTTTCCCCGGAATGGGAGGAAAAAGTGGGTGCCTTTCGTCAGGGAACCCCCAGAATACTTCTTTCTTTTGGTACCTTTCTCTCCCGTCGGTCAGATCTGCTTGAAAAGTGTGTCAGATGGATCCGGGACGCGTACCCGGAAAGCAGTGTGGTGGTGGCTGCCGGAGGAAACCTGGAAGACCTGAGACATCTCAGGGAAGAGAAGGTACTGGTGGAAGCCTTTGTGCCACAGGCGGCCCTCTATCCCCAGGTGGACCTGGTGATTCATCATGGTGGAAACAACACCTTTACAGAATGCCTGTATCATGGAAAACCCATGGTCATCTTTCCCTTTTCCAGCGATCAGTTTCATATTGGGGCCGATGGAGAGGACATGGGAGTTGCCCAGGTACTGGTCCCCAATGAGGTAACCAGGAAAGCCTTCCTCCTGGGAATGGAAAGGATGTTGGGTGGGAAAACCCTGGAACATACGGCACGCTGGCAGGAAGTACTTCACCGTCTGGGGCCAGAAACTGCCACCAGGGAAGTGATTCGCTGCTGGAAAACAGTCATGGGATAAACAAAACCCCCTGTCGCAAGTGACGACAGGGGGTTGGTTTAATAGGGGGGTCGCTTATTCAGCTGTCCAGACCACATTTCCATTGAAAATGGTGGTCACCACTTCTGTGGCATCAATGTCCAAAGGATTAACGTCAAAGATGTTTTGTGACACAATGATGAAATCAGCGTTTTTACCGACTTCGATGCTGCCTGTGGTTTCCTCCCGGAAATTCTGGATGGCACCGTTGATGGTAAAGGATTTCACCATATCGGTGAGGGACACCCGCTCTTCCGCTGCCAGCAGCCAGGTGGGGTCGTCCATGTCGGTGATGTCATCCACTTCGTAGAACTCCGCGTTGTTAAGGTTGCGGGTGACCCCCACTTCAATGGCCCAGAAGGGGATGGGGTAAGGGGTCACGCTGTGGTCAGAGGAGCTGACCAGCAAGGCACCAGCGTTGATGAAGGACTGCATGGGGTATTCCTTTTCAGCCCGTTCTGCACCCAGCAGTGGTTCATCCACCACTTCCCACCAGTAAGGTTCTTTAAAGGCCCAGTATGGCTGCAGGTTGGCGATAACACCCAGGGGAGCGAACCGTGCAATGTCTTCCTGATCCACCAGCTGCAAATGGGTGATCACGTTGCGGTAATCCCCGGCACCATTGGTCTCCAGTGCTGCTTCAAAGGCGTCCAGTACCTGGCGTGTGGAGGCATCACCAATGGAATGGACATGGATCTGGAAACCGGCAGCGTTGGCGGCGGTAAAGGCTTCTGTCATTTGTTCCGGGCTCCACAGGGGATGACTGACAAAATCATCATCAGCTTCCGCTTCCGGTGCATATGGTTCCAGCAGGTAGGCGGTTACACCTTCCACCACACCGTCGGCAAAGAATTTCACACTATTATACCGGTATTGAGGTGAAGTGTATTCATTGCGGTTGGCCATGGCCTGGCGTAGCTGAGGACCAAAGGGCATGTTGGGATCCATGACTGTGTTTTTTGTGATGTACAGGTTCAGTTCGTTGTCTTTGTCCATGGCGGCAAAGGGGTCATCGGAAGTGCCGGCCAGAATACCGGAGCCCATGTCGGTGATGCCCACGTAACCCAGGCTGTGCATGTATTCCTGGAATTCAACATAAGCGTCATGCATTTGGGCTTCTGTAAACTCCTGGGCAGGTACCAGGTCAATGGCCAATTCCTTCAGGGTACCCCATAACTGACCATCAGCAGTCTTTTCAATGACGCCACCAGCGGGAGAAGGGGTGTCGGCGGTAATGCCATAGTACTCAAAGGCGGCACTGTTCAGCCAGCGGGTATGTCCGTCATAGGAGCTGATGATCATGGGTTTGTCGGTGATGGCGTCCAGGCGTTCCTTCCGGGGGCCTTTGGCCACTTCTTCACCGGAAAAGGCGCCGATGGAGAAACCGTCTCCAAAATAGAATTCCATGTTAGGGTGAGCAGCCACGTATTCTTCAATGGCAGCCATGGTGGCGCTTTCTGTGAGAACGCCGTTCAGGTCTATCTGGTATAGCTGGGACAGGATGGTGCCGGGGGCGTGAAGGTGAGAGTCTGTCATGCCTGGCAGCATTAACTGGCCTTCCAGGTCATGCACTCTTGTTTCCTCACCTACATAAACCATGGCTTCTTCAGAAGTGCCAACGAAAAGAATCAGGCCGTCCTTTATGGCAACGGCTTCGGCAAAGGTGTCCTGGGCATCGGCGGTGTAAATGTCCCCGTTGATCCAGACAGTGTCAGCGGCAACACCGTTGCTTTCGACGGGTTCTGGTTGGGGTTCAGGTGTTGTTTCCGGTATGGGTGCAATGGAAGACCCGGGAATCTGCAGTAGCTGACCTGGCATGATCAGGTGGGGGTTGGGCAGCTGGTTATATTCCGCCAGGGTTTCCCAGGTGATCTCATGGGTCTCTGCAATTTTCCACAACACATCTCCAGGTTGAACGGTGTAAGCGGCTTGGGCAAGTGTGGGTGAAAAAGATCCCAATACAAAAAGAACAACAATCAACAGCGTCATGCGTTTCTTCATGGACAATCCTCCCTTTTGTTGAGCAGTCCCGATGGAATTCGGAGCGTGGACGAGTGACGGCAGCATGGCTGGCAGTTATCACCCCTGTTCTTCAAAATATTCAGTCAATATCTTCACTCATTATATCACCTGTGATATAAATAAAACAATCCTTTGTCAAAAATGAAAATGACAGTGTGTCGGTTTCCTGGTGAAAAAGTGGCATAAAGCTGGGGGATTTGATACACTTGAAGGGCAGGTAGTGGAAAAAGTGCAGAACTGGAGGCGGGTCATGGAAAATAATGGCAACCAGCTTGAAGGGATAACCATAGAAGAGGCACAGCGGAGGGAAGACGAAGGCTATATGCGTTTGGCCCTCCAGGAGGCACAAAAGGCTTTTCAATTGGGAGAGGTGCCCATTGGTGCCCTGGTGGTGCGCAGGGGTGAAGTGATTGCCCAAGCCCACAACCTGCGGGAAACCAATCAAACAGCCACAGCCCATGCAGAACTGCTTGCCATTGAAGAGGCTTGCCGCACCGCCGGCGGCTGGCGCCTGACGGACACCACCCTTTATGTCACCGTGGAGCCTTGCCCCATGTGTGCCGGGGTCATTCTTCAGGCCCGCATTGACCGGGTTGTTTTTGGTGCCTGGGACCCTAAAGCCGGTGCCTGCGGGTCATTGCTACATTTTTTGCAGGATCCACGCTTTAATCACCAGGTGATCATTGAAGCCGGCGTATTGGAAGAGGACTGCAGGGCCATGATGAAAGCGTTTTTTCATCGGTTGCGGAGCAAAAAATCGGAAAAATAAAAACAACTTGCAAAATCAATGATCTTTCTTTATAATAGACAGTGCGGCACAAATCATCGCGGAGAGGTGTCCGAGTGGCTAAGGGGCACGCCTGGAAAGCGTGTAAGGCTTAACGGCCCCGCGGGTTCGAGTCCCGCTCTCTCCGCCATTATGTTTTTTTGATGATCAGATTTGCTGTGCTAGATGGGGAGGTAGCGGTGCCCTGTTACCTGCAATCCGCTATAGCAGGATTGAATTCCCCGTCGAGGCGTTGTCCTTGTGGTGCTGACTCCGGCACGTGGTGATGAGGACCGGGTCCCGTGCAACGGAAGCTCATGAACCCCGTCAGGTCCGGAAGGAAGCAGCGGTAAGTGATCACTTTCGTGTGTTGCGGGTTGGCCTGGTCTGAGCCGGCGACCGGGGAACCGGCCGTGAGGCTTCGTCAGAGCGGGGTGCACAGCTCTATATTTTTTAATAAAAAACCGGGTGGCTTAAGCCACCCGGTTTTGCGTTGAACAAGGGATCTGGTGCCACAGCGCAGGATTTCCCCAGCCAGATGCTTTTTGATTCTGTTTTTGTTGTGATTTTTATCAATTACTGGTACGATACAGATACAGGCAAAAACACCTGAAAAGGAGGTTTAATGATGGGAGACAAGACACCAAATAAACCACCAAAAAAGAAGCAAAAATCTGAAAAAAAACCAGCAACGCAGCCCTCAATCATGAAAGAAACCACTGTAAAAAAACCGAAAAAGTAAGCAGTGAACGGACATAAACCCAGCATGCAAGTTAAAAAACCACCTTTGGAAGACATCCGAAGGTGGTTTTTTTTCGAAGTACAGTCACTGGGAGAGCAGGTATTAAGGCAATTTTGGCTTAAAGGTACCCTGCCGCAGAATCCGTTCAATATGACCGTCGGATACAGGTTGGCTGAAGTAGTATCCCTGGCCAAGCTGGCAGGCTTCACGCTGTATGATGGCCAACTGTTCTTTTGTTTCAATGCCCTCAGCCACCAGTGTCAGGTTTAGTGAATGACCCATGGTGATGATGGTGGACACGATGGCCTGTGCCTGTCGGCTGTGCTCCAGGTGATTGATGAAAGAACGGTCTATTTTCAGGGTGTCGATGGGTAGTCGTACAATATAACTGAGGGAGGAAAAGCCGGTACCAAAATCATCAATGGAGATGCGCAGTCCCATTTGGCGCAGTTTTTCAAGACGCTCTATGCTCTCCGTCACCTGCTGAATCACCGCACTTTCTGTCAGTTCCAGTTCCAGCTGTGAAGGGTTTACCCCTGTCTGAATAAGTGTGTGACGCACATAGGGCATAAACTCGGGTGATTCAAACTGTTTGGCAGAGATGTTCACCGCCATGACCACCTCGTCAAATCCCATGGACTGCCACTCTTTCAGTTGCTGGCAGGCTTCCAGCAGCACCCATCTGCCGATTTGGTTAATAAACCCGCTGCGTTCGGCGATGGGAATGAATGTGTCTGGTGGAATTAACCCTTTCTCCTCATGCTGCCAGCGAAGAAGGGCTTCCACGGCAACCACCTTGCCGGTCTTCAGGTTGACCATGGGCTGGTACTGAAGAAAGAAATTTTTGTTTTCCAGGGCGGCAATCATTTCCGTTTCAATCTGGCGAGATTCCAGTACCTGGTGTTGAATGCTCACATCAAACATCTGGAAATGTCCGGGTCCTTTTTCTTTTGCCTGGTTTTTGGCAAAGCTGACGTTTTTCAACAACTCTTCTGCACCAGTACCGTGGAGGGGGTAGAGGACCATACCGGTACTGAAAGTGAGGGATACTTTCTCATCCTGCAGGTCATAAGGCTCCTGGACTTTTTGTAACAATAAGAGAGCCGTTTCTTTTGCCTGCTGAAGGGTTTGATACTTTTCACAAAAAAGGATGAATTCGTCACTTTGGCCACGATAAATGCGGCAGTGATCACCGGCATAGATTTCAAGGCGCCGGGCGATCATGCGAAAGACCTGGTTGCCTTCCTGGTAGCCATAACGCTCATTAATACGCTGAAAACGGTCAGGAGCAAAAAGAAGCATGGCCTGTTGATTGTTTTTTTCATCAAAGGTGGTGGGGGCCTTGCGCAGATCACTGAAGAAGACCCGTTGATTGGGTAAGTCGGTCACCGGGTCGTAATAGGTCAGGTTTCTGATCTGGTCCATCATCAGGTTGAAACTGTGGCCCGCCTTGCCAATTTCATCCCGGCTTTTTAAATTGGCCTTGACTGTCAGGTCACCGCTGGCTGCCCGGGTAAAGAGGCGTTCCAGTTCAATGATGGGGTTGGTAAAATGAATGGCCATCAGCAGGGAGGCTAAGATTCCCAAGAAAAACACAACCACAATGGTTTGGTAGAATTGTTCCTGAAAAGACCGCATACCGGTAAACAATTCATCTGCGGAAGCCCCTACAAAAAGGGTCCAGCCGGTGCCTTTCACTGGGGAATACCCCATGTGGATGGTGGATTCATTCACCTGGTAATGGCCGATACCTTCTTTTTCAAGGAGGGCCTGCTCAATGAACTGTGAAAAGCCTTCCAGGTGTGGCATTTCAAGAACTAAATCAGAGGCTTTTGTCTGCTGAAACACTAAATCCGGGTTCAGGTGGTAGGCAATAAAAACACCTTCGGCGTTCATCAGGTAGGCATACCCTCTGTCACCAAAACGAATGCCTTCCGTCAACTGGTTTAACAGAGAACCGTCCATCCGGGCGATGAGTGCCGCAGGGGTGCCGTCAAAGGTGTCAATGGGTGTGGCCAGCATGACCACTGCTTCACCCGTCGCCCGGCTGATGATGACTTCAGAAACCCTGGATTCTCCTGCCAGTGCCCGCTGTATATAAGGCCGGTCACCCAGGGGAAGGGTGTACCCATCCACATAGCGGGCCACACCGTTTTCGTCCACCACTGCCAAGGCAAGATACCCCAAGTTTTTCAGTTCAGGCTGCAGGGCATCTTGTTGACGCCGCCAATCCATGCTGCGCACCCGTTCCCGGGAAGCCAAGCCTTCCAGACCTTTTAACTGAAGCTGCAGCAAAAGTGACAGTTGTTCAGCGCCTTCCTCAGACAACATTTTAAGTGCCAGGGTCGATTCATGTTCCAGGGCACGATAACTGGCCCGGTAGGTAATCACACCGAGAATGGCAGAAAGAAAGAGCATGGTTCCCAGACTCAACAAGATCATTTTCACTTTGATGCTACGCATGGACACACCACGTCTTTTCTCAGCAGATTGGTACAATATCACTGATACCATCCTATCACAGACCTGGTAAAAAAGGAATCCGAAGAAAGCCATCTTATGGTATCATGAGAGTATAACGCAGTAAAATGGGAGGGATGAACCATGAACAAAGAAGTGGACGCCAGGGGATTAAATTGTCCCATTCCTGTCATTCAGACAAAGAAAGCCCTGGAAAGTCTGAAGGAAGGGAGTGTGCGCGCCATCGTCGACAACGAAACAGCCAAGGAAAACGTGAGTAAACTGGCGAAAAGCATGGACTACCGATACACGGTATCTGAAACCAGGGGTGATTTCTACATCGATATTTTTAAAGAGGTTAAATACCGTGAAATGAAAATCATGGACCTGGAGATGGACCCGGTGCCTAAAAGCGACCTGGTTGTCATGATCTCCAAAGATTACATGGGGGAAGGTTCCCAGGAACTGGGACGCATTCTTATGAAGGGGTACCTGTATACCCTGACGGAAGTGGCACCCATGCCCAGGGCGCTGATTTTTATCAACAGCGGTGTTAAACTTACCTGCGCAGGCTCGGAATCACTGAACAACCTGCGCAAGATGGAGGAAAATGGGGTTGAGGTTATATCCTGCGGTACGTGCCTGGATTATTTCAACTTGAAAAGCCTCTTGATGGTGGGCGGCATCAGCAACATGTACAACATTGTGGAACATTTGAACAAAGCTGGAAACACCCTGCAGATCTAACACAACATCCACAGGTGTCAAATAACATTTCAGATGCAAGGCAGCAAAGGAGGCGTATCATGCAGCAATGGTTGCTGGTTTTTGATTCAACACATCATGCCATGGCGGCTGAATCCCGGATCAAGGGAGCACAACTGGAGGAACTCAGTTTTCAGACCATTCCCACACCACGTCAAATCACCGCCAGCTGTGGCTTGTCCCTGTTATTCCAGGGCGCAGTTGATACCGACTTAGTGTTGCAGGTCTTAAAAGCACACGACATTGAGTGGGCGGGGCTTTACCAGCGGCAGGAAGAGGGGAAAGCCCCCTGGGTGCCGGTGGAGCTGAC
Source organism: Clostridiaceae bacterium (assembly GCA_011390155.1). GTDB lineage: Bacteria > Bacillota > Clostridia > Peptostreptococcales > Tindalliaceae > Anoxynatronum. Next base: position 10,160 of record JAABSW010000034.1, read on the forward strand.
TCAGGATTAAAAAATGAGATGACAGGAATCGGCAACACAAGGACAATAAAAAAAGCAAATAGAAGGAGGACAAAAGATGGCAGCAGCAACAGCCGGGTGGTGGCAGCAACTGACGAACGTTCAACAGATGTTAACAGAAATGGAATTCATTGGTCGGTTTGTGGGCATCGCCCTGCGGGTGATCATCATATTGGTGTTGGCCAAAGTGGGCATTAAGGTACTTGAAGCCGTGGTGACCCGGATTTTTGACTCACGGCAGCACCTGAAAATGGAAATTGACGAAGCACGGGTAAACACGCTGAAAAGCCTACTGGCCAGCCTCATCAGATACACAGTGTATTTCATTGCCGGAACCACCATTCTTCATACCTTTGGGGTGCAGATTGGTGCCATGATTGCCACCGCCGGGGTGGGTGGTCTGGCCCTGGGTTTTGGCGCACAAAACCTGGTGCGGGACGTGATCACCGGTTTCTTTATACTCTTTGAAAACCAGTTCAGCGTAGGGGACTATGTTGAAGTGGACGGTTCCGGCGGCATCGTGGAAGAGATGGCCTTGCGTGTCACCAAGGTGAGAGATTTTAATGGTGACCTGCACATTGTGCCCAACGGTGCCATCACCCATGTGGTGAACAAGAGCAATGGCAAAATGAGGGCCTGGGTCAACATATCCATCGCCTATGAAGAAGACATCGAAAGGGCACTGGAAGTGTTGCGCCAGGAAAGTGAGAAGCTGGCACAAACCGATGACCGGATCATCGAGGGACCCATTGTCCTGGGTGTTACGGACCTGGGTGATTCAGATGTGGTGCTTTCCGCCCTGGCCAAAACCGTGCCCATGGAACAATGGGCCGTGGAACGGGAAATGCGGAAAGCCTACAAGCTGGCCTTTGACCGAGAAGGCATTGAAATACCATATCCACGCCAGGTGTTATACCAGCGTGGAAATGATAAACAGGATAAACAGACGAATTCATCGACAGAGTAAAAATCCAGAAGGAGGTTTGTGCCATGCCCATGGCATTGAATGTGGGAGACAAAGTGACACTGAAAAAACCCCACCCCTGTGGCAGCAAGGTGTTTATTATCCTGCGCACAGGCGCTGACTTTCGTATCAAATGCGATGGCTGCGGCCATGAAATCTGGATTCCCAGGCCCAACCTGGAGAAAAGGATCAAGCAAGTGGAGCCCGCCCCGCAGAAGGAATAGACCATCAACCATCACATTAACCAGAGAAGGAGGATGAACATGAACATACACTATGCAGATCGGATGAATAACCTGAAAGCTTCCATCATCAGGGAATTGTTGAAACTGGCGGAACGGCCGGAAATCATTTCCTTTGCCGGTGGTTTACCGGCACCGGAGCTGTTTCCTGTGGAGGCGCTAAAAAAAGTGGGTGTCAAGGTGCTGGAAGAACAGGGCATGCAAGCCTTGCAATACAGTGCCACCGAAGGGTACAAACCACTGCGGGATAAAATTGCCCAGCGGATGGCCCGCATCGGTGTTGAAGCCGATGGTGACAACGTGCTCATTACCAGCGGTTCCCAACAGGGCCTTGATTTTGCAGGTAAAATAATGATCAATGACGGAGACGTCATCATCACCGAACGTCCCAGTTACCTGGGAGCCATCATGGCCTTTAAAGCTTATTGTCCCCGGTTTATTGACATACCCATGGACAATGAAGGCATGGACATGGAAGCACTGGAAACAACACTGAAATCAGAAGACCGGGTAAAATTCATTTATGTCATCCCGGATTTTCAAAACCCAACAGGAAAGACCTGGTCCGTGGACCGGCGAAAAAAACTGGTGGAACTGGCCAATGAATACGACGTGATCATCGTGGAAGATAACCCCTATGGCGAGCTGCGTTTTGAAGGAGAGCGTCCCCCGGCGGTGAAGTCCTTTGACACCCATGGCCGAGTGGTATTTCTGGGTACTTTTTCCAAAACTTTCTGCCCCGGCATGCGCCTGGGATGGGTGCTGGGTGAAGGAGAACTGCTGCAAAAATTTGTGCTGGTAAAGCAGGGAGCGGACCTGCAAACCAGTACCCTGGGGCAACGTGAACTGAACCAGTTTATGGAAGATTACGACCTGGACCAGCACATTGGCACCATCCTGGAAGTCTATCGCAGTCGCCGCAATGTGATGATGGAAGCCATGGACACTCATTTCCCCAAAGTGGAAGGCCTCACCTACGTGTACCCCAACGGTGGTCTTTTCACCTGGGTGGAGCTGCCGGTTCATATCAATGCCCAGGAACTGTTTAAAAAAGCCATTGAGAACAACGTGGCCTTTGTGCCCGGCGATGCTTTCTACCCCAACGGCGGGGTGGACAACACCATGCGGCTGAACTATTCAAGTATGCCGGAAGACAAGATCAAGGAAGGCATTAAACGGCTGGGCGAAGCCATAAAGGAAATGTTGTAGATAAAAGCAAAGAAGAGGGAACATGGAATAGTGAACAGAAATTCATAAAGTGTGAACCGGTGAATGGAGAGGGATCTTTGTCACCGGTTTTGTTTGTCTCCCAACTTTACGTGGGTTTAACGCAAAAAGAGGGTAAATAGCGTATAATGAACCTAACAAGTAAACCTCTTCTAAGGATGGGTCTGGGAAAGGAAGTGAGCGCCATGCCGGAAACCCGTAAAAGAACCGTGATGAGTGCCATCGACATTGGGTCATACTCACTGAAAATGAAAATCGTGGAAGTGGATGAAAAGGGTAACCTTCAAACCATTGAGCGGCTCTCAAAACCCGCTTCTCTGGGACGGGACACCTTTTCCATGGGTAAAGTCAGTTATGAAACCGTGGAGGAAGCTTGCGAAATCGTCACCGGGTTCCAACACCTGATGCAGGAATATGAATCCAAAAACTACCGGGCAGTGGCCACCAGCGCCATCCGGGAAGCCCAGAACAGGGATTACCTGGTGGACCAGATTAAACTGAAAACAGGCCTGAAGGTGGAAGTGCTCACCAACACCCAGGAACGGTATTTAACGTATAAAGCCATCCGTGAAAACCTGCCTGATCATCAGGCCATACGGGAAAAAGGGGTTATGGTGGTGGAAATAGGCTCCGGCAGCGTGGAAATGACCCTTTACAATGAAGGGAAATTGCAGCGCACCCACAACATGAAGCTGGGCCATCTGCGCCTGCGGGAACTGCTGTCCAGCCTGGAAGACCGAACCCAGGATTTTCCCGGCCTGCTGGAAGAATACGTGGAAAGCCATCTGGATGTCCTCAATTTTGTGAAGGAACGATACCAACTAAACCATTTCATCGCCCTGGGCAGTGAAATGCGGGTGATCAGCAAGCTGTGCAACGGGTCTGATCACATTGACAAATTGCGGCAGATTACCCTGCAGGACTTTCGACGGCTCTTTGAAGAAATCATCGGCAAACCCACCCCCTTACTGGCCAAAGATTACGGACTGACGGGGGACATGGCGGCCACCCTCCTGCCCTCCATGGTGGTGTTGAAAAAATGCATGGAAATGACCACTGCTGACAAACTCTTTACGCCCCAGGTGTCCCTGGTGGACGGCATCATTTCTGATTTCATCGACCAACGGTTTAAAACCATTCGCCAGGAGGAATTTAAGGAAGACGTGCAGGAACTGGCCCGGGCGTTGGCCCGAAAATACCACGCAGACATGAACCATGCCGGAGACGTGGAAGAAAAATCGGTGATTCTCTTTGAAGCCCTGAAAAAAACCCATGGGATGAAAGAAAAAGAAAAACAGCTGCTGCAGCTGGCGGCGAAGATTCATGACATTGGAAAATTTATGAACCTGAACAAGCATTACATCCATTCCTACAACGCCATCAAAGCTTCGGAAATCCTGGGACTTTCAGAAGAAGACCTGGAAATTGTGGCCAATGTGGCCCGGTACCATTCCTCCCAGGTACCCCAACAATCACACCCCAATTACTGGAACATGCGCACCCGTGACAGGGTGGTCACCGCCAAACTGGTGGCCATCATCCGTATTGCTGATGCCCTGGACAGAAGCCATCGGCAGAAAATCAAAGGGCTGCGGGTCCAGATGCAAGGCCAGGAGATGATTCTTCGGGGTGAATCAGAGGTGGACACCCTGCTGGAGGAATGGACCTTTGAGGTAAAATCCGAATTTTTCCAGGAAGTCTTCGGCATTCGCCCGGTACTGAAAGTGAAAAGGAAGATGGCCAATGAATAAACAGGAGCTGTAAAACCTTAGTGGCAAAACCGAAACCCCTAAAAAACAATCCCCATACCTACCTATTTAACAGTAGTAATATTTCGAAAAATTATGTTAAAGAGACTATTAATTCGAATAGTGGGTATATAAAAGTTGACATAATGATATGTCGAAGGGGATTGAATAAAGGAGGTTTCTCAATGGCCAGTAAAGATGAAAAGAAAAACAGAAAGCAACAACAACTGGATACCTATCGAGTGGATGACACCGATAAAGTAATGACCACGAACCAGGGCGTTAAAGTAAGTGAAGACGAGTTTTCCTTAAAAGTTGGTGAAAGAGGGCCCACACTTCTGGAAGATTTTCATTTACGGGAAAAAATCACCCATTTTGACCATGAGCGTATTCCCGAACGAATCGTTCATGCCAGAGGCGTAGGTGCCTATGGTGAATTTGAACTGTATGAATCAATGGAGGCGTATACAAGGGCAGATTTTTTGCAGGATCCCACTAAAAAAACCCCGGTATTCATGCGGATTTCAACCGTGGTAGGGTCAAGGGGTTCAGCAGATACGGTTCGGGATGTCAGGGGAATGGCCACCAAGTTCTACACAGAAGAAGGTAACTATGACATTGTGGGAAACAATATGCCTGTTTTCTTTATTCAGGATGCGATAAAATTTCCGGATTTAGTGCATTCAATAAAACCGGAACCAGATAGAGAAGTGCCCCAGGCAGCGGCTGCACACGATACCTTTTGGGATTTTGTAGCCAATAACCAGGAATCTGCACATACTGTGATCTGGGCCATGTCTCCCAGGGCTTTACCCAGAAGTTTGCGCATGATGGAAGGATTTGGTGTGCATACATTCCGATTTGTAAACCGGGAGGGAAAAGGGACTTTCTTCAAATTTCATTTAAAACCACTGCTGGGAGTCCATTCCACCGTGTGGGATGAAACTCAAAAAATAGCGGGAAAAAACCCTGATTTTCACCGGGTCGACCTTTACGAAGCCATCGATTCCGGCAACTATCCGGAATTTGAAGTGGGGGTACAACTGTTAAAAGAAGAAGATGAATTTTCCCTTGATTTTGATATTCTGGACCCCACAAAATTATGGCCGGAAGAAGATGTTCCTGTGAAAATCATAGGTAAAATCACATTAAACCGTAATGTGGACAATTATTTTGCTGAAGTGGAACAGGCAGCTTTTTGCCCAGCAAACATTGTGCCTGGGATTGACTTTACCAATGACCCATTGTTGCAAGGTCGATTGTTCTCTTACCTTGATACCCAGCTTATTCGTTTAGGCGGACCAAATTTCCAGGAAATACCAGTCAACAGGCCGCTTCATCATCCCCATAATAACCAGCGGGACGGCTATGGCCGCCATGCCATCAATACATCGAAGACGGCCTACCACAACAATTCCATGAACCAAAACATGCCACGAACCCTTGGTGTGGAAGAGGGCGGGTTTGAGCACTACCAGGAAAAAATTGAGGGACGAAAAATTCGTGCCCGCAGCAAAAGTTTTGAAGATCATTTTTCCCAGCCTGCCATGTTTTACAACAGCATGAGTGATTTTGAACAAAAACAGATCATCCAGGGGTTTAGTTTTGAACTGTCAAAAGTCAAAAGTGTGGACATACGTCAACAGGTGACGGACATGCTGGGCAACATCAACCACAAACTGATGAAAGCGGTGGCAGATAATATTGGAACAGCGTATTCCCAGGCAAAAGAAGT
>JAABSW010000035.1 GCA_011390155.1 Clostridiaceae bacterium
CCAGGTCATACCCCAGTATTTCATGGGATTTTCCCAGGTATGTAAAATTACCCTTGGGGTCGGTTAAAGCCACCAAATCAAACATATTATCTGTAATGTGCTGTAGCAGCGCCGCTTTTTCTTCCATTTCAGAAGACAGTGCCTTCATTTGTTTTTTTGTTCGCTGTTGCACCAATAGTTTTACCATGGTTTGGGCAAAGCCGGCTAGAAGGGTGGTTTCTTCTTCCGTTAGATGCCGTTTACCCCTGACGGCGTCCAGGCTGACAAAACCCAGACAGGTGTCTTTTTCCATCATGGGAAAGGCCACCATGCTTTGTACCTGCCGGTTCAGTAAAAAGTTTTTCAGTCGGGTCTCTGGTAACAAATCTGTTTCTTTAACGTAATACAACTCCCCCTCCAAATGAGCATCATGGAGCGGCGCTATGACAGGTACAGACAGGTGCTTTAACTCATCCTTGTGAGGCTGGATGCCTTCATAGCACCATTCATGGGTGTTGATACATTCTGAATGGTCTGTTGCATAGAGAAATAAACAGACCCTGTCAGCGTCTACAAACCGGCCGATTTTTTCCAGGGCCTGCACAATGACATCATCCACTTTTTCTGTGGACACACCAATAAAGCTGCCGAATAAGTCCATTAACAAAGCGTGTAAACCTTCCATTGGTTTCATGTCCTTGACCCGTCCTTTTTCCGATTTTTCTCTTGTCTTACTGCTGGTTGTTCAATTCCGTTGGGGTGCCGTTTTTTAAAAAAGGGCTGAAGCAACCAGTCAGTGGCTACTTCAGCAGTTGCTGCCTGTTATGGGTGGTTTTTGTGATTTAGTTAGTATTTACCAAATTCCTGGTCGTCCAGGCTGATTTTTTTCTTGCCACTTCCCAGTTTTTTTTGCGCTTTTTTAGGCTGTGGTTCCTCAAAATCTTCACCTTCGTCCAGCATTTTCATCATGTCCCTGCTTTGGGAATCAAAATTGTTTCGGCCTCGCTGGTTGGCGTGTTTCAGTTTAAAGCGGTTCACGGCGTCTTTCAGCAGCTGTGCCTGGCTTGACAGTTCTTCACTGGCTGCAGCGGCTTCTTCTGAGGTGGCTGAGTTGGTCTGGGTCACCTGGGACACCTGCATGATGGCTTCGTTCACCTGTTCAATACCGGAGGCTTGTTCATTGGAGGCGTCGGCAATTTCTGACACCAGCCGGGCTGCGTCTGTAACGCCGGACACAATGTTTTCAAGGGCTTTGGCAGTTTCCTTGGCAATGTCGGTGCCTGTCCCCGCCTTGGCGATGGAACCTTCAATCATCTCTGTGGTTTCTTTGGCGGCCTTGGCACTTCTGGCTGCCAGGTTTCGTACTTCTTCCGCCACGACGGCAAAACCTTTGCCGTGCTGGCCGGCACGGGCGGCTTCCACGGCAGCGTTCAGGGCCAATATGTTGGTCTGGAAAGCGATTTCGTCGATAACTTTGATGATCTTTGATATGTTTCTGGATGATTCATTGATTTCGTCCATGGACACCAACATTTCTTTCATCCGGTTGTTCCCCTGCTCTGCGTCTGCTTTTGACTGGTTGGTGATGTTGTTGGCTTCCCCTGCATTGGCAGCGTTCTGGTTGGTTTGGGCAGATAATTCTTCCATGGAAGCGGTGATTTCTTCCACGGAACTGGCCTGTTCAGTAGCCCCCTGGGACAACTGCTGGCTAGAATCTGCCACCTGGCCGGATCCGGCGGACACTTGCTCCGCGGCTGAGTTGATGTCTGTCATGACTTCGTTCACGTTTTCCGCCATTCTTCTAAAGGCATTGGCTAGTATACCAATTTCATCCTTGGTATCAATTTGAATGTCTACGTTTAAGTCGCCATCGGCGATTTTTTCAGCTGCTACCACCATTTTATTGATTGGTTTTTTGATGATACTAGATATATATAAGCCTAATATTATCGATATAGCTACACCTAATGCAGATATAATAACTATTAATGTAACTGCTGTTGTAACCGCTTCATCTGATGCCACATTAGCCTCTTCTGCAAGATCAAGATTAATCTCATCTACTTTTAACAGCGACTCTTCAGCCGGAAGAAAAGCTGCTGCCGATTCACCATTTAAACTGTGTAATTCGCTTAAAAGAGCGGCTTGGTTTGGTGCATTATTTTGAACTGCTTCATCATAATTTTTTGACGCTTCAACGGTTTTATCAACTGTAACGCGCCATGCATTCCATAATGATACAAATTTATCCCATTCTATTGCTTCCTCAGCTGATTGTGGTAATGGTTCATATATAGCCCAATATTTTTCGCTTCGTGCTAATGCATCTTCAATATATTTATAGTCTGATTTCTTTTGTTCAACATCGATATCTGGATTGTTTAAGTTTCTCAATCCAGCTCTAACTGCTGTTTGTGATTCACTAATCATTAAAAGTGAATTCACACTCGGTAGCCTTACGTCTGCGACTTCATGTAAGTGACCAGCAAGTATATTTGTACTAATATAACCAACGACACCAATTCCACCAGCAATAACTGCAACTAAAATGAAACCTATAATCAGTTTTACACCTATTTTTAAATTTAAATACCATTTCATTGACTTAACCTCCCAAGGATTATTCGTATTTTGAATTGAATATCATTCGACTTGTGCTGTCCCGCTACTGCCCCACCTGCTCCACCATCTCCAATTCGTCATCACTGAGCAGCTTGTCACAATCCAGAATGAGTTTGACTTCTTCTCCCACCCGGCCGATGCTTTTAATGTATTTGTTTTGGAACCCGGTGCGGTATGCCGGGGGCGGGACAATGTTTTCATCTTCAATGCTTAGCACTTCTGCCACCTGGTCCACAATGAGGCCCACGGAGGTGTTGTCAATGTCGATGACAATGATGCAGGTACGGTCATTGTACTCCACGGCTTCTTTCTTAAACTTCAGTCGAACGTCGATGAGGGGGATGATTCTTCCCCGCAGGTTGATGATGCCTTTCACGTAATCCGGCACTTCCGGTACTTCGGAAATGGGCTGTATGCCGATGATTTCCGTCACGTACAGGATTTCTATGCCGAAATCTTCTTTCCCTAGGTTAAAGGTCAGGTATTTCCCTTTCTGGGTGTCTTCTTCCTGTTCAAACATCAAGTCTTTTTGGTCTGCCATCATAATCCCCCCTGAATTGATTGTTGAATAATGCCTGCCACATCTATGATTAAACTAATGCTGCCGTCGCCTAAAATGGTGCACCCTCCCACGCCGCTGGTTTTTACAGGGTAACGTACCAGGTAGCCGGGGAGAGGTTTTACAACTACCTGCTGTTCTCCCAGGAGTTCGTCGGCAAAGAGGCACACGGCCTTGCCGTCATTTTCCACCATGATCATGATGCCTTCAAGTAAATTCTCCGTGTGAGGTTTTACTCCAAAATGGCGGTGAAGCCGCAGCACAGGGTAACAGTTGCCCCGGATCATGATCATTTCATTGTTGTCCGTGTCTTTTAGCAGGTCCTTTTCCCTGGCACGGAAGGATTCTTTAATGGCAATGGTGGGAATGGTGTACAGCGAGTTTCCTGTGTTCACTTGCATGCCGTCCACAATGGCCAGGGTTAAGGGAATCTTGATGTTGATGGTGGTACCGATGCCCAGGGTGCTGTCGATGGAGATACTGCCGCCTACTTTTTCAATGTTGCTTTTCACCACGTCCATGCCCACCCCGCGACCGGAAAATTCTGTGACGGTGTCTTTGGTGGAAAAACCGGGCAGGAGGATCAGGTTATAGGCTTCCTCGTCACTGATTTCTTCATCGGGTTTCGTCACCAGACCTTTTGACCTGGCCTTGTCAATGAGTGTTTTACGGTCGAGGCCCTTGCCGTCGTCCATGATGCGGATGAGGACATCACCGCCGGTGTTGGAGGCTTCCAGGGTGATGGTGCCTTTGGCTGATTTGCCGGTTTGTTCCCGGTCTGTGGGTTTTTCGATGCCGTGGTCCATGGCGTTTCGGATCAGGTGCATCAGGGGGTCTCCCAGGTGATCGATGATGTTCTTATCTACTTCGGTGTCTTCTCCCTGTATCACCAGCTCCACTTCTTTGTTGATTTTCCGGGCCATGTCCCTGACAATGCGCTGCATTTTCTGGAAGGTGGGGCCGATGGGTAACATTCGGATGGACATGACAACGTCCTGTAAATCATCGGTGAGTTTTCGTAACTGACGGGCTGATTTACTGAAGCTGTCCAGTTGAAGCCCTGCCAGGTCCGGGTTTCGGATCACCATGGATTCGGTGATGACAATTTCTCCCACCAGGTCCATGAGCCGGTCCAGTTTGTTGATGTTGACGGTGATCATGTTCTGTTTTAGGTTCTTAACGGTTTCCTGTATGCTTTCCAGGTTGCCTGCCTGTGTGTCCATCTGGCTGGCTGTTTGCTGGTCATCACTGATGTCTTCATCTTCCTGTATTGTCTCTTCCTCTGGCTGGCCTTGTTGTTCCAGTGCTTCTTTGGTCATTGTGTAGGCTTCCTGGTCCAGTTCCTGCAGGTCGATGGATTTCACAAAGAGTGCTTCCTGCAACTGTGTCTGCAACCGGTCTTCTTCCATGGTGGTGCTAAAGAGAAGGGTGAACCCTTCTTCTGCAATGACTTCGCTGCTGGAATCATCTTCAAACAGGTCCTGTGGGCGGTGCATCATTTGGTTACACTGGTCTTTTAAACTATGTACCAGGGTAAAGGCCCGTATGTTTTCCATTTGGGCACCGTCATCAAAGTGGATCAGTGCCAGGTAATAGTGTTCAGTCTGTGTTTCACCTGTTTCGGGTTTTTGATCTTGTCGAACGTAGTATTTCTGGTCACTTTTTTTCTTGTCGTCCTGTTGCCGTTTTTCTGCCGAGCCTTCAGCATTTGCTCCGCCGCTGATTTCCTCAAGCAATTTGCTGAACCTTTCCACCAAAAGTCCTTCAGGGCTGTCGGCCTCTTCACCGGATTCGATGCGCAGGGTTTCTGTGCGAATAAAATCCATTGATGTGAAAACCAGGTCACAGACAGCTGAGAAATCCAGCTGTTCCGGTTTCTTTTCACGGATGAAAAAGAACAAATCTTCAATGTGGTGGGCAAGGTTGGAAATATTGGAAAACATCATCATGGCCGCTGAGCCCTTGATGGTGTGCATGATACGAAATGTTTCGTTGATGTCGGCTTCCTCCATGTGGTCATTCTTTTCGCTTCGAAGCAGGATCTCTTCCAACTGTTCCAATAGTTGACTACTCTCAAACAAGTACATCTCCAACATGGGTTCAAGATTTTTATTCTGCATTCGTTCACCTCCCTGGTTGTTTGCTTCACTCGATTTTGGTTAGTGGTGCTTATGTTGTGTGTTGAATTGTGTTCTTTTTTGCTGCTTACTTCACAAGTATATGAATGCCAATCTTGGCATCTTCATCCAGTTCCATGTTGATTTCCAAATGCCGTTCTGTTCCGATCTTCATGTTGAAGTTCTCGCCGCACACAATGGTTGGCACAGAAATATTTGTTTGAAAGCCTTGTTTTTCAAAGAGAATACTGGCCCGGGCCGTAAGCATATTGGAAAGCTCTGATAAAGCACTTTGTGCCATTTCATCCAGGGTGTCAACAGGCATCCCCATCATCATTTTTGAGGCAATCTTTCGAGCGTCTTCTTCTTCCAGGCTATACACTGCGTTACCCGTCACCTGACCCACAACGGCGATGGACATGGCCACCCCATGACCTTCAACGTATCCGTTTCCCACCACCACCTTGCTTTTACGGACTTGTTCAAACCCAAGCTGGGGCATCACTTCATAAAAAGCTTCAATAAATGGGTTAATCATTTTTACATCCATTGCTGTTCCACCTCTTGGAAGCCATAATCAATATGAATCAGTCCCATGCTGGTTTTAAACAACATTTTTTTTGACCTGACATGGGCAGACGACATGGCAAAATTTTCTCCGTAATAAATAACCGGGGGAGATACCCGCAGGCCAAACACAGGATCCTGTCGATTAATCATTGAACTGGCTGTACCGGCAATCATATTGGCCATTTCTCCTGCCATTTGAATGACTTCCTCTTCATTGACCTTTTCTTTTTTAAGCACCAGCGCGGTAATTTCATCTGCGCAGGCCGCCGGAAGACTGAGGATCATGCGTCCTGCATATTTACCCACCAGGCCGATAATGGCAGAGATACGTTTGGTTTCTTCTGGCAATGGTTCTTCTCCCTGAAACACAGCCGCTTCATGGGTCAGCCTGTTGATGACATCCATGGTGCATTCAATGAAGATTCTCTCACTGATTTTATCCAATTGACCCATGAGGTCTTTTTCTGCCATGATGCGGGAGATGGCAAGGGCCAGTTCATCATCGTCAAGGGGTTTTTGCAAATACCCGGCAGCCCCTGCTCTCTTAGCTTTGCCCATAATTTCATCGTCTTTCATGGAACTGATGACCAAAACCTTACTGTTTGGGCTGTGCTTCTTAACCAGTTGCATACACTCCAGCCCATCAGTTCCGGGTATTGTCATGTCCATGGTCACCAGGTCGGGGGTGGACAGCTTCAAGTGATTAACCAGTGCCTCTTTTGTGGTTGCTTCACCCATCACTTCCACATCAAGGGCTTCCAGTGATTTTTTCAGCATCTGGGCGAAAAAGATTGAATCATCGACAATCAAGACCTTAAGACTCATACGGGCACCTCCTGTCTTTTCTTATTGGATGGGTTCTACTCCCATTTTAGAGAGTACCTCCCTCATTTTACTCTGGTTTATGGGTTTTGCAGCAAAGGCTTCACACCCAAGATCGAAGGCACTGTAAACCGTTTGTTGTTCGTTGAGAGCGGTTGTCATGATGATCTTGATCCGGTCTTCTGGCTTTATCTTTTTATCTTTTTCCAGGTCTCTTATGATCTTCAATGCTTTTAGTCCATCCAACTTTGGCATCATAATGTCCAGAAACAGCAGATCGTAAGGCTCTTTCTCTTCCCAAGCCAGTAAAAAAGCATCCACTGCTTCAATGCCGTCCACCACAATATCGCACTCACCATAGCTTTTCAGCATTTGTTGCATAAACTTCCGGCTGGCCAAATCATCTTCCGCGATGAGAATTCTCATTGTTCATTCCCTCCATTTCTACCTTTTATAATCCACGTGTAAAACGTAATGGTGTACATGATGAGACTATGTAAGTTCGACTGAATTGTTTGCGTTTTGTTTGTTTGTGCTTACTAACTTTTAAGAATACTTTACCACCGAAAAGTAGGTCTGTCAATTCATATTTTAGTTTTTTTTCAAATTAATTTTCACCTTATTCCCTGGGTGCTTGCAAACCCTTGAGAACATCCGGGAGTTCTGTTATGATGAACCTATTGAGTAACACCATCTGCACTTTATTTCACAAGTAAAGGATGTCCTTTATGAACCTGATGATTGTCGGACTTCACCATGAAAAAACCCCTGTTGCCATTCGTGAGCGAGCCTCTTTCAGACCTTCTCACATGGAGGAAGCTTATCAACAGCTGGCTGCCAGCCCAGGCATAGAAAGTGCTGTTATTCTTTCCACCTGTAACCGCAGCCAAATCATCTGCCACACCAGTGACAGATCCCTGGCTCAGAAATCATTGGAAAGGTTTTACCTCGGGTTTTTTAAGTTTCGAGAAGATGAGCTGGCCCCTTATCTACAGGTGTACCTAGGACAGGATGTGCTTCATCATTTCTTTGACACCTGTTGCGGTTTAAATTCTCTTGTAATGGGGGAAGACCAGATTTTAGGACAGGTGAAAGAAGCCTGGTTTACTGCCCGTGATTACCAGGCCGTTGACAAAGTCATGAACCGGCTTTTCCAGGAAGGCGTTGCCCTGGGAAAAAAAGTACGCACTGTTACACGCATCTCGGAAAACCCGCTCTCAGTGGCTTCCATTGCCGTAAAACTGGGAGAAGAAACATTTTCTTCCCTGAAAGACATACGTGTATTGGTCATCGGCAGAGGTGAAATGGCAGGTTTGACCATTAAGCATCTTTTAGCCACACCCGTTCCTTCCATTTATGTCAGCAGTCGTCATCCTCTGACCCTTACCCACGAAGAAATGAAAGGTCGTATCATCCCCGTATCCTTTGATGACCGATATCGAATTGCCTCCCAGGTAGACTGGGTGATCAGTGCCACTTCTGCCCCCCACCTTATTCTGGAAAAAAGTCTTTTTCTCCGAGAATATGACCATACACCTCTCCTCCTCACTGATATTGCAATGCCCCGGGACCTGGACCCACAGCTTTCCTGTGTGCCTGGCATTACCCTTTATGATTTGGACAGTCTCAAGGCCATTGTGCAGAAAAGTGTTCAACACCGAAAAAGTCAATTGGTGCAGGTGCAACAGATGGTTGCCGATGCTTCTATGTGTTTTAAGGAGTGGTTCAACTGCCTGCCTGTTTATCCTCGCATCCAAGCCATCCAGGAATATTCTCAAACACTGACCCGCCAGGAACTGGATAAATTGTTTGAAGAAATGCCCCAGTTGTCTCCCCAGGAACAATCTCACATTGAAGCCTTTGTTTTCAGCCTGGCGAAAAAAATGTGGCGCACCCCCATCCATCAGTTGAAACAGGAAGGCGCCAAAGGCAGGGGTGAGGAAGCCAGCGCCTTTTTAGACTGCCTGCTGAACCTGGACACACCTGAAAGCTCTAAAAAACACTAACTGAACTTAAAAAGGATCTTTGAAAGGAGCGTTTACATGAACCACACCGTTTCCCACTCCCTCTTTCAAACCGCTAAAACCCTTATGCCCGGTGGTGTCAACAGCCCTGTTAGAGCTTTTTCAGCTGTTGGAACAAACCCGGTCTTTATACGGGAAGGCCACGGCCCTCTTTTGACAGATGTGGACAACAACCAGTACCTGGATTATGTGCTTTCATGGGGCCCTATGATTCTGGGCCACGCTGACCCGGATGTGGTGGCTGCACTGGAGGGAGTCATTGGAAAGGGCACCAGCTTTGGGGCCCCCACAGAAGCCGAAAACAAACTGGCTGCCCTGATGATTGAATCTGTTCCTTCTCTGGAACGGGTGCGCATGGTGAATTCAGGTACAGAAGCTGTTATGACGGCTTTGCGGCTGGCCAGGGGATACACCAAACGTTCTAAAATAGTGAAATTCAATGGAAATTACCATGGTCATTCTGATGCCTTGCTGGTAAAAGCCGGTTCTGGTGTTCTTACTCATGGCATTCCCGGCAGTCCCGGTGTTCCTGAAGGCGTGGTGCAATATACCCTGACCGCCGATTTCAATGATGAGGAAATGATCAGCCAGCTGTTTTCCCAGGAAGGTAATGACATTGCTGCAGTCATTGTAGAGCCTGTGGCTGGCAACATGGGTGTGGTACCTATGACAGATTCTTTTGCCCAGCTGCTTCGCCGTCTCACAACTGCTCACGGCAGCCTCCTCATTTTTGATGAAGTGATGACCGGCTTCAGGCTTGCCTATGGTGGTGCCCAGACACTCTACAACATCACACCTGACCTGAGCTGCTACAGTAAAATCATCGGTGGGGGGCTGCCCGTTGGTGCTTTTGGTGGAAAATCGGAAATCATGCAACACCTGGCACCTGAAGGCACTGTGTACCAGGCAGGCACCCTTTCCGGTAACCCCCTGGCCATGGCCGCCGGTTATGCCACACTGAAAAAGCTTCAGACTCATCCGGAATACTATCAGCAGCTAGACCAAAAAGCCACTGCGCTTGCCCAGGGGCTGCAGGAAGCAGCACAGCGCCACGGCGTTAAGGTCACAGTGAACCAAGTGGGTTCAATGTTGTCCCTTTTCTTTACCGATCAGCCCGTGACAGATTTTGAAACAGCTGTCAGTTCAGACACTGCCCAGTTTGGCCAGTTCTTCAGAGCCATGCTGGACCAGGGAATTTATCTCCCCGCTTCTCAGTTTGAAACCTGGTTTCTTTCTGTGTTGCACACAGATGACCACATTCAGCAAACCCTTCAGGCAGCAGAAAAAGCCCTCAAACAGCTCTAAGCTTTTTTCTTAATTTCACAATCCTGAAACCAAAAAACGCCCAGGCCAGTTTTCACTTCACTGGCTTGCAGGCGTTTCTTTCTTTGTTTTCATTGCTTTATTGGTGCAACTCCTTAAATGCTTCCAACGCCGCAAAAATCTGACGCCGTTCTCCTTCAGCCACCGCCGCGGCTTCTTCCACATAGTCGCTGATGCCTTCCTTCACATCTGCCTGGTATAGCACCACGTTGTTCAGGATGGAGGCTGCCCTGGCGCCCCGCAATCTGGCAACAGTGAAAAGGGCGGCTGTTTCCATGTCTGAGCCCAACACCCCTTTTTTGTTCCACCTGGCCATGATTTCTGCTTCTTCATCAATGTAGAAGGAATCATGACTGCGGACTATGCCGCTATGGTAGGCAAATTCATGTTCACTGCAAATGGATGTGAGCTTCATGACCAGTTCCGGATCCGCCACAGCAGGGTAGCCTCTGTCCACATACATGGCAGAAGCACCGTCTTCCCGCAGGGCACCCTGGGCAATGATGAGATCACCCAGCTGCACCTCCTTCTGCACGGCGCCTGCGCTGCCAATACGAATCAGCACCTTTGCCCCGCAGGCAATCAGCTCTTCCACGGCAATGGCAGCAGAAGCACCACCTATGCCTGTTGAAACAACGGAAACGGGGACTCCCATGTAGACACCTGTTACAGTTCTGAATTCCCGGTTAAAAGCCACTTCACGCCAGTTATCAAGCTGAGCCGCTGCCCGCAATACCCTGGCTGGGTCACCGGGTAAGAGCACATAAGGGGCAATGTCTTTCTCTTCGCACAAAAGATGGGGTTGTTTCATAACGTTAACCTCCTATGGGAAATGTCGTTAGGTACTCTTACTTTGAAAAACTCCCGGGCACCTATTTCGATGTGTCCCGGGAGTTCATTTTTTTCACTATTATTGATGGGAATTATCCGTTTACTTTATCGATGACTTGCTTGATCAGCCGGGCTGACAAAATGCATTTCTCTTTTGAAACAGCACAGGCTGCAAAACGCAGTCCGTTGGACAGGGCCAACAGAAACAGGTTCTCTTTTTCCAGTTCTTCTGCCACTTTAGCAGGGTTTTCGCAGGGAATGGTGATGAAAAAACCTGCTCGGTATGGAAAGATTTCAAGGCCCACATCCGATGCTTCATCCACAAAGGCCCTGGCTCTGTCAAACATCAGGTCAACAAATTTACTCCGCTCATCTTCCACTTTTTCCAACAGTTCAGCATTGTTGTAGACATTGGCCAGTACCTTTTGAGCGCCCCTGGTACCGTTGGACCAAACACCCCGGCTGGAGAAGGCTGCTGAAGCGGCAAACTCCTCCGCCACTTCTTCGCTGCTGCTGACGCACAGTAAAGCGCCACTGCGAAGTCCGTAGAAGGTGAAGGCTTTTGACATGCTGTAGCCAATAAGCACCAACAAGTTGGCTGGCAGGCCTTCAAACTGTTTCATAAAACCACGGGAGGTTTTCATGTCCCCGGCAAAATCGATGTAGGCAATGTCTACATAGACAATGATTTTTTTGTTCTGGTGTTCCACCACATTGGTGAGGAAGGTGAGCACTTCATTCCATTCTTCATCTGTCAGGCTGTAACCCGTGGGGTTGTGAGCAGGTGTGTTTAAAATCACCAGTACACGTTCCTGCTTTTCTGCCAGTTCCTGGATTTTTGCTTTAAAAGAAGCCATGTTGAAAGCTTTCTTTCCGTCAAAAAGAGAGAAAGTGGTCATTTTACGGCCATGCTCTGCAGAAATGGTTTTGTAAGGTCCCCAGAACCAGTCAGGTACCAGCATGGTATCACCCGGCTCCATGTAATTCCAGACTGCATGACGAAGGCCACCGGTGCCCCCGGGTGTGGAAACTGCACGGATATAAGCGTCTGGTCTGAAATCTCTAAACACAGCTGTCTTGGCAGCTTCCAGAAAATCCGGAAGACCCGCAATGGGTGCATAGGCAGCAATTTCAGCATCAGGTAAATTTTTCAGTTCCTGCATGGCGGTCTGCATGACTGACAAACTGCCGTCATCTTCCAACAATGCGCCAATGGTGGAATTAATCACCTGATCTGCGCCATATTTTTTAATTGCCTCCTGTGCTCGCCCGTTGGCCGCAAAGACCTTGTCCTCTTCTGCAGGTCTTTTGGAATGGGGTGCAACAACTGAAACACTCATGTAAACTCCTCCTTCTACCATGATGGTTCGACCATGATCCTTGTTATTAGGGATGTTCTTCATGCTTCATCATACCATATGCCTTACGGGTTGTCAGCCTTCCTGTTGCAGCTGAAAAGGTACTTTTAGGGTGAACTGGCTTCCTTGTCCCACTTTACTCTTCACTGTCAGGCTGCCTCCCATCTTTTCCGCAAGTTGCTTGCTGATATGCAGGCCTAAACCAGAACCTCCGTATTGACGGGCAATTTCTTCTGAACCCTGTTGATACGAATGGAAGATTTTCTGCTGGGCTTCCCCGGGAATGCCGATGCCTGTGTCTTTTATCACAAACAACACCTGCTGCTCATCCGGAGTGGTATTCACCGCTGTAACCTGCAAATCCACACTGCCGGCCCGGGTGAATTTAATGGCATTGCTCAGTAAATTCGTTATAATTTGTTCCATGCGCAGGCCGTCTCCCACCAACACCTCCGGCACTTCATCGCCAATCTCCAACCCGAAGTCAAGGCCTTTCTGAATGGCCCTGAACTTATGGAGTGACCAGGTTCGGTCGATGGTGGTACGCAGGTTAAAGGGTTGGTGCTGCAACACCAGCAGCCCTGATGCCAACTGGTTATAGTCCAACAGCCCATTGAGCATCATCATCATGGACTGTGCTGAGTGTTTTATAATGTCCAGATATTCCCGTTTACTGGGGTCCGTTTCCTCCATGAGCATCAGGTCCACCATTCCAGTCAATGCACTCAAGGGGTTTCGAAGGTCATGACTCAGACTTGCAAAAAGCAACTCCTTCTGATGATTGGCCTGGTCTGCCCGTTGCCGCTCTTCCGCCACTTCTTCCATGGCCTTGAGCCGGACTTCCTTTAGATGAACAGATTTTTCCAGTCTGCGGTTATATTCCTTCATTTTTTCATTGTTTTTTCGCAGCACTTCTTCCATCTGTTTCTGTTTGGTCACATCGGTGTGGGTGCCCATGATGCGTTTTGGTTTTTCCAGGGTATCCCGTTCCACCACTTTTCCCCGGCTTAACACCCATTTATAACGTCCACTTTTATGTCTGATGCGAAAGGTTGTCAAGTACAAATCAGTGTTTCCCTGGGCAAAACGATTCCACTTATCCAGCACCCGATTTTTGTCTTCAGGATGTAATAATTCATCGTATAAAGCCCTGGGGTCCTGAATTTCCTCCACTCTATACCCCAGCATGTCTGCCCACCGTTCAGAGACAAACTGCTCTCCTGTCTGCACGTCATAATCCCACACGCCATCGCCGCTGCTCTCCAGGGCAAAGCGCCACCGGCGTTCCTGGTCTGACAGTTTTTGCCGTGACTGTTCCTGCACCAGCAACATGCTTAACTGGGAGCGAAATAATTCCAGGGTTTCCGGCAAAGGACGGGACGCCCCTGGTTGCAGAAAAAACACCACTTCGCCAATGATTTCGTCCTGGTTAAAAATGCCAAGGATGCAGGCTATTCCCGGTTCCATCTTTTTCACGATCATATCAGCCGCACCCTCCGGCAACTGCTTAGACTGCAAAGCCTCATCAAATGAAGAAATGATCGTTCTTTCATCCGTCACTTTCTTTAAGAGGTGCTGATCAACCGGCCACAACAGACCAGATTCACTGATCTTTCCAAAATCCATACCTGCAGACTTTAGCAGTTCTATGGTTTCCGGCTGGCCTTTCACAGCCAGGGTTTTTGCATAACGATAGCTGGAATGAAATTGTTGCAGCATAGCAAATCTTACATTGAAAGCCTCACTAAAGGCTTCCAAGAAAAGGTGATACCTTTCAACTGTACTTTTGGCGGCCAGAGACTCCTGGTGAAACCGGTTCAGCAGCTCAATGTTTCGGTTCAGTTCCTGAACTTGTCGGGGGTGGCTGGTCATAAAATTCCTCATTTCCTTTCAGCGGGTTTTCTATATGGTCAGGTAACCCACCATCTATTCTATGTATTCTATCAGTTATTCGACGTGAAGTTCCTTATTCCTGCTGTTGCTCACCAACTTTTCCATCTTTTTGCCTCATGTTGATTATTCCTTCTTCAGATAAGGTATTTATAAAACATATCTTGTACCGATCCGTCACGTTTACTGAGAAATGAGGTGCTTAGGATGAGTCAACTACCCCAAATTGCAGGTTGGTCCGCCGTTATGTTCCTGTTCTTTTCACTGCTCAGCGATACCCTGATGTACAAACGTTGGCTGGGCATAGGAGGTGGTGTGTGTTTCGGGTATTATGCCTGGGCCATGGCAACTCCGCCTTTGTTGGTTGCCAGCATTGTTTTTATTTTATTCTATGCCTGGCACCTCTACCGCTTGTACACCACAGAAGCCACGGAATATTTTCAGCGTTTTCCCATCAACACCGACAGCGCCTACCTGAAGTTGTTTCTGGAATTCTATAAACCTGAGCTTTCCCAGATTTACCCGGATTATTCCCTGCCCCTGGGAGATCATGTCATCTCCTTTTTCGTGCTTAGGAACCTGGTGCCTGCCGGCATCTTTATCGCCTCTGAAATGGAGCCCAAAACCCTTTATGTGCATGTGGATTTTGCCATTCCCCGGTTTAGGGATTATAAAATAGCCCGGTATATGTATGAACAGCAGGCAGATTTTTTTTTGGAAAAGGATTACACCACGCTTTGGACAGTCTCAAAGCAACTGAAACATACCCAGTATCTCAGTAAAATGGGGTTTAAACCCCGTTCCATTGAAGGTCGAATTTTCTATGTGAAGGATTTGAAACGTGAAAATGGCAAAGAGGAACAGACAAAGTAAGGGTGTCGCCTCTTACTGAGAACGTTCCTCCACGTTTACATGATAGGTTTTTCCATCCACCGTCACCCGAAACCGTCTTGCCTGATCTGACATTGAAACCACAAGGTTTTCTGCCAGTTCTTTAAACAGGGCTTCTTTTTCCATCAACAGGCCCTGGGCTTCTTCCACGGAAACCGCCTGAAACCGCACATGGTCTCCCGGTTTCACCTGTGCCATTTTTGGCAGGTCCACGGTGATCACATTGGCGATTTTTGTGTAACCTCCTGTGGTTTGTCGGTCGGCCATCATCACGATGGGCCGGCCATGTGCAGGCACCTGGATGGCACCCATGGCAATGCCGTCGGAGATAATGTCGGCGCCGGCATTATGGGCAATGGCAGGGCCTGACAGTCGGCATCCCATACGGTCACTTTCCGTGGACACCTGGTAGCTTTCGTTGTAAAAAACCGCCAGTCCCTCTTCCGTGAAAGCTTCTTCCTGGGGGCCTGGCACCACACGAACCACCAGGGGGTCGCTGGGATCAATGGGAAGAAAGTTGTGAGGGATACTCTTTCTGCCCAGAATCTTTTGCCTGTTTGTTGTGGCTTGTCCAATGGTCAGGGCGTCTCCCTGGCGCAGGGCGCGTCCTTCAAAACCACCCAGCCTTCCCCGGGTGTAGGTGGAACGACTGCCCATGAGAAGGGGCACCTGAATGCCTCCACTGAAGGCAATGATACTGCGGCAGCCTGATTTCACCCCGCTAAAAGAAATAACATCACCTGCTTGAACAGCCACACCAGCCCACTGTGCCATGGGACTGCCGTTGAGTTTTGGTCCCAGGTCACCACCGGTGACGGCCACCATCATGTCCCTGTTGATTTCCAGGGTGGGCCCCAGCAAAGTGATTTCC
>JAABSW010000036.1 GCA_011390155.1 Clostridiaceae bacterium
GTCCTTGTTATGACTTTTTATTGGTAATATGACGCCAATAGATTCATGGGGAAATGCCTGTTTTATTAAATTAGCTGCAACAGCCGAATCAATACCACCAGAAACGCCAACAACCAACCCATTTGCATTAGCTTCTTCAACTTTTTTTTGCAACCAATTTACTGTCTTTTCTATGCGGATGTCCTTCACATGGTTCAATGTAACCATCCTTTCTAAATATCTTTCTATGCATTATATCACATTTTTTCGCAAAAAAATAAACCCGCATTAGATTTCCATCATTGTCAAATGCGGGTTCTAGCTGATATTTTAATGCCCTAAGGTCACCAAAACACACTCATTATAGACAGTTTTTAAATTTAACTGCCTGGCTTTTTGCAGCACTTCGTTATCATAGGTGCCTGGCTGAAACCAGATATACTCTATTCCGTTTTCAGCGGCTTCTTCCACTAGCTTAATTGATACAGGTGGTGGAACAACGACGCTGATGCATTCCGGTTTTTCTGGTAAACTATCTAAACTTGGGTAGATGGTTTCTCCTTCAAGTTCTTTGTATTTTGGGTTTATTCCCCACACCTCATACTCATGCTGTTTCAATGTTTTATAAATTTTATAGCCAAATTTTTCTTCGTTTGGTGTTGCACCTACAACTACCCAACGCTTACGTTTTAACATTTCTTCTTTATTTTTCATTATTTCATCCATCTATATCGCCTCCTGGAGCTATTATACCCTGGTCATTTGTTTTTTAATCCACTTTCATTTCCCTATATGATTTAATCTTTTCTTCAATCACTACCTGAGAGGCTGTTATTCCATTAATCCAATCAGTAAATGAAATCATTTTATCTAAGGGAATGGCTATTGCAATAAAAACATCTTCCTGATAATCAATGTTTTCAATGAGTGTTTGAGTACTTTCTAATTCGTATTGCACTTTACCCCAATGTGTATAAGGGCATCGAATGTGAACCAGACGACACAAAGTAAGTTTTTTTATACCTGATAACTCAATGGCTTCCAACGCAGCTTTTGAATAAGCACGTTTTAACCCTCCTGTACCAAGTTTTGTTCCTCCATAGTACCGTACAACAATTACCAATATATTTTCCAGTTGTCTATGTTTGAAAATTTCAAGTATGGGCATCCCACCAGTTCCTGATGGCTCGCCATCGTCACTGAACTTTTGTACCAATTGATTTCTGCCAACAGTGTAGGCGTATACATAGTGCGTTGCGTTTGGATATTTGATTCTGGTATCTTGAAGACAATCATCAATCTCTTCTTCATCTCTGATTGGATAAACCACGCCAATAAATACAGACTTTTCAATTTCAATCTTTGACACAGCATATTTTTTTATTGTTAGGTACTCATTCATTACACTGCACTCCAATTTTGTCTAAATATTTGATGATAAACAGACTTCGGATAAAACAAACAGCAGTGCTAGCACTGCTGTTACAGGGTGACTTACATAAATATTTTTCTTAGTATCTCAAAATAATTGATAAACTAAATGGCGATCTTTTCTTTCATCATTTCCTTGTATTTTCTGTAAGAAAGACTGACAAGTGATCGGTCCTGGCTATAGGTAATCTTATCAATGGCTTCATCGATTGGGAAAAAACCTCCATCCAGAAAACCTTCTTCTTTATTAATCTGGAATTCTTTTGATAAAGCATTCATGATATACCATACTATTTGGTTGCAAACCGGTTGTTGCCTTGAGACAGAAAAAAATTCGTAACACGTTTCGCCTGCAGTAGACAATATTTCCACATTCAAGCCCGCTTCAATTTCAACACGGTATGAAGCAGTGTCTGCTGCCAGTTCATCGTCACGAATCTTACCCTTAGGTAGAATCCATTCACCTTTTTCATTCTGTAAAATAAATACCTGATTAGCGTAAAAAACTACACCACCAGCACAGTTGCGAACAATCATGGACGATTCCTCCTTTTTTCCTGTACTTAGTTTAATGATACCTCATAACACAAAACTTTACAATCCCTTTTCAACATCTTAATCATTAATTGATATCTATTATTCTTTTTTATGATTGAAACTATACTCATCACGGAACGTCTATAAATGTACAGCGCTTTTATCAAAATGCATCATATGATATAATCAATCGAAGTGATTAAAGAAAGTCTTATTGGAGGGTTATTAATGGATCATCAATCATATACAGGACGTTCAAAAACAAGCAATTCAGCTAACCAAGAATCCCGGCGTCCTCAAAAAAAAGCAACCCGCAAGAAAAAAAGCAGTTGGTTGAAAACCACATTTTGGTCTCTCATCGTCATTATGATACTTGTCACATTTCTTGTGGCAGGTACTGTGTTGGGAGTTGTTGCAGGCATCGTAAAGGAAATTGAACCCATCGACGCGTCGAATATTTATTCGTTTCTTGATGAAAGTTCGTTTATACTGGATCAGGATGGTAATGTCGTCGAAAAGGTACAAACCGAAGGATATCGTTCATTGGTGGACTACAATGAGATACCGGAAGACCTTATCAATGCCTTTGTTGCCATAGAAGATGAGCGATTTTGGACCCATAATGGCGTTGATATAAAACGAATTTTGGGCGCTTTCTATACCAACTTTAGAACAGGTTCCATGCAGGGGGCCAGTACAATCAATCAGCAATTGGCTAAAATAATATACTTATCTCCTGAGCAAACCTATACACGAAAAATTAAGGACGCTTATTATGGCATGCAGCTTGACAAACAATTAAGCAAAGAACAAATTCTGGAAGCTTATTTGAACACCATTAACTTGGGTAGTGTTGCATTCAGTGGGTCTTACAGTGTGCAGGCCAATGGTATTCAGGCAGCTGCTGACCTTTATTTTTCAAAAAGCCTAAATGAATTAACACACGCTGAAGCGGCCCTGCTTGCAGGCATTCCCCGTAATCCACCCAGGTATTCTCCTGTTTCAGCACTACGCAAAGAAAATGTACGGGAAGATCATATTGTTTTTGATGACAGTGACAGCGAATATACCATTGTGTTCAATCCTGAAACACTGCCACGCATGAAACTGGTTTTGAACAACATGCACCGGCTGGAGTAC
Organism: Clostridiaceae bacterium; assembly: GCA_011390155.1. GTDB lineage: Bacteria > Bacillota > Clostridia > Peptostreptococcales > Tindalliaceae > Anoxynatronum. The sequence goes on from JAABSW010000036.1 coordinate 3,088, forward strand.
TTGTCTGATGAAGAATATGAAGCAGCCCTTAACCAGGACATTGCTGCCAGCATTAACCCTAACCGATTAACCAACGAAGAAATTTCTTCCTATTTCGGTGACCTTGTACAACGCGATGTGATTGAAGAATTAGAGAAGCTTGGTTTTTCCCGTGATGAAGCAAGACAAATGGTACAATCAGGCGGTCTGACCATTCACAGTACCATCGACATGAACCTCCAGCGTATTCTTGAAGAAGAATTCAATAAACCGGAAAACTTTCCCGGCACTTTTATTGATGCTGAAGGCAACTATATTCTTGATGATGAAGGAAATGTGCAGCCTCAGTCTGCCATGGTAATCATCGACGATTCAACTGGCCAGATCAAAGCCTTGATTGGCGGTCGTATGACGTCAGGCGACAAAATTTTTAACCGTGCCTTAGCACCCCGACAACCGGGTTCAGCAATGAAACCTCTTGCCGCTTATACCGCCGCTTTGGATCTTGGTATTACCGCAGGAACTGTCATTGATGATGTTCCCACATACCTTAACATTCACACCCCAAATACGCCATGGCCGCGTAACCATTACACAAGCATTGGTTACTACGGTTTAATGACAATGCGGGAAGCAATCAGGGTTTCCAGTAATGTTGGTGCTGTAAAGTTTGGTGAAATGCTTGGTCAATATGACAGTCGACCACCTGCCAAAACAATGTTTGACTATCTGGAAAGAATGGGTATCACTTCACTGGTATCAGCAAATGATCCTGTGATTCAAGGAAATCAATCCTTCCATGACGAAAACTATTCCATGGTGCTGGGAGGTTTAACCCAGGGTGTATCAACACTGGAAATGACAAATGCCTTTGCAGTGTTCGCAAACCAAGGGATTCATTCTGAACCCGTCACTTTTACAAAAGTGTATGACCGGCGGGGAAATCTTGTTTTAGACAAAAAACCGGAAAGAAACAGAGTTGTTTCAGATCAGGTTGCGTTTATTATGACCGACTTGCTTCGTGATGCCGTATCAACAGGTACAGGTGCACGGGCACGCTTGGATCAGGGAAACACTGTCATCCCTGTTGCAGGAAAAACAGGCACAACAAGTGATCAGAAAGATGCCTGGTTTGTCGGATACACCCCTTATTACACAGGTGGTGTCTGGATTGGCCATGACTTGCCCGAAAAACTATCTGAAGGCAGTCGAATGGCAGCTGAACTGTGGAAAACGGTCATGTTACGTGTCCACGAAGGTTTAGAACCTCAAAGTTTCCAACAACCGGATGGTATTGTACGTGTTAATATATGTACTAAATCCGGCCAATTGGCAACTGAATTCTGTTCTTTGGATCCGAGAGGCAGTACAGTCAGATCGGAACTATTTATCCAAGGTACACAACCCACAGAATATTGCACAGTTCATGTCGAAGCGGATATTCATGTACCCTCAGGTAAATTGGCAAATGATCAAACACCCCCCTGGGAAATTGAAACCCGCATTATGACACAACGTCCTGTACCTTATATACCCGAAGATCATGAAGGTATTGTACCCCAGGATTTCATTTATGAGCTTCCTCTGGAAGAATATGATCCATTAGTGGATGGAACCGGAGGACTTCCACCCTATGGCTCTGATTGGAATAATGATTGGGGTAACTGGAATGACAATGACCCTGACGCAGATAATGAACAACCAGATTATACACCAGATCCTGATTCCAATTTCACAAGTAAAGTGTTGCGTATAGGTCCCTTGGATTTTGAAGGCAATGCTCAATTATCCCTTTACCGCATTGTCAATAACCAGCGTACACTACTTGAAGTTAGAACCTTTAACATCGAACAACATGGTGAGTATTGGGAAACCCGTGTCGTTGGCGAAATAAACAGTGGCCCTGTTCGTTTTGAAGTTGAAATCAACGATTCAGTTGCTTACAGAGAAAATGTTACTTTTTAGGAGGATGTCAGATGTTTACAGTGGGTATATTAACAGCCAGTGATAAAGGAGCTGCCGGAAAGCGCAGGGACGAAAGTGGCCCTGCCATCGCAGCCTATATGGAAGAAATTGGTGGAAAAATTGGAAATATTGTTATCGTGCCTGATGACAGAAATGCCATTGCCTCACAACTAATTGAATTTTGTGATCAAGATCAATTTGATCTTATCATTACCACTGGTGGCACTGGCTTCTCAAAAAGAGATATCACTCCAGAAGCAACAGCAGATGTTATTGAGAGACAAATTCCAGGTTTCACTGATATTATCCGACTAAAAAGCTTCGAGTCAAATCCTCGGTCCATCTTATCCCGTGCTATTTCAGGGATACGTGGCAACAGCATAATTATCAATCTGCCAGGCAGCCCACGCGGCGTTAAGGAAGCATTGGAAATAATTGGCCCCTCTTTGGTTCACGGAATTGAGATACTAAAAGGGACAGCCTCTGAGTGTGGGCACGATCATCACCATCATAAACAGAATTCTTAACTTCTGATGGAGTTATAATTCAATCAAAAGTTAAGAATGCGTTATCAAAATGCAAAAAAAGAAAAGACTTTTGGGTCAACATCATACATTGATGGCTCAAAGTCTTTTTCTTATGATAATACAATGTAATTTTTATTCGTTGAATTTATTGTTCTTCTTGTTCTTCTTCTGTTCCAGGACGAACATAGTCTCCCGATTTTCCCCCAGATTTTTTCAACAAGCATATATCTGAAATAACCATCTCTTTATCAATTGCTTTGCACATATCATAAATTGTTAAACCGGCCACAGAAACAGCTGTTAACGCTTCCATTTCCACTCCCGTTTTACCAGTTGATTTGACGGTGGCAGTGATGATGATGCGACTCTTTTCTTCATCAATCTCAAAGGCAACATCAGCCCCTGACAAAAATATATTGTGACACATGGGTATTAGATCGCTGGTTCTCTTTGCAGACATAATACCTGCTACCTGGGCAACAGCCAATACGTCTCCTTTTTTGATATCATGATCAATAATCCGCTTTAGTGTTTCCGGTTTCATTTTAATAATACCTTCACAAATGGCTTCTCTTTGGGTATTTAATTTGTGCCCCACTTCCACCATTTTTGCTCTGCCTTCTTCATTAAAATGTGTTAATTTAGACAATGAAAATCCTCCTCTTTTCTTTCTTATCCTTCAATTTCTTAACATAATTTTTCTAAGACATTATTCTGTCCACGCAAGTAACAATCGATGCTTATACTTCTTCTTTGATCCATTCTTCATCAACAGAATCAAGCAATGATGTTGTAAATTTTGCCAGGTCGATTAATGCTTCTGAATTCTTGATAGCATCCAGTCTTGGTTTCGTTACAGGTCTCCGTGGTAAAAAAACGGTACAACAATCTTCAAAAGGTAATATGGATGTTTCATATGTGTCAATCTGTCGGGCAATATCAATGATTTGGTATTTATCCATGGCAATCAATGGTCTGAAAATAGGCATATCAACAGTTTCATTGGTGACACGCAAACTTTGAATGGTCTGGCTGGCCACTTGGCCTAATGATTCGCCAGTTATTAGCGCATCGCACCCATGTTGTAAAGCCAGTGCCTCACCGAGCCTTGTCATCATACGCCGTACAAGAATGGTACCTTCATCTTCCGGACAGTTTTCTGCCACTGCCTGCTGAAAAGGAAGGAGGTTGATGGAAAACAGTTGAATCGGCCCACAGTATCCTGACATTATTTTTGCCAAGTTCTTCACTTTGTCCAATGCTTCCTGGCTGGTATAAGGATAACTGTGGAAATGCACGGCCTTCACTTCAACACCGCGTTTAGCGACAAGCCATCCAGCTACAGGACTGTCAATTCCGCCGGATAATAATAGCATCGCTTTCCCATTGGTTTCTCTGGGAAGCCCCCCCAATCCCCTCATTCTGTCGCTAAAGACGTAGGCATCTTCTTTTATTTCCACATAAAGCATAATATCAGGATTATGTACATCTACATGTAATCCTTCTGTATTGCTTAAAAGAAACCCACCCACATGATAGCTGATTTCCTGTGAATTCAAAGGAAATGATTTGTCAGTGCGTTTGGTTTGTACTTTAAAAGTTTTGGCACCAGTAGACTGAACAGCTTTCAACAGCTCATCCAGCGCCGTTTTTTTGATGATATCCATGTCAACAGGGATTTGTGTCGCTATACTGATGAGATCAATTCCAAAAATACGCATCAGCGCGCTTATCAACTTCTCTTCATCCTGGTTTGACAACGGTACATAAATACGATTATGCCTCAGAAAAAAAGTATCACAACCCAGAGGTTTTAAGACTCTTCTAACTGATTTCATTAACTTTTCTTCGAAGAAACGGCGATTCTTTCCTTTTAACATTGTTTCGCCACTTCTTATAATAATCATTTTCTCCAATGATTCACCTCTTCATCATTCTTCTCATTTGGTTAACATGTTTTTCAAGTCTTTGTATAAAATAGTTGATTTGATCAGATGTAATGGTATCATTAAAACTTACTCGCAAAGCGCCATCTATCACAGTATTATTTAGTTTCATTGCTTTTAACACATGGCTTGCTGACGTTTTTCTTGAAGAGCAGGCAGAACCTGCAGATAAGTAAATACCATCATCAGATAACATTCTAAGTATTACTTCACTTTTGATTTTACTAAGAGAAAGAGTCATAATGCCAGGAAATTGATAATCTGAAAGATCATGTTCAATAATGGTAACACCTTCAAATCGATTCATAATATATTCTTTTAATTCTTTTCGAATTTTCCATATCTTTTCAAGATATCCTGTTATATTGTTTGTATGTAAGAGTGCAGCTTTTTCAAATCCAATGATGCCAGGAGTATTTTCTGTGCCTGATCGAATATTGTCTTGCTGTCCACCTCCCCACATGATGGGAGACAGTTGAATGCCATTTTTTACAATTAATGCACCCACACCTCTTGGACCTCCAATTTTATGGGCACTGATTGAATAAAAATCTGCATTAATTTTCAAAAGATCCACGTCAATTTTACCCAACGCCTGGACACCATCTACGTGCACAAACGCCTTTGGAGATTTATTTTTAATCAAGTTAATTATTTCCTGCACAGGCTGAATGATGCCCGTTTCATTATTAACGTGCATAATGCTAACCATATGGGTGTTTGCCCCCAGCTTATCATTAAGGGCATTTAAATCAATAACACCTTTTTTTGTCACAGGGATATATGACACATCTGCCTTTTCATGTTTCAGGTGATCATACACCCTCATTACAGATGGATGTTCAATCTCACTGCACAAAAATTGTGACACCTTCTTTTGATGACCATTGGTCATGCCTAAAATTGCCAGATTGTTAGATTCAGTACCACCTGAGGTAAAGACCAGTTGATGATTTTTTGCATTAAGGATGTTTAGCAGTGTATTTTTAGCTGAGTCAATTCTTTTGTTTGCTTCATATCCTGCATTATGAACAGACGAAGGGTTTCCGTAGAATAAGTGGTAACTGTTATGAATACTATTTATTACTTCCCGATGCATTACAGTTGTGGAAGCATTATCAAGGTAAAGTTTCATTTCAAACCTCCAGTTATAATCAGTTCAACGCTTATCATCATAACGGAAACTGGAGCGTCTGTAAAGTGTATTTCTAATTTTGTATTTTTAACTGTTTGATGAGCTCCGTAAACTCCGAGTCAATTTCCTCCTGATAAAACCAATACCTTGACTCATTTTCAATGTTTTCCCAGTATAGGTACAACTGATCAATGGCATTGTTCGCACCATAGTGTTGGTATCTGAGTACCGCTTCATTTTTCATTAAGAGTACTTTTAAGTCATAATCCGTCAATGTTTTAATCAATGGAGGGTATAGCGTTAACGCTTCCTGAAATTTGTTTTGTTCCATTAATGACAATGAAAGCCAAATGTTGGCTTCAACTTCCTGAATTATTGTAATCTCGGTGTCTAAATAAACTTTTAATGCTTCTTCAACTAATGCGGGAGGAGCATAGGCTTCAATTTGCTCAATGAACATTAAAAATCCATCGATGTTTGGGTATTCAAGATCTACGTAACTTAATAGCGCTTCAACAGCCAATTCACTTTTTCGATCCTGTACTAATTGTTTATCATGTGTCAACAAATAATAATTATTTGCTATGACACTGGCGTAATCTTCATTCTTTAAACCCCATAATGTTTCAATGGGAGAACTGTCATATAAATCTTGTTCATCTCTGGGTATAAAACCTACGATTGACCTGTATTCAAGTGTTGCAATGACATTATCCATTATACGATCCATTGAAGAATATTCCTGTTTGCTCACAGGCATATCAAAGGTGGGGTACTGATAATTGCTTTGGTTTTCCGGAAAAGTAACCAGTAATCGATCAGGGGTTAAATATTGCAGATCATCGTATATTTTTTGAGCCATGACTGCCGCTTCTGCTCTGGTTAATTGATTGTCAGGCCTAAAAGTTCCGTCTTCGTAACCACTCACTATTCCATTTTCCACAAGTTCATTGATGCGATCATAGTGCTGATCAGTTGAAGGTATATCAGAAAAAGATGGTTCATTCAAAATGGTTTTAACTGGAGGGGTTGCTATGCTATGCGTCAGCAGCGCAACTTCATACCTGGTAATAGGTAAATCTGGTCTTAAGCGTGATTCATTAAATATATCCGAAAGTAACAAGTCAGCCTGCATAGCCTCATTTAGATAAGTGACAAGGAAAACAACGTTTTCATGCGACCAGTGGTTCTCAGACATATCTGTATAAGTAAGTTGTGTTTCGTTTGTAGCGATAACTTTTTGTTCTGCAGCGTCCAATATCATTTTAAGCATACTTATAAACTCTGCCCGGGTGATGGATTCATTTGGTCGATAGCTTCCGTCAGGATATCCTGAAAAAACCGGAACATCAAATGTTGCCCAATAAACATATTCTTCCGCCCAGTGTTCATCAAGGTCATTAAAAATGACTGCTGACGATTGTATTGGAATTATGCATAAAAATAGAACAATTACAAAGTATTTCATTTTTCCCATGATTAATCCTCCATTGTCACTTCAATTCTTTTAAATATAAGTAAAAATCTTAATCTGTTTTATAACTACCCATTTATATGGACGATATTTGCTGCAATAAGTTTCAATCAATAAAAAGACGCCAACCTTTGGGATTGGCGTACTATCTATCTCATTTTTCACACATTTTTCTAACCTAAAATGCTACATTATTCTATACGAATACCTGTAAAGTAATGTTCCAATATCTGTTGCCAACTGAATCCGGTTTCAGCCATAACCCGTGCACCATGTTGGCTCATTCCGACCCCATGGCCATAACCAAACCCGTTGAAGGTAACAGCATCATTGTTGACAGACATGTTAAAATAATTGCTTTTTAATCCGAAAATCCATCGAGACTCTTGTTTAAAAATAGAATGCGATCCATGGGTTCCAGTGATTTCTAATTCCAAAACCCTTCCATTAGGAGACATATTGATGATCTGAACATCAGTTATTCTACCAATATCAATTTGCTTCTCAACTAATGTTAATTCCAATTCATGAAAAGGTATGCTTGATTGCCATTGGGCATGTGGTGCTTCCATGGAATAGGGGTCATTTACACTTCTTACATATGAAACAGCTTCGCTCCATACATATTCACTGGATTCAGTCATTCCACCACTATTGGAGTGATAATAAGGTATCACCAATTCGCCATTTGCTGACATAACCTTGCCGTATGTTTCATCCACTGCTTTCGTAGTCGATGATTTTTCACTTTCGTAGCCTCCATAAACCTGCGAATTCACAGTGTTACACACATCAAAACCCAACTGGCTAAATTTGCCAATATTCGCCAATGCAAATCCTCTTGCTGCTACTGCTTGTGCTTTTAAAGCTTCAATATGCCATGTAGCAGGCATTTCTTTGGGCACAACACCGTATACGTATTGCTCAATGGGCAAACGGTTAATAATGGTTAATAGATGGTCTGTGTGTCTAAGTGCCGTTACTGCTCCTCTATACTTATCATTACCAATTTGTATAACAGATTGATGTATTGAATCAGAGGAATCGCTTATGTACAGTGGCTTACTATCAGCATAGAGTAAAATAGGATTATTTTCATCATCGGAGATTTTTATCACATCACTCTTATTACCGAGGACGGTCCAGATTAATTCATCGAGGTTTAGATTAAACCTTTCTTCTTCTGCTTTTTGCATTGTATTGTAAGGACCAATGAAAACATTCCATCCATCATTATCACGAACAATGAAGGCTGAGTTTTTATCTTCCATCAATTGTTGAAGCACTTCCTGGGCTTCAGCAGCTGTTTTAAAGGAGTGTTTAAGTCCAACATAGTAATTGCTATCCGATTGCAAGATAATTTGACGAGTGTCAGCTATGGAAAACATGACGTTAAACTCATCCTCATAAGTACCAATATTAAACCCATTCCCAGACCGTACCGTCACTGAATTGACAGCAGTATCATTGTAAAAAAGTCCAACACTTATGTTTTTTGGCATTGATTCTTTATCCAGCGGTTGGTGATAAAATGAACTGTCCTCCGGATCTAATTGTGTTGATTGTCTTGACACTACCATATTGTCATTGCTATCTGGAGTTGTTGGTTCTTCCGCGATCACCGGTAAAGGAAAGTGCAAAGAGGCAACACGTGTGCTTTCAACCCAGGTAATATCTCCATAAGACTTAAGCTGATTAAAATATATGGCAGTCTGTCCATCAATGTTGAATGAAATAATTTCTTTTCCATCTAAGTATGTTTTAATGTCAGTAAATAACACGGGTTTTAGCACAGTACCCGGTTCCAAACGCTGAATAGCAAATTCTTTTCCCCTGCGTTCTTTCATTTCATTTCTCGTCACGTTTACGGTGCGGTCTTGTTCATTCCAAATAACGTCAAAACCATATTCATGTAAATCTCCGACGGCAATGGCAGTATACCCGTTAATGTTCATTGAAGGAATTGGCTTTTCTTCAATGGTTGCAATGATATCTGTTGACAGGACATCTCCTATTTTGGTGCCAATGGGCATGGATGCAGACACTGAAGTAATCAACATCGCTGTAAACAAAAGTATAAAAACAACATAAATTGAAGGTTTGTTAATTGCGAATGTATCTTTGTTCATAATACCGCTCCTCAAATTGTTATCAATCACTTAGATACATTCATTTTACAGTAATCTGGCGATTACGTAAAGCATACATGTTAACATGTCATACAAGTGTAACGTTGAATGTGAGTAATCCATGACAGGTTTAATAGTAGATTAGGATTTAACCGTTATTTTCTCACAGTCATGTATAAGTCTTTACGTTTGTCCTTCAGGTGAGTTACTGTACCTCTTGTACGACTCCGTCGTAATATCTCCAGATCAACATCTCCCACAACAATTGTCTCAAGATTGGGTGTACATTCTCCTATGATACCGTCAGGAGAAAATGAAAAATCTGATGGGCAGAAAATACCCGACTGAGCATATTGCATATCTGCTTTTTCAACATGTGTCAGGTTGCCCACAGTACCGGCTATAGCTGTATAAACCTGGTTTTCTATTGCTCTGGCTTGAGAACAATAACGCACCCTTAAATAACCGTTGCGATCATCAGTACAAAATGGAACAAATATTATGTTAGCACCTTCGTTTGTCACTATTCTTGATAGTTCAGGAAACTGTATGTCATAGCAAATTAAAATCGCCACTTTACCTCTATCCGTATTAAAAACATTAATTTGGTCACCAGGTTGAATTCCCCACCATTTACGTTCATCTGGAGTTATGTGTAGTTTATATTGCTTATCAATTTTTCCGCTTCGATGAAAAAGATAGGAAACATTGTATATTTTTTCATTTTCCTCAACGAAATGCGTACCTCCAATGATGTTCACATTATGTTTAACGGCCAATTCTGAAAATAGTTTTATAAATTCTTCTGTATAAGTTGCCACCTTGCGAACTTGTTTGCTGGGTATTGATTCGTTCAAAAATGAAATTAGCTGCATTGTAAATGATTCTGGAAATAAAACAAAATCACTTTCATAAACAGAGCTTGTCTCAACATAATATTCGCATTGCCTTGCAAATTCTTCAAAGGTATCAATCTTTTTAAGCCTGTACTGTACTGTGCAGATTCGCACCGGATAAGCTCTAATATAGTGTCTCTTAGATTTTGGCAGATAATCAACATTACTCCATTCCAATAATACCGCATAGTGCAAGGATGCTTCGTCGTCGTCCAAGTATTCTTTGTTAACTCTTTTCACAACAAATTGATTCATTAATTGAAACGTTAACACCGGATCGTAAATTTTATGTTGTACCACCTGCTTTACGTATTCTCGGGGACTTAGTTCATTGGCGAATTTATGATACCTGGGTATTCTTCCGCCAATCAATATTCCTTTTAAGTTCAGCTCTTCCACCATTTGTTTTCTCTTCTCATACAGGCGGCTTCCAATTTTTAGTCTTCTATATTCAGGATGAACCATAATTGCAATCCCATATAAATAGAGTCCTTCAGGGTCATGATTAGATATGTAACCTTCATCACTTATTTCATCAAAATTGTGGTTATCTTCATACTCATCATAGTCAATGATTAAACTTGAGGAAGCGCCAATAATAGTGCCGTTATACTCAACACAAAACTGTCCTTCTGGAAAATATTCTAAATGACTTTCTAACTGACTTCTTTTCCACGGATCCATTTCAGGAAAACAAATTTCTGAAAGACGGACTAACTCATCCAGATCTTCTTCAGTAATATTACGAAGTTTTATCTCATTTTCCAATTCTTTTAAATCAAGCTTTTCCATTATCAATTCCTCCAGTAATTAAAGTACTAAAGAAGACTATATAATACTTTAACATCCACTGTCAAATAAACAAAAAAATGGTTTCAACGGAGGTAATCCGTTGAAACCATTGGTGTTACTGGTGCGCCCAGCAGGATTCGAACCTGCGACCTCTTGATTCGTAGTCAAGCACTCTATCCAGCTGAGCTATGAGCGCACGATGTGGAGGCGACACCCAGATTTGAACTGGGGATAAAGGTTTTGCAGACCTCTGCCTTACCACTTGGCTATGCCGCCTTATAATATGGTGACCCATCCGCGACTCGAACGCGGGACACCCTGATTAAAAGTCAGGTGCTCTACCGACTGAGCTAATGGGTCAAAAGAATGGAGCGGAAGACGGGAATTGAACCCGCGACCCTCGCCTTGGCAAGGCGATGCTCTACCGCTGAGCCACTTCCGCAGGGTTAAGTTAATGAATTAAATTAAAAATTGTGGTGCGGGTGGAGGGACTTGAACCCCCACGGTCGCCCGCTAGATCCTAAGTCTAGTGCGTCTGCCAATTCCGCCACACCCGCATGGATACTTACGTGCTGCCTTCTAAAACTGTATTCTGCAGTAGTAACAGATCCAACTAAGCGATTCACACTGAATCAGAGATTCAGGTTCTCTGCTTATGCCAATTCCGCCACACCCGCATGGATACTTACGTGCTGCCTTCTAAAACTGTATTCTGCAGTAGTAACAGATCCAA
>JAABSW010000037.1 GCA_011390155.1 Clostridiaceae bacterium
ATTCTTAAACGTTTTGGATTTGAGCTTATTTCACAAGAAGAGTTTAATCGATGCGGAGTAACATTTAAAGTAAACAACTATAGATTATGAGCTTATGTAAAGGCATATTTAACTTGTAACAGAAAAAGAGATTTTAATTTCGGTATGAGACGGATTAAAGAAAAAAATCAAAATCGAGGTGTTATTATGGAAGCTAAAGAAATCGATTTAGGAATTGGCAAGTCAGGAAAAATAATATTAAAGAAAGATCGCCTAACCAGAGTTTTAGAGTCTTGGGTAGAAGTGAATACTACAGTTGATAAAGCTTGGAGCGCACTTGTCGATTTTGAATCCTGGAAACAATGGAATTCATTTATTCCTGAAGTAAAGGGCGAATTAAAGATTGGAAATAAAATAGTTATAAAAGTTCAATCGCCAGGGCTCAAAGAAATGGTTTTTAAACCTACTATTTTTGACATACAGGAAGGTAAGCAATTTTCTTGGGGTGGAAGTTCGTTAATTGGTTATAAAGGCATTCATGAATTTATCATTGAATATGTAGATGAAAATAAGATTAGGTTTAAGCAAATAGAAAAATTTGAAGGACCAGTTGTGTTATTTATGAATAGCATGATACATAAAACAGCAATCGGTTATGCAAACATGAACGAAGAATTCAAAAAATTCCTGGAAGAAAATTTGCATAGCTGATTTTAAACTGTGAAAATTGAAACATTGATTAGTTAGCATCCCTGGCAAAAGCAAAAAAAGACCTGGAAGATAGAATCAAGTCAAACTCTGGAAAAACATGGTCAGGCTTATATTTTCAAGGGTCTTCAGGTGGACATGCCACTGTAACGAAGTTGCTTGAAACATTTGCAGGAAGAGAATACAGATGAATGGATTGATGGTGTGAAGTTCCTTTATAATGGAGATGGAACCAATCAATTTGAGCACATTGGAGAGCTTCTGGGGCAGATGTATTACCGGGGCATGTAATGACATCTTTATTCTAATATTGTGGAGGTGAACCCCATGCCCGTTAAATTTGTCGCCATCTTAAACCGGCCGTTAAACTGTACGAATCCCTGGGGACTCGTGAAGAAGTACTGCATTTTGACCTGCCCATGGAAGACAGATGATTTTTTTTGTGTATCAACTAATAAGCCAACGGGAGGAATTGTAGAATGAAGAAGATAAAATTAGCCGGAATACCCATGAACTCGGGAGGATTTTATACTGGCGCTGAAATGTCTCCTAAAACCCTAAGAGAGGCCGGGTTAATTGAAGAATTGGAAAAACGAGGCGTCAACGTAGTGGATATAGGGGATGTTAGTATCCCCAGTTATATACCCAGACACAATGTACCTCCTGTTAGGAACTGGCCTGGCCCTCGTATTGTGTGGGAAGAAATCTGTCATCAATCGAAAGACTGGTTTAATGAAGATGAAATAATATTAATATTTGGCGGAGACTGCAGTATTGTTACCGGTACGATGCATAGCTTATACAGAAGGTACGCAGAGGATATTCACCTAGTCGTCATTGATGCACATATAGATGCTTATAAGCCTTCTGCAGATCGTTGTTTGGGGGCAGCCGGGATGGGGTTGTGGTTTCTTTTAGAAGAAAATGATTTTATTAACAGCTTGAAGGGATTTAGTGGAAGCAATATTACGATTGTGGGTTATCAGCATGAATCTGAAATCAATAAGGATGTAAAGAAGCACAGTCTCTCTGAACTTAGGGAAGAAGGATTGAGTCCAGTGATACAAAAGGTGCTTAAAGAAATTCCACAAAATAGAAAAATATTGGTTCATTTGGATATAGATGCGATTTCAAAGGAAGAACTCTATGCCGTTTATTCTCCAAGTAACACAGGGCTTTCTATGCTGGAAACGACAAAAATTCTCAGAGAGATTCTTGCTGATGCCAGAACCGCAGGAATGGAGTTAACTGAATTTTTCCCACCCTATGATGGTGACGGAAGTCAGGCTAAGAAGCTAATTAATATGCTTGTTGAGGTATTTAGCGAATAGTATTTCCTGGAGTCTACCCCTATGGAACCTATTTTTCAGACAAATCGATGGACTAAGAGGTGTTACTGAAATGGTAAAAAGGGTTAAACAAATCACCATAACCGCCATCATCTTGACGGCAATGCTGTTGTCTACCGCATGTGGAAACTCCAATCAACAGCTTACAATGGATGAAGGTCAGGTTGATGAAGAGCAGACAGATGAACAGCTGCCAATTGAAGATGAGTCAACATCCCATAAACAGCCGACAACAGGTAAACAACTGACGAAAGAAGACTTTTTACATGATTTTGATTACCTGATGCAAACAATGGAAGACACCTTTCCGTATTTTGGCGTGGCAGAAAGAAGATTAGGTGTTGATATAAGAGCATTAGGGAGGGAAACACGGGCTATGATAGAGAATTATCCCTACTCCCTTGAAGATCGTGGAAATGAAATGGGCATTTCCCTGGAGGATATGCCTGGTTTAGATGAGCATATTTTTTGGAGCATTCTTTACCATGAATTTTTCGCTGATTTCATTGGGTTTGGGCATGCCATCCCCTTTTCCAGAAATTTCAATCCGTTGAAAGAATGCATGAAAGGGACTGTCTCAGAGTTGCCATAGAACAGGAGGAGGCGTCAATGAACTCGACCATTCATAAAGAGACACAAACGACCATCGCATTGCGCCAGACAAAGTATAAGCTCTTTCGGAATGCCCATGTGTTCATCAGCCTGGTTATTCTTCAGGTGATTGGTTATTTGGTTTCTTTTCAAGTCGTTTCCCGTGGGTTTGAGACAGAATACTTTCATTTCTTCCTTCTGGGTCTGAACCCTTTTTTTATTTATTTTTTTACAATTTTGTGGATCGTGGTCCAGGGATGGTCTTTTGCGGGAAATATAAGCCAGCAAGAATACCCTGGGTCTAACAATTTCACCACCTATTTTTCAGACATTGCAGTGTTAGAAATCTACTCTTTAGTGGGTGCCTTGACCATTCTCTTATCAGTTCCAATTCTTCAGGTGCTGGCCGGGATCTCCAACACAAGCCCCAACATGCACCCTGTTCATCTTTTCATGAGTGCATTTTTCTACCTTTTGATAGCCGGTGCTGGGACCTACACCGTTGGTATTTTCCGGACCCGCTATAAAGCGCGATTCTTCCTGGGAGTGCTGTTAACCATCACAGTGTTGACAGGAATAAGTGTGGTGGCAGTGCGGATGAGTGGATTTGACTCTCTTCCAGATCTGGCAATGATTGCCGGCTTCTATCTCAATGAAGCCCGGTTTATTGTCTGGCTTGTAAAGGTTGTGGTCACTGTTGCCGCTTTGTATGGTATCAGTTGGTTGGGCATTCGGAATATGGAAGTGAACAGATGAAGGATGAAGAACTAACTTTGGTTTTTGCAGGTGGAACTGGCAGGGATTTTCCTGACAAACGTTGTGATGGAGAAATGAGACCAGTGGTAAAGTTGGAAGAGTCGATTATAACCTTGTTGCTTCAGGCAGCAGGCTGAATGGTGAGGAGTGATCATATGTCGGAAGTGCTGGTTCAAGCCACCAGGGGTAATCTGGTGGAAAATATTTACCGTGGCGATGTAGTGGTGGTTCAACGGGATGGTAAGGTGCTCTTTTCCCTGGGAGACCCGGATAAACAAACTTATTGGCGTTCAGCGGCCAAACCTTTTCAGGTATTGCCCTTTATCGAAGCCGGTGGGCTGGAAAAGTACCAGATTACACCAAAAGAACTGGCCTTAATGTGTGCCTCCCATGGTGGAGAACCAGCGCATGTGGCCTTGGCCAAAGGTTTGCTTGAAAAAATCGGGTTTTCTGAGACGGACCTGCGCTGTGGCAGTGCAGCCCCCATGAACAGCCAGGCCATGAGAAAGATGCTTAAACAGGGTGAAACCTGGAACCAGCTCCATAACTGCTGTTCCGGCAAGCACGCTGCCATGCTGGCCCTGGCCGCCATGAAGAACTATAACCCGGATCATTACGAAGAGATCAGCCACCCGGTTCAACAGGAGATGCTTCAGGCAATCTCTCAGGTGACAGGTGTGGCAATGGCAACCATCGGCATCGGTACCGACGGTTGCGGTGTTCCCATCTATTACCTCTCACTCAGCGCCATGGCCTATGCCTATGCCGGTTTGTCACAGCCAGAAGCCTGTGAGCACACAAGTAGAGGCCATGCAATGGACCACATTGCCAAGGCCATGACCCGTCATCCCTGGTTCGTGGCCGGTACCGACAGGCTGGACACCATTCTTATGGAAGTAGCCCAAGGGAAGCTTCTGGCCAAGCTGGGGGCAGATGGGGTCTACTGCGTCAGCGTCATGGGAGAAGGCATTGGGATTGCCCTGAAAATTGAATCCGGTGATGTTCGTGTGATTGACCCCCTTATTGTGAAGCTGCTGCATCAAATGGGCTTCATCACCGAAAGTGAACGGGCAGCCATGGAGGAACAACTTGACCTTAACATCTACAACCACCGAAAAGAAGTGATCGGGAAGCTGGAGTGCATTCAGCCGTTTCCTCTATTGTTATAGTGAGATCAGGGAGTTGGGTGTTGACTTATTGGAAAGTGATGATTCTCTTCTACCAGTGATTCCAATGAGTCAACCACATAAGAGTTAAAAACCCTTTATAGCGTAAATTGCAGCATAATTTCCGGTGGCGTTAACGTGAAGGAGACTATTTATGAACAAACAAACCCGTCATATGGAACAAGACCCAGAGAAAAAACCAGCTGATTACCCTGTGAAATCCTATAAACTACTGGTGTTGTGGCTGCTGGGGATGTTTGCCTTTGCACCACTTTTCAGCATATTTCTTGGGCCTTTGGAGACGTTGCTGGGGGAAAGGGCCATGACCCTTTTGTGGTTAAACTTTTTCAACCTTTACTTGGTGAGTCTCTTTGTCATGATCACCAAAACCCAACGCGTTTACTATATTAACTATGTGACTTACAAGGAAGCGGTGGCAGCCACCGAAGAAGAACGGCTGCGCTTTGCAAAAAAACACTTGTGGATGTTTATCAGGGCAGCAGGTATTTTTGCCCTGTACGCAGGGGTGTCTCTTTTGATGAATGGAAGGTTGATGCTGGACATTGCTGTGTACACCATTATCATCATTGTGGCTGCAGTCAGAACCATCGGGTTTAAGCTGCAGCAATAACGACTGTTACAAGGAGAAAAGATATGAAACAATTAAAGTACGAACCACTCAATGATTCGCATGCAAATAGTCTATCGTCTATTTGGTCTGATGAGGAGGTGATTCAATATACAAGCATTGAAGCCCCTTGCACACTGGAAGAAATAAGGGATAGGATTAATGCCTTGAAAGAGTTTGATGTTTTTATAGTTCGTAAAGAAGATGCCGTGATTGGCATCGTTGGTTGCCCTTGTGTGGATCAAAAAAAGCGGCAATATGGCCTGTTCTATCAGTTTTGCAAGTCCAGTTGGGGACAAGGATATGCAACGGAATCAACCGCCTGGTTATTGGATTTCATGCGTGAAAAATATCCTGGAATCACGTTATTTGCTGATGTGGTTGTTGATAATATTGCCAGCGAAAAAATTCTTAAACGTTTTGGATTTGAGCTTATTTCACAAGAAGAGTTTAATCGATGCGGAGTAAAATTTAAAGTAAACAAATATAGACAACAGTGAAAGCAATGAGATCCAGGAAATTGTATGATGATCAAAAAACAGGGAGAAAGCCAAATGGGTGACAACAAAAGTATTTTTTTGAGGGTTCTCATTTCAATGTGGATGCTCTCTTTTTTGTGGAAAAAAATCCTGCTTATGTATGAAGAGATGAATCAACATTTTCTGTGCAAGTATCTGCTTAGTGGGTATTTAAGTAATAGGCACCCTCTGTTCATCACAAGATGTAAAGTCAATTTTCAAAGAGGATGGAGGAATATAATGAAACGCAAAAGTAAATCATGGATCAATGCAGCTTTGTTAGTTGTTACACTAATCGTCAATGGCATGGGAGCTGCTGGCTTAATTAATGATCTTTCGCAAAAAGAAGTATCAGATATGTATCCAACGTTAATCACGCCATCACCCTCAACCTTTAGTATTTGGAGTGTTATCTATTTGTTGTTGATTATTTCAATAGTTGTTATGATCATCAAAGATAACGATCCATATTTTGAACGCGCTATTGATGAAATCAGTTTTCTCTTTTGGTTGTCATGTGCTTTAAATGTAGTCTGGATTATTAGTTTTTCTTATAATCTAATTGGGTTGTCCACGATTTTTATTTTTGCTTTTTTAGTCGTTATGGTTTTAATAATCAAACGAATTGGAAAAATTCAGAAAAGAGGACGATGGTTGCTGCCAATTACCTTTGGTTTGTATGCAGGTTGGCTTTTTATTGCTACCGTTGTTAATATTGCAGCTTGGCTTGTTAAAATCGAATGGAGTAGATTTGGAATCGCAGCAGAAATTTGGAGTATGATCACCTTATCTATTGCAGTTGGATTGACATTGGTGGTTTTGACAAGGACAAAAAATGCAATATTTCCAATACCTATAGCGTGGGCATATTTTGGGATTTATAATTATTTGTTAGCGCCAGAAGGTTATCAGGGAACATACAGCTTATTACCAACAGTTGCTTTAATAGGAATAGTTCTTTTGATTGGATTATCAGCGATTCAATTCTATAAGAATCAGTATAATATTATGCCAGCAATATCTTGACACAAGAAGTAAATTTTCCGATGCAGTACTTAGAAGGAGGACAACATGACCCCCAAAATTGCATTGGTTACCGGAGCCAATTCCGGTATCGGTTTTGAAACGGCAAAAGAGTTAGCCATCCAGGGGTATTACGTGGTAATGGTATGCAGAAATATGAACAAAGCAGCAAATAGTGCACAAATCATTAAGGAGGAAACGGGTGCTGCGTTGGATATTATGCAGGCCGATTTAGCCTCCTTTTCTTCAATTCGTAATTTTGCTCAAAACTATATAGATAAGTATGACCGGTTGGACATCCTGATTAACAATGCCGGACTGTACTCTGACAGTCGACAACAAACTGAGGAGGGGTATGAGTTGACCATGGGTGTTAATTTTCTAGGAACCTACCTGCTCACCCGTCTGCTGCTCCCTGTATTAGTAAAAACCGAAAAATCACGCATTGTTAATATCGCCTCGGGGGCCGGATTTTATGGAAAAATTAACCTTGCCCAACCCTTCCAGGGACCCCATGGTTTCAAAGGTTATTCAGCCTCTAAGTTGGCTCTAATCTGGTTCACGATCAGCCTGGCAGAGGAACTGAAAAGTAAAGGTATCCTGGTAAATGCCGTAAGTCCAGGGCGCGGGGCCACCAATATTTGGAGTGGCAAAAGTTTACTTATGAAAATTGTCCGGCCCTTTATGTTGCGATCTGCGCAATCTGCTGCAGAATGTGCTAAAACCGGTTTATATGTAGCCTTGGCGCCGGAAGCTGAAATCACAACCGGACTGATGTTTGAAAAAAGCGAGCCATTACCTTATAACGACCGCTGCCTGGATCATCAGTCGAGACAAAGGCTCATGCAGCTAACGCAAAACATAGCCAACGTCTAAGGCATACCAATAATCACAGCCAAAATTTCCTATGCTTTATTTCTGATGGTTTTCACGGTGCTGGCCTTCGTCAGTTTTGAAGGGTTTTCTCTCCTAAGTAACACCACCAGCCATTTGGGAGCCCAAAGCTCTCCAAATGCCTGGCTAATGAACCTGGCGTTTGTCAAGAATCAGGGGCTACTAACATAGTGTTTATTTTTTCGATTGGAACAAAGTCACCTGCAATCCGTTTGGTGCCTCTATTCTGGCATTGATATCCCCCCAGGGGGTTTCTAGTGGTCCATGTACTAACTTATTACCATTTTCTATGATTCTTCTAAGAATATCATGGATGTCAGTTACTTCTAAAGCTAAACGAACGTCCCCGGAAACTCTTTCACCTACTTCCAACTCATCGATGTATTCAGAATATAAATCATCAAATACTTCGAGAGATGCTTTACCCATATCAAATAGCGTTCCACATCCTCCATTCGGACTTTCCCAAACTTCAGAAGGGTTGATTCTGAAATTATCCCTTACAAAGGAGATCATCGCCTTATGTTCTCTTGTTGTTAAAGCTACCCTTAACTGCAAAATGTTCTTTTCATTACAAAGCATAAATATATTCTCCTTTCTTGATAATAATGATTGATCCAATTTCATATGACTTTATTAAATTTATTCTACCACTATTATCAAATCCAACAAATGACAACATTTTCATTGTTCTTTTTATCATACTGCGTTTCAATAAAGCTTGCGAATACCCCACTTTTCGCTATGAAGCGGCGCTGGTTTCGGCTTTAATCAATAAGTTAATTCAAGGCGCCGGTTTTGATGTGTTTGAAAACGAGCCACATGCTGAGCTTCCAGAAGCTCAGAAAGAGTTGGAAATTGCCCGAGCTGACTTTTTCAAGAGAAATACTTAACCCTTCATTCAAAGTCGACGTTTATTATTCATTATTTTCAGTATTTTCGGCCAAAATATCCCTGAAAAAGAGTAACATATTGTTTGGTGTGGCGTAAATTCTCACATTGTTATAGAATATCAAATAATATAATATATATTCTGACACGAACAGCTGAGAGGAAAACGCCAATGAAGAAAAATGGATCACAAACCACTTTCCTGGCAAAAACAGTTGCCGGAAGCTTAAGCCAACCATCAAGTGATTACCAATGAAACGGGTGAGCCATAGGTTGTTATATTGAAATGGATAGTACTCACAAAAAAGTAACTTTATTGTAAGATTATTTTGGTGTTCCACTGCAGTCAGAACCACCGGGTTTAAGCTGCAGCAATATAGCCTGATAAATAAACAGCAATCAGTTTTGTAAACATGAAAGAATTTAAAAAATTCCTAGAAGAAATTTTGTAGAACTAAGTACTTTGTTAAGATGGTGTACATATATTATGCAAGACATGCTATTATAATGAGGTGAACATATGACATATTTATTGCTGTTAATAGGATTTGCTCTTTTAGTTAAGGGGGCTGATATTTTTGTGGATGGAGCCTCAAAAATAGCAAGTGCTTTGAGAGTGTCACCAATGTTAATTGGACTGACAATAGTAGCGTTTGGCACGAGCGCTCCGTAAGCAGCGGTCAGTTTTATTGCTGCTTTAGAAGGGAACAGCAATGTAGCTATTGGAAATGTCGTTGGAAGTAACATCTTTAATGCGACATTCATTTTAGGAGTTGCAGCAATGGCATGTAATGACATCTTAATGCATGGTGAATTTCTTCATTTACAAAGAGAAACGTGATAAAAATAAAAAGTATAAAGACATTCAACATATAGGAGGGCGTATACACATGACAACTTTTGCCAAACGATTGAGAGCACGACGGTTAGAATTGGGATTAACACAGCAGCGGGTAGCCGATGCTTCTGGTGTTAATCGTACCACCATTACTTACTATGAAGACGGTAAGCGAGATCCAAACTTGGCCACCTTAATTAGGATGGCCAGAATACTGGAAGTGAGCATTGATTGGTTGGCTGGCCTTGAAGAAAACATCGGCGGTGAAAAGCCTCCCATCCAGATTAAAAGACTAGGGGCAAAAGACAGTGAACAGATGCAGATGCTTAATGAGGTTTTTGCCGTCGCTTTTGAAGAGCCGGAAACTTATCTGGAAAAAAAACCAAGTGAACGATACCTGCGAACTTTGTTGAAGAAAGACCATATTTTGGTGTATGTTGCGATGAATGGCTATCAGGTTGTTGGCGGTTTGGTGGCATATGCACTTGAAAAATTTGAACAGAATCGAAAAGAAATATACATTTATGATCTTGCGGTGGATGAATCTTACCGTAGGCAGAAGATTGCAACTCGGTTAATTGAATCCTTGAAAGAAGATGCCAGAAGACTGGGTGCCTGGGTGGTATTTGTCCAGGCGGACAAAGTTGATGAGCCAGCTGTTAAACTATATGAATCATTGGGAGTAAGGGAAGAAGTGCTGCATTTTGATATATCACTGAATGATAAAAAAGATTCGCTAGTCTAGACTGGTAGGCGTAATGCTTTTGTTCATAAGTGCTTTTACCAGTACTATTCTGTTAATGACCGGATCAAACTTCGGTACATCTGGGAGATGTAAAAGCAATGGCCGGAACCATTACATAACTTCACGAAGGAGACCTACAATGATAAAACTGGCACACATAGCAGAACATACAGAACACATTGATTTGATAGCTGATTGGATGTGCAACGAGTGGGGAACCGAAAACAATAATGCGTTTTTTAAATCCATATTGACACACAGTACCGACAAGACTAATTTACCCCAAACAATCATTGCATTGGATGGGGATAGACCTGTGGGCGTTATTGGACTATGGCGGTGCGATATGGTTAGCAGGCAAGATTTATTTCCCTGGTTATCAGGGCTCTACGTTGTTCCTGAGTACAGAGGTCAAGGGGTAGGCGCACTATTGCAGACCCATTTGGCTGATTATGCGAAAAGCCTTGGGTATAAAGAGTTGTACTTATACACAGACATTGAAAATTATTATGAGAAGAATGGCTGGGAGCACATTGACAACGGCATTACCTACTCAGGCGAATATGACAGAATTTATAAGTTAACGCTGGGGTAATTATAATGACAGGTTACATAGGGCTGTCCCTGTGTTATTTCAAATAAGGAGGGATCAACATGGAAGACAAAAATGTATTCTTGGAAAACTGGGAGCAGAAACGACAAGGTGGTAAACAAAAGTATGTATTAATGCAAGCTTTACGAGCAGCCAGTACTGGTTTGGCAGGTGTTGTGGTTGCAAGTATCTTTTTATACAATTCCCCAAGTGCATATTCATTTTTTTATTATTTACCTACATATCTGGTCATATTCTTTGGCGTTTTCTTCATAGCGGTACTGAACTACAAATATCAATGGAATAAGAAAGAGAAAATATTTAATGAACACTGTTCGAAAGTTGAGTAAGATTTGATAACTGGCTTGAAGCGCCGAAAAGGTAGTGAAAAAAGGGGGACCTTGAATGAGCTATATCACCATTGACCAGACAAACATTGACCAGGAGCATATTTGCTGTGCCTTTTCTGACAAAAAGTGTGCTGACAGTTATTCATTAAAAAAAGAGTGGCTGAAGAGTGAGTTTGAAAAGGGCTATGTATTCCACAGAATCAACGAACGGGCAAAGGTGTTTATTGAGTATGGGCCGGCAGAAACCTCATGGATTCCTGTGACAGCTCCGAACTACGTCATGCTGGGCTGTTTTTGGGTTTCAGGGAAATACAAAGGGAAAGGGCATGGAAAAGCTTTGTTGCAAGAAGTTATAACAGAGGCAAAACTTCAGGGTAAAAAGGGTCTTGTCACTGTTGTGGGAACAAAAAAATTCCACTTCATGAGTGATACAAAATGGCTGCTGAAGCAAGGGTTTCAAGAATGTGAAACCACCCCGGCAGGCTTTTCTCTGTTGTATTTACCCTTCCATAACGATGCTTCGCTGCCACATTTTAATGAACTTGCCAGGCTGGGAACCTGCCCTGAGAAAGATGGGTATGTTGTATATTATACGAACCGGTGCCCGTATACCGAATACCATGTGAGGGAGTCGCTGGCCGAAACGGCTGAAAAAAGACAGTTGAACCTTAACATCATTAAGTTGGAAACAATGGAGCAGGCCCAAGCTGCACCCACACCGGCCACGATTTTTTCTTTATTTCATAATGGAAACTTTGTCACGACAGATCTGAGCGTTTGCATGGATAGCAGGTTCGACAAAATCGTTTCAAAAAACCTTCCAGAGTGAATTGCCTCCATATTTGCTCATCTCCTAATCTCTTCATTATTGAGGTAAGATAAAAGCTCGTCTTTTCTTTTTTGATAGAATACCTGGTTAAATTTTGGGCGTATTTTTGTCTTTGAGGATAACATAATGGCATTGGCCGGACAATGGTGCACACATTTAAAGCAGAATTCACAGTGGGTGTTGTCATAAACCGGCACCAAGGAGCTGGAGCCACTTTGCCAACATGTAAGAATACACTGATCGACGCATCGGTTACACTGCACGCACATGGTATTATCAACCGAAAGTTGGTGTTTAACCCTTTTACCAAAGTACTGGTTTGGGTAGTTAAGGAGTGCATGTAACCTGAACCGGGGTTTTATTTCCACTACTAGAGAGGATTCAATGCACTTACGGATCTGTTCCAGGTGGTTATTCAACTTTTTAACAGTGTTTTTATCGTACCGAAACAATGGTTTGATGGGCGGTAATAAAAGTGCCGCATCGGTAGCGGGAGCCCGGTAACCTGCAGTATAAGACAATACGTAATTTTTCTCCTTCAGCATTTTTCCTAAATGATACAATGCATTTGCAGGATAAAGACCGTAGGTGGTAAAGAGAAAAACAGCTTTTTGAGGTTCAAATAAAGGCATACTTTCGACAAACTGCACCATAGAAGAAGGTGCTTCGCCGTGGTAAGTTGGAAAACCCAAAATGATCAAATCATAATGATGCAGAATCTCATAGGGAAAAGGCAAGGTAATAGGCATTAGATCTGGCGATAAGTCATGTAACGTTTCTCTGTATACCTCAGCGATGGTTTTGGTGCTTCCGGCACCTGAATGATAAAGGATTAAAACCCGTTTCACTGACTTCACTTCCTTCACAATATAGGCCTAAGTGGATGACATAAATGTATAATAATGTTACCTCACTTTATTACGAAGAGAAATCCTTTTTGTTTAACTCGCGGATATATTTAACCTTTCTCAAGGAATTACAAACCATTGAGGCCAGTGCCAAGGGAGACCGCATTTTTGACTTTAAGCCATTCTTATTTGAAAGGCGATCATTACCTAAAAGACAAAGACAATGTAACACAGAGGTCAGGGAGAGAAAAACACAATGAACAAAAGGCGATTAAGGAAGATTACAGACAGGGTCTGGATGATTGTTGGTAGCAACCGGGGGATACAGCCCAATGTGGGCATTATTACTAACAAGACAGAGACCGTGCTGGTAGACTGTGGTAACAGTCCTGCCTGGGGGAATTTTATCCAGGAAGTGCTGACTTCCATGGGAGCGGCCCCTGTGTCCCATATAATTTACACCCATCACCACTGGGACCATGTTTTCGGGGCCATGTCTTTTGATGCCCCTATCATTGCCCATGAAAAATGCCTGGACTACTTGAAGGTGGAAGCTCAAAAGCCTTGGAGCGCTGAGTTTCTTAAGGAAGAAGCAGCCAAAAACCCACAAAACAAGATTAGCCATGAGGTGAAGATGCGAATGGTTCATAATTGGGACGATTTTCGCATTCGGCTTCCACAGACAACCTTTCGGGATCGCATGGTGCTTGAACTGTCAGATGGACGACTGTTATTGGAAAGCACAAACAGCCCCCACTCGGAGGATTCAATCTTGATCTATGACGAACAAGACCAGGTGTTGTTTGCGGGGGATGCCTTCTATCCAACGCCTTACCTTGAACGGGTACCTCACCAGGATGGTGAAACAGAGATGACGAAAAATGGATTTTCGAAAAAAGTGCTGAGACAGATTTTGACCCATGAATTCAAAACAGTACTCCATGGCCATGGTATGCCCCTAAAAAGACAGCAAATTCATCAAAACCTTTCGCATAATAGCTTGAAGAACCCTAT
>JAABSW010000038.1 GCA_011390155.1 Clostridiaceae bacterium
CAGCTGTTTCCTTTTTTTATTCTATTTCTGATTTTAGTGCAATGGAACCGGGTTGCGGCCATAAAGACATGATATCACTTATTAGGAAGGATGAGTAATCGTGAGAATCGAGCATGTTGCTATATGGACCAGCAATATAGAAAAACTAAAGATGTTTTATACAGATTACTTTGGTGGAATTGCTGGAGAAAAATACATAAATTCAAAGAAATCTTTTGAATCATATTTCATTACATTTGATTCAGGTGCAAGACTTGAACTCATGCAGACGCCAACAGTTTCTTTAACTTTAAATGACGCGGATCAATATATCGGATTAATACACCTTGCCATTTCTGTAGGAAGTATTGAAAAGGTTAAGCGTCTTACAGATGAATTAATGAAAGCAGGTTATACAGTCGTCAGTGAGCCGCGTTACACAGGCGATGGCTACTATGAAAGTTGCGTATTAGACCCTGATGGAAACAGATTGGAGTTGACGGTATAAAGTTAATGGGGATCCCCCATACCGTCAATGACGGTGTTGGCCCATTTATTGGAGAAAAGCCGCACAAAGCCTACAATGGCCTTGGTAACTTCTTCCAGGTTCACCAGTGCCACCACCCAGTAAATGGGCAGCTGCCATACCACGGCTCCCAAAAAAGCCAGGGGCACACCTACCAGGTACACGCTGGAAATTTCCATGAGAAGGGAATAGGTGGTGTCGCCGCCACCCCGGAGGGTACCGATGATTTGCAGGGTGTTCACCATTTTAAGGGTGAGCAACAATCCGATGATCTGCATCACATACATAGCGTCTCGCTGTACAGAAGAAGAAACATTGAAAAACCTCACTACCAGGGGTGCTGTGACCAGCAGCAACACGCCCAGCACTACCCCCACCAGCCCCGAGAGTATATTTAGGTAACGTGAATAGCGGATGGCGTCTTCCCGCCGGTTTTCTCCCAACAGGTTGCCGATCATCACGGCGGCGGCGCTGCCAATGCCCATGGCTGCCACCAAAAATAACCGTTCTGCTGTTTGGGCAATCTGGTAGGCGGCGTAGGCATCGGTGCCCAACCGGGAATAAGCCGCCACATAGAGGGTCATGCCCAGGGCCCATAAAAATTCGTTGGCCACCACGGGCAGGGATTTTTCAAGTACTCGCCGGGTAAAGTCCCGGGTAAAGGTAAAGTATTCCCGAAGGTTTGCCTTCAGGGGATGATCAGAGCTGTAGATGGCTCCCACAATAAGCACCACTTCCAGCAATCGGGCAATGACAGTGGCGATGGCGGCTCCCTGAACCCCCAGGGCGGGGAAGCCAAACAAACCAAATATCAACACCGCGTTTAAGCCTGTGTTCAGGCCCAGTGACAGCGCACTGGCCCGCATGGGCATTTTTGCGTCTCCCACAGAGCGGGCAGCGGTGGCCAGCATGATACTGACAGCGGTGAAAACATAACTGAAGCCCACAATGCGCAGGTAAGAGGCCCCCAGCTCAATGACCTGAGGATCCTGAGAAAAGAGGGTAATGATCTCTTCCGGCATGAACCAGGCCAGCAGGTTGAAAAGCAGGCCCCCTGCCAGGCTAAAGACCAGACCGACCCCTGTTGCCCTGTGAACACTCACGGTGTCTTTACGGCCCCAAAACTGGGCGGTGAAAATAGCGCCGCCGCTGCTAATGCCGAAAAGCAGCAACGTCAGCACAAAAAACAACTGGTTGGCCAACCCCACCGCTGTGATGCTGACTTCATTAATCTGGCCAATCATCACCACGTCCACCATGTTGAGAGAAGAGGAAATCATATGTTGAATCGCCACGGGGATGCCCAGGGCGAAAAGGGTTTTGAAAAACACTTTGTCTTGAAACATTTCTTTCATGTAAGGGCCTCCTTTGTGTCACTGTTACGTCTGTCTATTACTCGCCTGTCCATTATTTCTGGAGAGGCTTTTATATTATAGCATACCGGTGGAAAATTTAAATCCTTTCATCCATCAATAGTGGTACTCTTATGAATGAAAGGCGGGGGGGACTCATTAGATGAACACGAGGAGAATACTGGTTTAATTCTGAAACCTTTTTGGCCCATGGCCGTATTACTATAGTGGGTAAAGACCGAATGCAACGACCACCCATTAAAACTGAGACATTTTGGAGGAAGACCTATGGAAAAAATGATACAACTGGAACATGTGCGCAAGGTCTACCGCCTGGGAGATGAGAAGGTGGTGGCCGTGGACGATATTTCCCTGGACATCGCAGCGGGAGAAGTTTGCTGCCTCCTGGGAACCTCTGGTTCGGGAAAATCCACCCTGCTGAACCTGATGGCGGGGCTGGAAAAACCCACCAAAGGGAAAATCATCATCAAGGGAAAAAGGGTGGATAAAATGAGTGAATCCACCCTGGCGTTGTTTCGTCAGCAGAACATCGGTTTTGTGTTTCAGTCCTACAACCTGATGCCCATGCTCACTGCGTTGGAAAACGTAGCCCTGCCCCTGACTTTTCGGGGGATTCCCGTCAAAAAACGAAACCAAATGGCACGGGAAATGCTGCGGGACGTGGGCCTGGAAAAGTATGTGAAACACAAACCCACCCAGATGAGTGGCGGGCAGCAGCAGCGTGTGGGTATTGCCCGGGCTTTTGTCAGCCGGCCTCCGGTGGTCTTTGCCGACGAGCCCACGGGCAACCTGGATTCAAAAACCAGTCAGGAAGTCATGGACATCATCCTGGGCATGGCCAAGCAGCACCAGCAAACCCTGGTCATTGTGACCCACGACCCGTCCATTTCCAATTATGCGGACGCCGTTCACACCATATTGGACGGCAACCTTGATTTAACCAACAGGGAAACCTTGACAATCACACAGGAGGGAATTGACCAATGAAGCCATCAACACGCTGGATTGCACTTTTATTGTTTTTTATGATGATCTTATCACCTTTGACCGTTTGGGCGACGGTAACCCCCATTCCGGAAGTGCTGCGGTATGAACCAAACCTGCGGTTATCCTCACGGTACCGCACACCTACCCTGGAAGCAGGTGAAGAGATTCGCCTGGCCATTCCCCTGGATAACATCGGGCGGGGAGAGGCTAGAAACATTCATGTGACACTAAACGTGGATGATCCTGACAGTTTTCCCTTCGAAATCGACAGAGCTGTGTTACGCAGAGGTGTTTCCAGCATCGAAGGCCAGAACAGGAGCGATGCCCCCCTTTACCTGACGGTTCGCAGTAACGTGGCCACAGGATTGTACCCCGTTAATTTCAGCGTGGAGTACACTGGCACCGATC
The DNA here is from genome assembly GCA_011390155.1 of Clostridiaceae bacterium. Classification (GTDB taxonomy): domain Bacteria; phylum Bacillota; class Clostridia; order Peptostreptococcales; family Tindalliaceae; genus Anoxynatronum. Next base: position 3,274 of record JAABSW010000038.1, read on the forward strand.
CGGACAACCGGTATTCCTTTTCAGACACTGTCTATGTAAAGGTGGAAAACTCACTGGCATTACCACGTTTGACCATTGATAAAGTTGATATCCCAGGCAACCAAATGCAGTCCGGGTCCGTGGGGGTTGTACGGATTTGGGTGAAGAACACAGGCGAATTGCCGCTGAAAAGCATCCAGGCTAACCTGGAAGGTTTTGGCAGCAACGGCCTGTACCTGGAAAACACCCAGCGGCTGCGCCAGGTGGAAGTATTGGAACCAGGAGATTCATCCCACCTGGATGTGCCCATTCGGGTGGAAGCGGGGCTGGAGGAAGGGCGGTATGCTTTCCAGGTGAAGCTGACCAGCCAGGATCAATATGGGAAAACCTATGAATCCACAGAAGATGTCTACATCCCTGTTTCCGGTACCGGGTTTGCCGCCGGCGTCCTGGCCATTGAAAGTGTGAAGGTGCCCACTGGCAGTGTCAGCCCCTACAGCGATTTCAGTGTGTCCCTGCAGGTGAGAAACACTTCCTCAAGCCCGGTGGAAGACATTCTGGTGAACGTGAACGGCGGGGAGGCATTGTTGCCAAAAACCCCTGCCATTCAGCAGATCAACAGCCTGGCGCCGGGAGAAGCACAGGAGGTCAGTTTCATTTTTTTTGCCAAAGACGACATTGAAGGCAAAAATTATCCGCTTGAAATCCGTGTGGAGCCCATGCAAGAGAGCAGCAGCAACGATGCAGTGGTGCAATACACCGGTGTGCTGGTGGGAAACACAGGTGGTTCCAGCAGTACTCCCAAAATCATCATTGACCAGTACCGCATTCCTACGGATTATATTGAAGCAGGCAGCAGTTTTCCGCTGAACCTTTCTTTTTTCAACACCCATCAGGGTGAATCGGTGCGAAACATCCGCATCAGCCTTACTTCCGAAGGGGATGTTTTCTCCCCTGTGGGGAGCAGCAACACCTTTTTCATCCAGCGCATTGCCCCCGGCAGTCGCGTGGCCAGGGAAATCACCCTGCGGCCCCGGCCCGATGCCGGATACAAAATTCATAATGTGTACGCCGACATTGAGTACGAAGACAACGACGGCAACGCCCACACCACCCGGGAACTCATTGGCGTGCCAGTGATTCAGGAAGCACGGCTGGTGTTTGGCGAAGTGGAAACAGGCATGGAAGCCTTTACGGGCAACCCCCTGCCTGTCAGCCTGGAGTTTTACAACGCCGGCCGGGGACAGATCCGCAACCTGGTGGTGAGCATTGACGGGGAGTTTGACACCTCCGACGGTGCCCTGTACATCGGCAACATGGAAGGCGGTGCCAGCAACTATTACGACGCCACCATCATCCCCCTGGAACAGGGAGAGATGTCCGGCAAGGTGATTTTTCAGTTCGACGATGAAATCGACCAGCAGCATGTGGTGGAAAAAACTTTTGACATCAATGTGATGGAAATGACTGGCCCGCCGGAGGGTTTTATGCCGGAAGAACCACCCATGGAACAACCAGGCAGCGGCGTACTTCCCTGGGTCATTGGTGGTGTTATTGTGGCGGCCATTGCGGGTGGTGTCTGGTTCCGTCGCCGTCGAAAAAAGAAACTGGAGGAAGTGGAAGACGATGAGTAACCGTGACCTGATCCTCATGGGGTTTGGCAACCTGCTACGCCGTAAAACACGTTCCGTGCTGACAGTGCTGGGCGTCATCATCGGCACCTGTTCCATCGTGGTGATGCTCTCCCTGGGGTTTGCCATGGACAGGGGCTTCCAGGAACAGCTTGCTTACATGGGAGACCTGACCATCATTGACGTGAACAATTACGGCGGCTATGACATGGGGATGATGGGAGGCAGCAGTGGAAGTGGGTCTCAGACAAAGCTGGACGAACAGGCGGTGGCCCGGTTTCGACAGATCCCCAATGTGAAGGCCGTGATGCCCCAGCGAAGCGCCTATATGAAAATGGCGGCTGGCCGGTATGTGGGTCATGTCAACATCATGGGTGTTGACCCTGAAGTCATGGAAGCCTTTGGTTTTGAAGTGGAAATGGGACGACTGCTCCAGGCATCGGACAAGGACACCATGGTCTTTGGCAGGTCGGTGGCCTACAATTTCTATAACCCCCGTATGAACAACCAGAACCGCTATTATGGAGGGATGAATGGTGACACACCGCCGCCGGTGGACGTGCTTACCGCCAAACTGACCATGACCTCAGATATGCAGTACGGTGAAACCCGAAACCGTTATGACGACGGAAATGACGGGCCAGCACCTAAAATATATGACATCCGGGGTGTGGGAATCCTGGCCCAGAGTAACAGTGAAAAAGACTACAATGCCTATATGAACCGGGATTCACTGGAAAAAATACTGGAGGAACAGCAGCGACAGAACCGAAACGACAGGGGACGAGTGGACAACAGCCAGTATGAACGGGTGCAGGTAAAAGTGAACCGCATCGAAGACGTGGAAGCGGTGCAGGAAACCATCAAAGCCATGGGACACCAAACCTACAGCCTGACAGACATCCTTACTTCCATGAAGGAAACCTCCCGGATGATCCAGATGATCCTGGGAGGCATCGGCGCCATCAGTCTATTGGTGGCGGCCATCGGCATCACCAACACCATGATCATGAGCATCTACGAACGTACACGGGAAATCGGTGTGATGAAGGTCATCGGTGCCCGATTGACTGACATCCGAAAGCTGTTTCTCATTGAAGCTGGCCTCATTGGTTTTGCCGGTGGCTTGCTGGGTGTGGGTATCAGTTATCTCATCTCCATGGGCCTGAACCGCATCGGTGCCAGTTTCATGGGGCCGGACAGTATCACAAAAATGTCAGTAATTCCCTTCCAGCTGGCCCTCATGGCCATTGGTTTCTCAACCCTGATTGGGATCATTGCCGGCTATTCGCCTGCCCGCCGGGCCATGAAGCTCAGTGCGCTGGAAGCCATCCGCAATGAGTAGAAATGTCACATCAGTTATGGTCAAAAAGCGGCACATTACGGGTGGTCCATCCACCCCTGGTGTGCTTTTTTCATCCAGGTTATCCAGGATCCAGGAGAAAAAATGACATTTGTCATGTGTGAATTGTCGAATGTTCACTGGTTTCGCAGGCAGGGGCTTATTATACTGAAGGTAACCTATAAAACGGTAAATCCACTGACAACCAAGTTGGCTGTCCGTACAACCCATGAATCAATGACCAGTGAAGGGAGTAGTTGAACATGACACAAGAAGAAGTACATCAAACCATTGAACCTGTGAAAACGAAAGACCGCATTGACATCCTTGACATTCTCCGGGGGTTTGCCATATTTGGCATATTGGCAGTGAACATTGCCGGTATGGCAGGCCCGGTCTGGCTGCCAGGGTACACACCACCTGCTGGTATTCCCTGGTATGATGAACTTGCAGAAACCCTGGTGAATTTCCTGGCACTGGGAAAATTCTACGTCATCTTTTCCTTCCTCTTCGGATTGGGCTTTTCCATCCAGATAGCCAGGGCGGAGGAAAAGGGAAGGGACTTGAAGTCATTCTATCCCCGGCGCCTTTGGTTGCTCTTTGCCCTGGGGCTGGTTCACACCACTTTTTTCTTCATCGGCGACATTCTGAGGCATTACGCACTAATGGGTTTTTTACTCATGGCTTTCCGCAAACGCAGGGATAAAACCTTGTTAGTATGGGCAGGGGTGTTCATGGTCATCAACTTCATCACCCTGGGGCTGATGGGCGGCCCTCTTGGTGGCAGCGGCGGTGATTTGCCCAAGGAAATGGCAGGGATCCTGCCCATGGCCCGGGACATCTATACAAATGGACACTTTTATCAGGTGGCCTTGTTCCAGGTGGGGGCTTCTCTCTTCTCCTTTATCATCGTTTTCTTGACCCAGGGAGGCACCGTGATGGCCATGTTTCTCTTGGGACTTCTGGCAGGGCGCAGACAGTTTTTTCAGCGGTTGCCGGAACATAAAGAGTTACTGAAGTCCTTCTTTCTCTGGGGATTGGTTTTCGGAATTGCCCTGAACGGAGCCTTCATCCTCTTCGCTGAAATCGGCTGGTTGTCCACTTTTTTCTGGACCCTGGGAGCGCCAATTCTAGGTGGTGCCTACATTGCCGGTCTTTGCCTGCTTCGTCTGAACACCACCGGTGCCAAATGGGTGGCGCCTTTGGGGAATGTGGGGCGCATGGCACTGACCAACTACCTGATGCATTCTGTGATAGGTGCCCTGCTGTTCAATGGTTACGGGTTTGGGCTCTATGAGCAGGTGGGTGCTGCCGCCCTCTGGGGTGTGACCCTGCTTATTTACCTGGTCCAGATTCCTTTCAGCGGCTGGTGGCTGTCCCGCTTCCGTTTCGGGCCCATGGAATGGTTGTGGCGTTCTTTGACTTATCGCCAACGGCAGCCATTCAAACTGGTGAGAAAAGAGCCGGTACTGGCGACAGGTGACAGCAGAGTGAAAACTGATTATTAAAGAGTTCTCCTTGTCAGTGATCAGTGGCTCTGACAAGAAAAGCAGTACAGTCTTTTCAGGGTTAACTGAGTGACAGTGGTTTCTGAAATTGTTAGAAGGAATAGCTCAATTGGAGAGACAGGGAGGAATGAACCATGTTATTGGAACTGGAAGGATTGGTGAAACGCTACCAGGATCATCTGGCGGTGGATCATGTGACACTGAAGGTAAAAGAAGGAGAAATCATGGGGCTTTTGGGTCCCAATGGAGCGGGTAAATCCACCACGCTGAACATGATCACCGGGCTGACCCGGAAGGACAGCGGGGCGATTCGGGTCTTTGGCAAAGACAATGAGTTGCAGGGACAAACCATTAAGAAAGACATAGGGGTGGTACCCCAGGAAATTGCCATCTTTGAGGACCTGACAGCGGGGGAAAATGCAGCGTTTTTCGGAAGACTTTACGGTCTGCGGGGGTCATTGCTGAAAGAGCGGGTGGCTGAAGCCCTGGCCTTTGTAGGCCTTAGCGACCATGAAAAACAGTTCCCCAAGAAGTTTTCCGGAGGGATGAAACGGCGGCTGAACATCGCCTGCGCCATTGTTCACAAACCCCGGCTCATTATCATGGACGAGCCCACCGTGGGCATTGACCCTCAGTCCCGGAACCATATCCTGGAGTCGGTAAAAACCCTGCAAAAAGAAGGTTCTACCATTCTCTACACCTCCCACTACATGGAAGAGGTGGACGAAATCTGCAACCGGATTGCTATCATGGACCAGGGCCGGATCATTGCCCAGGGTACTTCCCAGGAGTTGAAAAACCTGATTTCTTCGGAGGAAAAGATTGACCTGACCCTTTCGGAAGTGAATTACACCTTGGTGGAAGAGATCAAAAAGCTGGAAGGTGTGCTGGAATGCCACCTGGAAGGCAAACAGCTGACGGTACTGGTGCGTAAAAACAGCGGCCTTATGGGAAAAATAAGCCTCATCATCGGACGGTCCGGCTCGGACATTCTTTCCCTTCAGGTGGACCGGATTACACTGGAAAGCGTGTTTCTCACCTTGACGGGGAAAAGCCTGCGGGACGCAGGGTAGGAGGGACAATTATGGGTTTTTTCACTGTTTTTTACTATACCATCAAACAAAACTGGCGGGACAGGGCTACCTACCTGGAAATGATGTTATTGCCAATTGTGTTGATTTTCATACTAGGCATGTCCCTGAACCAGGTGTTCACAGTCCCCAGCCTCAGTCCCGTTGCCACTGCAGTCATCAATGAAGACACGGGTCCAATGGGAGAAAACTTCAACCAGTTTTTAGCTTATGAAAAGGTGTCTGAATTAATTGAGCTGGTACCTGTCAACTCCCTGGAAGAGGGCCGGCGCCTGGTGACGGAGGGAGAAATCGAGGCACTGATCCATCTGCCGGCTGATGTGCTTCAGCAGGAGGCAGGCACCATCCGCCTCATCACCGGCCCCCGACAGAGCCTGGGCACTGATGTGGTGGAAAGCCTTCTGGACAGCTTTGTCCAGGGCGCCAATACAGTGTTGGCCATGGAAAACATGGGGGTTGCCGGAGACACCTTTGGGTTTCGGGAGAACCACCTGCGACGTCAATCGTTAACCGCTGCTGAGGTGATTCCTGGGGCCATGGATTATTATGCGGTGACCATGTTGGTGATGTTTATGATGTATGGCACCACCTATGCCGCCTTTGGTATGAAAGAAGGCTACCTGGGACCGGTGGGAAGCCGAATTGGCATCACTCCCATCCGCCGGTCCCATCACTATTTGGGATTGGTGGCCGCCAACCTGGTGACGGTGATGCTCCAGGGTGCCATTATTATCACGTTCACCCACGTCGCATTTCAGGTAAACTGGGGCAACAACCTGCCCCTGATTTTCGGCCTGGTCTTTCTCACCGGCACAACGGCCATCGGCCTGGGAACCGCCATTGTGACCATAACCCGGGATGAAATATTGGCAGGGAACATGATTAATATCCTGGTGCCGGCCATGACTTTTTTATCCGGAGGCTTTTTTCGCTTCAATCCGCCTTCTGGCAGTTGGATGGCTGCCCTGCAATACCTGTCTCCCAATTACCTGGCCCAGACCGCTCTCTTTACCACGATTTATGGTGGAGAATTCAGCACCATTGTTGTCATGGCAGGAGGACTTGGTTTTCTGATTGTTGTTACCTTTGCCGCAGCACTGACGGCAGAAAGGAGGACGCGTGTATGATTATCCTGCAAAACACGTTCAAACGACTGCTGCGAAACAAAGTCAGCCTACTGCTGGTGTTGGTGATTCCACCAACCATGCTGGGCCTTCTCTTTGGCCTGGGAGGCCAGGGCATGGACACCATCACCGTGGGCCTGGTAGATCAGGACCAGACACCCCTCGCCCGCCAACTGGAAGAAGTATTGCAGGAACGGGCAGTGGTGAAACCGATGTTGGAAGAAGACATTTCTGGTGAATTGACAGCCGCCCGGGTTCAGATGGCCCTGGTGATCCCTTCTGGTTTTACCCAAACCGTGTTGGAAGGAGGGGAAGTTCGCCTTGACAGTTACAGCATTCAGGAATCCAACCTGGCCATGCCTGTGGAGTTGGTGGTGGAAAGCTTTACCAGAGCTGCCCTTAATGTAGCCGTGGCAGCGGAAGGAAATATGGATGCCTTTTACCGGGGGCTGGCTGATTACCGCAAGGGTGGAGTGCAGGTGGAAACCTTGATGACAGAGGGTATGGATGGAGACCGCAGCAACGCTGCCGCCAGCGCCATGGGGATTCTGGGGATAAACATGATGTTTCTGGCTCTTTACGCCACCATGCACCTGCTGAAGGACCGGGAAAACCGCACATTCCACCGGGTAATGACGGCGCCCCTGAGCCAGCGCAGCTACCTGATGCAGATCATTGGCTGTTTCCTGGCCATTCTACTCATCCAGATGACCGGGGTGTTTCTCATAAGCCGGTTTCTCCTAAACCTGTACCTGGGGGTCAATGTCCTGGCACTGTATGGTGTCATGGTGGTTTTTGCCCTGGTATGTGTGGCATTTGGCATCGCCATTGCCTCCCTGGTGAAAACCACCCGCCAGGCAGGTACCCTGGCTTCACTGCTTACCACCCCCATGGCCATGCTGGGAGGGCTTCTCTGGCCCCGGGAAATCATGCCGGAGATATTGCAGCACATCGGGATGTTTCTACCCACCACCTGGATGATGGAGGCTGTCAATAAAGTGATTGTCAGCGGCAACTTTCTGGAGGCTGGCTGGGAAATGGGCATTCTCCTACTCTTTGCCCTGGTGTTTTTCCTCATGGGCAGCTGGCGGCGGGTGGATATTTCTGTCTGACTTGCATCCTGGTTCTGTTAAGATTATCATAAGGGTATCCCGATGAAGGGAGGAAACCCATGAACTACGCTCTGAAAATCCTGATACTTATCTGGGTGGCCGTCAGCCTGGCTTTTGGAGAAACCGTCACACTCCCTGAATTTGCCGGCCTGCTGCTGTTAACCGCTGCCTACGTGGTACGCACCCGGTACTGGAACTCTCCTCTTCTTATGGGAGGAGAAGGGGTTCTGGTACTTATGCTGTCAGGAATCAACCCCCTGCACCTGTGTTTTCTGGGCGTTACGGGCCATGATTTGGCTGCTCGAAAGCTGGCCCCTTTGGCCCTGTTGCTGATTTTGCCGGGAGGTTATTTCCTGGACCGTCAGTGGCTACTGGGCTATGGGCTTCTGTTGATGGTCTGCACCTATGCCGGCATTCGGCAACAACAGCTGGACGAAGCCAAAACCACCTACCAGACAGCCTATGACCAAGAACGGAAAAACCGGTATATGCTGGAAGAAACCAAAAACAAGCTGCTTCAAACGGCTGGGGAAACCGCCCATCTGGCAGAAATCCGGGAACGGAACCGTATTGCGAGGGAAATTCATGACAGCATTGGCCATGACCTGGCGGGCAACCTGTTGCAGCTCCAGGCGGCGGAAAAGATCATGGACCGGGACCCGGCAAAGACCCGGGAGCTGCTCAGGAAAACCGTGACAGGACTGGCAGGATCTGTGGAGCTTCTACGCAGTACGGTTCACAACATCCGACCCCGGCAGACCCTGGGCTGGTCACACTTTGAACAGATCATTGACAATTTCCAGTATTGTCCCGTGGACTTTACCCATCAGGGAAGCTTCGCCCTGTTGACCCCTCACCAGGTGGAAATCTTCACCGCTATCCTAAAGGAATCCCTCACCAACACCGCCCGCCACTCCGATGCCACCCACATGACTGTGGCCCTGGAAGTGAGGGAAAAGATAATTCGGTTATTGATTCAGGATAACGGCTCCGGATGCACCACTGTCCGTGAGGGCATGGGGATCAGCGGAATGCGGGAACGGGTTCATCACGCCGGGGGGAGTTTTTCAGTGAATCCCCGGGAGGGCTTTATGATTGTATGTATCTTACCCCGGGAAGAAGAAAAGAGAGGTGATGACCATGCTGAAAGTGATCGTGGTTGATGACGATGCCCTGATCAGGGACAGTTTGTCTCTGATTCTGGACATGGAAGAGGATTTTCAGGTGACGGGAACAGCCACCAACGGCCAGGAGGCCCTGGAACTGTGCCGGCGGCTGCAACCAGACCTGGTACTCATGGATGTGCGCATGCCGGTGATGGACGGAGTGCTGGGCACCCGTCGGATCAGGGAGAAGTATCCTCAGATTAAGATTGTGATTCTCACCACATTCAGGGATGAGGAATACATCACTGAAGCTCTGAAACATGGGGCTTCCGGATATATATTGAAGAGCCAGCCGGCGGAAAGCATCGTAGAAACCCTTCGGGCTGTGGCCAGGGGCAACATGGTGCTGGAGGCTGACGTGGCCAGCAGCCTCACGGAACTGATCCGGGAAGGGAAAAAGGTGTACCGGGAAGATTTTCAACTGACAGACAGGGAAATGGCAGTGTTGGAAATGATTGGAGATGGGTATTCTAACCGGGAAATTGCGGAAAAACTCTTTTTAAGCGAAGGCACAGTGAGAAACTACATAACCGTTCTGCTGGACAAGCTGTCTCTTCGTGACCGGACCCAGCTGGCGATTTTTTATCTAAAGCATTTTTAATGGTGATAGTCATCGGACAAACTGAAGCCTGCATCAACGGATCACAGAGATCAGTCTAATGCAGGCGTCTGGGTGAGGCTTTCTGTCATTGCAGATATTTGTCAATTACTCCATGGGTTCTTCAGTGTCCAGGTCCAGCTGCCAGGGGATGCCAAACCGGTCGATGACAGAGGCATAGGCTTTGGACCAGAAGGTTTCCGCCAACTCCATTTCAATGGTGCCGCCTTCCTTTAGCCGGTCATAGAGTCCCTGGATTTCAGCCATATCTTCACAGAGCACTGTCGGACTAACGTTATTACCCATGGTGAGGGGCGATCCCATTCCGGGGAGCACATCTGAGAACATGACCAAAGTGCCTTTGATAACCAGGTGTGTGTGTAGTACCAGGTTTTTTATTTCTTCCGGGACAGTGAAATTTTCCTCCGGGGGCATCTGGTCAAAGGTCATGATCTCCTGCATCTCTGTGTTAAAAACATCCGCATAAAACTCAACTGCTTCCCTGCAATTGCCGTCAAAATTAAGGTAAATACTCAAGGCCATTAAAAAAACTCCTTTCAAATATGTTTTTGGAAGATAGACTATGTTTGTTTTTCCTGGTTTATGCGAAAAGATTTTGTGTCCAGCGCCCGCTGC
>JAABSW010000039.1 GCA_011390155.1 Clostridiaceae bacterium
GGTCTCCAGGCACAGAGCAGTTCTTCCATCACCATTCAGGTGTTTGTGCTGTTGGCGGTGACACTGGGCATTGCCAGTGTGTTGGCCGTTTCCGTGGTGCAAAAATCCAAGCAAATCGGCATTTTAAAGGCCATGGGTACCCCTTCGGGCAGTGCCAGCCGTATTTTTCTCTTTCAGGGAGCCATCCTGGGATTTGGCGGCGCAGTGCTGGGCAGCGGCATTGGGTTTGGCATCACCCAGATGTTCCTGTGGGGAACCGCCCAGGCAACAGGACGCCCTTTGTTTCCCCTGGAATTTGATCCGCAATACTCCGCGGTGATTGTGGTGATTGCCACCATCGCCAGCATTGTTTCAGCCCTGCTGCCGGCCAGAAAATCGGCAAAATTGAATCCCATTGACGTGATCCGGGGATAACCCCCTCACCCTCCCCTCTCCACCAGTGAAGAGGGGAAACCAAAAAGGTACATCTGATAAGCATAGAGGATCACATACATGTGCTGTTAACTAGTAAGTAGAGAGAAAGTAGGGATGAACATGAGTGAGTGGTTACTAGAGGCCAAAGGCATTACCAAGGTGTATGGCACGGTGGTGAAAACATCGGCCTTGAAGGGTGTGGACCTGGGCTTTAAGGTAGGGGAGTTTGCCAGCATCATCGGCTATTCCGGTTCGGGAAAAACCACGCTTTTGAACATATTAGGAACCCTTGACCGTCCCACAGAGGGATCCCTCTGGTTCCAGGAAGAAGAAGTCAGTAAGATGAATGACAACCGGCTGGCGGCTTTTCGCAATAAAAACATCGGCTTTGTGTTTCAGTTTCATCATTTGCTGCCGGAGTTTACCGCCCTGGAAAATGTGCTGATACCCACCTGGATTGAGGCTAAAAGTGGCAGCCTGAAGAAACAGGACAAGGCGAAAGAGTTGCTGGAGTTGGTGGGGCTGTCAGATCAGATGAACAATCGGTCCACTGATTTGTCCGGCGGACAGCAACAGCGAGTGGCCATTGCCCGGGCCCTTATTAATGAACCGGCTTTGATATTGGCAGACGAGCCCACGGGCAACCTGGACAGCGAAACCACAGACCAGGTCTATGGGGTGATTCGTGAAATTAACCAACGGCTGGGGACCGCTTTTCTGGTGGTGACCCACAACGACCACATTGCTGCCAAATCTGACCGGGTGATTGAAATGAAGGATGGGTTGATTGAGCGGGATTACCTGACCAGTGAGTTGAATGAAGAGGATAACTGGAAAGCGGTGGCGCCTAAACATTGTAAGTACTGCTTCAATGATTTGGAGGAAGCAAGGAGCGCCTTGCTGTAATGCACTGTAATGCCACGCAAAAAGAGGCAAGAGAACCCTCCCCTTGCCTCTTTTTGTTACGCGTGGGCTTTGATGATTGCCAGCACCATTTCCCCGGCTTTCACCAGGTCGGCTACTTTAATGTGTTCTTCCAGGGTATGGGCTTTTTCCATGCCAACACTCAGGTTCAGGGCTGGCACACCGTTGTTGTTGAAATGATTGGTGTCACTGCCGCCGCCGGAGGCTTCAATGTTGGCCTCGATGCCCATGGCTGCAAAGATTTCTTCCACTTTTTTAACAAGAGGGGTGTCTTTTTCCACTTTAAAAGCGGTGTAGAGACGTTCTGTTTTAATTTCCACGGTGCCCCCCAGGGCTTCTGCTGCTGTTTTCATGGCTTCAACCATGTGGGCCGTCTGGGCGTCCAGCTTATCGTTACGCAGGCTGCGGGCTTCCCCAACAATTTTCACTTCCGGGGTAACGATGTTGGTGGCTTTGCCCCCTTCGATGACGCCGATGTTGGCAGTGGTTTCTTCGTCAATGCGGAGTAGTTTCATGTTGTCTATGGCTTTGGCGGCCATCATGATGGCACTGACGCCTTCTTCCGGCGCCACGCCGGCGTGGGCGGCCTTGCCTTTGAAAACCGCCTGGATTTTATCCTGGGCTGGTCCCTGGTTGGTGACACTGCCAATGGGGCCGCCGCTGTCCAGGACAAAAGCGCGTTCTGCTTTCACCAAACTGTAATCCAGGTATTTGGATCCGAAAAGACCGCCTTCCTCCCAGATGGTGAACACGGCCTGGAGATCACCGTGGGGCAGGTTGTTTTCCTTGATTACTTGAAGGGCTTCGATGAAAGCGGTGATGCCGGCTTTGTCGTCGCTGCCCAAAATGGTGGTACCGTCGCTGCGTATGGTGTCGCCGTCAATCACGGGTTTCACCGATTCTCCCGGCTGCTGGACGGTGTCCATGTGGGAGCTGAAAAGAATGGGCGTGCCCTGGGTGGTGCCCTTCAGGGTGGCGATGAGGTTGCCTGTTTCTGTTCCCAGTTTTTCATGGATGTTGTCGAAGGTGACTGTCATACCCAAACCTGTGAGAATTTCCTCCAACCGTTTGGCCACAGCGCCTTCCTTCCCTGATGGACTGTCAATCTGCACCAGTTCCAGTAGCTGGTCGATCATGCGTTGCTGGTTGATCATGGCTGCATCTTCCTTTCCTGTTGATCTCTTTATCATTTGTCTGCTATCCTCTGTTCTCGATTCCTTATTAACTGTTCTTATCTTACCATAGAAAAACCCCTGGAGGACAGTCCAATTGAATGGAGGATTGTCTTTCAGGGGAGGATTTCATCTTCAATACAAGGGTTCATTTCAGTGCCAGTGCTGGGCCAACCGGGCAAACTCTTCAATGCTGAGGGTTTCCCCCCGGCGTATGGGGTCTATACCGGCGGCCTCCAGTCGGCGGGCCACCTCTGCCTTGTTTTCCACCTCCGGCATCACCGAGAGGGCATTGTGAAGGGTTTTCCGGCGCTGCCCGAAGGCCGCCTTCACCAGGGCAAAGAAGAGGGCTGGGTCGGGAATGTCTGCAGGTGGTGTCTCATGGCGTGTAAGGCGCACCACAGCCGAGGCCACGTTGGGTTTGGGCATGAACACCTGGGGGGACACGTCAAAAACCTTTTCTGCCCTGCAATAAAACTGGGCGCCCACGGTGAGGGCCCCGTAGTCCTTGGTGGCAGGTTTTGCGGCCAGTCGCTGGGCCACTTCTTTTTGAATCATAAAAAGCATCAGGTCGATGGGAAGCCCATCTTCCAGCAGTTTCATAATGATGGGAGTGGTGACATAGTAGGGCAGGTTCCCCACCACCTTGATGCGACGGTAGCCGTCTGCCTGTTGTTCCCTGATCCAGCTTCCCAGGTCTGCCTGGAGCACGTCCTGGTGCCACAGGGTAAAATTGGGGTAGGGGGAGAGGGTTTCCTCTAAAAAAGGGATCAGGGCTTTGTCAATTTCCACCGCCAGGACAGTACCAGCTTCCTGTAGCAGCATTTCTGTCACAATGCCGGCGCCTGGTCCAATTTCGATGACTGCGTCTTCCTTTGTGATGTTGGCAGCCCGGGCCATTTTCCGCAGGATGTTTTCGTCTGTTAAAAAGTTCTGCCCTAAACTTTTGGTAAAGCGAAACCCCCGGGTTTGGGTGAGCAATCGAATTTTTTCCATGGGTGTCATAGGTGCCACAGCCTTTCCCTGTTCCATTTGCAATTCAGTCAACGCTTTCATTATCCACTATTTCTTCCGGTTTGGCAATCAAGTAAAAACCGAACCACGGAAAACACAAGTGGGTCGGTTTTGGTGTCTTTCTGCAATGTATTGAAAACGTGCCACTTGCTACGTCCCCGTGGCTCGTTTTATTCGTGTTGTCTGTGTTTGCAGGCCTTACTCGTCTTCCAAAACATAGACTTTGACCGGCTGACGTCCAAAACGCAGGGCGTCGCTGCGGCTTTCATAATACAGGTCGATGCGGTCACCTTTGATGGCTCCACCGGTGTCTTCCGCATGGGAGATGCCGTAACTGGCGCTTCTGCCCTGGGATTCAACATAGAGGGTGCTGCCCAGTGGAATGACCCTGGGGTCCACTGCCACCACACCAGGCCTTACCCTGGTGCCGCTGCGGGTGATGCCATAATAGGGATCACCTGGGTTTTTACCGGTGCTTTGGAACCCTGCGTCGTAGGCGGTGGCGGTCATGGTGTGCACGGCTGTGTATCGTCGCAGCGTGCCGTCTTCCATCATCACCAATCGTTCTCTTCCCTGCTCAGTTACCTGGTCTGTGGCTGGCTTTAAAACCCTGGTTTCCACCAGTAAATCCCCTGCGGGTTCGCCGTCCCGGGTGATTTTAGCCCGACGGACCACCATTTGTCCAGGTGCCCCTTCCTGTATCAGCTGTGATTCATTGGGTTTCAGGTTATCGGTAAACCGGGTGATTTCCTGGGGAGGAATGGTGACAATTTCCACATGGTACTCCTTGTGCACCCTGGCCACCTTCACTTCTGTTTCAGGCTGCAACAAGGTCATCACAGCGGGGGATACTTCATCGTCAGGGCCCAGATCAATGCCAGCGGAATCCAGCAGTCCCTTCACTGTGTTTTCCGTGGTAAGAACCCTTTCCCTAATACCATCCACCTCCAGCCAGACGTGAACAGTTGAACGAATGTTGATGGTCATCCCATCCTCCAGCATGACATCGGAGCCGGGCGTTACGTATTCGTTTTCTGTTATGATTAACTGATTTTCTTCCAATAGTTGACCCACTGTTTCAGCAGCGGTTCTGACAGTCATTGTCTCGTTGCTTGCCTGGATCATCACTTCCTTGTCATAAGGAAAAGTATAAGCCGTCATGAGCATCATCCCGATGAGCATTGGAATGATCAGTAACAATTTCTTATTCATTTTTGCCTCCTTCTTTCATACACTTTCGCCAGTGACTATAACACTTGTTTGTTACCCTTTGACGAATGTGTTTAAACGAATCATGCTGTTTCTTTTAACGACAGTAAAAAAGACGCTCTTGTGAAAGCGTCCCTAATTCTAGTACGGTATTGGGTTTTTGTCAAGTTACTATCTCATGACAGCTTCTATAACCTAGGCAAATGAATGGATGTAGACGTGCTTATTTTTAGAATCACTTAAATCTAACAATTGATTATTATTTTTTAATTTAACGATGGGTCGGTATACGTAGATGCGGGGTACAAATATGATTTCTCCTATCCGCTGGTCATTTAGCTTGACTTCCTGCCCCAGAAAACAATTGCCGATACGGTTGAGAAAAACGTAGAGGATCCGGGTGTCCAACTTGTCCATGTATTCACTTTCCATGATGTGTACGGCTTCGAAGGGGGTTTTCTTTCGTTCTTTTCCATTTGGCATGGTCAGGCTGTTGTACACATCCGCCACTGCAACGATTTTAGCCAGTATGGGAATTTTATCGCCTTTGATGCCCAGGGGGTACCCGCTGCCATCGATGCGTTCATGATGAAGCAAAATAGCCTGCATCATACCGTGGGTGATGAAATCATATTTTTTAACCAGTTCATAACCCATGACAACGTGCTGCTGGTAAGCTTCCGTTTCTTCCTCTGTCAGGTCGTGCTGTCGCAGGATCAGGTCCGGTGAGATTTGTTCCTTCCCAATGTCATGAAGCAGGGCGGCGAAGGTCAGGTCTTGCAGTTGTTCTGCTGTCAGGTTAAGCCAGGTGCCAATGTAGTGACTGATCAACGTAACGTGGTAGTAGTGGGCAAAGAGGTCTCTGGCGTCTTTTTTAATGGTTTCAATGAGCTGAAACACGTTGATCATACCGTCAAAACTTTTCAGGATGTCAACCACCCGGTCTTCCAGTTCGTCCCTGGTGACGGGGTCGCCGTGGACAATTTTTTCAAAGTCGCTTTTCAGCGCATCCCGCTGTTCATAGTATCGGTTTTGAAAGGCTTTTGTTTCCTGCACCCGCTTCTGACGATACCTGCGTTCCTCTTCCGCCTGGACAACGGCAGGGTCTAAGCGGGCTGGTGCCGGTGGCAGGTCTGGTGTTTTTACAGGGGCTGGAGGGGCAGGGAGTTCCTCAGGTGATTTTTTTTCAGGCGCAGTCACAGCACCGCCTTTTGTGGCAGTGATATACGAACGACTGGGTTTTACCGGTATGCGAATTTTCAGGGTTTCCACTTTATGAAGGTTTAAAAACTGTTTCAGTTTCTTTTCATTGTCCACCACAAAACCTGCGGCAATGAGCACATTGCCCCGCTGGTTGGCCACATCTTCTGCAATCACCATGCCCGCTTTCAGTTCATCCAGGTTTGCCAGGGTACGGTATTGTTCTTGGGGCTGGGAAATGGGATTTGCCATAGGAGTACCTCCTGTCCGTCCGATTGTTTTCTTACTTCAATTATATCCTTGAAACAAGGTTGACAGTATGGGACCTCTTCCTTATACGTCCCGCATTATTGTTCTTTTCATCTTTATCGGCTTATTCTGACATTTTGTTATATCCGAAACAGTCTTTTTGCATTCTCCGCCGTGGTATGTGCCACGTCTTCCAGGGGAATTTGCTTCGCAGCGGCGATGGCTTCTGCCACCTTGATGACATAGGCGGGTTCGTTCCGTTTACCCCGGTAAGGCACAGGGGCCAGGTAGGGGCAGTCAGTTTCGATCATCAGCCATTCCAGTGGAATGTCTGCCGCCACTTCCCTGGTTTTTCTGGCGTTGTGGAAGGTGACGGGGCCTGCCAGGGAAATGTAGATCCCCCGTTTCACATATTCCCGGGCCATTTCCACGCTGCCGGAAAAACAGTGCATGACGCAGCCAGTTTCTGCCACTTTTGTTTTTTCGATGATGTCGAAAACGTCACCGTGGGCTTCCCGATCGTGGATGATCACCGGCATACCCAGGCGGTGGGCCAATTCCAGCTGTGCCTGGAACCATTTTAGCTGGTCTTCTTTGGGTGAAAAGTTGTAGTGGTAGTCCAGACCGATTTCGCCGATGGCCATGACCTTGGGGTCTTTCGTCCAGGCTTCCAACTGGTCCAGGTCGCCGGCTTTCATGTCTTTCACGTCGTGGGGGTGGATGCCCACGGCGGCATAAATGTGGTCATACTGTGCTGCCAGTTTCATGGCTTTGGCAGAGCTTTCCATGTCGGCTCCGGGGTTGAGGGTGAGGCTGATCCCGGCGTCCAGTGCCCGCTGGATGGTCTGGGCCTGGTCATCCTTGAATTTGATGTCGCCCAGGTGGGCGTGGCTGTCGAAATACATGGGTTTTCCTCCTTCTTGGGTTTCATGATTGAAGAAAAGCGCCTGCCGGCGCTTCTGCTTTTAACAAGCCGCAATATAGAAAGGGGATTGGAAAAAGTCATCTGACTCCAATCCCTTATTATACCTACGGAATAGTTTAACTAACGCTGGAACCATCCTTCATTTCCTTGTCCACAGTAAGCATGCCCAATCCCTTTTCGTCTTCGGCTGCCATGATCATACCCTGGGATTCAATGCCCCGCAGCTTAATGGGCTTCAGGTTTTTCAGGTAAATGACGGTTTTGCCCACCAGGTCTTCCGGTGCATAATACTGGGCAATGCCTGACACCACCTGCCGGGTTTCTTCCCCCACTTTGAGTTGTAACACTAACAAACGGTCTGCCTTGGGGTGTTTTTCGGCAGCGATGACCGTGGCCACCTTCAGGTCAATTTTAGCGAAATCGTCGATGGTGATTTCGGGTTTGACATCCTCTTTTTTGCTGTCCTGCTTTTCCTCTTTCTTTGTGCCCAGGATCTTGGCAGCGTAAGCTTCGTTGGCTTCCGCCAGGGCAATGCCTTCCTTCTCAATGTCCAAACGTTTGAAGAGGGGGGCACCTTTTTTCACTACCACTCCCTTGGGAATGCTCTGGAACTGGGCTGTTTCTTCCCAGGTCAGGGGCAGGTCAACCTTGGCCAGGCCCAGCTGTTGCTGAATTTCGGCGGCGGTATGCCCCATGAAGGGACGGATCAACAAACTGACAATACGCAGGCTTTCAGCCAGGTGGTTCAGTATGGTGTTCAGCCTTGGTTTTTGGGCCTCGTCCTTGGCCAAAATCCAGGGTGTGGTTTCGTCAATGTATTTATTGGAACGTCTCACAATTTTCCAGATTTCTTCCAGGGCTTCATGAAACTGCATTTCGTCAATGGCGGCTTCCACTTTGTCTGCGGCGCCCACGGCGGTGCTTCGCAGTTCTTCGTCCACCGGTTCATTCACGTCGGCCTGGGGAATGACGCCTTCGTTGTACTGCTGGATCATGGCCACGGTGCGGCTCACCAGGTTGCCCAGATCGTTGGCCAGGTCGGAGTTGTACCGCTGGATGAACAGGGTGTTGGTGAAGTTGCCGTCCTGCCCAAAGGTGAATTCCCGCAGGAGAAAATATTTCAGTGCGTCAATGCCATAGCGCTGGATAAAAGGCTCCGGATAAATGATGTTGCCCTTGGATTTGGACATTTTGTCTTCACCAAAGAGGATCCAGCCGTGGCCGAAGACTTTTTTCGGCAGGGGCAGGTCCAGGGCCATGAGCATAATGGGCCAGATGATGGTGTGGAACCGGACAATTTCTTTGGCCATCAGGTGCACGTTCGCCGGCCAGAATTTGTTGTAAAGTTCCGGGTTTTCCTGGGAACCCCAGCCCAGTGCGGTGATGTAGTTGGACAGGGCGTCCAGCCATACATAGATCACGTGTTTTTCGTCGAAGGGTACTTTGATGCCCCAGTCAAAACTGGTACGGGAAACGCACAGGTCGTCCAAACCAGGCTTCAGGAAATTGTTTAGCATTTCGTTTTTCCGGGAAGCTGGCAGGCAGATTTCCGGGTGATCTTCATAGTACTGAATCAGGCGGTCCTGGTATTTTGACAACTTGAAGAAATAAGCTTCTTCCTTTGTCAACTGGGTTTCCCGGTTGCAATCAGGACATTTATGCCCCTCTTCCAGCTGGGTTTCTGTCCAGAAAGATTCGCAGGGCGTGCAGTACCAGCCTTTGTATTCCCCTTTGTAGATGTCTCCTTTGTCATAAAGGGTTTGGAAAATGTGCTGCACTGCTTTTTTATGGTGCTCGTCTGTGGTGCGAATGAAAATATCATAGGAAATTTCCATGGTCTTCCAGATTTTTTTAATGTCTTCTGCCATGCCGTCCAGGTAGGTTTTAGGGTCCATGCCCTGGGCAATGGCACTGGCCTGGATTTTTTGGCCATGTTCATCGGTGCCGGTAAGGAACACCACCTCATGACCGGTTTCCCTCTTGAAACGGGCCAGGGCATCGGCTGCCACAGTGGTGTAGGTGTGTCCGATGTGCAGCTTACCGCTGGGGTAATAGATGGGTGTGGTGACATAATAGGTTTTTTTCGCTAACAGATTGGTATCACTCATGTTTCGGCCTCCTTTTTAAAATCCTGTTGAACCGGTCTGTTGAACCTGTGTTGCCTCTCACTGGTTTAACAGGATAAATGGCTAATTTGGAATGATTCTACTATATCGAAAGGAAGTGATTCCGTCAATAGAAAGGGTTGAAATGTTGAAAAAGCGCCATCTTGCTGTTTTTTGTGGTAAAATAGGCTTAATCAGGGCGTTGCCCCAAAAATACACAATGAAAAGAGAGGATGACATGAAGAATCTGTCAATGATGACGGACTTTTATCAATTGAGCATGATGCAAGGATACCTGGAAAACGGAGTGCACAATGACCAGGTGGTCTTTGACCTTTTCTTTCGAAAAAATCCCTTCAACAATAGTTTTACCATTGTGGCCGGTGTTGAATCGTTGATTGAGTATGTCAACAACCTTCATTTCACGGACGAAGACCTGGCCTACCTGAAATCTGTCGGATTTGATGAGCCTTTTCTTAAGGAAATGAAAGCCTTTCGTTTTACCGGGGATATCT
Organism: Clostridiaceae bacterium; assembly: GCA_011390155.1. Lineage (GTDB taxonomy): Bacteria > Bacillota > Clostridia > Peptostreptococcales > Tindalliaceae > Anoxynatronum. The sequence continues at coordinate 9,728 of JAABSW010000039.1, forward strand.
GGGGTGTGCCGGAAGGCACCATTATGTTCCCCCACGAACCCGTGGTGCGTGTGAAATCAAGTATCTTTGAAGCACAGCTCATTGAATCTGCCCTGTTAAACATCATCAACTTTCAGTCTCTCATTGCCACCAAGGCTGCCCGGATCTGCACAGCGGCCCAGGGTGACCCGGTGTTTGAGTTTGGCCTTCGCCGTGCCCAGGCAGCCGATGCAGCCATCTATGGCGCCCGGGCTGCTTACATCGGCGGGTGTGTGGCCACCTCCAATGTGCTGGCGGGGAAAATGTTTGACATTCCTGTGGTGGGCACCCACGCCCACAGCTGGGTGCAAAAATTTGAAACAGAGCTGGAATCATTTAAAGCATACGCTCGGAGTTATCCGGAGAACTGCCTTTTATTGGTAGACACTTACAACACTGTGGAAAGTGGTGTTCCCAATGCTATTAAGGTTTTCAGGGACCTTCGGGACACGGGGTTCAAACCCAGAGGCATTCGCATTGATTCCGGTGACCTTGCCTACCTGTCAAAAGTGGCCCGCCAGAAACTGGATGACGCCGGTTTCCCAGATACCATCATTGTTGCCTCCAGCGACCTGGACGAAGACACCATCGACGCCCTGAAGATCCAGGGCGCCAAAATCAGCCACTGGGGTGTGGGTACCAATCTCATCACTTCCAGCAATTGGCCGGCCCTTGGCGGTGTGTACAAACTGGTGGCCGCTGAAGAACAGGGACAACTGGTACCGAAAATCAAAATATCAGACAACCCGGAAAAAATTACCAACCCGGGGGTTAAGAAAATCACCCGGATTTATGATGAGAGCGGACTCTTTGCATTGGCGGATCTGGTAATGCTGGAAGATGAAACCATTGACGAAACAGAGCCTTTGACCATCTTCCACCCTATCTACACATGGAAAACCAAAACCTTTCGTCGTTATTCCCTGCGGGAGTTACTGGAACCTTACTACCTGCAAGGTAAATTGGTGTATGAACGGCGCACAGCCCAGGATGTCAGGTCGACCGTACGCAACGAGCTGGACAGCCTGTGGCCGGAATACAAGCGTATGCAGCGTCCGCAGCTTTATAAGGTGGACCTTTCCCAGAAACTGTGGGACCTGAAACACAACATGATGAAAGGAGTGCGAAGTAAACCTGAATAATTGAATCATCTCTATCATCTACCGTCTCACTGGAGTGGCCCTGCCATTCCAGTTTTTTTGTTTCTCCATAAAATGGTTGACATGGAAATGGCGAGGTGGTATAGTTAGTTACATAGCTAATTAACTGATAAACCAATTATCCTATGTCCCATAATCAACTATCTTTAATCCATTAACCAACTATTATTTTGATTTGATGAGAATGATCATAACAAGGGCAGGAGGTGGCTTATGAAACAATTCGTGGACGAAAGCAAACCCATTTATCAACAAATTGCAGAAGGCATTGAAGACGACATCTTAAAGGAGCACCTTAAGGAAGGTGACCAGGTACCCTCCACCAACCAGTTCGCCAAGCATTACCAGATTAACCCGGCAACAGCAGCAAAGGGCATCAACCTTTTGGTGGACGAAGGTATTTTGTTTAAGAAACGGGGGATTGGCATGTTTGTGGCAGAAAGCGGGAAAGAAACCATCAAAGAAAAGCGGCGACAAAATTTTTATCAGGAATACCTCTTGCCCCTGCTGGAAGAAGCTGAAAAGTTACAGTTAGACCGCCAGTCATTGATCAGAATGCTGGAAGAAGGAAAGGATGGTGAATCGTAATGATGGCCATACAAATGGAAAAGGTTACAAAAAAATACAGCGGCATCCCTGCCCTTCAGGACATTAACCTGGAACTGGAAGCCGGTAAAATATACGGGTTGTTGGGGCGTAACGGCGCAGGAAAAACAACACTGTTAAGCCTTCTGAACACCCTTCGGTACCCCACTTCTGGGACCATCCGGATTTTTGGTGAAGACCCGGTTGAAAATGAACACATCTTATCGCAAGTAGTGCTCATTCGTGAACAGGGTCAGTTTCCTGAAGATTACAACGTGGACACCATCATTAAAACAGCTAACGCTTTTTATCCACATTTTGACATGGACTATGCCCAGTCGTTGATGCATACCTTTGGACTGGAGCCTAAAAAGAGGTTTAAGAAACTTTCCCGGGGCATGCAATCGGTAGTGGGCATCGTGGTAGGCCTGGCTTCCAGGGCGGAAATCACATTGCTGGATGAACCATCCCTGGGATTGGACGTGGTGGCACGTCAGCAGTTTTATGATTTGCTGCTGGAAGATTACACCGACCATCCCCGGACCATTGTTTTTTCCACCCACCTCATCGACGAGGTCAGCAAACTTTTTGAGACAGTTATTTTCCTTGACCAGGGGCGGGTCACCCGTGTGGAGGACGCCGAAGATTTACGCTCTCATGCCTTGACCCTGTCGGGTAAAAGGGAAGATTTGGCACCCTGGCTAGCTGGCCGGGAAGTACTTCACCAGGAAGCCTTTGGCAGCACCATGGTGGCCACCATCTATAACAGCCTGACACCGGAAGACCGTGTCGCCATGGAAGGGGCCAACATTGATGTGAGTGGTGTGCCGCTTCAAAAACTCTTTATTTATCTGTCGAAAAAAGCACTGACAACTGCCGGTGAGCAGGCGTCCACTGAGGAGGTGACGAAGTTATGATGAACCAGGACTATCAATCGAACCTGAAAGCACATCAACTGAACGCTTTACCCGGTCTGTTTATTTTCTGGGGCATTGTCTTCCTGGTGATGACCTTCAGTATGATCATCAACATTGTCACGGACATGAGCATTGGCCTGTTTGTGGTTCAAAACAACGATGGCATCAC
>JAABSW010000040.1 GCA_011390155.1 Clostridiaceae bacterium
TACATTTAAAAAAGAAGTTGCTGAATTATGTCGACAGTATAAATCAGTTACCAAAATACAAGAAAAGTTCGAGAGAATCTTTATAATAAAAAATTCCATATAGCGGTCTTAGTAGTTACATAAGAAAACTTCAATTAAGGCCTAAGAAACCCAAGTCACTGTAGTACCCAAGAAATTGCTAAAGCTAAACCACCAAAATATATCAAGATCTTACGTGGGAAAATTATTAAGTGCATTTTTAGTTGGAAACAAAAAAGCATGACCTTAAAGTTATAAAAACGAATTTAACAAACCTTGAGTCGCAATATGATATTATTACGCAATTTAATAAAGTTCTATGATAGTTTTAAGACCACACTATTAGCCCAGGATTGGGTAGGTATCAGCAATATTATAAACACAGTTTATGACAACAAAGTAATGAGCAAACTTGTTAAAGCTTTATCTAACAATTGTGAGGCAGTTATAAATTCTGCAAAATATACATACAGTAATGGTTGTGTTAAAGGCAATGTTAACAAACTCAAAAAAATTAAACGAGATATGTATGGCAGCGCTCACATCTACCTTTTAAAAAACAAAGTGATTTATCAATCGCTCTATTTTTAGGCCAATTATAGCCGATTATGCGGAAAAACCAGAAATTCATTGACATTCACATTAAGGAAGTAGCTATGAGAATTACTTGAGTCATCAAGATCCATTAGTAGATATTGAATGGATACTTTAGCAGTACTTCAGATTTTATATGTTTTCAGAACCAAGAGAATAGGAATTATTTTTTAGATTACCAACTAACGAGACAATCAAAACGTCCTCATGATAATTAACAACATACAGAAGTCTTACTGTGGCGCCCCAGTAATAATTAATTGAAGGGCATCCACTTTAGCAAGCATTTTTAGCACATTGCTAACTGGAAATCTCTTTTTTCATTTCTTTAAATTCGTCTTTTGTTATTTCTCCATTTGCGTATCTCTTATTTAATATATCTATTGCTGCTTGTGAAACATTATTTTCACAAAACTGACGATCTTGACTATGACCAAACCAACAGTCCATATTTCTTGAATGGCCTCGAACAAAAAACATGAAAGCAAAAAGCATCATACAGAATATACCGATTATCGGAAATATCCACATTCCGCTCCACCAAAAATATTGTGGTCCCATATTATAAACCCCTCCTTTTTAACTACTATTATTACTTTTTAATTTCAAGTCAAATTGTAATCACTTTTACACTGCTTTTAACCAATTTTTAAAACGTCAACTATTTCTTTATTCCGGATACAATAGCATACCCTAAGTAAGGACTAATTGTTATCATTTTAGGCATAAACCAAGCCATTTTCCGCAGATAAGCCATCCGAGAAAACATTTTTACGAATATAATTACACTTTTTATAACTCCCTCGTCCCGCAAAAAACCACTTGGTGTCATCATTGCAAAAGGACCATTTTTTACTTGGATATCGGAAAGACCAGTATTTTTGTATAGGTTCACCCAGTCTTCAGTAGTATCAAAATAAACTCCCGAACAAAGTTGATTAGTAAAGCAGTATTTCACTTCCTCTGGTGGTATTTTTTTCCATATAAATTCATGGTCAAGTACTCTGCCCCCCTTTTTACACACCCTTAAAATTTCAGAGGCTGCTTGTTTTTGATCTACAAACATGGTAACTGCTTCAATTAAGATACAGTCAAATTCACCGGCCTCGAAAGGTAAATTAAGGATATCAGCCTTTAGAATATGTACTTTGTCTTTACAGCCTGCTTCATTAACGTTTTTTATAGCAATATCGATCATCCCCTCGTCTATATCAACGGCAATGACTTGTGCCCCATAGCGCTTGGCTATTGCAATAGCAGTAGTGCCCACTCCGCAACCAATTTCAAGAACTCGGTCAGTTGAAATAATCTTGGCCATCTCAAGCATCTCTTCTGTTGATCTCAGGCCTCCCGGATGGATTACTTTTTTACCGAGTACTGCCATCAGTTGATAAGGGTCAAGCTTATCTATTTCTACTAAAGACGATTTTGCTTTTTTCTTCACTTAACTACCTCCTCGTTTATCTTGTTTTTAAAAATCATTACATTTATTAATGATCTCCCAGATCATTTCTTTCTTAACTCAGTAATAATTTAAAGTTCCATACTTTTCCAAACGAATAATTCCAACATTCTTTAGTACCTTTAGATGATGAGAGGCCAGTGGTTGAGAAATTCCAGCTTTTCTTGCAATCTCATTTACACTTTCACAGTCCTTGGATAAAACCTCAATAATCCGCAAACGATTCTCATCAGCTAATGCTTTAAAAATTTCCTGTGCATATTTATAGTTTTGCAACATAATATAATGCCTTCTTTCCCTTTATTTAAATTATAATACAAATATATATTTATATCAATATTTATTTGTATTTATGCTTATTTATATTGAAAATACGTAAAATTCGAGATGAAATTAATTAGTGGAACATGGCTGTTCAGAAATATAATATTTTCAATTATTCAGTACATGGATATTCCATACACTGATGGGCTGGTACCCTATTATACAAACATCAGTTGCTATTCTTTAACCTTTGTTTCAGATTTATTAAATCCTTGGGAAAATCTGCTTTCACTTGAATCAAATGCCCCATCCTGGGTTGATAAAAGCTGGTTTCAGCAGCATGTAACGCCTGTCTTTCAATGAGATGTGGCTGATCAGGTTCATAAAAATAGTCCCCAATGACTGGGTGCCCCAAATGCTTCATGTGTACACGAATCTGATGTGTTCGGCCTGTCTCAATGGTCACCTTTACCAGTGTGGCACTTTCGTACCGCTCTTCAACCTGGAAATGACTGATGGCATGTTTTCCCCGGTCATCCACAATTCTTCTCGGCGGCTCATCCTCCGGCAGGTTTTCCTGGCGGTAGATGGGCGCGTCAATGGTTCCTATATCTTCTGACAACTGTCCCCACACCAATACCCGATAGGTTTTAATCGTTTGGTCATCTTTCATTTGAAGCATGAGACTGTGATGGCTGAAGGCATTTTTTGCAATGATCATCACGCCTGAGGTGTCCATGTCCAACCGGTTAACAAACCGGACTTTGTAATTTTCTCCCCGGTCTATCATGTAGTGCATGATCCCATTGGCCAAAGTTCCATCACGCAGGTTCGTGGTTGGGTGAGTCACCATGCGTGGTGGTTTGTTAACCACCATGACATCCATGTCTTCATACACTACTTCAAAGGGTAAAGGCTGGGGAATGTAATCACAGGCTTCTTCTTTCATTATCAGCCGAAGCACATCACCAGCATTCATCTTATGGTGAAAAGGCACCCACTTTTCATTCAGCCGCACTCCTTCCTCCTTCTTAAGGCGGGTCAATAACCTTCCCGATACCTGCCACTGTTTCCGCAGGAACTGCTTTACCGTTAGACCTGTCTCTAATGCTTCTATGTGAATGACAATATTATCACAGGTTTGCTCTTCTGGTATCAACCTCATTGTGCCATTACCTCTTTCTTTTCTTCTGTTTTTTAATAATGCTCCCATTATATCACAGCCATATTTCTCATTTGACAATTTATTCGAAAATGTGTATGTTAGGGACAGGAAGGAGTGGCGCTATGCCTTCAATCAATGAAATTTGTGTCATCAGCAACCAGGTACAGCGGTCGCAGAGGACAGCCAATAAATTGTTAAATAAATTGCAAAGTCAAGGGTTTACTTCTACTGACAGCATCACTTCCCGCACAGATTTAATCATCTCCATCGGAGGAGATGGATCATTCCTTGGGGTGATGCACAAACTTAATTATCCCGAAATACCAGTGCTTTCCATTAATACAGGGCACCTGGGGTTTTTTTCGGAAATTAATCCGGATGAAATCGACCTTCTTCTGGACAGCTTGTCGTCCAAATCCTATTTTCTGGAGGAAATGACCCCCCTTAAGGCGAAGATAACTACTGAAAAAGGTGTTTCAAGTGTCTGGGCCATTAACGAAGTGGTGATTCGCAGCAGTATGGTAAAAGCCATTCATCTGAAAATCCAGGTAAATGATCAGTTGATTCAGCGATTCAGTGGTGACGGTGTTATTGTTTCCACCTCAGCAGGAAGCACTGCCTATTCATACTCAGCCGGTGGGAGTATTGTGGACCCTCTCATTAACGTGTTACAACTGACCCCCATGGCACCCATTAACACAAATTCTTACCGATGTTTTACTTCCAGTGTCATCTTCCCGCCGGACGCCTGCATTCAGATTACACCTGAACGCGAACCCGAAGGTTATGTGGTTGTATCAGCAGACGGTATTGATTTTCAACAAGAGTATTTTAAGCTCATAGAGGTATCACTGGCTGAGCGTCACATTAAAATGCTTCGCTTGAAACAACATGATTTCTGGAACAAAGTCGTGAAAAAGTTCTTGTAAGGAGTGGATCTGATGCCATCCAAATACTATCCTATCTCCCTAGACCTGGATAAATGTATTGGTTGCACCAACTGCATCAAACGTTGTCCCACCCAGGCGATTCGCGTAAAGAACGACAAAGCCAAGGTGATTAATGACAAATGTATTAATTGCGGTCTGTGCATCACTGTGTGCCCCTATCACGCCTTTCAAAGCGTGGTAAAGGGTTATAAAGGCGTCTCCCGCTATCCTTATAAAATTGCCATTGTCGATCCATCGATCTATGGGCAGTTTAATTCCGAAATTATGCCGGAACAGATTCTGGCAGCCATCCGGGCCACCAGCTGTACTGAAACCTATGAGGTGAGCCGGGGCGCTGATTTGATCACAGCTTTCACTAAAAAATACCTTGCCCTGCAAAAAAGAACACCTGTCATTTCTTCTTCCTGCCCCGCCATCATCCGGTTGATACAGTTGCGTTTTCCCGAACTGATTCACCATATTTTGCCCATTGATTCACCCGTTGAAGTCAGCGCCTACTTAGCCCGTCATGAAGCCATGCGCAAACACGGTCTTCAATGGGAAGACATTGGGGTCTATTACTTCACCCCCTGTGCCGCCCGCATCGCCAGTTATCTTCATCCTGTAGGCACAAGCTATTCTTACGTAGACATGGTGATTCCCCTTAAAAATATGTATATTCCCATCAAGCAACAGCTGAAGGATGCCAATTATAAAATGAAAAACAGTTTTTATCCTTCCGGGAAGGGCATTAGCTGGGCCCGGGTAGGTGGACAAAGCAAAGCCCTGGGCATTGATGAATACCTGGCTGTGGATGGCATCGAGAACGTGATTAACCTCCTTGAAGAAGTTGAGTATGGCAAAATTAAAAACCTTAAATTCCTTGAATGTCAGGCCTGCACAAACGGTTGCATCGGTGGTTCCCTGAATGTGGAAAATTCTTTTATCGCCAAAAACCGCATCCGTAATTTAAGCAGCCGGTATGCCGCTTTTGAACCTCGTTCCTTCCCTGTGTCTGCGGAGCAGTTTATTTTCACAGAACACATTCGCCCACTCCACGCTACTAAATTGGACAAAGACCTGTCAAAAGCACTGTCAAAACTGGAACAGGTTGAGCTCACGCTGAAAAACCTCCCTGGTATTGATTGTGGCGCCTGCGGCGCCCCCTCCTGCCGTGCTTTTGCAGAAGACATTGTACAGGGCCATGCTGTCAGGGATGAGTGCGTGGTGTTATTACGACAGCGCTGCCCAATCCCGGATCAGACACCTTTTAATTAACAGGTATGAAAACCCCGCTTCAGGAGCAGGGTTGGTAAATGGCACGTATGGGTGAACCGTCTGCCGCTTCCACGGGAAGGGGTAAGAATGTGAACCAACCTTTTTGCGCAGGGATCAACCCCAGGTTGGTGAGGTTTTCCACAATGAGACAATCATGCTGCAACAAAAACTGATGCACCGGATAGTCATCTTCCGGTGCTCTTTCTATGTCCGGGCAATCAATGCCCACCAAGCTGATGCCATGCTCTACCAACATACCTGCCGCTGCCAGTGACAGATGGGGATGTTTTTCATACAAAAGCTGTCCCCAGTAACGATCCCAGCCTGTGTGCAATATAATAAAATCCCCAGGGTTTGAAATGTCAAGTGAGGTTCCAATATGATCAGGGGTAATGGGTGCATCAGGTTCCAGGTCTGACACATTCACAACCACGCCCCGTCCATAAAATCGGCTGACATCATATTGGTCCAGGGATAAAGCTTCCGGTATAAAATGACTTGGTGCATCCATGTGGGTGCCCGTATGACTTCCCATCACCCAGCGACCAACCCGACAACCGTCTTTCCGGTAATTCAAGTGGATTGTAATATCAACGGCTGGATCTCCCGGAAACACCGGCATACCACTGACAATTCCATGGGTTAAATCAATGATTTTCCTCATGAATAACCATCACTCCTTCTTTTTTTGGTCAGCACGTTTGAACGGCAGCCTGAAAGACACTTTTGTACCGACATCTTCCTTACTTGTTATGGTCATTTCACCTCTCATCATTTCAATAAAGCGGCTGACAATTGCCAGTCCCAATCCTGTGCCACCATACTTTTTATTGGTGGATGAATCTCCCTGTACAAAGGGGTGAGCCAGTGTTTCAATCAGGCTGACAGGCATGCCGATACCCGTGTCTTCCACCTGAAAATCCACCTGGCATTTAGTGTTATCCACCTCCAATAATTTCACACTAATCGTCACTGATCCTACGTCAGTGAATTTAATGGCATTACTCACCAGGTTCGTTAGAATTTGTCGTATTCTCAGGGCGTCACACATCACATTCCATTGGCCTGTTTCTTCCATGTCCAACACAAGCGCAAGGCCTTTACCCTGGGCGTGTGCCTGGTATGGCAACACAGCTGCCTCCACTGTTTCCAGTAAATTGGAAGGCACTTCTCTCAATTCCATTCGGCCCGCCTCAATTTTTGAAATGTCTAAAATATCATTGATCACATTCAACAGTGTTTCTGAAGCTATATTAATAAACTCAAGGTACTCCCGCTGTTCATCTGTCAGGTCTGTAAATGCCAATAGTTGCAAAAACCCCACCATACCATTCATGGGTGTGCGAATTTCGTGACTCATATTGGCTAAAAATTCCGTCTTGGCCATGCTGGCGGTTTCAGCAATTTCCTTGGCTTTTACCAAGTCTTTCATCAATTTTGTCCGCTCCGTAATATCACGGACAATGGCAATAGCCTCCCAGTCGTTGTAAGACTTTATCCTGGATTCAAAGTGACGGTTTCCTGCGCTGGTTTGGAGTTCATATTCGATTACCTGCGTTTTTCGTGTCTGGAAAGCTTTTTCCAGGGCCATCATCCCCTGCCTGGCATTTTCTGGAGGAAGCACATCGACCATTGTCTTACCTAATAAATCGTTATTAGATTCTTTCAATTGCTGGCCATCTCCTGCCATGATGGAAAGGTATTTGCCCTGACGGTTAAACCGAAGCACCAGGTCTGGCATGGCTTCAATAATGGTAGCCTTCAATTCTTCGCTTTCCCGCAACTGACGCTCCGCTTCTTTTTTATGGCGGATATCCTGGTAGGAAGCATAGCCGCCAATGATGCCTTCATCGGTAATGATGGGTGTCCCTTTGGTAATGACTGCCACCGGATTGCCCCACTTATCCATCCGATAGGTTTCTGCCACGTTTTCTTTCCCTATTAAAAAATCCTCATAAAAGCGTTGTGATTCATCCCGTTTCTCATTGTCCAGCAACACGTCGTCAATGTTCTTCCCCTTCACTTCTTCCAGCGTATAACCGAACAGGGCAGTGAACCGGGGGTTAATACTAACAATGCAATGATTGTGGTCAAAATGCACAATGGCTTCCGGAGAATTTTTAAACAACGCCTCCAAAGAATGTTTTTGTTCCAGTAAACTTCGTTCAGTTTGTGTTCGCTGCATTTTTTGATTCTTCACCTGTTAACCTCCACCCCGATCTTTTTGTCATCAAACTGTGATTCCAGCACCTATTCTTCTACTGGCACTAACACAGTAATGGTCAAGTCTTTCTCATTCATTTCTGCAACACAGTTTAACCCGCCTGCCCTGGCACTGCTCCCCATGACACGGTTAATATACTGAATTCGCTGTCTGGTAGCCTCTGAACCAAGCATTTCAGTGTAGGGTGTTTTTAATGTGATCCGTATGCGCTGCGTAATGGTGTGTTCAGGCTGGTACAACATGGATGCATGTTTCGTTTCGTCCCTCAACACCAGCAAAGCCACCCTGAAATAAGCCGTGATTAATTCAACGTTGGCTTTCATGGTCACATCGGGTAAGTTCGCATCAATTACCTTCAAGTTAACCACAGGCTTCAGCTTATCTAACACTTCTTCCACCAGCACCTTCATTTCAACCCTGTCTTCATCAGTGCTGGTGGCTTTGATCACAGCATCAAAGATGGCGGTTTGAATGGATAGCAAAAATCGATGAACAGGTGCTTTGGTTTGCCCATATTCATTGGCAAAGGCAAGCATTTCATGTCCCAGGCTCCCAATAATAGTCGCGTAACGATTCACTGAACTGACCTTGTTATTGATGGTGGCCAGTATACGCTGGTAGGCTTCATTTTTCTTTTCAAGGTCAATGGTCAATTGTTCATTGGTTTCTTCCAGTAAATAATAATCAATGGCCTGTTGAATGATGCCAATCAGCTCTTCCTGTAAATCCCAGGGCTTCGTGACAAAACGGAATATGTGAACAGAATTCACTGTTGCCAATATTTGGTTCACTTGCATATATCCCGTTAATACAATTTTAACCGTCTTGGGGGAAATCAGGTCCACTTCCCTCAACAGCTGCAATCCATTCATTTCAGGCATACGCATATCTGTGACAATAACACTGATCTTTTGTTTTTCCAATACTTTTATGGCATCTTTACCGCTGCTGGCAAAGAAACAGGCATAATCCTGGTCCAGTAATCCTCTCTTCAACGCATTTAACACTTGTATTTCATCATCCACAAACAAAACCGATGTTCGCTGTTGGTTCATTCTGTGCCACCTCTTTCCAGTCCCGGTTCTGTCATATTCAATGCCGTGGGTATCGTAACAAGAAACCTGGCTCCACCTTCAGGAAGATTTTCAACGGACAATGTTCCCCGGTGCTTGTTAACAATGATGTCGTAAGAAATGCTAAGCCCCAGACCCGTTCCTTTTCCAACTTCTTTCGTTGTAAAAAACGGGTCAAACAGTCGATCTCTATGCCGGGGATCAATTCCAGGTCCGTTGTCTTCGATGGTCAAGTGCACTTGGTTGTTATTCTTGCGTAACTGGATTTGTATCTCCCCCCGTTTGGTTTCAGACTGAGGTGTCACTGCCTGAATGGCGTTGTAGAGCACATTCATTACCACCTGGTTCATTTGGCCTTTATGGCACAAGGCTTCCACTTCTTCCGTTTCATCAAAAGTCACATTTGCCACATACTTCGCTTCGTTTTGCAGCATCATCATGGTCTGTTTCACCACATCGTTCATGGAAACCCAGGATTTTTCCCCATCTTCGCTACCGTGGGCAAAATTCCGCAAGGTGCTGACAATTTCTGCCACCCTGGAAATTCCCTCTCTGGTTTCAGACACCAGTTCCTCAAGGTCTTCCAGTACAAAAGCCATTTTTTCTTCCTGAAACACTCTTTCCAGTGATTCCGTATCCTTCGACCCGATTTGGCTCTGACAAACAGTCATAAACCGCTGGATCTTATTAACATAGTTTGTCAGGGTTTCCAGGTTGCTGCTCACATAACCAATGGGGTTATTAATTTCATGGGCCACACCTGCAGCCAACTGGCCAATGGCTGCCAGTTTTTCCGACTGAATCAGCTGCTTGTGAGCAACTTGTAATTGCTGGTACATTTGACGCAACTCTTTATTGTGATCTTTGATTCCCTCCAACAAAGACGTAAGCTTTCGTTGGCTGTCGACAATTTTCATTGCATTTTTGACCCGGGCAACCAACTCCACCTGTGTCACTGGTTTTTTAATGTAATCATTGGCACCCAATTCAAAGCATTCTTTGAAGGTTTCATCATCATTCACCGCTGTGATCATGATCACCTGCATCTTGTCCCATTCATGGTGACTGCGCACATAGGTTAATACATCAATACCTGAAATATCCGGCATCATGATATCCAGTAACAACACATCAATAGGTTCTTTCCTTAAATGTTTTAATGCCTGGCCAGGTTCTTCATGCAGGTATATGGCCAAATCCGGGAACGCATTTTTTAAAATGCGGTCAACATAGGATAAATTTATTTTTCGGTCATCCACCACCATTAAGTTCATGAACATCCCACCGCCTTATCATCATGCCATCCAATAAAATACCATCCGAAGCTAAGAATCCTGTTTATTCGATGACTACCTTCGCTAAGAATACTGCTTATCTTTATGTTATTATAACCTTCCCACAAAAATCCATCAATGAAGGCACTGTTTTAGGCACAGATTCGACTAAACTTCTTCAGATTCTGTTCCCGGCAATACCTGGTTCACACTTTGCTCATATTCCTCGGGATCAATGTTCAGTATCTGGTATACCTTGGCTTCAAAGGGCTCATGGTGAGAAAAATGTAATAATTCGTGGGCAAAATGGCTTACCAAGTGTACTGCGGCCACAACTTCCTGGTGAATAATATGGTTATCCAGGGGAGCGTGATGGTACAATGCTGCTTCTGTTAATGGAAAAGAAAAATTCCACCAATTTAGCAGGTACGCCCCTGCTTCCATATGGTTCGTGCCATAGTTTTCCTGCTCTGCCACGTCCAGTTCTTTTCCTTCCTCTTCCACCTGGTCAATCATTTGAACATAAGCAGCCCCAAATTCATGAAGCATAAAAACAATGCCAATATTATGGAGTAAAGCAGCGGGAATAACGTTGTCAGGAATCGCTTTGTTCAGGTGCTTCTGGTACAAATGGATGAACAGTTTGTGGGACAAAGCTGCATGACGCCAATGCCTGTTAAGGCGCTCCGATGTTCTTCGGTTTCCTGGCATTGCCTCCAGTACTGCCGTGGTGGATATCAGGTGTTTCAGATTTTTTATGCCCAAATACGTGGATGCTTTGTGGATGTTCCCTGTATGGGCCCCAAAATATGAAGAATTTGCCAATCTAAGAACCTTGCTGGCAATGGCCTGGTCCTGCTCGATGGCTTTGGCAATGTCAGTCAGACTAACTTCCTGACGAATTAGTTGCATAATGTGCAGGTAACTCTGGGGAATGGTGGGAAGTTGTGCCACATTGTTGACCATCAGACGAAGTTCCGGATTGTCTAATGCCTTTTCTGTTTCAAAAAGCGCCTTGATGGTGGTCAGCACCTGCTGATGATCCCAAGGTTTAAACAGGAAGTGCCTGGCAATGTTTTGGTCCAGGGCTTCAAACACCGCTTCTTCCTCCGAATAGCCACTAAGCATCAGACGTATGGTCCTGGGGTACAGGTTTTTCACCCTGGTCAAAAATTCAACCCCATCCATTCCCGGCATTTTCATGTCACTCATCACCAGGTCAACAGGCTCCTGGCCAAGAAGCGACAAACCTTCCTCGCCACTTAGTGCCGTGTGAACCCGGTAATCCGTTTCCATGAACATGCGCTGTAACGCTTTGATCATCCGCTTTTCGTCATCCACAATCAAGATGGACTGGCTCATTGATTCACATTCCTTTCCGCGCTGCTTTTTAAAAATCGAAAAAATATATTCTCCTTTTTAAAAAACTTCAAAAAACATTTTTTTATAATGGTCGTATACTTATTATATACCACGTTTACCCCATGACTAGCATCGCGTCCCTGGGTGAACAAACTAAGGAGACCTAGCCTTTCTCCTGTTTTGCCTGCATGTTGCTGTTTCCTCATGAAAATGGGTATTCAACTTGTAGGGGCGTTGTAAACGTGTTAAACTTATAACAAGATATACAAAAAGAAAAGGAGTGTTTTATTCATGCAAAAAAAAGTTTTATCCATCCTACTGGTTCTCATGCTTCTATCAGTTAGCTTTGTCTCAGCAGAAACAACACCCGCACAGTCTTATTGGGAGCAATT
>JAABSW010000041.1 GCA_011390155.1 Clostridiaceae bacterium
CCTTATTGTTGCACCGCCACTGGTCATCACTGAACCTGAACTGAAGGAAGCCATGGCCATCCTTGACCATGTACTGGATTCAGTGGATAACATGATTTAAATGTTTTAACGTTATTCAGGGCCTCTTTCAACTAGTTGAAAGGGGCTTTTGTCTGTATAGCTTGTGGTGGGTGTTGACTGGCATACGGTTGAAAACTATGCTACAATGGTTTCGGTTAGATTAATATTCCAAGACGTATGCTGTTGACAGGAAGGAATGTACTGATGAACCAAAGAACATTAAGAGTACTGGAATATGAAAAAATAATAGTGATGTTGAAAGAATTGTGTCAATCGGTATTAGGTGCACACTTGGCAGAAAACCTTCAACCTTATAATCAGCTGAGCCAAATAAGCGAAGCACAAAATGAAACGGCTGAAGCGGAAGCACTTATTTTGCATAAGGGTGCCTTTCAACTTGATGGACTGAGTGACGTTTCTTTTTTGATTAAAAAGGCAGATGTTGGCTCTGTACTTGATCCTGCACAACTTTTAACGATCAAAAGACAACTGACGATTGCGCGTCGAGCAAAGAGCCACATGACTACCTATGAAAAAAAGAACGATTCAACCCTTCTAAAATACACTGCTGAACAAATAGAATCTGTTAAAGCACTGGAAGATAGAATTGAAACCTGTATTGTAAGTGACACGGAAGTATCTGACAACGCCAGTACTGCCTTGCGTCAAATACGACGCCAAATACAGCAGAAAAACGATGCTGTTAAGACCAAGCTTAACCAAATGATACAATCGGTTAAAATGCAAAAATACCTTCAAGAATCACTGGTAACCATACGTCAGGGACGATATGTTATTCCGGTAAGACATGAATACAAATCAATGGTTCCAGGGCTGGTACATGATCAATCATCCAGTGGAGCCACTTTGTTTGTTGAACCCATGGCCATCGTGGAATTAAACAATCAGCTAAAAGAATTGAAACTGAAAGAAGAATTGGAAGTTGAACGGATTTTAATGGAGCTAACAGCGGAAATCACCGTCTATTCAAACACAATTCTAATCAATCAGCAAAAAATGCAGTTGCTTGATTTCTACATGGCAAAAGGAAAACTATCCATTGAAATGAAAGGGATTGCCCCTGAACTATCCCAGAAGCAGGAAATTTCCCTGAAAAATGCCCGACATCCATTGATCAATGCATCGGAAGTAGTGCCCATCACCCTTGAACTGGGTATTCGTTTTAAGGCTTTGGTTATTACGGGTCCTAATACAGGGGGTAAAACAGTAACACTTAAAACCGCGGGACTTTTTGTACTGATGGCGCAAAGCGGACTTCACGTGCCTGCAGATTATGGAACCAGAATTGGTATTTTTGACCAGGTTTTTGCTGATATTGGAGATGAACAGAGCATTGAGCAAAGTCTCAGTACATTTTCATCTCATATGACTAATATTGTTAACATTCTCAACACATATACAGAAAAATCACTGGTGTTACTCGATGAACTGGGAGCAGGCACTGATCCTGATGAGGGAGCAGCCTTGGCAATGGCAATCATTGACCAACTGATAAAAAATCACACATGTGTTATTGCGACAACCCATTACAGCGAATTAAAACAATTTGCATTAATGAACGAAGCAGTTGAAAATGCATGCGTCGAATTTGATGTAGCCACGTTAAGCCCAACGTATCGATTACTGATTGGTGTTCCTGGAAAATCAAATGCCTTTGAAATCTCTCATAAACTGGGAATTTTTTCCGAAATCATTGATGAGGCAAAAGAGTTTTTAACAAAGGAAAGCATGGCATTTGAAGATGTGTTACAGACCATTGAAAAAAATCGCAGAACCATTGAGGAAGAACTTTCGCAAACCAATCAAATGAAGAGAAGAGCAGAACAAATAGAAAATGATGTGCTTGACAAACAACAAAAATTGGAAGAGCAAAGAAATAAAATAATATCAGATGCAAAAAAGGAAGCACAACAAATTCTGCGAAATACCAAAGCCGAAATGGATGAAATTTTAAAAGAAATAAAAAATATTCAAAAAGAATCTACATTAAAAGATACCAACAAGGAAACTGAGAAACTAAAAAACAGACTTCGAAATCAGTCTGATTTAGTGGAAGACGAAGAAGTGCTTATTAACATAAAGGCACAACACCAACAACAAGAAGAATCTCTTAAACCTGGTGATGAGGTGAAAATACCTTCTTTGAACCAATCAGGGACCATTGTTTCCATTGACCAGAATGGACAGAGTGCACAAGTGCAAATAGGCATGATGAAAATGACCCTGCCTGCATCAGGTTTGGTAAAAGATAACAGACAACAAAAACAGGTGCAGAAAGGTTTACAGAAGATGATTCAAAATAAAGCGGAGACTAGTAAATCAGAGGTGGATGTGAGAGGTACTGATTTGGAAGAAGCGATGTATTTAATCGATAAGTACCTGGACGATGCTTATTTAAGTGGAAGAGAACAAGTGACAATTATTCATGGCATTGGTACAGGTATATTAAAAAGAGGCATTCAGGGTATGTTAAAGAAAAATAGACTGGTTACTAAATTTCGTGACGGTCAATATGGTGAAGGTGGCGCAGGTGTTACGGTTGCCACATTAAGAAAGAGTTGAGATGGATATGAATGTCATTGCCGTTAGTGCGTGTTTAATGGGAATCAACTGCCGGTATAATGGGTCTTCTGCGTATAACAATGAACTTCACGAACTGGTGAAGGATCAAAAGATCATGTTGTTTTGTCCGGAGATATTAGGTAACCTTTCAACACCAAGAAAACCGGCTGAAATTGTCAATGGTGATGGAAAAAATGTCGTTTTAGGCCAAGCAGATGTAATGGATGAATGTGGTAAGAATGTCACAAGAGAGTTTGTTAATGGAGCTGCTGAAACAATGAATTTGTTTAAGGAAAATGACGTATCAGCTGTTGTCTTAAAAGATCGAAGCCCAAGTTGTGGCGTTGACGAAATTTATGATGGGAATTTTTCTGGAACAGTTGTTAAAGGTTGTGGCATTTTGACAGCCATGCTGTTACATAAAGACATTGAAATATTTTCTGATAAAAATAGTGAGGACTTGAAAAAATGGATAGAAGTGGAAAGGATGAAAATAAATGAATAAAAAGAATGTTACCATGTTCATAATGGCATTAATTTTTGTACTCATGTTTACGATGATGATTGGTTGCAGAAGAAGTGAAGAAGATCTTTCAGACCAAGAGCCTGAATCGGGTGATGTTGTTGAAGAAGTGGATGAAACACCTGAAACATCTGAATCTGAAGGTTCGGAAGGAGATATCGAAGATCAATATTATGTTCTGTACCTTAAGCACAAAGACCAAGCGTTTATATTTTCCGACACTTATCGCATTAAAGCCAATGACCCTAAATTGGAAGGTAAGTCAATGGCAGAATATGTGATTGCAGAACTTATCAACCAAAAGGGAATAGGAGAACTTATTAATCCAATTCATCCAGATACTGAAATTTTATCCTTGGAACAGGATGGAAGAAAAGTAACACTGAATTTATCCGAAGAATTTACGGAAAACTTGACAGGAACAGTTGAACATACCGAAGCGACCATCGCCATGGTTGTGAATACACTTATCACATTGCCGTCCATCGATCAGGTATCACTCTTGATCGAAGGAGAAAAACCAGATACAATAAATGGGTTGGAGATTCAGGATGTGTATGGTTTTATTACAGAATATTATCCAGATAAATAAACGATGGTGTGAGAGGAGATCAGTAGATGAACCGCTTTAAGGAAATGGCCGTTGATGCGTTGGCACAACAGGTAATCGAGCTGGAAAGAGATGCAATCATAGATATGATAGAAACCCCACCGGAAAGTCACCAGGGGGACTATGCATTCCCTTGCTTTAGACTGGCCAAAGAGAGACGAAAGGCACCTCAGTTGATAGCTGCTGAGCTTGCGGAACAAATCGAGATACCTTCAATTTTTCATAAGGTTGTTAGTACAGGGGGATACGTGAACTTCTTCTTTGACAGAAAAAAACTGGCTGAAGAAATGATTCACCAGGTTTTACGTGAAAAAGATAAGTTTGGCAGCTCCTCAATGGGTAAAGATAAAGTCATTTGCATCGATTATTCTGCGCCCAATATCGCAAAACCATTTCATGTTGGTCATTTAAGATCAACGGCCATCGGTAATGCACTTTATAAAATCTATGAACATATGGGGTATACATGTGTTGGCATTAATCACCTTGGCGACTGGGGAACCCAGTTTGGCAAAGTGATTGTTGCTTACCAAAATTGGGGAAATCCAAAAGACATTGAAGAGCAACCAATACAGTCCCTGCTTGATCTTTATGTTAAATTTCATGATGAGGCAGAAAAAAACCCTGAACTGGAAGACGAGGCCAGAAATTGGTTTACACGAATGGAACAGGGCGACGAAGAAGCGTTGAATCTATGGAAATGGTTTAGTAATGAAACCATCAAGGAACTGGAAAAAATCTATGAACTCTTAGGTGTTAAGTTCGATTATTACACCGGTGAAAGCTTTTATAATGACAAGATGGAACCGATTCTACAAGAGTTAAGTGAAAAAGGGATGCTTAAAAATAGTCAAGGGGCGACTTTAATTGACTTGGAAGAGTATGGCATGCCTCCCTGTCTCGTTCAAAAAAAGGATGGCAGTACGCTTTATGCAACCCGGGATATTACAGCAGCCATTTACCGAAAAAACACCTTCAATTTTTATAAGAGTTTGTATTTAACGGATTATTCACAAAAATTACATTTTGCACAAGTGTTTAAGGTCGTAGAACTAATGGGCTATGAATGGGCCGAAGATTTGTATCACCTGCCATTTGGAAGGGTGACACATGAAGGAAGACGCATTCAAACCAGAAAAGGCACAGTGGTTTTATTGGATGACGTTTTAAAGGGAGCCATTGACCGGGTGACAGAAATAATCGATGAGAAGAACCCTACTTTGGAGAACAAGGAAGACATAGCAGTAACCGTTGGCGTTGGTGCTGTAATTTTTAATGATTTAAGCAATAATAGAATTAAGGACATTTCTTTCTCCTGGGACACAGCTTTTAGCTTTGAAGGCGAGACAGGTCCTTATGTTCAGTATACACATGCCAGGGCATGCAGTGTCTTAAGAAAAGCCGATTACACTGAACTTTCCATCAATGACTTCGATGGGGCAGAATTAATGGATGATGTGAGTAACCAGGTGATCAGGAAACTCGAACAGTTTGAAGATGCTGTTCTGGATGCGTGTATGAAGGATGAACCTTCCATACTGACCAGACATATCATCGACATTGCACAAGCTTTTAATCGGTTTTACCATGATCATCCAGTTTTATCAGCAGAACCTGAACAAAGGAAGGCAAGGTTGATGCTGGTTGAATCTGTGCGACAAGCACTTGAAGTAGGGCTCAATTTGTTAGGCATAAAAGCACCTGAAAAAATGTAATAAAAAAACCCGAATGAAGGTTATATGCCAACATTCGGGTTATCTGTGTAATTTTTAACTTTGCATCATTGTCATCAAGTCATCTTCATTAATCTCTGACAAGTCAGTAAGCTGTTGGATAAGCTCATCTTTTAAATCAACAAAAGCCTGAATGCTGGTATGTTCACCAGTGTATTCAAGAGCCTGTAAAATCATCAGCAAATCTTTTTTGGAAATGTTTTCGATCGTTATCATATTAAAGTTTTCCATAAACAACCCTCTCTTTCCTTTTCATGTCAAAAATCATTTTATCCCATTGCAGATTTGAATGCAAGGCAAAAGGATTTAAATGTAAGAGAAAACAAAATTCCCTGGCATATATGACATGATCTTTGTGCCAAATGTAGCAAGGGAATATATTAGTTGATTTTAGTTTTAGGTAATCATTTTTAAGCCGCCGCAGATGATGTATTCTCCAAGAGAAAAGCCTGTTGTACAATCATTGTAGCGATCGTTCTTGAAGCTTGCAAAGAACCATTCAGATCGTTCAACAAACTTTCATTACGATTTGAATACGCATTATGAAGTTGGTCAAGATAGTTCATGACTCTTCGAACGTCTGAAAAATCAAGCCACTGGTCTATTGTGGCTGTTTTTCTCAAATTAGTTTCTTTGTACATAAGGTGCAATTGGTTTTCATACTGAATATGATTGATGATATGATGTTGGTAAGTTGATCGATCGTTATGTGGTACGCAAAAGTAGTCTGCTACATAGTGGGTCACAACACCGATTTTTTGCGACAACCTGGCAATGGCTGCTCGGTTATTTTCAGTTTGGGATGATGATAGTGCTGAAATATCGTTGCAAATTACTGAAAAAGACTGAGGTTTGAAATGTTTGAGCTTTGGCATGCCCGAATATATATCAGGTTTAATGCTTCCATAAACCAGTTGAGTTTTATTTAACTTAACGTTATGTTCTGTGTAAACATCATCATAAATAAGGTTTGCTATGATTTTATGCGTCTGGGGTAACAAATAAAAGCCACCTTTCATATTTTGTCAACTGCATTCCATTATAAACAAAATAGGGTATGATTGCAATAGGTTTACATAAATAAAAAAATAATTGTAGTATCTGAATGATTGTAGATTTCACTAAACTTCTAATGTTTTATTTCGTTACTGCAACATGTTATAATGAGTTATGTTTTAAACCAGATGAAGGGAGTTTCACATGAAAGTACTTTTAGCAGCAATAAATGCCCGGTTTGTTCATACCAATCTTGCTGTACGCTATTTAGCATCGCTTATGGAACATCACGATGTACAGGTTCAAGAATATACCATCAATCATTTTTCAGATGAAATTTTGGAACAAATTTACTTGTGTGATGCAGATGTTGTTGCTTTTTCTTGTTATATATGGAATGTAGAACTGGTCTATAAAGTCGTGTCTTCTCTCAAAAAAGTCAATCCGGAGACAATGATCATTCTGGGAGGCCCTGAGGTATCCTACGACAGTAAATTGATCATGAAAAACAATGATGCCATTGATTTTATTGTTTCTGGTGAGGCTGAGTCCACTTTTCCTGCATTGATTAATGCATTAGAGAACAATACAGACTATACAGAGATAGCACATCTAACCTACAGGGCCAAGGGTAACGTATATACCAGCAGCATAAGTTCAGCAACTTTAAAACATGAAAATAAGATACCCAGTGCGTATGAACATGACTATGCTTTTAACCCGAATCAAATCTATTATTATGAAACTTCCAGGGGTTGTCCTTATCGCTGTCAGTTTTGCCTATCGGGAAACGAAACTGGACTGACAATGGTGCCTTTGCAACGAGTATACAAAGAATTAATGACCTTTATTTCCAATAAGGTAAAACAGGTGAAATTTGTAGATAGAACATTCAATGTCCATCAAGACAGAACACTTGCGATATGGCAATTTATTAAAGACAATGATAATGGAACAACGAATTTTCATTTTGAAATAAGTGCTGCTTCATTGACAGACGAAATGATAAGGTTTCTAAAAACTGTGCCGGAAGGTTTGTTCCAGTTTGAAATAGGTGTTCAGACCACCAACGTACAAACATTAAAAGCCATTTATCGAAACGCAAACCAACAAGATGATTTTGCTAAAATCAAAGCATTAAAAGAGATGCAATCCATCCACCTACACGTAGACCTGATCGCAGGATTACCTCACGAGGATTTTTTCAGTTTTAGACAATCATTCAATCAGGTATTTAACCTGGAAACGGATATGCTTCAGTTGGGCTTTCTCAAATTACTAAAGGGGTCTGGTTTGCGGCATAAAGAACTTGAATATGAATACGTTTACCAGGACGAACCCCCCTATGAAGTGTTGAGTACCCATAAAATAACCTATGGAGAATTACTTCGTCTTAAGGGCATTGAACATGTACTGGAAAAATATTGGAACAGTGGTCGATTCACAAACACCCTACGCATGGCCATTACCTTTTCTTCAAGCGATCCATTCAGTTTTTTTGAAGGATTAGCTGAACGATGGCAACAGGAGAATCCCGAAAAAAATAAAGTGGGCCAGGACGAACAGGTTATTTACCTTCGCCATTATCTCCATGAATTATTGCCGGAAAAAATGTCATTGATGGAAGCGGTTATTGCTTTTGACCTTGCTTATAATGGATCCAAAATAGAATTCAGTCATTTAAAAGATGAGAATGAGCCTAAAATTGTCAAAGAAAAGATACACTCATTATTACATGACGAAGGTTTTGTTGCTCAACATTTCAAAGACATGATCAACCAGCCTGCAAAAAAGAGACTTCCATACATTCACTTACTAAATATGCCTAAGGGGTTTACGTTAACGAGGGATAACCAACTAGGCTATGAAGAGGCTAGCGTCAATCCACTTTGTGTTGCATTTATATATCCCAGAAGAATTGGTAGAGCTAAACGTAAATCAAGGGTCCTACACATAAAGGAGGAATCATATGAAAGTTCAACTTATAAAGCCTGAAGCACACGATGCACCTGGGATTTATGAACTTTTTATGCAATTAAAGAAGGATGGACATGAGATCACTTTTGCTGATGTTGCAGATGTTGGTGAGATCGTTGATTGGATCAGTAGTAGTGAAAACCTGCTGTACATAGCTCGTTATAACCAGCAGATTATTGGTGTTATGAGGGCTGGCATAGAAAAAGGAGGTACTTCCCATTCCTGCGATATAACCATCGCTGTGTCTTCAGAATATCGACAGCAGGGAATAGCAAAAACCCTGGTTAATTATGGACTATCAGATGTGAAACATCAAGGTATCTCAGTGGCCAGAGCGCGGGTTTTTTCTGATAACAAGGCGTCGCTGAACACTTTATTATCCATAGGTTTTAGTGTAACAGGATCATTTGTAAAACACCATTATAACGATAAAAGAAATATATACGTGGATGATATTATTCTATACAAGGAATTGATATAAACACTGTAATGGAGGTTGATCTATGACTTTGCTCTCCCAATGGGCCAAAAACAAAACTGAATTTTTGACGTTCGTCCAACTTAAAGAAGGAATTTCTTTAGGGATTGAAGGATATCAGGTACCCGAGGGTGGCTTATATGTACCGGTTTTGACAACAGAATTAGCAAACCGAATTCAAAGTTCACCAGAAGATAAGGTGCTGACAATTCCCTCAATTATAAGAGGTGTGTTGTACTTGCTTGGCGCAGATGAAAATTTTATTCACAGAAAATCCTACGAACGATTACTGGATCAGTTAAAGACCGAAACAAGAACAATTGCCTTTGAAACAGCTGAAGGATTTGAAAAGCAAGGTGATTTTCAAGAGGCAGTCATGTTTATGAGAGGATATTGTCTGCTCCGTGAAAAGGAAGCTAAAGCACAGGTCATGTTAGGTGCGTTTTATGTAAGGCTGGCTGGAAGTGGTAGCGTCAAGGAGCCTGAAATGATAAATGCACTTATGATGGAATCCCTTCGTTTATTGGAAAGTGACGAACTGCTTAATAAGAAAGATGTTTTACGTCAATTTTACCTTGGCACTGTGTACCATTGGCAAAAATCTTATCTTAAAGCTGAGAAAATATGGCAAAGTGCAATGAGTCAATCAAAAAATGCAAAAATTAGAAAGCTAATTCAAGGGAAACTAGAGGAAGTGTCCCCCTACGCCAGGTATGAAGAAGGATATCAGCTGGTTATCCAGGGTGATCCACAAGGTGGGTTGGTTATCCTTAAACCTTTGCTACAGCAAATGCCCCAATTGTGGAATTTGCATTTTTTCATGGCGGTTGCATATCAACAGTTGGGTGAGTGGGATCAGGCCATTCATCATTATGGAAAAGTGTTGGAAATAAAAGGTTATCATCAGCAAACGGCCATCGAACTATCAGATATCTACCTTGCAAAAGAAGAATATGAGAGAGCTGTTCATTGGATGGAAGAAGTATTGTTGCAAAAACCAGGAGATTCTGAACTCTTATGTCGAATGGCATTGATAAAAGCCTACACAGGAAATATGACAGAAGCATTTGAATTCGTTTCAGCAGCAGAAGAGGCAGGAGGCGATGATGCCTTAATAAAAAGTGTAAAAGAAAGATTGAATTCTTTATAAACATATAAGTCAAGGCTATTCCAAATTCAATAAAGAGGTGGTTATGTTGATCAAACACATAAAAGACATGCTTGAAAAAGCAGGCGAAGGCAAAATAATGAAACTGGCTGTTGCTGCTGCGGAGGATACAGAAGTATTGGAAGCTGTTAAAAAGGCAGCTGAAGCCGGCGTGGTAGAGCCTGTTCTGTTTGGTAATGAGCAGGACATTCGAAGAATCGCTGAGGAAGTTGGTTTGAACCTTGAGGGTGTTCAAGTGATTCCTTGTGACGATTTTGAAGCCTCTGCCAGGGCTGCCGTGAAATCTGTCAGTGAAGGCAGATCAGATTTTCTCATGAAAGGTCTGCTGGACACCTCGGTACTTCTGAAAGCTGTGCTAGATAAAGACATTGGTCTTAGGACAGACCGGTTATTGAGTCATGTCATGGTATATGAGCCAGAAGCTTATCACAAATTGCTGTTCCTGACAGATGGCGGCATGAACATTGCTCCATCTCTTGAAGAAAAGAAAATGATTGTGCACAATGCTGTTCAGGCTGCCACTGCCTTGGGTATATCTCCTGTAAAAGTAGCTTGTATTACAGCGAAAGAAAAAGTCTCGGATAAGATGGAAGCAACCGTTGATGCAGCAGCCTTGAAAGACCTGCAACAATCGGGCGAATTTGGAAAGAATGTGCTTGTCGAAGGTCCTATTGCCTTTGATTTAGCTGTTTCAGAGGAAGCATGTGTAATAAAAAAATTTAACAGTCCTGTAGGTGGAGATGCTGACATATTATTGGTACCTACCATTGAGGTGGGCAACGGTATTGGAAAAACATTAACATACATGGCAAAAGCTCCATCGGCTGGTGTCATTATGGGTGCTAAAACACCCATAGTGTTAGTCTCCCGGGCAGATTCTGCTGAAGTCAAATTGAACTCAATTGCACTGGGCAGCATTATTGCCTCCAACACATAATTCGATTTATCCGATGACTACCACCGCTAAGACTCCCTCTTCTGTAAGGGGGAGATAAGCGGTGCTACGTCCCTAAGTGAACAAACTAAGTATCTGCCACCAAATGGTACATTTGGGCCATCTACTTATGGATAACGCATTCTAACCTTCTGATGGAGTTAAAACTCCACCAGAAGCTAAGAATCCTGTTTATAAGTGTGCCAATTACCAATTAAGGAGTGTACTGTTGTGTTCAAAAACACAACAGTACACTCTTTCTATTTGTCGTGTCTATTTGTCGTTGACTCAACACCAGAATTATGCTATATTAGGTGTTGCCCTTAAAGATATCAAGGCATATAAGAAAGAATAGTAAGCCGAAAATTTGGATGAATTATTTTACAAAATCTTAATAAAAGCCTTGACTTACACGGGGGCAGATGGTAAGATATACAAGTCGCCAAAACACGGCGGCAGACAAGAAAGCTCTTTGAAAACTGAACAGCAGAAAAGAAGAAACGAAACCAAGCCAGTTTTAAAGTGAAACTGGGTTTAGGAAAAACT
>JAABSW010000042.1 GCA_011390155.1 Clostridiaceae bacterium
ACTCATCCAACCAGTGCAAAGAAGTTCCAGTGCCAAAGGAGGCTCGCTAAGGACATTAATAAAAGCAGTGTTGAAAAATAAAGTGCTTTTTCTTTTTTTGTCGCTGCATCCATCTGCTTCACTATTTTAGCGTTAAAGATTGCGGCAACAATCATCCCAATAAGAAGTGGATAATTTAACAAAATGAATGGTTTCATTTCTGCAGCAGTACGGAAGCTGCTGGTCATAATTTTTGCAACTGGAATTAGATTATTGATGATGATCACAGTACCAAAGAGCGCCAACACTAACTGATAAATGTAAAATCGCTTCTTTTCCGGTTCCATTGATGCGTGTTCCATTGTTGTCTTTCTGCGCCTGACAGCTGCAATCAGGAGAACCAGAGGTGTAATGAAAAAGAACAGTACATTGATCAGCAATAGACTGAAACTCCCAATTAGAAAGGGCATCGTCCTTCCCTGGGGCAATGGTGATAAATCCATACCATTTCCAACAACAATTTGCGTCACGACATCATTTTCTACGTCAAATTTCAACACAGGATAAATGTTTCGAAACAACGGGATGTTATCATCAATCACTTCATAGTAATAAGGTCCGGTCTGAAGATAGGTTCCCCGGTAGGCACCGATGTTCATCGTAATTTTGTTTTCCCCGGCTGGCTTCACTTCGTATAATCCCAAATATTTTGCAAAATCCAGGAAATTGCCTACCTGTCGTTCCATTGGTACATATTTACCAACCACCTGGTTGGAAGAAGGCAATGCTTCATCTGGCACCTTGATGTCAGTTAAATCTCTTCCCAGTAATAGATCCTGAAGTCCAAAGAGAATGTCCATTTCCAGGTAAGCATTGGTGAGAATCACAATGCCAAAACGTTCTTCTGGGACAATGGCAAACTGAGTTGAAAAAGCCGCTGTGTTGCCGCCGTGACCAAAGGTGGGGGTTGCTCCCTCATATTGAAAGAACCCGTGGGCGGTGCCTTTCATTGCTCCCGATGGATCATAACTGGGTGATAACAAGATCTCAACTGTTTCTGGATGTTGAAACAAGGGGGATCGTTGGCCTTCACCGGGTGTCAAGGCCATGGCAAACTTAGCAAAGTCTTCCACTGTACCATTGATGGAACCAGCCGGCAAGTGTGATACATAGGACCAGTTCCCAGGCAGAAAACCACCTTGCTGATCTGGCAGGTAGCCTTGTGCTTTGTTATTCAGGATTCTTTTGTTATCTTCCGCTGTGGGGTGTGCAGAAGTGTTTTCCATGGAAAGCAGGTTAAAGATTTCTTCTCTCTCGTAATCTTCTATTGGCTGGCCGCTGATGGTCTGCACCACATAACCGGCAAGGGAGGTTGCGTAATTGCTGTAGGCACTGGCCGTACCCACTTCATAATATTGTTCAGGCTTGTCCCGTAATATTGCCTCTTCCAAAGAAACCAATTGATCCGGCGAAAACACAATAATGTTAAAGGCATAATCGCCAAAACCGGCAGCATGATTCATGAGATCTCTCATGGTGATGGTTTGTGAGTATGAAAGTTTTTCAGCAAATTCCCTTGGAAGATATGCAGTTATGTCTTTGTCCAAATCAAGTTTTCCCTCTTCTACCAGTTGCATCACCGATGTCCAGGTGAACAATTTGCTTGTGGATGCCCATTCAAAAACTGTGTTTTGTGGGTCAACAGGGACTTCATTTTCTAAGTCAGCATACCCATAGCCTTTTAAATGAATAATTTTACCGTCCTTCACAACGGCGACTGCAGCACCAGGGGTTGTTTTGCCGATGTATGCCGCCACGTAATTGTCAATCTCCTCTTCCATCTTACTGAAGGGAATGCCTGAAGGGGTTTCTCCGGCAAGTGTGTTCGTATCCGTGGCGTAGGCTGGCTTCACTAAAACACTCAACGACATGGTCATGATACACATTCCAATCAACACTTTAGCAATAAACCTATTTTTCATCATCGCTCTCTCCTCACTTGAATTAGTTAACCGACTGACAGTTAGTCAGTAATGGGGTAAAAATGAATCCAATCGTTTAAAAAGCGACTGGATTAAACTATTTTTTAAACTGTTCTTCAAACAATGCTTCTGCATCCAGCGACGTACTTAGCAACAACTTAAATGCATTCAGGTAATTCATGGCTGCTTCAATGTCACGAACAAAAGACCTGCTGTTGATCACAAAAAGATAGCCGGTCATTAAGAAATCGGCTGTTTCTTTGGGGTACTGAACGTGGAAAACACCTTCCTTGTTCCCTTGTTCAATGATTTCGGTAAAACTCGCTGTCATTGCCTGGGAGAGTTTATGGTTGATTCGATCCATCATGAACGTATTTTCAGGTAGCTGAATAGCTTCATGCAGGGAATAATCCTCTTCCTCTGCTGAAGACTCCTGAATCATTGTGCTGTTTAGAAAGGCATTCACCTTTTCCTTTGCCGATTGTGTTTGATCCTTGGCGATTGATTTAAATACTGCGATCAATGGACTGATGTGCTTTTCAACAATGGCAAAGAGGATGTCTTCCTTTGATTTGAAATGGTAATATAACAACCCTCTGGAAATACCAACATCATCGATGATGTCCTGGGTTGTTGTGTTTAGGTATCCCTTGCTGTGGAATCGTTTCTTTGCGGCTTCCATAATTTCAGCCTTCCGGACCTCAGCTTCTTTTACTTCACGCATTTCTTGACCTCCTTTGTGACGCCAATTAAACTGACAACTTGTCAGTACATGTGTATCGTACCACGCGACTGACAACTTGTCAATACTATTTATCAAACTATGCTTGCTTCGCGTTTCTTCTATCTTCAAAAATTGCATTCCTACGTTACTTCTATCCCAGCTGATGATCCAACTTGTTCTCTAACGCCTGAACTTCATCATCCATCTCTTGATCTTCTGTCTTGTCATCTTCCTTACTGAGAGAATTTATAACAGTGAGGAGATAGATCCTTGAAACCACAGCCATAGCAGCTCCTAAAAAACCTGCTGTTTCGTGATTGAAGGTAATGGATATTGCCAGCAGCACCATGGTCATTCCCGTTAAGATTATATAGGTTCTGTCCTTGCCGGTGTACCTGTCGGAAATCTCCTGTTGGTTCATTCCATTGAAATGATGAACTGATACCTCCAGAATCTTGTGAAAGACCACAAGCTCCAAGGCTGTTACAAACACAGGATAGAACAGCATTGGAAGGAAACTATCAATATTGCTGCCACCAATTAATGACAGGATGCCTCCTCCAAGGCTTGCAACAATAAGTATTATGGCGCTCATTCTGGGTCTGGCGAAATCTCCCCCGGGAGCGCTTTCTTCAAGCTCTGAAAGTCCTTGCAGTACAACAACCCATCCTACAAAGGCAGGCAGTATGGTGATGATTCCGATTGTTATGTGAAAGGTTGCAATAAGGATGCCCCAAAATATTCTCTTATAGCCCGTTGTCATCTACATTGCCTCCCTTGCTTTGATGTATCGATACAGGTCCATAAAGTTGTGGCTGTGGTACAAGCTGTTAATATTGAGGAATCTCTGTGTATATTGTGTTCCTTCTTGGTCAGTAAATGTCAGTATTGGATGTATGTTAAAAAGAGTGTATTCACTGACGATATCATCCGTTGGTCCTACTGATGATGTCACATCCAAAATGGTTCTTTCCTGAAATGTCATTCCCACTGCATCATCGGGATTGCTCCCATTTACCTTCCACTGAACCCTGTCTTTGAATCTCTCAACAGTAGGGCTGTCAATGTCAGTAATGGTGAGATTTTCGAGCATTCTATAGCTGGTTTTTCCCGTTCCGTCAGAGGATCCGGATGAAGAAACATGCTCAAGGGGGGTTTCTCCCAACATGTACCGGTAAAAATGGATTTCTCCAATGTCAACTGTCATTTCACTGGAATCACTAAACAAAACCTTGGCTTGTGAAAGTACTGCACCATCAAAGTCTCTTGCATTAGGTAATTCGATAATCGTACAGTGGACAGTCCTCACACTGTATCTGCCATAGATCTCACCGGGTGGATCGTTGGTACCGGAGCCCCAATTGAATGGATCAACATACCCATACTCCGATGCCTGAACCGTTAGCTCTGGATAGTCGGGAAATACAATATCGATTACGACTCTGTCGTCATTAGCATCAGTGATATAGCCTAAGTTAAAGGAAATGTCCTGCTGATAATGCTCTCTGTCGACATAGACTCCCTGGTCATAGTAATGGTGAAAGAATACAGGTTCTTCCAGCTTAAGGTAAAAGACCAGGCCATAGCCAGCTGCCACCAATATGGCAACCAGCACCAGGACCACCCTGAAAATTTTGTTATTGGTTTCCATTTGACATTACCCCCTGAAGCATATCATTGCCGTGAGTTCAATAAAAAACAAAACCCTCTCCATTATAACAAACCAAATCCATTTTGAGTCCAGAAAAAAAGACCCCACCGGAAGCCAGCAAGGTCATGTTCAACTTAATAAGGAAAACCTTCAATTCTATTCAATATTTCTGTACATATCGGCGCCACCGGTTATAACCACTACATCGTACCCCTTTACCTTTAGGTATGCCGCAGCGGTTGTTGCTCTGTTGCCTGATCCACAAAGAACGTATATCGTCTTATGTTTATCCATTTCCAGCTTGTCAAGGTTCTCATAGAGACTCTTTAAAGGGATAATCACTTTGTTCTCGTCTGGATCTTTTGGTTCGATTTCATTGTAATCTCTTATGTCCAAGAGTATAATGTCATCGCCCTTTGGCATTTCCTTGTATGCTTTTGCAGATATTGTAGCAAGTTGAACAACATCGTGTCCTTTTTGCTGCCACATTTCAATGCCATCAGGCAAGTATCCGATGATATTGTCAAACCCTATTCTTCTACAATACCAGTAGATCTCTTCCATCTCTCCCATTTGTCCGTCAATCACAAAAGCAATCTTATCATCCGGACAGTAGATAGCTCCCAGGAAAGCAGTAAGGTTTCCTTTTGGCAAATAAATTGATCCAGGGATATGTCCGCCAATAAACCCCTCTTTTGTTCTGGCATCTATCAGGATAAGATCATCTTTATTCTTAGCGACTTCCTCAACGGTCAGTACATTAAGCACAACATCGTTATTAACAAAGTCCGCGCCTTTTACGTTGAGAACCTCCATTATCTCAAAATATTTTGGTTTGATTCTCATTCTTGCAAACTTGTCAATAAACGCGTCCTTTGAGGTTATCTGCAATAGTTCATTTGTCACTTTTTCATATCCAAATGATGAAAATGACCTTTCGTCCATGCTGTCACCACAGGCGGATCCTGCACCATGAGCAGGAAACATAAGCACGTGATCACCCATTGGAAGTAACTTTTCGAATACACTCTCATAGAGGAGTCCAGTCATTTTTGGCAGGTTTTCTTCTCCATAGAAATCAGTTCTGCCAAGGTCCCCCATGAACAAACAGTCACCTGTAAATACCATATACGCTTTCTCTATGCCCGCTTCATACACTGCATAACTCATATGACCCAACGTGTGTCCTGGTGTGTGCATTGCCTTTACAGTTATTTTCCCTATATCAAGCTCAAATCCATCCTGAATTCTTTCACCATATACATGGCCCAGGTCCTCATGGTCAGAAATGTATATGGTTGCACCTGTTTTTTCAGCCAGTTCCATCGAACCGATAATAAAGTCTTCATTTCTGTGGGTTTCAAAAATGTATTTAATCCTCATTCCGGCTTTTCTGGCTTCATGCATGTAACTATCGATATCCCTCATAGGATCGATTACTGCAATATCGTCTCCGTCACCTATCATATATGAATAATGTGCAAGTCCTTCTGTTTCAACTACCTTAAAATACATAAATTGCCCTCCCTTCTTATTTAACGTATGTTAATCTTTTACCTCATAATCTACTTTCCAAACAGGATGCCCCACAAAAATAACAAATGATCATTTGATGCTAGGCCAATTATCTTCCTTATATTACTTTGCCTGGTAGTCGTATGGATTAGAAAGAATCAGATATGAAATTACTTCAGATGAATTGTTTCGAAGTATGATATTCTGATAGTATTAAAGGAACCATATAACTTGAACTGCGGAGGCGAGCTTATGCAAAACTCAGATAAAGCTTCTAAGATTACTATTTATTTTAGAAGTCTGATATGTTCCATCGTCATTCTATTTGGTTTGTTCGTGATGATTGTTCCAATAGTACAAACCATATCCATTTCCAGTATAGTTTCAGAAGATTTATCTCAAGTGGCTTTTGTTTTAGCTGTTTTCGGGTTTCTTTTCCTTCCCAGTGTTGTTTATTGCGTTATCGCTATGAGAACAAATAAAATTGAATATGTCATCATCCCTGCTTTGTTTCTTTTAACCGCTGAATATTACTTTTTTTACAATTTTTCCACTTGGATTGCTTCAGATGCCAACGCTGCCATCGGACTGATCTTAATACCGTTTTATCTTTTTTTTATTTTAGTTTGTGCTTATGTGCTTGCCTTTGTTGTTTTTAAAATACGCACATATATAAATGGACTTGATTGATAAACAGGATGCTCATTCCTCATTCCACCGGTATTTTCTATTCCCCTGCAACACATCAATCTGGCATTCCAGGCACAGGCCATTATGACAGCATAGAGTCCCGCCGCATTCTTTGCACTGCCATTTTTCCTCTTCCTTCTTCAGAAATGCATCCACACCATGCTGTCGCATGTACTCCAGGTTTTCGATCATGCTCATGTGGTATTTTTTTCGGTACCTTCGGTCCAACGCCTTTAACCGCTTACATGGGTAATCCTTACATTCAAAGCAGAAACGAACCTTTCCTTTCCCCAGCAATTCACAGCGATCGCCCATGTGGGTGCAGTTGTTTCCTCTTGGGATGCACCCCGGGCAATACTTACGGTGGAAGCCCTGTTTATTGACATCATGCTGCTTAAACAAAAAGGCGATGCACACACCGCAGTTCATCCCACAGGGAGCAATGAGGTTTTCTTTCATCACAACTATCCCCTTCCTGGTCCCGCTGATTCTGAAGTTACAGTTAACACAAAAAATCACGAAACCAGCCCGAAGGCCGGTTTTGACGGTCTTGCTACTTGTATAATTACCCTGTGTAAAAAGGGATAAACCTAGTGTATCAATGCTTAATCTCCACTCCGCCCATGACTACCCTACTGTGAATCCGAACTACCGGTGCATCCGGGATTTCAGACAGCTGGTCCGCATCCAGGGTCGCGAATATGCCACCAGTTTCTTCCCCCAGCATCTCAAGACCTCCCAGCGTTACGCTTCCCTGGCAGTATACCGTCGCATCCGGAGGTACAGTGATTTCAATGCCGCCCATGAGTACATTACAGGACAATAAATATTCCTCTCCCGGCTTCATATTAGCTTTGTTCAGGTCAAGGGCAATCCCACCCATAATAGCCCAATAGTTGGCATCTTCAAGTTCCCATCTTTGTTTTGTTTTATCGATTCCGCTCATAAAGGCCATGCTGCTGCCTCCAGACATACGAGGGCCTCGCAGAAAGCTAATACCGGCCAGGATCAGAACTGTCGGCCAGAAGAAGGCCCATAACCTGGACAGGTTTAGGTCAAACCAATCCTGGCGATTGCCCAGGATAATAGTGCCGATGCCAATAATGATCAGACCGGTGACCAGTTCTCCAGTGCTCTTGCGGTTAACGAGAAACGAAGCCCCCCACAAAATCAGCGCCACAGGCCAAAACTCACTGATTAGCCAGCCAATGGATATGTTGGTATAGCCTAGATTGTTCATCAGCATGAGGCCTCCCAAAAATATAAGGATGCCTCCTGTCAACCATTGTCGTTTTCCTTGCATGGTCCCACCTCTTTCAAAATAAATGACATGTGTCATTAGAATTTTTCGTTCATTAATTTCTACGTAAGAGTGATTGAAAAGTTTTAAGATTTCAACGAAATTCCCTCCGTTATTAGATGTTCAGAATATCCCTCCGGATAATCTCCATCATTTTTTCAGGTTCTTCAAAGTTAGGGCTGTGAGCTGCGTTTTCAAAGGAATAAAACTCTTTCACAGGGGCCTCCAGCTGATGAAGGTACGCCTTTGACAAGTCATGATTCACCGTTAAATCATAAACGCCGCTGAAGAAATAAACTGGAATCTCCAATTTGGTCACCTTCATGGTTAGATCGGTATCAATGACCTCGTCTGCCAGCTGTGTCTTTTTGATGAAGGAAAACTTGGATACCCACAGGTTTATTTTCTCTTTAAAGGTGTATGCCTGGCTCATCAGGGTGGTCACCATCACGTCTCTCTCGACTGACTTCATGTTGCGCATGGTTCCGACACCAAGCTGGTGCATTGCCTGGTCCCGGACAAGGGATTTAAAAAAGGGTTTCACATAGGTTTCATCCTCCATCACTGGGTACTTCAAAAGCTTTTCCACCATACGTTCATTTCCCTGTAATTCGTATTGCTCCAACAGGTACGCATACGCCAATTTTTCCGATTCAGCCTGGTTGGTGATCTGTGCAATACCTATATAGGCTTCATACAGTTCTGGCCTCTCCGCCGCAACCTGCAATGCAAAGAAAGTTCCGCCGGAATGTGCTGCCAGGTATATTTTGTCTTTTCCGAAACGTTCACGCAGGTAATTTGTCACTTCAATGGTATCAGAGGCAAGCTGTTCCATGGTCATGCTCTCTGGTGAAAGATCTGCGTTGTAAGATAGACCTCCTCCCCGCTCTTCCCAGTAACAAACAGTGAACGCTTCTTCAAGCCCTGTGGGGTATTTTTCCACTAAAAAATATTCTGAGAAACAGGGCCCGCCATGAACAAAAAGCAAGACCGGGTTTTCGATGTTCTCCCCCCTGATAAACATGCCCTGTTCCACCCCGCCAATGGTGACAAATTCTTTCTCGGAGATGCTTCCAGAAAGCTTTTCTCCCTTTTCATCAAGAAAAAGCGGGAGTTTTCCAGGGCTGTTTGCCAGGATCACACTTGTCATAATAACCAAACTCAACAATACTGCCGCTCCTAGAAAGACCATGATTCTCTCCACCCATTTTATAATTTGAATTTTTGACAGCTTACTAAAATTGCTACTCAATCCACTAAATTTCTTCACTTTTTTATCCCATTCTTTCGAGTTATGAATATTTTTGTTGATTCACATCCTATTGCTTCTGCAGAAACTATTAAGCTCGTTTCTCTACCTGGTTATCCAGGTTCACTTTCAACTCATCGATGGCGCTTGTATGTATGCCACTTTCACTAGACAACAGATCAAATTCCTCTTGAAGAAATTTCATTTCATTGATCGCCGCCATTGCGTGTTTTGACATGGTAATCTCTGCCAGCTTCGTACCCATAAGAGGCTTAAAGATCAACAGTAATAGCGTATTTGGCAGAAGAAAATAGTTTAATTTTAACGGTGTCACCGGATATTTTAGCGCTTTTAAGATGCTGAATCCTTCCTTTATGCCATGAAGCATTCTTCTTACGTCTTCGGATGACTTAGCCATCTCATAATTATTTCCGTCATATGCGTATAAAGCATTGGCAATACACGTCACGATTGCCACATGGTGTTTTTGCTAGGCATCCATGTTGCGGCAAAAAACAGAAGCTATACCCGCCTGGTTAAAAGCGTCAATCAGTTTTTGTACTCGTTTTGATTTTACTCCGTCATATTCACCGAATGTGGTTGTCTGAAACAGACGGATAATGCCCTTGCCGACAAAATAACGCACAATTCCTTTGTCTGTTCTTTCTCCGCCTGCAGATGGGAAGCCAATCATCAGTCGATCAGCACCGATGGCATCCGCCCATTTTTTGTATCCCAGTGCATTGTTGACAACAAAAACAATGTTCGGAGAACAATTCTCTTTTAGTGACGTTAGAACATTTTCCACCTGGTTCTTTTGCATCACAACCAGTATATAGTCATAACAGTCATCCTTCTCCAAGTTATCAATCACATTTATCTTCGAAACAGTCCTATTTTCTGTGTATACATCTTCCAGTACAAGTCCGTCTTTTATCAATTCACCATAACGGCTTCCTCTTGCCAGCATTGTAACATCATGGCCGGCTTCATATAATTTTCCCGCAAATATGCCGCCGATCACACCGGCTCCGTACACTAAAATTCGCATGGTCTTATTCTCCTTTTGCAAATTAACTGTCATGAATCAAGTAATTCGATTTCACAATTAACTCTACGTCTTTATGGAATATTTGTTTTACCTGTTGTTGCTGTTGATTTTCACCTTTAAATTTCTCAGAATCCTGTTTATAAACAGGAAAAATGCTGGCTCCTTTACGGATACCAGCATTAATCTTTTGTGCATCTACTCAAGGACTTGTCCCATGAAATCAGATGACCACCAGTTGGCCGGTCATACTTCCATGACCTGATCCACAGGAAACTGAGCAGAAAAACGGAAACTCACCCGATGTGTCGGGAACGAATGTAACTATAGCGGTTTCGCCGGGGTCAATGCGGGCATCGACGTCAAATTCTCTGATAGCAATGCCGTGTGCTACGTCATCAGTTGTTAAGAGCAAACGCACTTCTTCTCCCTGACGGACAGTGATCACTTCTGGCTCAAATTCAAAACGGGATGCAACCACGTTAATCTCACGAACACCATCAACAACTGTTCCAGAGAGAGTTGCTTCAATCTCTTGTGCCGGATCAGATTCTGGTATTGGTTCAGCTTCAGGGTCAGATTCGGGAACTGGTTCGGCGCCCGGATCAGTTTCTGGAACTGTCTCAGCTCCAGGTTCAGACTCGGGTGCTGGTCCGGATGTCTGATCCTGTTCCTCCCCGGGACTGCAGCCAGTTAATACAAGGGCGCTGATCAGGAACACCAACAACCCCAACAAAACAATCTTCTTCAGTTTCATGATGATTCCTCCTCGTTTACGACAGCGGAAATGATACTTATTCTCAACATACCCTGTGATTGCGTTGATAAACCATGAGGTTGTGGTGCCAAAATGAAGAAAACCCAGCAAATGATCTTCGCTGGGTTCACACTTGTTTCTCACATATCTGGGCATATCAGCATTTATAACGGAATCTCCCGGTTATCTGCCTGTGACCTCAAAAGTCACCGCAGCAGCTTCTACCAGAGCTAGACTTCCCTTAAACGCTGTGGCCTGTATGGTATATTTCCCTGTG
Source organism: Clostridiaceae bacterium (assembly GCA_011390155.1). Lineage (GTDB taxonomy): Bacteria > Bacillota > Clostridia > Peptostreptococcales > Tindalliaceae > Anoxynatronum. The sequence continues at coordinate 11,173 of JAABSW010000042.1, forward strand.
GTTGATTTATTGGCCACACGGTGGCTGGCTGTGAAGATGCCATCAGTGCCTGTGTTTCCAGTGTAGGTGGCAATAACACTGTCATAGCGATCTACTATCGTCACTTCAACAGTGGCATCAGCCACTGCCTGCCCACTCTGATCAGTTGTTGATACTCTTATGTTGACCCACTCGTTGTATTTATAGGAGGTAGTGCTCGATGGTTCGATTGAAACGTTCATACTAGTTAAATCATCTGGTGGATTGGGCGGAGACTCCTCCACAAATATGGCTGTTGCGGTTATGTTATTGTTCATGGTGATGGTTGTGGTTGTATTACTTGTTTCAAATTCTCCAATCACCCACTTCTCAAAATTCCAGCCATCTGCCGG
>JAABSW010000003.1 GCA_011390155.1 Clostridiaceae bacterium
TCGATATACTTTTGATATCAACATTAATACTGCCCACCGCCTTGAGAGTTAAAGAGGTTGTTGAGAAACTTCGGAAAAATGGTTCATCTGTTAAAGTTGTTGTGGGCGGCGCTCCCTTCAGAATGGACCCTGGTCTATGGAAAAAAGTGAACGCTGATGCCGTGGGGAAAAATGGCACAAAAGTGAGAGAGATCATTGAAAAGCTTGAGGAGGGAGGAAAATACTCATGAATTCAATGGAGCGAGTCATGACGGCTTTAAGCTATCAAGAACCTGACCGGGTCCCTTTGTTCTTAAACATAACCATTACCGGGGCAAAAGAATTGGGCATGTCAATTAAAGAGTATTATTCCAGCGCAGATCATGTTGTTAAAGGCCAGCTCCTCATGAATAAAAAATATAGCAATGACATGGTGACAAATTTTTTATATTCTGCTGCTGAAATCCAAGCCTGGGGTGGAGAAGTTATCTTTAGCGAAGACGGGCCGCCCATGACTGGCGAACCTTTCATAAAAAAGATAGACGACATTTACAAAATGGAAATACCCAACATCAAGCATACCGCCGGCTTTTTAAAAGAGCTTGAAATAATAGAAAAGCTTAAAAAAGCAGTCAAGGAAGAGACGCCTATTATTGGCGCTGTTACGGCACCCTTCTCTTTACCCGTTATGCAGATGGGGTTTGAGAAATATTTAGAACTAATATACTTTAGAAAAGATGCCTTTCATCACCTGATGAAAATCAATGAAGCATTCTGTGCAGCCTGGGCCAATGCACAGCTGGCAGCAGGTGCCACTGCCATCGGATATGCGAATCCCCTGGCTTCTCCCAACATCATTGAGCGTGAGACCTATATTTCCACAGGATTCGAAGTGGATAAAAGGACCATTGCCAGGATAAAAGGACCCGTTGCAACAAAGTTGGCATCTGGCATTGCGTTACCAGTGATGAAGGATTTGATGCAAACAGGCACGAAGGCAGTTAATGTCAGCGTGGAAGACGACATTGTTGAAGTCAAAAAAATAGCCGACAAAAAAGTCACCATCATAGGAAACCTTAATGCCGTGGACATGATTAACTGGGACAAAGAAAAAACCAGAAAAGAAGTGAAGGACCTGATCAATAAAGCAGCCGTGGGAGGCGGATTTATTCTGTCTGACAACCATGGTGAAATACCATGGCAGGTGTCGGAAGATGTGTTATTGGCAATTGGTGAAACAATAAAAGAACATGGCACTTATCCAATTTAAGAGGTGGAATAAATGGATAATGACAAGGTTATTCAAGAACTGAAAAATAAGACGGCAGACGACGCAGCTGTTTTCCATATGATGGGGAAAATATCGTCCTGTACAAGCACAAGAGATGTGGTTGATGAAGTGAATAATCTCTTTGTGAGGGTCTTTGGTGCCCACAATTTTACGTTCTGGAATGAAACTGCCAAACCAATGCCTGTGGAATTGCGAGAGCTTATATCAAAAAATGACAGCTTCATGTTCTTTAAAAACGAAAATAGGTTTTGTATTAAGATTGTATGGGATAATAAACTGTATGGTATTTTAGATGTCAGTGAATTTTTGTTCCCTGAATACATTGAAAGATACCTTAGCCTGGCACTGGAAATCAGCAGATTTTTAGGCTTGGTTTTTCAAAATCTAGAGCAGAACAAAGCAATTGTGAAATCTCGGGAAGAAGCCAATGCTAAAAGCCGCTACTTTGCACACATGAACCATGAAATTCGAACCCCGTTAAACGGTTTTATGGGTTTTCTTATGCTGATGGATTCAACCAGCCTGGACCAAGAGCAGCAGGAGTATATGGTCTATATGAAACAAACCACTAAATACATGCTGAACATCATCAACAATGTGCTGGACATTGCCAAAATTGAAGCCGGTGAAATGAAACTGTCAAACCGAGTCTTTAACCTGAAGGAAGAAATCGAGACAGCATTAGCCCCCCTTTATTCCCTGGCCAGACAAAAGAACATTAACCTGCAGCTGACAATAGAGGGAAACCTGCCTCAACAAGTGGAAGGAGATCCGGACCGGCTTGGACAAATCATTCTGAACCTGGGAGGAAACGCAGTGAAGTTCACCCAGGAAGGTCAGGTGCTTGTCACTGTTCAATGTCCGGAAACCACAGCGAAACACCATGTGCTGCGACTGGTGGTGGAAGACACCGGCCCAGGCATGACCCAGGAGTCCCTGGACAAACTCTTCCTGCCCTTTTACCAGACAGATGATGGCGCAACACCCCAGTCAAAAGGCACTGGTCTGGGGATGACCATCACGAAGGAACTGGTGGAGCTGATGGATGGCAAAATTCAATTGGAAAGCACTCTGGGGGAAGGAACGCGTATAGAAGTAAATGTGCAATTAAGCAAGAACACAAAAAGAAATGAATAACCCTTTCAGGTGAAAGGACTTCTTCAGAAAGCAGTTACTTGGTAAAGCAGAGCACAGGAAAAGGACGGGATCCTTATGGAACAAGTGAAAAGTGAACAAAAGTTAATAATGGAACTGGAAGAAAAAGCAGCACTGCTCCAGCACATCACAGATAATATGTTTGATTTGGTCGCCTTAACCGACCCCAAGGGAAATTTCACATACCTGGGAAAATCCCATGAAAAACTGGGGTATGACTTGGAATACTTAAAAGGAAAAAACGTCATGGCCTTTGTTCACCCGGCAGATCAACAAGGGGTGATGGAAGCCTTCCAGTCTTTTCTGGAAAATATGGAAGATGGTCGGGTGGAGGAGTACAGAATCCAGTGCCATGACGGAAGTTACCTATGGCTTGAAACCATGGGCAAGATTTTAACCGATGACACAGGCAAGATCAAAGAACTGCTCTTCAGCTCCCGGGACATTACTGTGCAGAAGCAGGAAAAAGAAACACTGGAACATATTGTGGCAGCTTCACGACGTTTTCTTGAAACCACCACCGACATCGACCCGTGGGTTCTGGCGGAAGACATGCGGATATTGACCAGTGCCGCCTATGTGAGTTTTAATCAGTTTGACGACAGCACCAAAAGGTTTACCACACTTGCCTTTGCTGGCGATACTAAGAAGATTGAAAAAGCAGCTGACATACTTGGCTTCAACATTGAAGGGAAAGAATGGCCCCGGGATCTTGAAGTGGAGGAAGCTCTCCGTGATAAACCCATCATGAGCTATGACAGTTTGGAAATGTTACTGGGCAGGCGTGTTCCGGTTACACAGTTACGCCTTTTGCAAAACACCCTTGACATAGGCCAGGTGGCCATTGTTAAAATTGAAAAACAGGGCAGGATTATCGGCGACTTTACAGTGATGATGCCAGAGGGCGAAACATTAACCCAGACAGAAATGGCTAATCTGTATGCCTATCAGGTAGGCCTGTTTCTGGACAGGGGAAAACAGGAACAGGATTTACGTGCGGAGCGTCAGCGTTTGGCAGACATCATTGAAGGTACCCATGTGGGCACCTGGGAATGGAACGTACAAACCGGTGAGACAGTATTCAATGAACACTGGGCAGAAATGATTGGGTATACCCTGGAAGAACTGGAACCTACCAATATCGAGACATGGGGCTCCTTCGCTCATCCCCATGACTTGTTGGATTCTAATGCCCAGTTGCAGGAAGTTTTCGCTGGAAAACGAGAGTACTACGACTTTGAATGCCGGATGAAGCACCGTGATGGCCACTGGGTGTGGGTACATGACAGGGGAAAAGTCATCTCCTGGACAGAAGACGGAAAACCACTGTCCATGAGCGGCACCCACACGAACATCAATAAACGAAAACAGGCAGAAGAAAAGGCAACTGTGCGGCAACAGGAACTGGACACTTATTTCACCTCCAGTCTGGATTTGCTTTGCATTGCCAACACTGAAGGTGAGTTTGTGCGTCTCAATCCGGAATGGGAAGAAGTACTGGGTTATCCCCTACAGGAGCTGGAAGGAAAAGCATTTCTGGACTATGTCCACCCTGAAGACAAAACAGATACCCTTGAAGCCATTAAAACCCTGGAAAAACAAGAGTCGGTCACAGGATTTACCAACCGATACCGATGCGCGGATGGATCTTACCGGTGGATCGAATGGAGGGCCAAGCCGGTAGTCGACCAGATTTATGCCGTGGCCAGGGATATCACAGAAAAGATACAACAACAAGAAAAGCTGCAGGAATTAAACGCAATGCTGGAAAAGAACAACCAGGAACTGGACTTGGCAGCCCAAAAAGCCGAAGCCGCCAACCAGGCAAAAAGCCAGTTTCTGGCCAACATGAGCCACGAAATACGCACCCCCATGAACGGCATCCTGGGGTTCTTACAGCTGCTGGAAGAAACAAAAATTGACGAACAGCAAGCCCGGTACATCGACTACATAAAAAACTCCACAGACACCCTCCTGGCCCTTATCAACGACATCCTTGACCTGAGCAAAATCGAGTCAGGAAAAATGGAACTGGAACAAATCCCCTTTGACCTGGGGTCCACCCTGGAAGACGCCGTCATTACCCAGGCCCATCGAGCCCACAGCAAAGGGTTGGAACTGCACCTGCAGCTCTTCCCCGGCCTGCCCCACCAAGTAAAGGGCGACCCCACCCGGCTGCGGCAGATCCTTACCAACCTCATCAGCAACGCAGTGAAATTCACAGAAAAGGGCAGCGTCACCGTCGCCTGTTATGAAACAGACCAGGTGGAAGGCATCAGCACCGTCGCCATCTCCGTGACCGACACCGGCATCGGCATCCCGGAAAAGGCCCAGGAAACCCTCTTTGAAGCCTTCACCCAGGCAGACACCTCCACCACCCGGGAGTACGGCGGCAGCGGCCTGGGCCTGGCCATTACCCGTGATTTCGTAAAACTCATGAAAGGCCACATACAAGTGGAAAGCACCTTTGGCAAAGGCAGCACCTTCACCCTGACCCTGCCCCTGGCCGTGGACCACACAGAAGTACGAGAGCTCACCAGCCACCAAGCCTTACAAGGAAAACACATACACATCGTGGACGACATTGCCCTGAACCGGGAAATCCTGCGCAATTACCTGGAAGAAGCCGGTTGTCAAGTCACCGAAAGCAGCCGGGCAATTGACACCATGGACCGTTTAATTAAAGTAACACAACGAGGCGAACCAGTGGACGCCGTGGTCATCGACCAGCAAATGCCCGGCATGAGCGGCCTGGACCTGGCCGCTGCCCTGCAGGCCATCCCCGCTACCAAGACAATTCCTTTATGCCTCGTCACCTCCACTGCAGAAGAAGGCAGCGGCAAAAAAGCCACCGACCAAGGCTTCAGCGCCTACCTGACAAAACCCCTGCGCCGCCGCGATTTACTGGACACCCTGGCCAACCTGGTGACAGAGAAAAAACAACAACCTGAACAGAAAACATCACCCCTCATCACCCGGCACACCATCCAGGAAGCCCATTACCGGCAAAAAGTAAAAGTACTGGTGGTGGAAGACCAGCCTGTGAACCAGGCACTGGTGGTACAGCTGCTGCAAAACCGTGGCATGCGCTGCGACATAGCCGAAAACGGTCAACAAGCCGTGGAAGCCTGCCGTAAAGAAACCTACCACCTGGTACTCATGGACATACAGATGCCCATCATGGACGGCCTGGAAGCCACCCGGCAAATAAGGGAACTGTCCGGCATTAAACAGCCACTGATAGCCGCCATGACAGCCCATGCCATGAAAGAAGACAAAGAACGCTGCCTGGCCGCAGGGATGGACGCTTATTTTGCAAAACCCATTGATTTGAAAGAAATAAGTGAACTGTTGCTGGAAGGCATGACCAGAGCAGAAGAAACAGAATGGGAAGCCAATGCACCGAAAGCATATGAAAGTGAGCACCAGGAAGACCATTCCACAGAAACAACCCCCTTACGAAAAGACAGCCTTAGGCTAGAGACCCTTCAGAAACTCATTGAAGAAACCGGCTTTGACCAGGCCACGGCAGAAGAAATGCTGTCACAGGGCATCGTCTCCTGGAAAAACCTGCTGCCCCTGGCAGAAGCCGCCCTGGCTCAGGAAGACTGGGAAGAGATAAAACAGCTCTTTCACAATATGACTGGTTCTGCAGCCAATTTGCGAGCAGTAGCCTTGTCTGGGCTGGCTGGTGAAGGCATCACCAAGGTTGATGAAAGAGACAAAGAAAAGGTGGACCAATTGTTGAGGGAAATTCGGAGCTTGATTGATCAGATGAGTGGTGAGTAAGTGCTGTGAACGGAAACCAGATGAAGTACTGCTTTACAAGTCTTTTTCCTGGGTTCGTAAACTTTTCAAGACGGCTGCCATCTTGTTGATGTCTTCGTCTGTTAAACTGTCTAAATCATCTAATTTCGTTTGAATTGAATCGATGGTCTTATCACGGTATGTTATCGATTCTTTTTTGCCCAGGAAGTAGGTAGCAATCGTACCGGTCACCATACCGAAAAAACCGATGCCAACCAATATGAGTGCTGATGCCAGAAGTTTTCCCCCAGTTGTGGCGGGAGAAGTACCCCCGGTGGTGATGGTTAAAAAACTCCACCACAAGGAATCAATCATGCTCAGGTCTTCTATCAGATAAATACCAATAGCGCCTATCAAAGTAACAACCACTGTAATGAAGATCATGTAGTTCAATCCATTGGTGTGAATAAAGACGTTGAATTTGCCTTTGAACCGGGAAAGCCAGAGAGCAACACGCAAAAGTCGTACTGTACGTGTCAGACGGATGAGCCGGGTCAGGCGTGCAAGCCTGGCAACTCGGAACAGAGAAGAAAAAGGGATAATGGCAATTAGTTCAGGAATGTTAGTTTTGATAAAATCTTTCTTTCTCTCGGCCATGTAAAAACGAATGAAATAATCGACAGCAAAAATAAGCAGGATACCGGTGTCTACACGTTTAAACAAGATGGCCATCTCAGGTGACAGGTCCATTCGAAGCTCTATAAAAAGCATGACCACGACAACTAATACCAGCATGACCATGATCCATTCATAAACATTAACCCATCGTTTTTTTGAAACCAAGAAGCTCACCTCTTTGCCATTGTAATGAACTCGTGGAGAGTCGTCTTTCCCTGCCTATGTTTTTCAACAACTCGATGATTCTTACGATAAAACCATGGATTTAAGACATATCTTTTGTCGGCAATGTAAAGGAAAAGGTTGTCCCTTCTCCAGGAATACTTTCAGCATGTATGGTACCCCCATTGTTTTCCACCAGATCATGTACCAAGATAAGACCAAATCCATTTCCTTTCTCACCGGATAGCCCAGGGGTGGATTTGTTTTTTTGCAAATTGAACAAACCTTTTAACTGAGCAGGGGACATACCGATACCAGTGTCTTTTATCGTCACCCTACAATACTGATCTTCTTTCACAGCCTTAATGGTGATTGATTTTCCTTTTGGTGTAAATTTAAGAGCGTTGGAAATAAGGTTTCGCAGCACGGTGGAGACCATGTTAGGGTCAACATAAACAGGGACTGACTCTTTAACATCAGCGACAAGATGGATTTCTTTTCTGGTTGCTTCACTTTTGAATAGCTTTACAACAGAATTGATCAAATCATGAATGTCATACATTTGCTTCATAATTTGGCTGTCATTATCACTGTACTTGTACCATTGAAGCAGGTCTTCCAATAAACGCAAAGCACTGGATGCTGAATCTTTGACATGGGTAAACAAGTGGTGGTCAATGGCTTCCTGATAACTGTCTTTATCCAGGGTTACCAGGTTCATAAGGTTCATGACGCTGGCCAGGGGAGAACGTAAATCATGGGCTATGATGGAAAACAGCAGGTCTTTTGTACGCACCAATTCTTCTAACTCACCTGTTAACGTTTCCTGTTTTTGCAGTAATTGTGTGATTTCAACATTTTTTTTGACTAATTCCCGTTTGGTATTGATCAGTTCATTGTTTAAGCCGCTAAGTTGATCCATGTATTCCGTTGTAGGTGTGATTTCTTTCGTTTTTAAACGCAGCGCATTGGTTAATTCCTGGTTGATGGCAAGAAGTTCATCCTGGAAAGCCATTTCTTTTGAGACGCCCATGAGCAAATAGAGGCCCTCATGACGAATACAGCTAATCTCCAGCAGGTGAGACTGTCCTTTCGCGTCAAGGATATTCAGTTCCTGCAGAAACACAGATTTTCGTTGTTGCATGTCCAGCACAAAATTGAAATACTTATCTAAACAACTGGGGTCCACAAGGGTGACAAGAGCATCCTTTTTCTTCAGTGGAAGAACCAGGTTATGTTCATTGACGATTCGGTTCACTGTAAAATCCATGTTACACAGGATGACACACCACTTAGGTTCTGTTGTCGAATGCATCAGCGATCCCTCCCGGCCACTGTTTCCGCCAAAGCATGAATGTCATCAAAGCTGGCGGCATAACCGTCTGCACCCGTTGTTTTCCAGAGGTTCGTGTCCAGGTTAAAGGGATATCCCCCAACTATCACAGGCATGGTAAAACCATTAGCACGCAGCGTGCTGATGAGTTTAATGACTTTTGGGATCTGATAGGTCATGGTACAGGAAATGGCCATCACATGAGGATTTTTATCTTTTGCCATTTGAAAGATGCCATGATCTGGCATATTTGATCCCAGAAAATAAGTATTCCAACCATAACATTCCAAATAGTCGCAGATCATACGAAGGCCCATCTCATGCAGCTCACCTGAAACACAAGTGGCCAGCAGAGAACGGTCTGTTTTCGGTGTTGTTAGAATTTTATCGTACATGAGTGACATGATGTATTGGGTAGCTGCAGTAGAATAATGTTCCTGGGCAACAGAGATTTTATTCTGATGCCATAAGTTTCCCAACTCAATCTGGAATGGGTAAAATAAATGCTTGTAGATGCTTTTGGGGTCGGTGCCGTTATGAAGCATTGTCTGAACCAGACGAGCAGCGGCATGCCGGTCTGCATCCAGCAGATAGCGGGTGTAATCTGATAATTCCTTATGGAGGGGGTTGTTTCTCGTAATGAAAGAACCTACATCGTTCGTTGATACTCTTATGGATGACAAGGCGCTATCAATGGCGTTGACGATGCGATTGACAGTGTTTTCAGTGAACTGGTGCTGCGAGGGGTCGTGAAGCACCTGTTTAAAGGCTTCAAAGAATACCTCCAATGTGTTGTCGGGTAAGCGTAAGTGACTGAACAGGGTTTTTGCCCATTGAAGGTATGCCTGGAACAATATGGGGCTCTCGGTGGACAGAGAAACAATCAGATAGTTTAAATGATAATTGGCATCTTCTACAGCGCGTTGGTGAGCCACAGGGTCCTTCGGATCAAACTCAGTGGGCATTTTATCATACTGAAGTGCAAGTGTTTCCATTGCCAGTTCCTGCTGTTTTATGATGAGTGGTTCCAACCAGGCTGTGTCCGTGGTCATGGTGCAACACCTTCTTTCCTAATGAAAATATATACTGTAAAACAATAATATCATTAATTGTGTATGATGTAACGGATTATGACTAAATTTGGTTATGGAGTAAGATATTCTTTTTCTGTACATCATGATAAGCTGTTACTGGTGAGATAGTCGAAGAGAAAACCATTATAGATAAATAACCGGCAATGGAGGAATAACACATGAAAGTATTTGATGGACATACAGACATCATGGCAGACGTTGTTACCCGGCGAAAAATGGGTGAAGAAAATGTGATTAAAACCCATCACTTGCATAAACTGAAAAGTGGTGGTGTTACAGGGGCTAATTTTGTACTGTGGCTGGACCCGGAAACCAGTGTGTGGGAAGAAGTGGAAATGGGCATGAAGTTGATTCATGACGAATTGACAGCTGCATCAGGGATCTGTCACCTGGTAAAGGACAAGGAGGATTTCGGTTTTGGCATAAATAAAGAAGGGATTGACGTTGTATTAGGAATGGAAGGTTTGGCGGCGATGGGTTCAAACATTGAAAGACTGGAATGGTTGTATGGACAGGGAGTTCGATGTGCCAGCCTCACCTGGAACGAAGCCAATTCTCTGGCCACGGGAATTTCAGGGGATGAAACAAGGGGTTTTACCAGTGAAGGTATTCAGGCGGTAAAAATGATGGAAAACCTTGGTATTTTGCTGGATGTTTCTCATTTGAACGAAACCAGCTTCTGGGACGTTACCCAAACGGCAACCAAGCCCTTTATGGCTTCTCATTCCAATGCGTATGCCTTGTGTGAACATCCCCGTAATCTAAAAGATGAGCAGCTTAAGGCCATCAAAGAGACTGGTGGACTAGTGGGCGTCAATGCAGTGGCAGCTTTTCTCCACCCCAGCAAACCGGACATTCATCATTATATTCAACAGATTGATTATATGGTTGAATTACTGGGCATTGACCATGTGGCCCTGGGGTTTGATTTTTGTGATTTTCTTCACCTGGACGAACAAAACCCCCCCGAAGAGGTGCATGTGACAACCTCCCTTGAAACGTCAGTGCACGTTCAAAATGTGATTGAAATGCTGGATCGGAAAGGTTATCGCCATGAGGATCTGGTTAAACTGACAAAGGATAACTTTAAAAGACTCTACGACCATCTCTTGAAATAAGAGACAAAACAATCATATAAATGCACGAAAGCCCCTGGTCAGGGGCTTTCGATATAAGAGAGGGAGAATCTGGAATTTGTGGTTTTATTTTTCTTGTTTAAGTTTTTCATTCATGATGGCACGAATTTTAAGGGGCAGTGAGAACAGGTTGATAAAGCCTTCAGCATCGTTTTGGTTATACACTTCGTCTGCTCCAAAAGTGGCAAAATCTTTTCAATAGGAACATTATAAATCAGAATGAATAAAAATTCAACATATTTTATAAAAATACTTTTTGAATCCTGTTTATAAGAATCTATAAAATGTACAATGTTTATATATTAATGTTTATATATTAAAGATGGACACGAAAAACGATGAGCATAACACACAGAGTGACATGACATAATTAAGCCGTATTTGATAATATAATGATTATTTTATGCATTTATGACATTCTCTTCTCTTAGCGTCGATGGAATGGTATAATGAAAGAACAACTGTTGTGGTTGCATTAAAGTTGATCAGGGGTGGACTCCATGCAGGATATAATCATCATTTTTCGCAACATCGGCATTTGGGATGTTGTGGACATGGCCATTGTGGCCTTTGTTTTCTACAAACTATATACACTGATCCGTGAAACGCGTGCAGAACAACTGATCAAGGGTATATTCGTCCTTTTGCTGGCGACCCCCCTCAGTGGCGTGTTACAATTGCATGTGATTAACTGGATCCTGCGAAACACCATGACCGTCGGACTTATTGCCCTGCTCATTGTCTTTCAGCCGGAATTACGTCGGGCACTGGAATACATCGGCAGAACAAAATTTCTGACAAAATCCATCGCAGACATTGAACAGGAAGAAATCCAACGGCTGGTGGAAGAGGTTGGTGAATCGGCAGCTTCTTTGTCGCGTCAAAAAATCGGAGCGTTGATCGTTATCGAAAAAGAAACAGGGCTGAATGAAGTGGTTGAAACGGGAACGCGTATTGCGGGCTTAATTTCCCGTGCATTGCTCATCAACATTTTTATCCCCAACACACCCCTTCACGACGGTGCTGTTGTGATTCGTAAAAACAAAATCATGGCTGCTGGTTGTTTTCTGCCGTTGACAGAGAACGCTACACTAAACAAGGAGCTGGGTACACGGCATCGGGCGGGCCTTGGCATTACAGAAAAATCAGATGCATTGGTGGTTATTGTGTCAGAAGAAACCGGGGCCATCTCTGTGGCAGAAAATGGACAACTATACCGCTACCTTGATGTGGATACATTGAAGAAACGCATTGACAACAGTTTTGAAGTGAATGAAGCGCAGCAGTGGAAGTTCTGGAAATATAAGTGGAGGCGGAAAAATGAATAAGTTGATGAATCGTAATTTTGCTGCGAAGTTGATATCCATCTTTTTTGCGATGATCCTATGGTTGTATGTCATGAATGTGATCAATCCCAGGGTTACCCGGGAAGAACTGAATATACCGGTTCAGTTGATGAATGAATCAATTGTACGCCAATCTGACCTGGTGGTGTTTGGCCAACCAGAACCCACTATCAGGGTCAGGTTATCAGGCAACCGGGACCAGGTACACACCATCACCAGAGAAAACATTGAAGCAAGAATCGACTTACGCGGATATACAGAAGGAACCAATTCCATCCCCATCGAAGTGAATGTGCCTGTGGGGGTTGAGGTCGACTGGAGTCCCAAATTTGCTACCATTGAACTTGAACGCATTGTCAGCAAGCAAAAAGAAGTGGTTGTTCAAATTGAAGGTCAACCTGCTGAAGGATATGTGTTGGGCGAACCCCAGTTGAGACCTAACCTTGTTTGGGTGGAAGGGCCTGAAAGTAACGTGAATTCAGTGGAAAATGTGGTTGCGCAGATGAACCTGGAGGGCCAGGAAGATAATGTATCATTGAGTTTGCCGTTGAAAGCTGTTAACAGCAGAGGTGAAGAAGTGACAACAGTAACGGTGCGCACCACTTTGGTGGACGTTTTTGCACCGATTGATCAACTGAAGACTGTTGGAATTGACCTGAACCTGGAAGTAGAGCCGGCAGAAGGCTACCGCATACTGAGTATTATCAGTGAACCGGTGACCATCACTGTAAAAGGTCAACAGGACATATTGGCAGGGATCAATACATTATCAACAGAACCATTCCCGCTGGAAGAACTTTCAGAGAACACTGAAGTGATTATTCCCATTGTTTTCCCGGGGGGCGTCAGTGCATTTGACCAAGAGAATGTGACCGTTAGGATCGATGTGGAAGAAGTGCTGGAAGAGACCTATGTAGTGCCTAGAGAAGAGTTTAGAACCCTGAACCTCGATGAAGATCTGGTGCTCAACCAGGAAATTCTGCCTGAACGCCTTGAAATAACCCTTAGCGCTTTAGAAAGCATCATGGAAAACCTGGACCCCCGCACCATACAGGTAATCATCGATGCAGAAGACTTGGAAGAAGGTGTTCACCAGGTTAACCCACGCATACAACTTCCGATAAACATGGAAAACAGTGTAACAATCATGGAAATAACACCTGAAATCTTTGACATCCAGTTGGAACAGCGGGAATAGACGGGCTAGAGTTTGGAGGGATGAACCCATGGACCAATTAATGGAAGCGATCCTTCAAACGACAAAAGAAGGCGTGATGGTTGTTAACGAACAGGGTCTTATTACACTGTTTAACAGGGCAGCGGAACACATCACAGGATGGCTGGTGAAAGATGTTGCAGGCCAACAGGTGAACAACATATTCCCAGAAAGTCGTTTGATGAACGTGATTAAATCAAAAATACCTGAAATGGAACAGCATCAGCAACTGAGTGGTGTGGACATCATCGTCAGCAGAATTCCGCTGATGGAAGAAGAAAGAATCGTAGGGGCAGCGGCTGTATTTCGAGACGTCAGCGAAGTGACAGATTTAAGCCGGCAAATCGATCGTTTGAAAGAAATGCAAAGCTTATTGGAAGGCATCCTTCATTCAACGCAGGATGCCATTTCCGTTTGCGATGAGAATGGTATACACGTTCTCATTAATCCGGCCTATACCCGTTTAACAGGCTTGTCGGAAGAAGAGATCATCGGCAAACCCGTCACCGTTGACATTGTCGATGGGGAAAGCATCCACCTGCAGGTGCTGAAAAGTAAACGCCCTGTTTCCAACGCACGATTAAGTGTTGGACGACACCAGAAAGATATCATTGCCAGTGCCGCGCCCATTATCGTAGACGGAGAACTAAGGGGCAGTGTGGGAATTTTGCAGGATTTAACTGAAATGAAAAAATTGAGTCGTGAATTGATGTTGGCCAGGCAAATTATTCGCAAATTGGAAGCAAAATATACTTTTGACGACATCATTGCCCATGATCCACGGACAAAATTGTTGGTTGAAAAAGGAAAACAGGCCGCTTTGACACCGGCCAGCATCCTGTTACGTGGTGAAAGCGGTACCGGCAAGGAATTATTTGCCCATGCCATTCATAACCTGTCAGAGAGAAGGTACAACCAGTTTGTCAGGGTCAACTGTGCGGCAATTAATGAAAACCTTTTAGAAAGCGAACTGTTTGGGTATGAAGAGGGAGCCTTTACAGGAGCCCGCAAAGGCGGGAAAAATGGCTTGTTCCTGGAAGCCCACAATGGCACCATATTCCTGGACGAAATCGCAGAAATTCCCATTAGTACACAGGTGAAGCTGCTGAGGGTTTTGCAGGAAAAAGAAATCATGCCTGTGGGTTCAACAAAAACCTTCAGCGTTGATGTAAGAGTGATCACCGCAACCAATGTGAACCTGGAAAGGGCGGTTGAATCAGGCAAATTCCGCGAAGATTTGTATTATCGTCTAAACGTGATTCCCATTGAAATTCCTCCTTTGAGAGAACGAAAAAAAGACATTCAGCCACTCGTTATGAGCCTGGTTCATAAGTACAACCAGGAGTACGGCCGGAGTGGACGCGGGATATCACCGGAAGCGCTTAATCGTTTATCTGCTTATGATTGGCCGGGAAATGTAAGAGAACTTCAAAATTATATTGGCCGTGCCATGTTGAACATGAAGCTTAATGAAACCATGTTGGAAGAAAGACACCTTCCCAGATTCTTTGACGGTGCCCAGGGATTGGCGGGTAAACCTGGGGTTCAACAGGTGGATGGACGAAAAAACAAACGACTGTCAGACATCGTTGAAGAGGCTGAGCGGCAGGCCATTGAAGAGACGTTGCAGCGAAATGGCGGAAATCGTTCATTAACTGCCAGGGAGTTGAACATATCCATCCGAAATTTATACTATAAAATGGAAAAATATCACCTTACGAACACCAAGTGATAAGAATTGTAAAACGATCTTAGCATGCAACAAATTGCATGCTAAGATGCAATTTGTTGCATGCAATTTGTTGCAATCCCACTTCGCCCTAAACACATTGAGAAGCACCAATATACGACAGACCTGTGGTACCAGTCTACAGGACAAATAGTTTTATAAATATCAAGATGGCACATCTTTTGCATGTATATGTAAAGAGATGTGCTGTTTTTATTCCTGTTTAATTCCTGTTTAAGAACAGCCAATCAAATATGAGGAGAGAGGTGCATACTGCATGATTAAAAATTTAGCGCAGGTTATGGAAATCGCCAGAGAAAGAGGACCGAAGGTTGTGTCGGTTGCTTGTGCTCAGGATTCAGATGTATTGATGGCCGTTACAAAAGCAAAGGAAGCAGGCGTGGCTGACGCCATCCTCGTGGGTGACAAAGACCAGATCATGGACATTGCAGCAGACCTTACGCTGGACTTACAAGGATTTGAAATTATTGACATTAAAGACCCCATGGAAGCTTCTCTGAAAGCGGTTGAATTGGTATCAACAGGGAAAGCACACATGGTTATGAAAGGCATGGTTGACACATCGATCATCCTGAAAGCAGTCTTAAACAAAGAAATTGGATTAAGAACCGGAAATGTGCTCAGTCATGTGGCAGTTTTCGAAGTTAAAGGTTTTGACAGACTGTTCCTGGTGACCGATGCTGCCATGAACATTGCGCCTGATTTGAACACTAAAAAACAAATAATTGAAAACGCAGTGGTGGTGGCTAAAGCCCTTGATATTGATGAACCCAAGGTCGCTCTGATTTGTGCAAAAGAAAAAGCCAACCCGGCAATGCCTGCCACCATGGATGCTGCAGCGTTGACTGAAATGAATGTTAAGGGAGAAATCACCGGTTGTATGGTAGGTGGTCCCTTTGCTATAGACAACGCAGTTTCCGTGGAAGCAGCAAAACACAAAGGCATAGATCACCCTGTTGCCGGGTATGCAGACGTGTTGGTGGCGCCAGATATCGAAGGTGGAAACATCCTTTATAAAACATTGGGCTTCATGGCGTTTGCCAAGAATGCATCGGTCATTCTCGGAGCCAAAGCGCCTATTGTACTGACTTCGAGAGCAGACAGCGATGAATCAAAGTTGAACTCCATCGCCCTGGGTGTTTTATGTGCAGCAAAATTATTCTAAAACGGGAAGTGATGATTGAATGGAAGTATTGAGAACTTTAGCCATTAATCCAGGCTCAACTTCAACAAAAATTGCCATCTATGACAATGAAAAACCATTGTTCGAAGAGGTGTTGCGACATTCAGCGGAAGAAATCGCTCAATACAAAAGCATTTTCGACCAATACAGCTTCCGTAAGGAAGTGATCCTTGAAACATTAAGCCAGAAAGACATTAACATCACTAAACTGGCAGCAGTTGTAGGAAGAGGCGGTTTATTGCAACCCATTCCAGGGGGCAGCTATGATGTGAATGATGTGATGCTGGAAGATTTAAAAAAAGGGGTGCAGGGAGAACATGCCTCTAACCTGGGAGGGGTACTGGCCCATGAAATAGCCTCTCAGCTCAACATTCCGGCGTTTATCGTAGACCCCGTTGTGGTAGATGAGATGGAAGAAGTTGCCAGGTACTCAGGCAATCCTGAACTCCCACGAAAAAGCATATTTCATGCATTGAATCAAAAAGCAGTTGGTCGCCGGGCAGCCAGGGATCTGGGAAAAAAATATGAAGAAGCCAGACTGATTGTGGCCCATTTAGGCGGCGGTATTTCAGTGGGTGCCCATTGTTTAGGCAGGGTGATTGACGTGAACAATGCCCTGGACGGAGACGGCCCTTTTTCCCCTGAACGTTCAGGAGGCGTACCGTCAGGGGAATTGATGCGAACCTGTTTCTCCGGTAAGTATACACAGCAGGAAATTTATAAAAAAATTGTGGGCAAAGGCGGTTTGGTGGCATACCTGAACACCAATGACGGCCGGGAAGTCGTTGCCAGAATCAATGAAGGCGATGAACAAGCTGAACTTATCTATAAAGCCATGGCTTATCAGGTGGCGAAAGAAATTGGCGCCTGTGGAGCCGTGCTGAAAGGACAGATTGACGCCATTGTGCTAACCGGCGGATTGGCCTATGATCATTTGCTGACTGGTTGGATCAAAGAACATGTCGCGTTTTTATCACGTGTGCTGGTATACCCGGGAGAAGATGAGATGATTGCCCTTGTGGAAGGTACACTGCGTATTTTAAGAGGCGAAGAAGAAGCTAAAACCTATGAACGAAAAAAGGAAACTGATTATGCTGAATGATCATCGAATCCGAGTGGTTATTGGCAGCTATGGAACAGGTAAAACGGAATTTTCAGTGAATTATGCCCTAAAATTGGCTGAGCAAGGACAAAAAACGTCTCTGGTGGACTTGGACGTGATTAATCTATATTTTCGCAGCAGGGAAAAGCAGGAAGAGTTGGAGGCTGCAGGTGTTCATGTGATATCCAGCTCCATTAAAGGAAGGGCAGTTGACCTGCCTGCCATATCAGCAGAAGCTGTGTCACCCTTGCAGGATGACCTTTGCCAGGTGGTGATGGACATTGGCGGCGATGCCATGGGCGCCCGTACATTAAGCCGTTACCGGCAATACATGGTGCCGGGAGCCTACGACATGTTTTTTGTCATCAATGCCAACCGACCGGAAACAGCCACCCTTCAAGGTGCGCTCTCTCACCTGGAATCAATTGAAAGGGTGTCCCAGATTAAAGCAACAGCCCTGGTGAACAACACACACCTGGTGAAACAAACAACCATTGAAGACGTGATGAAAGGGTACCATCTTTGTGAGCAAGTCTCTGAAGCGACGGGGTTGCCCGTTAAATATAACAGCCTGTTGGAACACCTGGTGGACCAAATGCCCCAGCAGTTGCAAGGTACATTGTTTCCCATAAGGCTCATCATGAGAGAAGCCTGGATGTCATAACAGGATCATCCTCATATGAACATATAAACGAAAGTAGGAGGTAAGAAAATGGCAAAAGTAAAAGGCCGTGTTGAATTTGACATTGAAAGATGTAAAGGATGCGGATTATGTGTGACAGCCTGTCCAGTAAAAATTGTTGAGTTGGACGAGGGTCGCATTAACAGCAAAGGATATCACCCTGCAAATGTACAGGAAATGGATAAGTGCATTGCATGTACCAACTGTGCAACAATCTGTCCGGACCTGGTAATTACAGTTTTTAAGGAAGATCAATAAGATCGCGAGGAGGATTTCACCATGAGCAAGGTTTTAATGAAAGGGAATGAAGCAATAAGTGCGGCCGCCATTAAGGCTGGTTGTAAGGCTTTTTTCGGATACCCCATTACACCCCAAAATGAAATTCCTGAATATATGTCACGTGAAATGGCCAAAAGCGGCGGGGTTTTTGTGCAGGCAGAATCAGAAGTATCTGCCATCAACATGGTATATGGTGCAGCAGGTGCTGGTGTGCGTGTCATGACATCATCTTCTTCACCTGGTATCGCGCTGAAGCAGGAAGGCATTACCTACATTGCCGGTGCAGAACTGCCCTGTGTCATCGTGGATGTGAGCCGTGGCGGTCCAGGACTGGGTAGCATCCAGCCATCCCAGGGTGACTATTTCATTGCCACCCGGGGCGGCGGAAACGGTGACTACCGGCACATTGCTTTGGCACCAGCCAGTATTCAGGAAGCGGTTGACCTTGTAATGGAAGCTTTTGACATTGCAGACTATTACCGCAACCCAGTATTTGTACTGGTTGACGGCATGATCGGTCAAATGATGGAACCCGTAGAATTTAACGAGATGAGACCCCGAGAATTACCAGAAAAAGACTGGGCCACTGACGGCACCAAAGGAGCCAGAAAACCCAACATCATTAACTCCCTGTTCCTTGACCCGGAGTTGCTGGAAGAACATAACAATAAATTAGACAATAAATACAAGATAATGGAAAAAAATGAAGTGCGGGTGGAAGCCTTCAACATGGAAAACGCTGAGATTGTTTTGACAGCTTACGGCACCACCTCCCGTGTTGCCAAGAATGCCATTGAACTCTTGGAAGCTGAAGGCATCAAGGCAGGCCTGATCCGCCCTATCACCCTGTGGCCTTTCCCCAGCCAGGCCTTCCGGGATATTCCTGATACCGCAAAAGCAATCTTAACCATCGAAATGAGTATGGGCCAGATGATCGACGATGTAAAAATCGCCAACGAAGGCCGCTTACCGATTGGTTTCTACGGTCGAACCGGCGGCATGTGCCCGGAACCACAGGCCATTGTTGATAAAGTGAAAGAAATGTTGGGAGGTGTTAAGTAATGGAAACAAATGTTTTTGAAAAAACCAACGGCTTAACGGATAAACGGTTCCATTACTGCCCAGGATGTACCCATGGAATCATTAACCGATTAGTGGCAGAGGTACTGGAAGAATTAGACATTTTAGGAGACACCATCGGTGTTGCTCCAGTTGGCTGTTCTGTGCTGGCCTATGACTATTTCAACTGTGACATGCACGAAGCGTCACATGGTAGAGCTCCGGCTGTTGCAACGGGCATCAAACGTGTTCGTCCTGACAAAGTGGTGTTTTCTTACCAGGGTGACGGTGACTTAGCTGCTATTGGTACAGCGGAAGCTGTTCATGTTGCATTGCGCGGTGAAAAGATCACGACAATTTTCGTGAACAACGCCATCTACGGTATGACAGGAGGTCAAATGGCCCCCACCACGTTGATTGACCAAAAATCCACCACTTCTCCCTATGGACGTAGTGAAGAGCTGGCAGGCAAACCCCTGAAAGTTAGTGAAATGCTGGCTACCATTGATGGGGCAGTGTTTGTGGAACGTGTTTCAGTTCATGACGTGCCCAATATTCGAAAAGCAAAAAAAGCCATTAAAAAAGCTTTTGAAGTTCAATTGCGCGGCGAAGGTTTTGGTATCGTTGAAGTGCTTTCGACCTGTCCAACAAACTGGGGTATGACACCGGTAGATTCCCTGGCTTGGTTAAAGGAAAACATGCTGCCATATTTTCCGCTGGGAAATTTCCGAACAACAGAGGAGGCGAAATAAATGGCAACTGAAAAAATAATTATGGCTGGATTTGGAGGCCAGGGCGTTATGTCCATGGGCCAACTCCTGACCTACGCAGGTATGATCGAAGAGAAACAGGTTTCATGGCTGCCGGCTTACGGCCCGGAAATGCGTGGAGGAACAGCCAATTGTTCAGTCATTGTATCTGACAGCCTGGTGGGATCACCAATCATTACCGAAGACGCCACGTGTGCCATTGTTATGAATCTCCCTTCCATGCTTAAGTTTGAAAACAACTTGGTACCAGGAGGAAAATTGCTGATCAATTCATCCTTGGTTGATCGTGAACCTTTAAGAAGTGACATAGATGTGTATAAAGTGCCGGCAAACGAAATCGCTGCAAAGGTGGGCAATCCCAAAGTGGCCAACATGGTTATGCTGGGCGCGTACCTGGCCCTGACTGGTGTTGTGTCAATAGAAGCTGTTGTTGAAACCCTTAAAAAAGTGTATGGTGCGGGGAAAGAACATTTTATCCCCCTGAACCAAAAAGCCTTGGAAGAAGGCGCTGCTGTTATTAATAATGCATGAAGCATAGTGGACTTTCAATATGAGTGAGGGAATGGGATTCTGGCGGTGAGCTGCTAGGATCCTTTTCCTTTTTATGTTAGAATGGAATAAAAATATGAACGTCTTGTATGTACCGAAGATAATCAAAATTGTCGAGGAGGCGTGGATTCATGGGTAAAGTAAATGTGTACATTGTTGATACTACAGGGAACAAAGAGCAACAGGCAAGTTTACCGGACGATATCCCGGTTAACCGTATTTTAGTCAAATTAGCTGAAAAAATGGAGTTGCCGGTAACTGGGCCGGATGGCAACCCCATCAGTTACAAGTTTATTCATAAAGCATCAGGCAAGCAGCTGACTGATGAACAAACATTGGGAGAAGCAGAGGTTCAGGAAGACGATGTCCTGCGCCTTCAGCCTGAAATTACGGCTGGGTAACACGGTAAGCCATGGGCAAGATTGTTCAGCCAGGGGGAAAAAGAGTGAAACCAATCAACATCGACATTGAAGAAGAAGACCGTTATGCAAGATTTCGACTGATCCCGTGGTGGGACCAGGAAAAACTGAAAAAAGCAGTGGTGATGGTGGTTGGTGCAGGAGCCATTGGTAATGAAATACTTAAGAACCTGGCACTTCTGGGTGTGGGCACCATCCTCATTGTCGACATGGACACCATTGAGAACTCTAACCTTTCCAGGGCAGTACTCTACAGAGAAGAAGATGAAGGCAGTTATAAAGCCCAGACCGCTGCCCGGCAGGTGCGGGAACTAAACCCGGATGTGAAGGCAATTCCTATCAATGGCAGTGTTATCACAGATGTGGGAACAGGCTTTTTTCGTCACGTAGATTTGGTTTTGGGAGGTCTGGACAATCGGGAGGCCAGGCTGGTCATCAACCAAAAATGCTGGCACACCTCAACTCCGTGGATCGATGGTGCTATTGAGGTGTTTCAAGGATTCGCCAGGGTTTTTGTACCGCCTGGCAGTGCCTGTTATGAATGCACCATGAATGAAATCGACTACAAACTTCTGAATTTCCGTAAATCCTGTTCCTTACTGTCAAGAAAAGACCTGCTGGAAGGCAAGGTGCCAACAACACCCACCACTGCATCAGTGATTGCAGGCCTGCAGGTGCAGGAAGCTGTAAAGCTGCTTCATGGCGATCGCAATCTTCATCCATTGTGTGGCCAGGGTATTGTTTTCAATGGCCTCACCCATGACACTTACCAGGTGAACTATACCAGAAATAATAATTGTTTGAGCCACGATACGTGGGAAAACATTGTTGAAATGAATTGGAGCTCAAAGGAAACAAGCTTAAAGGAAGTCTTGGTTGAAATCAAAAAACGATTATCTCCAAAGGCTGTTTTGGAGACGAGTGTTGAAATTTTGTTAAATGGTACATGTGTCTGTGGCCACGTGCAACACTATTATCGACCCTTGATAACAGTGGCAGAAGATGAAGTACTCTGTCCTGGCTGCGGAAATGAACTGGACTTACAATTGACTCACCGGTTTGAGGGGGATGAACCCTTTGTTGAAAAAAAACTGGCAGACATCGGGTTCGCACCAGGAGAAATTCTGGTAGGCTGTGAGGGCTCACGGGTGATCTACCTGGAATTAACAGGGGATATTATCCAAATGATAAAATGAGTAAGAAGGGAGGAGGCAGTCTATGAATGCACGGCTGAGGAGACTGGCGTCCGACTATGAAAACCTTAAATTGGAATTTTCAAGGCATCCATACATTGACGTTGAACCATTATCCGGTGATCCACCGGATAAATACCTGGTCACCTACAAGGTGAGAGGATATAAATTGGACGAAAAAACCAACACACCGGTATTAATCAACCGACACCAGGTTGAAGTATACTTGCATGCAGCATACCCACGGGAAAAGCCCCGCTGCCAAATGAAAACACCTATTTTTCATCCCAATTTCCGGTACCAGGTATGCATTGGCGATTACTGGGGAGCAGGTGAAAAATTGACCGATATCATCATCCAAATTGGCGATATGATTCAATATAAAAATTACAATCCCAAAAGTCCACTGAACATCGAAGCTTCCCACTGGGCAAAAGAACACACCCATTTATTTCCGGCAGACAATGTTGATTTATGGCAGGCTGAACCGGACATTAAAATGGGTAAAACGGATGATTTCAGCATCACATTAAAACCTTCCCAACGTAACAGGAATAATAAAAGGGAAACTGAACCGGACATCCAGCTGTTCTAATAATAGTGATGGAGGCGATCAAATGCAGGGAGACCAGAAGGTAAATGAAGGCCTGGAGGTTGGTTTTGAAATCGAACTGGGAGAAAAGGTTATACAAAAATCAATGGTAAGTGAAAAAACCATCCTTATAAAAAAACAGGTTCAGCAACAAATTGACGAATTCGGCTCTTTAGATACCACCCGAGAAGTGGGGGGTGTTTTGCTGGGCATACCTGAAGAGGGTGATGAGGGAGTACACCTGTCAATCACAGCCATGCTGAAAGCAAAAAAAACGGCTGCCAATAAAACATCCATTACCTTTACCCATGAAACCTGGGATCAAATTCACCACGAAAAGGACATACTCTATCCAGACCTGAAAATTGTGGGGTGGTTTCATACCCATCCAGGTTTCGGTGTATTCCTGTCAAATTACGACTTGTTTATACAACAGAACTTTTTTAACCTGCCATGGCAAGTGGCGTATGTGGTTGACCCTGTAAACAAGGAAACTGGTTTTTTTGCATGGGAAGGCGAAGAAATCAAAGCATCACATTACCGTGTATTGGATAATGGACAGGAAGTGCTCATTTCCCTTCCCCTTGAGGAAAGACCAGCCCCAGTCAATTCGGCTGAAGATGATGGTCATGAAAAGGCAAAAAGTTCAAACTGGTACAAAGTGATGCTGATTGTGATGGCTTTACTATTGATTCTTACAAACCTTCACCGCATTGAAAAGCCTGAGATTGACCGCGAACAACAGGAAACGCTTCTTGCCAAGGAACGGCAGATCGAAACGTTATTGGCCGAGCTGAACCACCAGGAAGAAAAAGTGACATCACTTCAGAATGAAACAGCGAGGCTGGAAGAAGTGGTAAACCAATTATCCGGAGAATACTTTTATGTGTACACCGTGATGCAGGGTGATACGCTGTGGTCCATCAGCAGTCGTTTTTACAATGACCCTTCAGAGCATGAATTTATCATGAAGTTGAATGACCTGAACGACCCTGACAGCCTGGAAGTCGGACAAGACATATTATTATACAAAAAAGGTGATTAATATGCAGCCTCATCGATCCAAATCCCACGTAGAGAATACAGTTTGTCCTTACTGCCAGACACCCATTCGTCTGGGAGAAAACACAGTGGTGTGTTCCTGCTGCAAAATGCCCCACCACCTGGAATGCTGGATCGAAAATGGACAATGCACCACCTATGGCTGTCGGGGAGAAAGAATGGCCAACGCTGGCATAAGGTCTCACAGAAAACAACAGCTTCCCCTTATTGAAATTACCTTTGAAGAACCGTCAAAAAACACGCTAAAAAGCGGTTTTAAAGGCCATGCCTGGAAAGTGGCGGTCTTGGTGGCATTCCTGCTGGGAGGCAGTTATTACCTATACAGATTTCTATGAATATTTATCGAAAATTCATTGCACTTTAGCGTGAAAAAGTTTACAATGAATGTGAGTAAATTTGTAACAAGTCCATACATAGAATCTTTTCAATCAGGGAGGGCATCATGGAATTATCAACTTATATAGATTTGATTCAAGACAGACTGACGGCCTATTTTGACATATACCGACCTTTTGAGTATCATGAAAAATCCTTTGATTTATATGCAAAGTCCGATATGCGTAACGAGCGTTATTTTGCATCCAAAAAGATAAAAGTATACGCCATCGAGAACAAAGAACATGTCTTTATTCAATTCATTAAGACACCCTCGTTAAAAGTGGTGGATGATTTCTGGGAAACAATGGTGAAAGCGGCAGAAGAATTACCTGAACCACATGAGGAGCATATGTCCACCATCATCAACGGAGTACTGGTAACACCCAATGGTGTTGATGCAGAAATACAAAGAACTGTGGAAAAAATGAAGTATGAAAAGTCATTCTTATTTGGGCTGAAAGGCTGGGTTTATATCCGACTGGCAGTGGTGGACCTTGCAGCAGAAACACTGGTTCACAATAAGCGGGGAAAGGAGGTTAGGGAATTATACAGTCCCGGTAAACCCGTTAATTTATAATCAGAACATTGAAGGAGGGTCAATATGAATGCATTAGTTCTTATTCTTATTGCTATTATAGCTTTTTCCATTGCCTATGTGACCTATGGTGCTTGGCTGACAAAGCAGTGGGGTGTTAACGACGCCATTGCAACTCCTGCACATACACGTCCAGATGGTGTTGACTATGTGCCAGCGTCAGCACCTGTATTATTGGGTCATCACTTTGCTTCCATTGCAGGTGCAGGACCAATTGTTGGGCCTATCGCTGCAGCTATTTTTGGCTGGGTGCCAGTCTTGTTGTGGATCATTGTCGGAAGTATCTTTTTTGGAGGGGTGCAGGATTACAGCTCATTGTTTGCATCCATTCGCCACGAAGGTAAATCCATTGGTGAAGTCATCCATGTGAACATGGGAACCAGAGGTAAGCAAATGTTCTCAGTTTTCGCCTGGTTGACACTGCTCTTGGTAGTAGCTGCCTTTACCAATATTGTGGCAAACACCTTTGTTGCCGTTCCAGCCGCCGCGACAGCATCCCTTTTGTTTATTGTGCTTGCGGTAGGATTTGGATATGCCATTTACCGTAAAGGTGTATCATTAACCGTAGGCACTGTGGTAGGCGTTGTTTTATTGCTGATCTGCATTGCACTGGGCAACATGTTCCCCTTGGCATTATCACGGAATGTATGGATTGTCTTCCTGCTGGTGTACATCTTTGTTGCTTCCACCACACCTGTATGGATTCTGCTTCAGCCCCGTGACTACCTAAACTCTTTTCTGTTATATGGAATGCTGGCAGGTGCAGTGCTAGGCCTGTTGATTTCCAGACCCACCATTCAGTTGACACCCTATGCAGGTTTTGTTGTGAATGGTCAGTTTTTATTTCCCATTCTCTTCATCACCATTGCCTGTGGAGCGATTTCAGGATTCCATTCTTTGGTGGGTTCGGGAACCACTTCAAAACAGCTCACCAAAGAAAGTGACGCCAAAATCGTTGGTTATGGCGGCATGCTGATTGAAGGTGTATTGGCAACAGTGGCCATAATTACGGCCGCCTATATAGCAGGTCCCAAATTGACTGAATTACTGGCGAATGGTGGACCGGTTAACGTGTTCTCAGACGGTATCGGGGTCTTTATGACCAGCTTCGGTGTTCCTTTTGAGATAGGGAAATCATTTGTCGCCCTCGCAGTTTCAGCTTTTGCACTAACAAGCTTGGATACCGGTACCCGACTTGGCCGATTCATTCTTCAGGAATTCTTTGAGCCTGAAGATGTGAATGCACCTAAACCAATTTTAACCAATATGTATGTTGCAACAGGAATCACAGTTGTATTCGGCGGACTATTGGCCATTACCAGCTGGCAGCAAATCTGGCCTGTGTTTGGTTCTGCCAACCAGTTATTGGCAGCGTTGGCCCTTATGGCAGTGGCTGTGTGGTTGAAGAAATCGGGCAAAAATAACAAAATGTTTACAATTCCCATCGTGTTCATGTTTGCAGCAACCATATTTGCTTTAGTGTTACTGGCGCAGGCAAATCTTGCAGTCGGAAATATTGTCCTTGTGATATTCCCTGTGATCTTGTTAATCTTGGCAATCGTTTTATTGGTTCAAGGATTTGGTATCTTGTTTAAAACCGAAGCGAAAACCGAGGAGTAAACAAGAAATAAGAACAAATACACTGAGAGAGATCACAATGGTCTCTCTCTTTTTAATGCAAACATTGGCTATAATGCCATGTCCTTCAATCGCCTTTCAATCAGCCTTTCAATCAGCTGTTGCCAAGCAAAACCCTCTATGTTACAATGAACCCAGTTCATTTAAGAGTTATTAAAGGGGAGAGATCGATGGCCAGATTGTTTGGAACTGACGGTGTTCGAGGTATTGCGAATCAGGATTTAACCGCCACATTGGCTTTTCAGTTGGCCCAGGCTGGGGCGGCCATATTGGGAAACGATGACCTTTCTCCATTGGTCTTGATTGGAAAAGACACCCGTCAATCCTGTGATATGCTGGAAGCAGCCTTAAGTGCCGGTTTTATGAGCATGGGATTTTCAGTGATGCGCCTGGGTGTGATTCCTACTCCAGGAGTGGCCTGGCTGACCAAGTCAACAGATGCTGCCTGTGGTGTGATGATCTCTGCTTCCCACAACCCGGCCAACTACAATGGCATAAAATTTTTCAGCCATAATGGCTATAAATTGGGGGATGAAGTGGAAGACAGTATTGAAGTTTTGATAAGAGAAGGTACTACCAATATGAATACCAGGGAAGATGCCATTGGCACGTGGACAAAGGACTCTGTGCTGGCAAAAACGTACCTTGAACATGTTAAACATTCAATTAATGTTGATTTAACGGGCATGAAAATTGTGTTGGACACTGCCAATGGGGCAGCTTATGAAATGGCCCCAGCTCTTTTTACTTCTCTGGGAGCAGAGGTACATGTCATTCACCATCATCCTGATGGCCTGAACATCAATCGACAATGCGGTTCAACCCATACAGAAGATTTGCAGCATGAAGTGGTTGAAACCAAAAGCCATATCGGTTTTGCGTTTGATGGTGACGCTGACAGATTAATTGCAGTGGATGAGACGGGGCAAGTGGTGGACGGAGACCGGGTCATGGCACTGCTGGCAATTCGTTTAAAAAAGCAGCATAAACTGTCGGAAAACACGCTTGTCACAACAGTGATGAGTAATTTAGGACTTGAACTGGCCTTGAAAGAGGCAGGTTGCCGCCTTGTGAGGACTAAGGTGGGAGATCGCTATGTGTTGGAAGAAATGGTGAAGAACAAATATACCCTGGGAGGCGAACAATCAGGGCATATCATTATGTCTGAACACGGCACCACAGGAGATGGCATGTTAACGGCAGTTCAACTGGCGGCTTTGCTGAAGGAATCGACAGAAACCATGTCAGTTCTTGCAAAGATTATGACTTCTTACCCACAGGTATTGGTCAACGCAAAGGTTCAGAATCAACGAAAATACGACTACCAGCAGGACCCGGTGATCTGTGAGGAAATACGCCAACTAGAAGAAAAGATGTCGGGTAAAGGCAGGGTCTTAATCCGGCCATCAGGTACCGAAGCGCTGGTAAGGGTAATGCTGGAAGGCGAAAATCAACAGGAATTGGACAGCATGGCCCACCATTTGGCACAAATCATGGAAAAACAATTGGGATAAGCTAACAGACTAGGGTATAATGTGAACATAGAGGAGTGATGCCCAAGGCCATGGAATACAACTGAATAGTATAATCAAGCGCCTGGACTTTCGGGAATTTTGAAAGTTGACGAGGAACAGGGAGTATCGAATCATCGGCGGATGCCCTGCGGTGAGTTCACCACCGACAAGGAGCCTACAAAGCTGGCAAGTAATTGGCAGTACAAAGTGGCCCGTGTGAATGACCTGTGATCATTTCAGAGGTCCTGTTGGTGTGCAGTAAAAAACGCAAGAACAAAGAAAAACGAATGAGCAACTTCATGAAAGAATGAAAGGAGCGACCCGCATATGTGTGGTATCGTTGGATATATTGGAGAAAAACAAACAGTGCCTATTTTAATGGAAGGTTTGGAAAAGCTTGAATACAGAGGTTATGATTCAGCAGGGGTGGCCATTTACAGCCAGGATGACATCATTGTTAAAAAGTTTAAAGGCCGCCTGTCAGTGTTGGCAGACTATTTGGAGGAACACCCATTGCCAGGCGTGTTGGGCATCGGTCATACCCGGTGGGCTACCCATGGAGAACCGAATGACATCAATGCACATCCACACGCCAGCCATCATGGAAAAATTGCCGTGGTGCACAATGGCATCGTTGAAAACTACATGAAACTGAAAAGCTGGTTAACGGACAAAGGCATTGTGTTCAAATCAGAGACAGACACCGAGGTCATTGCTCAGCTCATTGAGTACTACTATGACGGCAACCTGGTTGAAGCGTTGCAAAAAGCCATTCAAAAAATGGAGGGGGCCTATGCCATTGGGGTCATCTGCAAAGATGAACCGGAGACATTGATCGGTTACCGAAAAGACAATCCACTGGTTGTGGGAATTGGTAACGGTGAAAATTTTATTGCCTCAGACATTCCGGCTCTGTTGAAGCATACCAGGGATGTATATTTTCTGGAAGATGGAGAAATGGCCGTTTTAACCCGGGATCACATTACGATCCTCAATGAATTGGGAGATGAGATGGACCGAGATCCATTCCACGTTACCTGGGACATTGAGTCAGCAGAAAAAGGTGGTTACCAGCACTTCATGCTGAAAGAAATGCATGAGCAGCCAAAGGCAGTAAGAGACACTTTGTTTCCAAGGATAGACGAGGAAAACCGTATAAAATTGGACGAACTTCACTTGACAGGAGAAGAATTAAACCAGTTCAACAAAATCACCATTGTGGCCTGCGGCACTGCCATGCATGCTGGTTTGGTAGGCAAATACGCCATCGAAAAATTTGCCCGTTTGCCGGTGGAAGTGGAAATTGCCTCAGAATTTCGGTACAAAGACCCTTTTGTTGATGAAAAAACCCTGCTGATTGCCGTCAGTCAGTCAGGTGAAACCGCAGACACGCTGGCTGCTTTGAGGGAAGCCAAAGGCAAAGGAGCCCACGTTCTCACGGTGACAAATGTGGTGGGCAGCAGAATTTCCAGGGAAGCCCATGACGTATTTTACACCTGGGCAGGACCTGAAATTGCGGTGGCCAGCACAAAAGCCTACATTACTCAAATCATTGCCTTGTACCTGGTGGGCCTCTACCTGGCAGAACTGAAAGGTACCATGTCAAGAAGTGAAGTGGCGGATAAGGTGACGGAACTCAAAAACCTCCCTGACAAAATCCAGTCCATACTGGATCATCAGGAAAACATCCAGTCAATTGCTAACAAGCAGTTTAATCAGCAAAGTGTTTTCTTTATCGGTCGAGGCATCGACGATTACACAGCCAAGGAGGGATCCCTTAAACTCAAGGAAATCTCCTATATTCATTCAGAAGCCATTGCAGCAGGTGAACTGAAACATGGCACCATCGCATTGTTGGAAGAAGGAACACTGGTAATGGCCCTTGCCACCCAGGACCAGTTATATGACAAGATGCTGTCCAACATGAAAGAAGTGAAGGCGCGTGGGGCTTTCGTGGTAGCGATTACCAAAGAAAAAACCAGGGAGGAAGTAGAGCAATCAGCCGACGTGGTGCTGTCCATTCCCGACACAGACAATGTCTTCACCCCGGTATTAGCCGTAGTTCCACTGCAGCTTTTTGCCTACTACACAGCAGTGGCAAGAGGGGCCGACGTTGATAAACCCAAAAATCTGGCAAAATCTGTCACGGTAGAATAGTCGATCACATAGGTTTTGAAACTTGTGTCCCCTTATACAAAACATCTACACTGCCGCAAAAACATTTACACTGTGACACAATAGTTTTACACTGAGAACATAAAACCGCCCCAGGCACATCCTTCCCAGGATATCCCTGGGGCTACTTTCATTGCTTCGGAAGTTGGAAGCCTTGCTGTTTTTCCAATCATCTTTTTCCATTACGCTTTCACAATATCCAACGGAAGCCAACTTAGCTTGATAAAAACACAAAAGTGACCGACATAGAGATAAACAGGATTCTAACCTTCTGGTGGAGTTTTAACTCTATCAGAAGGTTAGAATCCTGTTTATACTCTTGTAAGCTGCTTATTAGTTGCGTATTTGTCCGTTCCCCTGAATCATGTATTTTATGCTTGTGAGGGCTTCAAGGCCCATGGGCCCCCGGGCATGAAGTTTTTGTGTGCTAATGCCAATTTCAGCACCAAAACCAAACTGATGGCCATCAGTATAGCGTGTGGAAGCGTTTACATAAACAGCTGCTGCATCCACCTCCCGTTGAAACTGCCTGGCATGGCTGTAGTTTTCTGTTACAATGGCTTCTGAATGTTGGGTACCATACCGACGGATATGTTCAATGGCTTCCTCCACAGAATTTACCACCTTCACTGCCAGAACCAGGTCCAGGTATTCTGTTTCCCAGTCAGATTCTTTTGCTGGTAATATGTTATTTACCAAAGCACGGGTTTTTTCACAGCCACGCAACTCAACGCCTTTTGCCATAAGGGCATCAGCGATGTTTCCGAGATGTTGTCCAGCAAAATCTTTGTGTACCAGTAACGTTTCAGTAGCGTTGCAAACACCTGGCCGGTGGGTTTTTCCATTGATCACAATTTTTTCAGCCATGACCGGTTCTGCACTGGCATCCAGGTAAACATGGCAATTACCGACCCCGGTTTCAATGACAGGCACAGATGAATTCTCCACCACGGCTTTGATCAATCCGGCGCCGCCCCGGGGAATCAACACGTCGATCAGCCCATTGAGTTTCATCATCACCTTAACAGCTTCTCTGTCGGTGGAGGTAATAAACTGAATGCATCCCTCGGGCAGACCGGCTTCTACGGCAGATCGGCTGATAATACTAGCAATGATGGTGTTGGAGTGTATGGCTTCAGAGCCTCCCTTAAGCATCACCGCATTGCCTGCCTTCAGACAAAGTGCAGCTGCATCCACAGTAACGTTGGGACGAGCCTCATAGATCATCCCTACCACACCAATTGGTGTGCTTATTTGGGTGATCTGGATGCCGTCAGCCCCAATCCATACCTTGTTACCTTCTCCAATGGGATCCTTCAGTGAGGCTACCTGTCGTAATCCTGATGCCATGCTCTCAATACGATCATCGTTTAGCATCAACCGGTCAAGGAGTGCCAGGGAAAGTCCCTGGTGGCGTCCTGCTTCCATGTCTTTTTCATTTTCGGAAATAATCTGTGAAGCGTGGTTCGTTAATGCATCTGCCATGGCCAACAATGCCGTATTTTTGGTATTGGTTTTCAGCAAGGCCATACGTTGTGCAGCTGCTTTAGCAGCCTTGGCTTGTTGTATGAGTTGTTCCTGCATCGTCATGATTCCACCCCTTTACGATTGTTATACGATCACCAAATTGTTTCGGTGAACGACTTCGTCATAAGCTTTATACCCAAGTTTTCCGTCGATTTCAGAAGTGTTGAGTCCTTTGATCAGGTCAATGTCAGCTGAACTGTAATTGGTGACGCCTCTCGCAAGTTCCTGGCCATCCTGGTTGACCACTGAAACAATCTGCCCTTCACGAAACTCTTGGTTCACCTGGATGATACCGCTGGGAAGAAGGCTTTTTTGTCGCAGCACAAGGGCTTTCGCTGCACCTTCGTCAATGACCAGTACCCCTGATGGTGTACTGCCAAAGGCAATCCAATGTTTTCGGGCCTGCAAGGGATGCTGCTTTTCCTGAAACCAGGTGCCAACATCATCGCCACGAATGATTTCATTGATCACACCAGGCCGTGAGCCGTTAACAATAACCATGGCAGTGCCGGAAGCGGTGGCAATTTTAGCAGCATTCACTTTCGTAATCATACCCCCTGTTCCCAGGCTTGAACCGGCGCCACCTGCCAGTTTTTCGATGTGTGGGCTGATTTCTGCAACCGTATGAATCAGCGGAGCGTCCGGTTGTATCCGTGGGTCTGCCTCGCACAAACCTTCGATATCTGATAACAGGATCAGCAGATCTGCCTCAGAAATGCTGGCCACGATGGCGGACAACGTATCATTATCGCCCAATTTTATTTCATCAACAGCAATGGCATCATTTTCATTAACGATAGGCACAACACCCTGGTCAAGGAGAGAGAAAAAGGCATTGCGCACATGTAGAAATCGGGTGCGATGGTGAATGTCTTCTTTTGTGATCAGAATCTGGGCCACGATTTTGCCATATTCTGAAAAAAGTTTTTCATACATATGAATCAGGATACCCTGGCCTACCGCTGCTGCCACCTGCTTTTCAGGAATGGTTTTGGGTCTTGTTTTCAGACCAAGTTTGCCAATGCCGGCACCAATGGAACCTGAAGACACCAGGATGACTTCGTACCCCTGGTTATGAAGATCGGCTATTTGTCGTACCACCGATTCCATCTGGGTCAGGTTTAACAACCCGTTGGCATGCGTAATCGTGGAAGTGCCAACTTTGATGACAATGCGTTTCATTTTATTTATACGGTTTAAACGGTTCATCAATGCACAACCCTTTCTGTGTTGAAAATTATCCGTGTTTTAACTAATTATTTTAACACAATAAAAGAAGAACGTCACTGAGAATATGTTGATGATAATAGGTTGAGGTGCCATCACTTCCATCTCTGATTCATTTTAAAAACAGGATGCTAAATATGATACAATAAAGTGAAATAAACAGGATTCCAAGAAGGAGACTTCTATGATTAACAATTTTGTGTTTAGCATCAATACGGCGCTACCAATATTTATTGTGATGCTGGTAGGCTTTGGACTGAAGAAGGGCCGTGTCATTAATGACTTATTTGTGAAAACGGCAAATACATTGGTGTTCTACGTGGCATTGCCAATAAAATTATTTTATGACGTGTCTCAAACAGATTTTTTAGAATCCTTTGACCGCCACCTTCTGTCTTTTCTCATTGTCGCCACCATGGCAGGGATCGTGCTGAGTTGGCTGGTGGGAAAAACAATTACAAATAATGCGGCTCAACTAGGGGCGTTTATCCATGGAAGTTTCAGAGGAAATTTTATTTACATAGGGTTTTCATTGGTGGAAAACATTACCGGCAGCCTACACCCCAAAGTACCAATTATTGCGGCAGTGATGGTACCCCTTTTCAACATATTAGCGGTCTTAATTCTATCCTATACAGCGACGGCTACCAATGCGAAAGGTCGCCTTCGAAAAACCGTGACCAGTATTTTTCGAAACCCAATGGTTTTGTCCATTGGAGCAGGCATTGTTGCATCCTTATTGTCCTTACGCATACCAGTGTTTATGGCTAGAACCATGAGCTATTTTTCTGCGTTGACAATCCCTTTGGCATTGATCGCCATCGGGGCTTCCTTTGTAATCAGCAAATCGATGAAAAGCATGAAATCCTCTCTGGCAGCCAGTATGTTAAAATTGGTGATCCTTCCCCTGGCGGCTGTGACAACAGCCTTCTACCTGGGGTTTCGGGGAGAAGACCTATTGTTAGTATATATCTTTTTTGGTGTTCCCACAGCCACCACTTCCTACATCATGACTGTGGCTTTAAAAGGTGACAGCGAAATGGCAGCCAACATCATTATGATCACCACTGCACTTTCGGTTGTCACCATGACCTTATTTGTCTTTGCCTTTAAGACAATGGGTATTATCTAAAAGTGAAGGAGAATGATCATGAAACTGACAGTGTTGATGGACAATAACACCTTTGTCGACCAGTATTACCTGGCAGAGCCCGGCCTGTCTTATGAAATTCAGGCAGAAGAAGAGCATATACTTTTTGACGCAGGCTATTCTGAAGCAACTTTAAAAAATGCTGAAAAAATGGACCTTAACTGGAAAAACTGGAAAACCATTGTTATTTCCCATGGCCATGCGGACCATACATGGGGACTCATACCATTGCTTCAACGGTACAATGAAGAAGCAATGAAAAACAAAGCGCTGCCCAAAGCCACATTGATGGCTCACCCGGAAGCTTTTATCAGTAAATGGGAAGGGAATATGGAACTGGGTCTAAATGTGACAACGGAAAGCCTTGAACGGGTTTTTAAACTTGAACTTTCTGCAATGCCTCAATCCATCACTCCGCGACTTTTCTATTTGGGGCAAATTCCACGCTCCAACGATTTTGAAAACGCACAGCCCTTTGGAACTGTTGCAGGTAAAGGTGGGCCGGTTGAAGATAAAGTGGTGGACGACACAGCCCTGGCTTATAAAACGGATAAAGGGCTGGTGGTGATCACCGGGTGTGCCCACGCGGGAATTTGCAACACCATTGAGCAGGCAAAAAAAGTCTGCCGGGAAGAACGAATCCTTGATGTTATCGGAGGCTTTCACCTGCAACAGGCGTCCCAGTACGTATTGGATAAAACCATCGATTACCTGGAAGTGCAGGGAATCCGACATCTTTATGCGGCTCATTGCACTGATCTGGCAGCCAAAGTCGCATTGTCAGCAAGGTTAAACGTGAAAGAAGTGGGTGTTGGACTCGTACTCACCTATTAACAAAGGCTTTGGCATTTATTACCATTTGGTAAACAAAACCCTTGAAATGACACTCTTTTTAAAAAAGATTCATATAGTTTTATTTGACTTTTTTTCGGATATGATGTAGAATTTTGACAGAAATAAACAGAAAATTGATGCAATATGAAGTAGTAACAACATTCAACCTGTTTTGTTGCATTTGCTTAATCAGAAGAACATAATATGCTGAAAAACAATGTGGGTTGAGTGTCATATAAATTCAAAAGAAAGGAGGTAAAAGGCTGTTTGTGAAAAAAAGGGGATGCAGGTGTGGAACATTGTTTTATGAAGGTAATTACACTCCTGTTGATAATGGTTATACCTGACTGTCTTTATGAATATTCTTTAATCCCCTTTTATCTGTCAATGCGAGACAACAACAAACAACAATAAGGGAGGATAATACATGGATGCATTATTAAATACCCTCGTAGGTTGGTTATGGGGACCCGCAATGCTGGTTTTGGTACTTGGTTTGGGCGGATATTTCACCATCCGTAGTGGCTTTTGGCAGTTCAGACATTTTGGTCATTCCGTAGGTTATGTCTGGAGCAACTTAACAAGAGATAAAGCGGACAAAGACGGACAGGGGATCCTGTCTTCCTTCGAGGCCTTCAGTGTGGCCACCGCCGGTGCCATCGGTGTTGGTAACATCGGTGGTGTAGGTGCCGCCATTGCAGTCGGCGGACCCGGTGCTCTTTTCTGGATGTGGGTTACTGCAATCGTTGGTCTAATGACCAAAATGGTTGAGGTAGCCTTAGCCGTTCACTATCGCCAGGAGTACAAAAATGGGGATACGTACGGTGGACCCACATACTACCTGGACAAAGGCTGGCACGGCCAGTTAGGCCTTCCCTTCTGGAAGCCCCTGGCAGTTATCTTTGGCGCTGGTATCTTGTCTTCCTGGTTATTGACCATGCAAACATTCACCGTTGCTGAGTCCATCTCTGCCACCTTTGGTGTTAACCAGGTGATTGCTGCAACAGGTATTGGTATCTTTATGTACGCTGTAGTACTGGGTGGTATTCCACGGATCGGGCGATTCGCCTCCTACGTGGTACCGTTCATGGCCGTTTTCTACATTCTTGGTGGTTTGTTCATCATCATCACCAACATCGGACAACTGGGCATGGCCCTTGGCTTAATCTTCAAACATGCATTCCAACCCATGGCAGCTGTCGGCGGCTTTGCCGGTGCCACTTTCATGATCGCCATCCGCATGGGTGTTGCCCGTGGGGTATACAGTAATGAAGCTGGTTGGGGTTCTGCACCAATGGCTCATGCTACCGCGCAGGTTGACCATCCCATTAAGCAGGGTATGTGGGGAATCTTTGAAGTATTTATTGATACTTTATTAGTATGTTCCATCACCGGTCTGGTTATCATCATGACAGGTGCTTATGACACAGGACTTGCAGGTGCTACCTTAACACTTAACGCCTTCGAAGAGGGTATTGGTTACTGGGGTGTTGTACTGGTTACCATTGGGGTTGTGCTCTTTGGTTTTACAACCCTTACCGGTTGGTATGCATACTACGAAACGGTACTGGTACACGGATTTGGTCGTGATTCTCAATTTGCAAAAGTTGTGCTGAACGTCCTAAAGTATGGTTATCCGATTCCTGGCTGGGCACTGGTTGTTTATGCCAACTGGGTAGGTATGCCGACGGGTACTGTATGGCTGTTTGCTGACTTCAGTGTGGCCATTCCAGTATACGTTAACCTGATTGCCTTGATTCCTCTTAGCCCCAAATTCTTTGAACTGCTGCGTCACTACAACGCAACTGTTTTGGGTAAAGAGCCTGTTACAGATCAGATTAGAGCTACCAACCTGTTCTGGGTGGAAGGACAACCTTTCAAGTCTTACTAGACACAGGAGTCCTACTATAGTAAGCAAGAACTAAAACATTTCACAAAAAAGAAAAGCATAAATTCCACCGGAATTTATGCTTTTCGTATGTGGAAGGGTGATAATCCTCTTTTGTTTACAGGTTGGATTTTCCAGAGGCAAAAGAGGGTACAACAACCATAGGATAGATCACAGGGAGGAATGAACATGATTGAGCGGATGATTACCCATGCGTACCTGCTCACCATGACAGATGAACAGGGTGGCTTGATTTTAGATGGTGCGGTGGCCATGGAGGGTAATGAGATTTTAGCAGTGGGCCCCACTGATCAATTGAAGGCCGACTTCCAGGCCAAAGAAGAAATTGATGCAAGGGGCAAGGTGGTTATGCCCGGATTGGTAGATGCTCACATTCACACCAGTATGGCCTTATACCGAGGTGTTGCCCAGGACACGCATCATTGGTTACAAAAAGGAGTAGGACCCTTTTTTGGTAATATTATGGCTGCTGAAGCTGTCATAGGGTCCAGGCTAAACATCGTGGAAGGTATTAAGGCGGGCACCACTACTTTCAGCGACTTTGACAACCCCATGCCCCTCATTGCAGAGAACTATCAACAGGCAGGGGTTCGTGCCCGCATGACATCAACTGTCAACGCCTTACCCTCCACCCTGCATAAATTGGGCGTGGGTGAATTGTATCCCCTGGACGTTGCCATCGAACAGGAAAAACTGAAGGAAGCAGTCGCGCTTCTGGAAGAATGGCATGGAAAGGAAAATGGCCGTTTAACCGTGATGATGGGTCCCCAGGGACCAGACATGGTCACCAAAGAAATGCTTCAGGAAATAAAGAAACTGGCGCAGCAATATAAAACAAAAGTACACATGCATGTGGCCCAGGGAGACCGTGAAATTAATCAGGTCATTAAGCGGTATGGGGTACGAACCATTCCCTGGCTTGATGAAATTGGCTACCTGGATCACCAGTTAATCGCCATTCATTTGACAGAAGCCTATGACGAAGAAGCAGCCCTTCTGGCCAGGCGAGGGGCCAGTATGATCCACTGTCCAGGAAGTATCGGAGTCATTGACGGCATAGTACCTCCCGTAATGGCATTTCTGGACGCCGGTGGAACGGCAGGGTTGGGATCGGACAATGCCCCGGGAAATAATTGTAATAATATCTTTAATGAAATGAAAGCCGCTGCAGTATATAATAAAATAAAGGCAAA
Organism: Clostridiaceae bacterium; assembly: GCA_011390155.1. Taxonomy (GTDB): domain Bacteria; phylum Bacillota; class Clostridia; order Peptostreptococcales; family Tindalliaceae; genus Anoxynatronum. The sequence goes on from JAABSW010000003.1 coordinate 37,918, forward strand.
GGATCCAACGGTGATGACAGCTTATAAGGTTATGCGCATGGCCACCATTGAAGGCGCCAAGGCCATTGGACTTGACCATGAGACGGGTTCCCTGGAACCGGGTAAGAAAGCAGACATGATCATCATCAACATGAAAGAACCGAACCTATCGCCTGTCATCCTGGAACCTGTCTGCAACATTATTCCTAACCTGGTTTATTCCGGTAGAGGGCATGAGGTTGAAACGGTTATTGTTGATGGCAGAAAAATTATGGAACACCGTAAAATACTCACCCTAAATGAAGAGCAGGTGGTGAACGAGGCCCAGGAAGCTGCTACAAAGCTGGCAGAAAGGGTTTCAACGTTATTGTAGGAAACCATAAGGAGGAAATTACATGGATTGGCTTACGAACATCAAGGAAGAAATCAATGAACTGAAAGATGAATTGATTGGCATCCGAAGAGACCTACACCAACATCCGGAACTGGGATTTGAAGAACACCGAACGGCTGACATTGTTGAAACCTATCTGGAAAAAAATGGTATCCAAGCCAGTCGCGTGGGAGGCACTGGCGTGGTGGGATTGTTGGAAGGCAGCTCCCCGGGCCCAGTCTTAATGCTGCGGTGTGACCTGGACGCCCTTCCTGTTCAGGAAACAGCAGATGTCCCTTTCAAATCTGCCATTGATGGAAAAATGCACGCCTGTGGCCATGACGGTCACACCTCCATGATGATGGTGGCAGCCAAGGTTCTGGCACGGCACCGGGAAGAATTGGCAGGGACTGTGAAGTTTGTCTTCCAGCCCAACGAAGAGGATGCCGGCGCCGACATCATCATTGAAGAAGGGGTTATGGAAAATCCTAGAGTGGATGCAGCAGTGGGACTGCACCTGTGGTCACCACTGCCAACGGGAAAAGTGGGCATAACAGCAGGGCCCCTTATGGCATCAAGCTATTACTTCTGGCTCACCATTCATGGCAAGGGAGGTCATGGCGGTGCCCCGCACCTGTCAAAAGACCCGGTATACTGTGCCAATCAGGTGATGAATGCGGTTCAGTCCATCCAAACACGGGAGTATGATGTGTTGGAACCCACACTTATCACTTTTTGTCAGGTGAACGCCGGATCATCACCCATCATCATTCCGGACAAAATTCAGATGGCAGGGTCAATACGATGCCTTCATGATAAAGACGAACAAGTACGTGAACGCTTCGAAGCCATCACGTCACACATGTGCGACCTGCACGGAACAACCTATGAGCTGACCTTTAAATGCGGCAATGAATTACTGGACAATGACCTGGAAATGACCAAAATGGTCAGGGAAGCAGCCATTGATGCGGCAGGAACTGACTGTTTGGTTGAAAACAACCTTCAGGTGATGCTGGGTGAAGATTTTGCAGCTTTTGCAAAACTGGTTCCCAGTACCTTCATTTTCCTGGGAATTGCGGATGAAGAGAAACAAACCAACATGCCCCATCATCATCCGGCTTTCAAGCTGGACGAGGATGCATTACCCATGGGAGTTGAACTGCATGTTAGAACTGCTGCCGCCTACTTAAAACCACAACAGAAGTTTTAAGATGTATTTTCAATAATAGTAATTCTCTTATGGCTGTAGATATCGCCTGGGTGATTGTCACCGGATCAATGAGATGTAGTGGGAAAGAGGTTGGATGAATGAATGTATATTTGCATCGTGGGAAGGATAGAATTCCAGGAGGGTGGCTGGCAGTTTATTTGCTTTTATTGTCCCTCGTAATATTTCTGAACACAGCCTGCACTGCACCTGAGGATCCAGTGGAAAAAACCATTCGACCTGTGAGGGTAATCCTGGCTTCCCTGGAAGAACATGAAGAGACCATCATGATGACGGGAGAAGTTTTGCCAGGGGAAACAAGGCATATTAGTTTTTTGGTCTCCGGACGTATTGATGAGTTGTTTGTGGAAAAAGAAGAGGTTATCAACCCTGATACAGTACTTGGCACAGTGGATGACCTTGATTACCAGAGGGCATTACAAGGGGCCCGGGCCAACTTTCAGGCTGCCCAGGCAAACCTTGATAAAGCGGTGGCCGGAGCCACCCAGGAAGAGTTGCTTGAGATGGAGCTCCAGCTAAAAAAAGCCAGGGAGGCCTATGAGTATGCCAACCAACAATTAGACAGGCTGGAAAACCTATACCAGGCTGGTGGTATATCCCAGGCAGACCTTGACCGGACAACAATGGAAACTGCAGCAGCTGAAGCTTCTTATCAACAGGCTGAAGCCCAGTATCAGCAATTGGTTAATGGAACCAGACCTGAAGATATATCTGCGCTGGCAGCCCTGAGAGATGCAGCGGGGGCCGAAGTGAGCCATTTTGATACCCAGGTGGAGAGAACAACACTTTACGCGTCACACAATGGTACGGTGGCAGAATTGTTTTATCAGCAGGGTGAAATCTATCGCCAGGGCACTCCTTTTTTGACATTGAACAGCCATGACAATATTGTTCGTGTCAGCGTCAGTCGTCAACAACTGGCACATGTTAACACCGGGGACAGTGTGAATGTGCTGCATGATGAAGGGGGCATTGAAGGGGTGATCACTATGGTTTCAAGCAACCCTGATCCGTTAACCCGGACTTATCGTGTTGAGGTGGAATTGCCCGCCCCCTCCCTTACCCTGGGAGAACTGGTACAAGTTGAATTTACTACAAAAGGTGCGTTAGGGACACCATTACCAATGAAAGCGGTGCTGGCAGGAAACCCTGATTATGTCTACGTCATTGAAAAAGAAACGGCAAAACAGGTCCCAGTAAACCTTCAGCAACTGGATGGTTCCACCATATGGGTGACGGGTTTGTATGAAGGTCAACATGTTGTGGTTGAAGGAATGCACCTTCTTTCTCACGGTGAAACAGTGCGGGTGGTGGAAATAGGTGATAGCCCATGACAAGAATCTTACGCGCTGTTTTGCGTCATCGATTGGTAGTAGGTTTACTGGCGGTGATCATTGTCATCGCAGGTCTTCTCAATTATTACATCACACCGAAACAGGAATACCCGGACATTAAACCACCCATGGCCATGGTCACAACCCTTTATCCGGGAGCCATCCCGGAAGACGTGGAACGGCTGGTCACGAGAAAAATTGAAGAAGAAGTTGAAACCATTCCAGGGTACAAAAGATCCCAGTCAAGGTCGATGAATGGTTTTTCCGTTGTGGTGGTTGAACTTGAGTATGGAACACCCGTGGATGAAACCTGGCAGGATCTGAGAAACCAGATGGCAGATCTGCGAAGTGAATTACCCAGTGAAATACAGGAGATACACATCAATACAGAGTTGGATAAAACAGCCGGTTTTATTTTTGCTTTGTCCAGCGACGTCCACGATATGAGATTATTGATGCCTCTTGCAGAGCAACTAAAGGAATCATTAACAGAGCTCTCAGGGGTGACAAATGTTGAAGTAATGGGAGATATTGAAAAGCAGATACGGGTACGCATCAATACCAGTGAATTAAACCGGTTGCCAGTATCCCTGAACCAAATCAGTGAGATGATTCAGGCCCAGGCAGCGTCAATCCCACTGGGAGAACTGTCCCCCTCGCCAGGTGAAAGGGTTCGGGTCAATGTCAGCAGGGGCATTCAGAGTGTGGAGGATGTTTCACAGTTGATTGTTTTGGCGTCTCCAGAAACAGGAGAAACACTATCTCTTGGTCAAATTGCAGATATTCAGCTGATAGAAAAGGAAGACCAGCAAGAAATCTGGCATGAAGGTAAGCCGGCAGTGATCATCACTGGGTACTTTGCAGAAGAGCGAAACGTGCTTTTCATTGGTAACGAAATCCAGGGCGTTTTTGATGATTATCTTCATTCGTTGCCCCAGGGAGTGTTGTTGGAAAAGCTGCTTTTTCAGCCGGATGATATTTCGCGGAATGTCAATTCGTTTGCCTTGAATCTACTGCAGGGCATTGTATTTGTGGTCATTGTTGTGTTTCTTGGTATGGGTTTGAGAAATTCCATGGTCGTGTCCAGTGCCATACCTTTATCCATACTTATGACCTTTACATTATTGCAGATGTTTGACATTATGATACACCAAATGTCCATTGCAGCACTGATCATTGCGTTAGGTATGTTGGTAGACAATGCCATCGTTGTGTCGGATGCCATTCAGGTACGGATCGATTTAGGTGAGGAACGGGTGGTTGCCTGTATACGAGGCACAAGAGATGTTTCAGTGCCAGTACTCACGTCCACACTGACAACAGTAGGTGCTTTTTTACCACTGCTCATGTTGAATTCCATCGCTGGTGAATACATAAAGAGTGTCCCACAGATAGTGATCATTGCCTTGGCATCATCTTACCTGGTTTCTGTCTTTTTTGTACCGACAGCGGCGTTGCTGTTTTTTAAACCTCAAATAAATAAAGGGCGCACACAAAAAGTTAGGGAAACATTTTACCGTCTGGTAGACAGAGGTATTAACAATCCACGCAGCAGCCTAACACTCTTGGCACTGATGGCTGTCATAACAGTGTTCCTGGGACTTCAACTGGGGTTACAGTTTTTTCCCAAGGCAGACACAGATTTGGTTTACATTGATATTCATACCGAATTGGACCAGGGTTCTTCCCACACGGCTCATGTAGCCCATCAAGTGGATGAAATACTGGCACAATACCCGGAAGTGACACAACAAAGTATCTCTGTCAGCCATGGATTTCCTAAATTTTACAACACTCTGCCTGTCCCCAGTCAGTCCAGGAATTATGGACAGATTGTCTTCCGTACAGACCTTGAAAAAAGCAACCAGTTCAAAAACATGATGCAGTTTACCAATGCCCTGCAGCGACAGATGGATCATGAAATTCTTGGCGCCCGGGTGGAGGTTAAACTCCTGGAACAGGCGGATCCCATTGCAGCCCCTGTGTTGGCGCGGGTAAGTGGCGGATCAGATGAAGAAAGACAACAGGCGGCCCAATACATACGCCATGAACTGGAAGCCATAGAAGGCACCATCAATGTGCAGGATGATTTCAGGGAGTTTGTGTACGAGTACCAGGTTACACCGAATGATCTGGCTTCATTGCGATTGGGCATAACACGCCAGCAAATAGCGGGAGAGCTTAGCCTGGCCATGATGGGGCGAGAGGTGACCAATGTGACCATGGACGACAGTGAAGTGGACGTTTACCTGGAAAGTGATTTGCGTGATGATGATCAACTGGCCTCCTTTGGCATTATGTCAAATATTACAGGACAGAAGGTGCCACTGCATCAAATGGCGGTCATTGATGCCCTTCCCCGGTTAACGGAAATTCGTAAAGAAAGTGGGTTAAAAACCATCATTGTCAAAAGTGACGTGGTGGATGGCTACAACGCTGTGGCAATCCAGAGCAGACTCCAGCAGATCATTGAAGACAAAATGCCGGAGGGTATTGTTATCACCTACGCGGGAGAACGGGAAGAAATTGTTAAGTATTTTGGTGAAGTAGGTGTTTCAGCTATTTTTGCTGTGATGATCATTCTCATGATCCTTGTGCTGCAGTTTGGAGGTTTGAGGCTGCCCCTGTTGATTTTGCTGACAATACCATTTTCAGCCGTTGGATCAATCGCTGGGCTGTGGGTCTTCAACCAGCCCTTGTCTTTTACTGCCTTATTAGGGTTGGTCAGTTTGTTTGGAATTGTTGTTAACAATGCCATTATCTTACTGGACTACATTGAATATGAAGTTAAACAAGGTAAACTGCCCCTGGAAGCCTGTCGGCGTGCAGTGGCACTGAGACTAAGACCCATCCTGCTGACCACTACCACCACCATTATGGGGCTGGTTCCCCTGATTTTGTCAGGAAGCCATCTGTTTACTCCCATGGCCGTAGCCCTCATGTCCGGGCTGGCCGTGTCTACATTTCTAACACTGGTGGTATTACCAATTGCATACATTATGACAGCCAATCCGGTGCAAAGAGAAGAAAGCGTGTAAAGGAGCTGAGTCATGGAAGAACAAGCTAAGATAGAACACCTGGAAGATGCGCTTCAAAAATACAGACTGATTTTTCAGCATGCCCCATTGGGCATCTACCATGTTGACATGCAGGGTTTTATCACCGATTGTAATAAACAACTGGCAGAAATTATGGGAACCGAACCAAGTGCCATCATTGGTATTAATGTGCTGGCGTTGGAAGACCAGGCCTACATGGATGCTGTGCAAGATGCCATGGCAGGTAATCTGTCTGTTTATGAAGGCACCTATGAATCCATCCTCGGCGGTAAAAACATTTGTCTGAGAGCGCTCTTTGCCCCAGCTGAAAAAAACAGCCAGGGAACCCATGAAGTGGTGGCCATTCTTGAAGATGTGACAGAGGCAAAGGAAGCCGAGGAGAAACTTCGAAAAAGTGAAGAACGCCGGCAAATTGCCCTTGAAAACAGTGGCGACGGCGTCTGGGACTGGCATATTCCTTCTGGCGAAACCCATGTGACAGAAAACTGGCTGGAGATTCTTGGCTACCAGCAAGAGGAGATTGATTATAAAATTAAGGGTTTTAATGCCTATGTTCACCCGGAAGACCGCGCCGCTGTGGTGACCCAATTGGAGGCGTTCAGCCGGGGCCAGGTGGAGCGGTTGAACATGCTTTTTCGAATGCGCTGTAAAAATGGCGCCTATAAATGGTTTTCCACCATCGGAAAAATGGTGGAGTGGACCGGCCTGAAAGAACCCTTGCGGGCCATTGGCACGCACCGGGATGTGACAGAGCAACAGCAGATGGTGGAAGCCTTGAGCGAAAGCGAACGCAGCAAATCAGTCCTGTTGTCCAACCTACCCGGAATGGCATACCGTTGTGAGTACAAAGACCATCAATGGGAGATGACCTACATTTCCGAAGGCTGTTACGACTTGACGGGCTATCATCCCGAAAAACTGCGACTGAACAGCTCCTCCCTGAAAACCCTCATTCTTCCAGAAAACATGATTCACCCTGACTATCGGGAAGCCCTTTGGGAAAAGTGGCTGCAGATGATGCGTGAAGAGCACGTCTTTCGCAGCGAATACCCCATTATCACAGCCAACCAACAGATCCGATGGGTGTGGGAACAGGGCAGAATACTAACAGATGACCTGGGCCGGGTTAAAGCGCTGGAATGTTTTGTAACGGACATTACGGAACGAAAAGCGGCAGAAGAAAAAAACAGGCAGCTGGACCAGCTTAAAGACGAGTTTTTGGCCAACACCTCCCACGAACTGAGAACACCTTTGAATGGCATCATTACCATCGTTGAATCTTTGATCAAGGGCATAGGCGGACCATTATCACCAGAACAGGAAAAAAACCTGCAACTGGTGAGAATCAGCGCCCGCAGGCTGTCGGCCCTTGTCAATGATATTCTTGATTTTTCCAGGATTAAGCACCATGATTTACGATTGCACCTGAGACCTGTGGACCTTTACAGCCAGGTTGAAATTATCATAGAACTTCTGAAAAATCAGGCATCAATGAAGCACATTGTATTATTGAACAAAATGCAAAAAGAAAGTCCCATGGTATTGGCCGATGAGAACAGGCTGAGCCAAATTCTGTTCAACCTGGTGGGCAACGCTCTTCGTTATACCCAGGAAGGAACTGTGGCCATCACGGGTAAAGTGAAGGAAGACATGATGACTGTCACTGTAACAGATACGGGAATTGGCATACCGGAAGATCGACTAGACAGTCTGTTTGAGTATTATGAACAGGCAGGATTGTCTCCAGAGCGGGAATACATGGGTACTGGCCTTGGGCTTCCCATCAGCAGAAAACTGGTGGAACTTCACGGCGGCAAACTTGAAGTATCCTCTATAGTTGGCCAGGGGAGTGCTTTTACTTTTTCGCTGCCTTTGATGAAAAGTGTTCCGGATGAAACATGGGAAAGATTGCCGGATGAAGCCAAGTCTGATACTGATCATACTGACCAGTCTATGACAGTGCCCGTACTCTTTGATAACGAGGAACTATTAATGAGTCACCCCACTGGTAAATCAGGAGAATTTACAGTGATGGTGGTGGACGATGAACCCGTTAACATCCAATCGCTGATGAATGTATTATCGCTAAAGGGCATTAATGTAGTACCAGCTTCCAACGGTGAACAGGCATTGAAAATTTTAAAAGGAAGCGCAAGACCTGATTTGTGTATTATTGACATAATGATGCCGAAGATGAATGGGTTTGAACTCTGTAAACAGATTAGAAAACGTTTCACTGGTTTTGAAGTGCCCGTCATTTTTTTGACTGCCAGGTATGGTGAAGATGACATTCGGGCAGGCTTTGCAGCCGGCGGCAATGATTTCTTACATAAACCTTTTGAAGAAGCAGAATTAATTGCCAGGGTGGAGACATTGCTTAACCTTAAGAAATCTGTGGAAAAAGCCATGGCAACGGAAATTGCTTTCCTGCAGGCACAAATTAAACCTCATTTCTTGTACAATGCGCTAAACACCATAGCAGCCTATTGTGAAACAGAAAGTGAAAAAGCGGGAGAGTTGATCTTATCCTTGTCCACTTATTTGCGGGGCAGTTTATCCTTTGAGAACCTGCAGGACACCATATCCCTGGCCCAGGAACTTGGCTTGACCAAAGCTTATGCAGAAATTGAGAAAGCAAGGTTTCCTAATTTAAAAATAGAGTATAACATCGAAGTGGACGATCAACTGACACTTCCACCACTGACAATACAACCCCTTGTTGAAAACGCCATAAGGCATGGGGTCTGCAAGAAAAAAACAGGGGGTACAGTAAGGGTACATGTTACGACAAACCCGGAAGGAACAGTCATTCTTGTGGAAGACGATGGTGTGGGAACGGAAGTTGAAAAACTGAAAAAAAGCATCAATCAGGGCATGTGCGGTAAACATGTAGGACTTTGCAACATACAGAACCGACTTAACAGAATGTATGGAAAAGGTCTTGAAGTGGAAAGTGAACCTGGTCAGGGAACCAGAATGAAATTTTTCATTCCCAGTGAGCACAGATCATAATGACCAATCAGGAGGAACCAAGGATGCTAAACGTAATTGTGATTGATGATGAACCCATGTCAGTCAATCGACTAACGGGTTTGCTCAATAAAACCGGCATGGTTAAAGTGGTTTGTGGTTTCACAGACCCGGAAGAAGCATTGTTGTCCAGGGTGGCTGGAAACATTGACATAGCTTTTGTTGACATCGAAATGCCAACGATGACAGGTTTAGTGTTGGCAGAGAAATTGCAAGAACAAAATCCCGGGTTGGAGGTCGTCATGGTAACGGCCCACGACCATTATGCCCTGGAAGCCTTTCAGGCCCACGCAGTTGGTTACCTGTTAAAGCCTGTGGCCCTTGAAGCCGTGATCCGTCAGTTAGAGAAGATGAATCAAAAAAGGGTGAGTAGAAATTATTCAACTGAGACAATGTTATTAACCATCCAGACATTTGGGCAGTTTCAATGTTTCACTGACAATGGCAAACCAGACTATTTTAGTTGGCGAACAGCCAAGGCGAAAGAATTGCTGGCTTTTCTTCATTACCACCAGGGAAGTCCTGTCTCAAGGGATGTCATACTGGAAAACTTGTGGCCGGACATGGCGTTGGACAGAGCTGTTAAAAATTTTCACGCAACAAACTACTATTTGCGAGAGACCCTGAAAAAGCGAAACATGGATCACCTGTTGGAACGTAAAAACGGCACCTATCGACTGAAGTGGGAAGAAGTGATGAGTGACGAGAGCACATATATTGAAGCTGTTACAAAAATGGTCAAAGGCAAGTGCTCTGTTGAAATTTTGGAAAATATTCTTAAGCTCCATAAATACACTTATTGCGGCCATGATGATTATCGCTGGGCAGATGACAGACGTAATCACTATGAAAGCATGTACCTGCGAGCGCTGGATACCTTGTCAGAAATACTTGACGATATTGATGATGATAAACGAAGGCTCCACATACTGTTGGAAATGGCCAAACAAGATCCCTACAATGAGAAAGTCCATGAGCAAATCATCGAGGTACACCTGAAAACAAAACACATTGAAGCTGCCAGGCAGCATTTTGACCATTTGGAAAAATTGTTCAAGGAAGAATTAGGCATTGAAGTACCAAGTCATTTGCGTCAAAAAATCAGGAACGCTTAACGACATATGTGACATTCATGAACCCTTTCAGGTCAAGCAGATGAAACGCTGCAGGCCTGAGGGGTTTTCTTTTTTGACTTTGTGCAGGGAAGTTATGCAGGGAAGTGATTGACAACCTATACCTTAACCAGTAAAATAGGGATTTGTGAGCCAGGTTATTTAGTAAAAACTACACAAAAAACAATAGGAGTGAGAAAATGAAATTATCAACAAAAATATTCGTGTCTGTGTTGTTGGTTGCAGCACTGATTTCAGCGGTCATGGGAAGTTATGGTTATCGCTACAGCCGTCAATTGGCGATGGACTTGGTAAGGGACCAAATGTCTTCAGAAATTCATGGGATTAAAGAGATCATTGAATCCAGTGAGCAGACCATGGCCATTACAAGGGCCGAATTAGACAATAAAAACACAGCATTGGCCTGGAGTGTGGCAGAGCTGATAGCAGAAAATCCGGAAAGAATGGATACTGATTCATTGGCAGCCTATGCACAACTGTTGAATGTGGACGAAATTCATGTCACCGATGAAAATGGGGTGTTGATGTACGGGAATATACCCGATTTTTTTGGATTTGATTTTCGCGAAACAGACCAGACAAAGCCCTTCTTATTTTTGCTTGAATCCACTGATGCTTTTTTTGTACAAGAACCTGAGGCAAGGGGCACTGATGGGCTGGCTTTTCAATATGTGGGCGTTTCCAGGATTGATGAACCCGGTATTGTGCAAATTGGTATTACAGCAGAAACCATTGAATCACTCATGAGCTTAATGGATGTGCAAAGTGCCATGGAAGGGGTCCAGGTTGGACAAAGCGGCTATGGCTACATCATTGATGAAGAAGGAATTGTCACAGTTCACAGTGACCCTGAACAGGTGGGACTGGATATTCGTACAATGCCCTGGGGTGCTGAAGTTTTGGACAATGGAGTGAGGGAAATCACTTACCTGCATCAGGAAGAAGAAATATTTACTACTTTTCAGGAATACAATGGTCGATTAATTGCTGCAGCAATCCCAACAGAAGAGTTTGACAGCCGGGTGGTGGCTTTCCGTAACCAGATGATTCTTTTTGCCTTGGCGGTTCTTCTCATCAGCGGAATAGCCTCTTGGGTTTTGGTTAGGAGACAGCTGACAAGGCCCCTTAATCGCTTTATGGAAGTGGTTGGGAAATTGGGTGAAGGTGATCTGACAGTGGTGTTTGACAGTCAGTCAAAGGATGAAATCGGACAGCTGGGTACTCATTTCAACCGGACTGTAAAAGGCATGCGTGAGATGATTCATGCAACAAAAATGCAGTCACAACAATTGATTGAAAACGCGGCGCAATTGAACAAAAATACAGAGGAAACAGCCCTGTCCATCGATGAAGTGGCCCGTGCGGTGGAAGAGCTTGCCAATGGTGCAGCAAGTCAGGCTGAAGAAGCTGGTGAAAGCACACAACGCTTAATGGAGCTGGAAGAACAGGTGCAAAATCTGAAAGACAGTGCAGAGAAAATGAAAGAACAGTCGGTTAAAGCGGCTACTACCAGTCAGGAATCGATGAAAACATTGGAAAAACTGGCTGATGATTTTAAAACCAATGCAGCTGTATCAGGAGAAGTTGCTGTACAAATCCAGGAATTGGAACAGAAATCTGCTTCAATTGGACAAATTGTCAATGTCATCCAAAGTATTGCAGAGCAGACCAACCTACTGGCGTTGAACGCCGCCATTGAAGCTGCCAGAGCAGGAGAAGCTGGCAGAGGGTTTGCCGTGGTGGCGGATGAAGTACGAAAACTGGCAGAACAAACGACTGAATCAACAGCGAGCATTGAACAGATTACTTCAGAAATACAACACGATATCCAGGTTGCCAGCGAAAAGATGGATGAAGCCAAGCGAATGGTCCACCTTTCAACAAGCGCAGTTCGTGAAGTGGATGAAGCTTTCAAATCAAACGATGCTTCGTTGCAGCAAATTATTGGAGAAGTTGAAACCTCTTTCGGTCATGTGGAGAAAGTATCAGCATGCAAAGACGCATTGTCTGTTTCTGTAGAAACCATTGCCTCTGTGACGGAAGAATCTTCTGCTTCATCACAGGAAGTTTCAGCCTCTGTGGAAGAGCAAACAGCGACCATCTCAGAAATTGCAAGAATGACGGAAGTGCTAAAGGGAATCGCTGAAAAGCTGGATGCCAGCATGCAAGGATTTAAAGCGTAAAGATAAACAATAAATAAACCATGACATAATCCCTCTATGGTCTGCAGAAGCATCTCTGCAGGTCTGAGAGGGATTATATTTTCGTCTTTCTGACAGAGAAGTGATTGATAACCTATTGAAGGGTATTTAAGAAAGTAGATGCCGCAAATGTACCATTTGATGGCAGATACTTAGTTTGGTCATCGAGAGACGTAGCGGTAGTTATCGGATCAAAGATCCAATTTAATCGAAGGAGGCTTTCAATGTTCACAATAGGTTGTCACTTATCCATCTCAAAAGGATTCTATCAGGCAGGTTTGAACGCAGTTTCCATCGGGGCCAATACCTTTCAGTTTTTCACAAGAAACCCTCGTGGTGGAAAAGCGAAGGAAATAGATACCGAAGATGTGAAACAACTTCAGGATCTAATGATCCAGCAGCGGTTTGGTCCACTTGTGGCGCATGGGGCCTACACCATGAACCTTTGCTCTGACAAACCTGCTACACGTGGGTTTGCGAAAATGATTTTCAAAGATGATTTGGAAAGACTGAAACATTTTCCAGGCACCAGGTATGTGTTTCACCCTGGATCCCATGTGGGTCAGGGAAAAGAGCAGGGGGTGGAGCTGATCGTAGCGGCACTGAATGAACTGTTGCCAGAAGACCTGGATAACTGGGTGTTGCTTGAAGGAATGTCCGGTAAAGGTTCGGAAGTGGGGGGAACCCTGGAAGAACTCAAAGCAATCATAGAAGGTGTAAAACATTCAGACCACCTGGGAATTTGTCTGGACAGCTGTCATTTATATGCTGCCGGTTATGATGTGGTCAATGACCTGGAGGGGGTAATCAAACAGGTTGATAAAACGGTGGGTTTACATAAACTGAAAGCCTTTCACCTGAATGACAGCATGACGGATTTTGCATCAAACAAAGACAGGCACGCTGTCATTGGAGAGGGTTCTTTAGGGCTTGAGGCCATTGAGAACATCATCAACCATTCAGCCTTGAATCATCTTCCCTTCAACCTGGAAACCCCCAACGAATTGGATGGTTACAAGGAAGAAATAAAGACGTTGAAGGCATTGATCAGGTAATAGCACTTGCTATCCCATGCTTTTCTTTTTTTCAGATATAATCGAAAAGGAAACAAACTGCCAGGGCAATACGTCATAATAAGTAAGATCCGAAAGGAGGTACAGCCGATGGTGGTTTCACTACTTATTCCACTGGGCGTCATAGCAGTGATCATTTTGGTCATTGCAGGGGCTAAAAGTGGATCACAACAGGGAGGGGAAGACATGATAAAAAATGTTTACATTTACGTGGTACTTTTTGCAACGCTAATGATGTCTATTGGCGGAAGTGTCGGCGTGTTTATGGCTGCAGCAGATATGGTGGCACCGGCGCCCTATTATCAATCCTATGAAGAGTATCGACGCTGGGGGTTGGAGGGTGAACTGAAGGGCATTGAGGATGCTGAAGTTCCGGTCGAGGAAGAAGAGATTCGCCAACGCTATGAAGAGATGATCGAGACTGAAAACAGAAGACAAGTGGAGAGGGCCAAAAATTCATTGATAAAAAGCTTGGGTTGGATTGCCATACCACTACCTGTTTTTATTTTCTTTTCGAGAAAGTTAAGAACGCGGGAGGCATAACCGTGGCTAAATACAGCGTTAAACAAGAATTATCCCTGGAAGACTTTCAGAAAATGGAAGAGATGGAAGCTGCTTATTATAGCCAGGACTATATCACACCTGCTGAGGAAGCATATCAATGGCATCTGCATAAACCCTATACAGGCGTTGTGTTGGCTGACGGCGAAGTTATTGTGGGATTTCTGGACATTTTGCCCGTTGGACATGATCTGTTTAAATCAATTGTGGATGGCAGGTTTAATGACAGGGATCTCAGGGTGGAAAATGTACTCACGAAAGAACAAATGCTCGCAGAGGATCATCAACCCATTTCTTTGTTTGTGTCATGCGCAGTTATTCATCCGAATTACAGAGGCAAAGGTGTTATGGCACAATTGTTCATGGAATATAGAAAGCAACTAATCAGGATGATCAACTGGGGTGTCGTATTTCATCAGGTAGTGGGAGACTGTGTGACCCTTGAAGGCGAAATGTTTTCCCAAAAAATAGGCATGGCATTTATAGTTGAATCTGATCATGGGACAAAAATATTCGCTGGACCATTTTCCCTGTTTGATAAGCAAACAAGTTTATTGGCTTCAACGCCTCGGTGATTCTGGACAATAGAGCACCTAACTTACGTTTCTTTTAATGACCGTACCCTGTTGTGCGGTTTTTTTTTGCAATCAGGGGAGTATGATCATGAGAACGCTGTTTCAGGACATAGTATTACATTGAGAGTGTTGATTACACTGTGATATAATTAAGAAAAGCAAGGGGGAAGGGTTGTTCCATGAAACATGAAATAAACCAAATAACTGAACATTATGTGGTTGAACTCTACAAAAAACTTCATTTGATACCGGAAAAATCCTTTCAGGAGTATGAAACAGCCAAATTTGTGGCTGCGGAAATGGTCAAGTTAGGTATTAAAGTTAAAACCGGAATTGCAGGTACAGGCGTGATTGGAACACTCACCACAGATAATCCCGGTCCGGTCATTGCTCTAAGGGCAGACATGGATGCCCTTTGTTTTGTGCACGATAAAAAAGAAGAGATGATACATGCCTGTGGCCACGATGCACATTCAGCCATGGTGCTGGGTGCAGCAAAACTACTGGTGGATGATCCGCCGGAGTGTGGAAGTGTGGTATTCCTTTTTCAACCTTCTGAAGAGAAACAGGATGGCTCCCGGCAGGTTATTGCCACAGGAGAGTTGGACCATGTAGATGAAATGGTGGGCATACACGTTCGCCCGGCGGATGAACTGCCAGCCGGTCAGGCCACGCCTGCCCTGCTCCATGGTGCAGTTCAGATCATAAAAGCTGAGATCAAAGGGAGAAATGCCCATGGCGCAAGACCTCACTTGGGTGTGAATGCATTGGAAGCTTCAGTGTTGGCCGTTAACGCAGTCAATATGCTTCACTTTGATCCCAAGGTTCATCATTCCTTAAAAGTAACCCGGTTATTGGTGGAGGGAGAAACCTATAATCTAATACCAGACAAAGCTGAGTTACACATCGATGTGCGTGCCCAAACCAATACACTGATGCATGAAATGACAGAAAAAATCAGTCAGGCCATTTCCAGAAGTGCAGCTGCCCTGGAGGCAGAAACCATTATCGAAACAGTTGATTATACTCCTGCAGCCGAATACGATGAAAGTTTGGTGCAAACTGCTGCTGGTGCCATACGACATATAATGGGCACTTCAAGGCCGCCATTGTTGACACCAGGAGCAGAGGATTTCCATTTTTATGCTACCTATCTTAAGGTTAAGACCGCCTACATTGGATTGGGGGCAGGAGTAACACCGGGGCTTCATCATCCGAATTTTAAGCTGGAACAGGGTCAGCTTATAAAAGGAAGCATGATTTTAAAAACCATCGTGAAAGAACGGTTAAAAAATTCTCAGAAAGAGTAACAATGGACAACAGATTCATAACAATAAAGGAGTGGGAACGTGGACATGAAGGAACGTATTAGGCACAACATGGAGAATTACATCAAAGCGGTAACAGACACAGGTACAGAGAAAGAACGCAATAATGAAGCATTTTTTACGGAGTGG
This sequence comes from Clostridiaceae bacterium, assembly GCA_011390155.1. Lineage (GTDB taxonomy): Bacteria > Bacillota > Clostridia > Peptostreptococcales > Tindalliaceae > Anoxynatronum. The sequence goes on from JAABSW010000003.1 coordinate 53,924, forward strand.
TTTAAAAGCCAGGAGTATTTTAAAAAGAACCCGGAAAACTGGGGGCTCTATCCCATCGAAAAAGACAGTTTGGGTCGTCATGTGCCTTGGGGTCTACTGAAAGGGGAGGGTCAGGATACGGTGGTTTTGGTGCACCACAGTGACACAGTTGATACCCAGGATTATGGCAAACTATCACACTTGGCCACTGACCCACAGGCACTGATGGAGCATTATGCAAAAAATGGTGTTGCAATGGATGCTGGAAGCAAAAAAGACCTGGACAGTGGCAATTGGATCTTTGGCCGTGGTGTTTGTGATATGAAAGGCGGAGGGGCCATTCACATGGCACTGATGGAAGAATATTGTCAAAAACAAGATTTTAAAGGCAATTTACTGCTGATAGCTGTGCCGGATGAAGAGAACTTGTCTGCAGGCATGCGAGGGGCCATACATCTTCTAAAAGCACTAAAGGAAGAACATGAACTTAATTACATACTTATGATGGACGTGGAGCCCCATGAACGGAAAAAGGATGACACAGGGGTTCTGTACCAGGGCGCTGTGGGTAAACTAATGCCCGTGGTGTATGTGAAAGGAAAACTGGCCCACGTTGGGCAAGTGTACAGTGGTCTTAACCCCACCAACCTATTGTCTGAAATTATTCGTAAAACAGAAGTAAGTGCAGATTTTATCGAATCCGTGGGAAATACAACCACCATGCCGCCAACCTGGCTGTATGCTAAAGACCAGAAACAGGTCTACGATGTGTCGTTGCCCATTGCAGCGGCAGGTTACATGAACTTATTGACCCTTGATCGGTCACTCAGGGATATTTTTAAACAACTACGGGAGATTTGCCTCAATGCGTTTAATGCCGTCATTGATGATGTGAATAACAGCTACAAACGGTACAGGGATATTAGCGGCCTACAGCTGCCAGATCTTCAATGGAAACCAAAGGTGCTGCTCTTTGCTGAAGCGGCAGCGGAAGCCGAAAGAGATGCCGGAGATGTATACCTGGAAGCCATGGAAAAGATGACACAGCACATTAAAAAAGCCATTGCGTCCAATGAAATGACATTGATTGATGGCGCATATAAAATGATTGAAACCACCCTTGAACATATCAATGATCCCTCTCCCATGGTCATCATTGCATTGGCACCTCCTTATTACCCCAATGTTCACAATCAGATGTTGGCAGAAAAATCAAAACCCATAAACAAGGCAACCGCCATGATCATGAAGTATGCCAAAGACACATGGGGTGAGGCCTATGAAATGCAGGATTATTTTACAGGTCTCTGTGATTTAAGCTACGCCATGTTCCAGGCAGATGACCAGAGCATCTCCTACATCGAAGAAAACATGCTGATGTGGAAAGAGATGTACTACATCCCCCTTGAGACGATTCGCGAACTGTCCATGCCCATTATAAACCTTGGACCATGGGGTAAAGATTTTCATAAATATACAGAGAGGGTTTATGCACCAGATTTACTGGAAAGAACACCTGAGTTGATTGACAGATTACTGAAGGACCTACTTTCATAGACACATATAGGACGTGTATGGAACACCAAAATGATACAGGGAGGGAGCAATGTGAAAAAAATAATTATGTACTCCACTCAAACCTGACCCCATTGCCGCACAGCGAAAGAGTTTCTTTCCAAAAATGGTTTACTGCACGAAATACGGGATGTGAACACAAACCAGGTAGCAAGGGCTGAATTCAATAAATTGGAGGCACAGGGCGTGCCCACTTTTGTGATTGATGACCAGGTAATTGTGGGTTTTGATGGTCAGCGTATTTTGGATTTACTGGATTACAGCGTGGAACCATGCCCCTCATGCGGGGCAAAAATGAGAGTGCCAAAGCATAAGGGTAAAATAAGGGTAACCTGTCACCAATGCCAGCACAGGTTTATCCTTACCACGTAGAACATCGATCAAACAACCCCGTCGTAGGAGGTGAAAGTTTGCAGTCGGACAACAGTCATTCGTTTATTAATCATTTGCCAATGGGGTATGCTCGTCATAAGATACTCTGTGACGCAATGGATCAACCGATAGACTATGAGTTTTTGGAGGTAAACCCTGCCTATGAAAGGATGACAGGATTAAGGGCAGACCAGGTGATTGGTAAAAGAGAGAGTGAAGTTTTTCCTGCGGAATCCAGCTCAGATTTTAATTGGGTGATGGTTTTTGGAGAGGTTGCCTTAAAAGGTAAAGATATTAGCTTCACCCAGTATTCACTTGCCCTGGAAAGATGGTTGAAAATGACTGTCTATTCTCCATGTCAAGGCGAATTTATCACACTGTTCCAGGACATTTCAACTGAAAAAAAGATGGAAGAATCTTTGCGTGGAGCACTTCAGTTTAACCGGGAAATTATTCAGTATGCCAACAATGGGATCATCGTCTATGACAGGGATTTGAGGTATAAGGTCTTCAACCCCTATATGGAAAAACAAACAGGTATACCCGCGAAGGATGTCATCAACCAACATCCCTGGCAATTATTCCCTGAATCACTAAGTAACGGTGTGATGGAGTATTTACACAACGCTCTGGAAGGTGTAAGCAGTTCAGACGTTGAGTTGCATTTTACCAATGCAAAAACAGGTGACCCCCTATGGTCTTTACAAAATTTCAGTCCCTTGAAAGACATTGATGGTAACATCACCGGTGTGATCGTGACAATACAGGACATTACAGACAAAAAGAGGGCGATGGAAGAAAGAGATAAATTGAACGAATTTATGCAGTTAACCCTGACACATCTACCTATCGGAGTTGCTCTAAATGACATTGAAACGGGAAAAGCAATTTATATGAACAACCAATTTGAAGCAACCTATGGATGGCCTTATGAAAAATTAACAGGGATTGACAATTTTTTTGAAAATGTATACCAGGATCCTGACTACCGGAGTCGAATGAAAAATCGTATTCTTGAAGACATCGCCAGTGGTGATGTTGAAAGAATGAGGTGGGAGGGAATTACCATCACAACGGAAAAAGGTGAAACGAAATATGTAAACGCTGTAAACATACCCATACCTGAACAAAACATTATGGTTTCAACAGTATGGGATGTCACACATATAAAAGCCCATGAGAGAGAATTGCTGCTGGAAAAAGAAAAAGCAGAATCGTCTAATACTGCAAAGAGTCTGTTTCTCGCCAACATGTCTCATGAAATAAGAACACCAATGAATGGATTTATGGGAATGCTCCAATTGTTAGAAACAACAGATCTAGATGAAGAACAGCAAGAACTGCTGGACTTAACAAAAAGATCTTCAGATGTTTTGCTGAATGTGTTAAATGATATTTTAGATTTTTCCCGAATAGAAGCAAATAAAATACAACTGCATCCACTATTATTTGATTTCCATCTTCTGGTTAAAGATGTCATGGGGCTGTTTAGAGTGGCAGCAATGAAAAAAAACATTTCTTTGGAACATGATATTGAACCAGATCTACCTGAGAAACTCATTGGAGACAGTTTTAGGCTGAGACAGGTTATTGTCAACCTGGTGGGCAATGCAATTAAATTTACCGAAGAAGGCCGGGTAATCCTTCGTGCAAAATGCAAAAACTGTCTTGATGATGAAAAAACCAACCTGTTGATTTCCGTGGAAGACACAGGTATTGGGATCGATGAAAGCAAAATAGAGCATGTGTTTGACAGGTTTGTGCAATCTGACAGTTCCGATAGTCGGTTATATGGTGGAACAGGTCTTGGACTAGCTATCAGCAAAGGTTTGGTTGAGCTGATGGGGGGCGAAATTTCAGTTGAAAGCCAGGTGGGTAAAGGCAGCCGATTCTCATTTAATTGTTTACTTGAGAACAATCGTAATTCAGGAGATCAGACATGACCTATCCGAGAATAAACATTGACTTATTCAAAATCAAATACAATACTGAATCCATGGTACAGCAGTGTCATCAGGCCAATGTACAAGTTGCAGGGGTAACAAAACTATTTGGCGGGAACCCTAAAATTGCACAAATTTTCGTTGATGGGGGCGTAGACATGTTGGCAGATTCCCGCATTGAAAACCTGGCGAAAATGAAAGACTTGCCACTGTCTAAAATGCTGCTGCGAATACCTATGATGAGCCAGGTTTCAGACATTATTGCTTATTCAGACATTGGGCTGGTGTCTGAGCCAGTAACCGTACAGGCATTGTCCAATGAAGCACAACGCTGCAATAAGGTGTACAAGGTGATATTGATGCTTGATTTGGGGGATCTGCGAGAAGGAATTTTCCATGAAGGAGAGATTCGTCAAGCGGTTGATGAGATCAGTAGAATGAAATCCATTTCTTTGGAAGGCATTGGGACCAATCTTACCTGCTATGGCGGCGTTAAACCCACCAGGGAGAATCTATCATGTTTAAAAACCTGGAAAGAATCTATTGAAAAGCAAACAGGTCAGCCGCTCAGGGTGATCTCTGGAGGAAACGGTTCAACACTGAGTTTGCTGCCTGCGCCAGGAATTCCCCCTCACATTAACCAGCTGCGGCTGGGTTCTTCCCTGACCATGGGAATAGGATTGAACGACGAACCCATAAAAGGGTTGTACCAGGACGCCTTCACACTGGAGGCAGAGGTGGTGGAAATCAGGGAAAAACCCTCAAAGCCGGTGGGGGAAATTGGGTTGGATGCTTTTGGTAACCAACCGATGTTTGAAGACAAAGGTTTTCGGCGCCGGGCCATCTGTGCTATTGGACGACAGGACATAAAACCTGAACATTTATCTCCTTTGGATCATGGCAGTAAAATCCTTGGTGCCAGCAGTGATCATCTTTTGCTGGACATCACTGACACGCTGCAAGATCTGAAAGTGGGAGACCCGCTTACCTTTTATATGACCTATGGAGGTTGTTTGTCTGCAATGACATCTCCCTATGTACAAAAGTATTATGTATAATAGTAAAAAAAACACGGTGGTTGCCATCGGAGAATGGGAAAAATCGTAACAGGAGGCGCACATGAAAACAATACAATACAACAAACTGATCCGAGACCGGATTCCGGAAATTCTTAAATCCAAGGGAAAAGAAGCTATCACAGAAGTTCTCGCACCTCAAGATTACCTGGACAGGCTCCATGAAAAATTGGATGAAGAACTTGAAGAATACCACGAGACCTGTAGCATTGATGAGCTGGTTGATTTAGTGGAAGTGATTTATGGCATACTGGACTACCGGTGTGTTACAAAGGAAGAATTCGAAGAGATTCGGTGGCTTAAAAAAGAGAAAAGAGGGTCTTTTGAAAAAAGGCTGCTATTAAAGGGCGTTATTGAGCCTGACTCAGAATAAAGGGGATTAGAAACCTATGAATAAAACACTGGTGACAGTGGTGATCGTTGTTTTGCTGGCTGCTTTTTTTCAGGGAAGAAGCAATGACCAGCAACCACGATTGGAATTATATCAACAAATTGAAGCGGGAAAGGTGGAGATGGTGGGAGAAGTGACAGATGAACAAGCCATCAATGCGTACCTGGAGCTATACGATCAACTGGAATTTAACCTTGAACCCACGCTGCAGGACTATCCGGACGTGGCGATTTACCGACACGACAGCAATGGTAACATTCATCATACCAATGTATGGTTTTCCCGTGACAATGGAAGCTATGTACAGCAAATAAAGGATAACCGCCAAATGGCGTTGTTATCAGCAGAAGAAGTGAACACCTTAAAGGACATATTACCGGATTTTGAGTAGTCATTTATCTGGCAGGAGGGAAAGCCTGTGAAGGAAGCAATGGAAATCGTTCAGACAATGGATTTTTGGGGTGCCCGTATCGCCAATCCTCTTCCCGTGGTGCTTGTAAAGGGGGAAGGGGTTTGGGTAACAGATGTGGAAGGTAATCGCTACCTGGATATGCTGGCCGGGTTTTCTGTGCTCAACCAGGGGCATCGTCATCCACAAATTATTAATGCATTAATGGAGCAGGCACAAAGGCTTACGTTAACGTCCAGGTCTTTTTATAATGACCAAACAGGAACTTTCTTTAAAAAAATATGTGAACTAACGGGGTTCGAAAAAGTGCTTCCCATGAACACAGGTGCAGAAGCAGTCGAAACAGCCGTCAAAGCAGTTCGAAAATGGGCCCTGACTGTGAAAGGCATTCCCGAAAACATGGCCGAGATCATTGTGTGTGCCAATAATTTTGCCGGCCGCACCATCACCCTCATCAGTTTTTCCACTGTTCAGCAATATCAACACGGTTTTGGTCCCTTTACCCCAGGGTTTACCATTGTACCCTTTGGCGATGCCGTAGCGTTGGAAGAGGCGATCTCTCCCAATACGGCCGCAGTTTTGATGGAACCCATTCAGGGAGAGGGTGGCATCATCGTTCCGCCTGCCGGTTATTTGCGTCAAGTACGTGAAATAACTCAAAAACACGGTGTTTTAATGGTGCTTGATGAAGTGCAGACAGGATTTGGTCGAACAGGCAAGCTGTTTGCCTGCCAACATGAAGGCGTTAAACCGGATATTTTAGTGGTGGGTAAGGCCTTGGGAGGAGGCGTTTATCCCGTTTCGGCGGTGTTGGCTGATGATTCGATTATGTCAGTCTTTTCTCCTGGTGACCACGGCTCCACCTTTGCAGGAAACCCTCTTGCTGCTGCTGTGGGACTGGCGGCCATGGAAGTGGTGGTTAATGAAAAGCTGTCAGAGCGATCCGCTGAACTGGGTGATTACTTCATGGAAAAGCTGGTTGACATAAACAGTCCCTACGTCAGGGAAATCAGGGGCAAGGGTCTCTTTGTGGGTGTTGAAATTAAACCGGAAAGCGGTTATGCCAGGTATTTCTGCGAGAAATTACTTCATCAGGGGATTTTATGCAAAGACGCTCATCAGCAAGTCATTCGATTTGCTCCACCGCTGGTTATCACAAAAGATGAGCTGGACTGGGCTCTGGAAATCATCCAGCGGGTATTGACAGAGCCTCTATACAGTAATGCCAATGGTTGATGTGTAGCAGTAATGTTGTAACGAAGAAAGCCGCGGGTCACATTGACCTGCGGCTTCATCTATTATATCAGGACTTCACAAACCAATCCACCGGTTCCCGGTTGACAGGCCGCAATTTATGGCGTTGGTTAAATTCCCTTATAAGTTGGTGCATCATCTCAGGCGATGAAGCCATGGCTTCCACCTTTTGCTGGTCAAGTTCATTGGTGAAGGGGCAGCTGGCCAGGCAAATGCCACAATCTGTTCCCAACATTCGCCATCGCTGGTGACAGGCTGTGTCACTGATTTTCCAACGCAGCACACCATCTATTTCAGTTCGCTCTCCACTTGGAATGGCCTTGCCGGGGCATGAGGCAGAGCATCGGTTACAAATGCGGCAAAATTCAGGTATGCCAAAAGGGTGAGGAGAATCTGACACCAAAGGAAGATCGGTTGTGACAACTCCAAGGCGTACCCGGGGACCGTACTTTTTTGTAATCAACAGACCATGTCGTCCAATTTCGCCCAATCCGGCCTCCTGTGCCACCAGAGGTGCAATCAGCAGGTAATTGCCATCCATGTGGTTGCGTGCCTCAAAACCCAGGGACCTGATGTAATAAGACAGAACCATGCCAATCACTCCGGCATCCACATAACCCTTTACAGCCGCAAGGCTTTCTGGTATGCCGGGGGCCCGCAGGATCATGTCCTTTTCCATTTCAACTGCAAAAACGAACCCATAGGGATGAACAGGTTCCACGATATCGCCATAGTTGACATTTTCCCTGCCACGGTGAGAGTAATAGTAATCTGGCTTCATGGCAGCAACACCCGTCAATTTTGCACCATAATAACTGGCGAGACCTTGAAGCAGTTCTGTCGCTTCCTGGGGAGAGGGTGCCTTAATTCTATCAGCAGCGGCAGCCCCTTCACTTAAATGCTTTATGTCGGCTAAAAACGCATACGCTGAGCCTACAAGTGGCGAGTGAACCGGGTGATAAGTGGCACTGCCTTCTTCGCCTAAAGCGGGCATTGCCCGCAGTGAATCATCAACTTCTTTGAGTTCGGGATGGCGTTGGTAGTAATCTTCATATTCGGGTGAACCAGGTTTGTAGTTCATACGTGCAAACATGATATCTCTTTCATCAAAGCGCTTCATAAGTCTCCTCCTTATCATTGCGATCCACTACTCACAGCATACCAGAAAACAAAAGTAGAATCACCGTGGAATAAACATTCTCGTTATTTACTTTTCCTGCTATGACTGAAAAATGCCTTCAGATAAGCTATAATACAAATATGTTAAGTTTAATCTGGAAAACAGGCATTAAAAGGTGACTGACAATAAAATCCTGGACAGGAGTGAGAACATGTGCGGCCGATTTGCCTTATTTGATGAAAAAGAAACCAAAGAGATCAATGAAATCATTCAGGAAATTGAGCAAAGAAAAAACATTACCATCAACAGGGGAGAAATATTTCCAACTCATCTGGTTCCTACAGTTGCCAAAGAATCAGATCACCAGGGTGTTGATGCCATGGTCTGGGGGTTTCCTCACTTTAAAGGCAGTGGTGTGATTATCAATGCCCGGTCTGAAACAGCTCACGAAAAGCCCATGTTCAGGAAACACCTGGCAACAAGAAGATGCCTGATCCCTTCCACAGGTTTTTTTGAATGGTCAAAGAAAGATCCCAAACGTAAAACGAAATACCTGTTTCAACTCTCAGAAACCCCTGTGTTATACATGGCAGGGATCTACAGTGAGTTTAGCGGAGAAAAAAGATTTGTCATTCTGACAACCAATGCCAATGACTCATTAAAGGACATTCATGATCGAATGCCTGTGATTGTTCGTAAAGAGTATTTTGATGACTGGCTGCATGATGAGGACCGTGCCAGGGCGTTACTAAAGAGTGATGTGGCAAGACCGCCGCTGGTTAGACGAGAAGCGATGGCAGACATGGGATAAAAAACATAAAATAACCTTTTTCAAGGTGTTCGCAGTTCACACTGTTACAGATAATACTTGCATTTAATCTCCACAAAAGGCATACTAATACGTAGTATTTCATAAACAGGATTATTAACTTCTGGTGGAGCTTTAACGCCATCAGAAGGTTAGAATGCGTTATCCATAAGTAGATGGCCCAAATGTACCATTTGGTGGCAGATACTAAGTTTTTTCACCTGGGAACGTAGCATCGCTTATCTCCCTCTTGCAGACAGAGGGAGTCTTAGTGGTGGTAGTTATCATATAAAGGAGATCTGGCAGATGAATCAGCGCAAAGCATGGATATTGTTAACATTGTGCACTTTGTTTTGGGCAGGCAATTACGTGTTTGGACAATTTGTTGTGGGAGAATTGACACCCTTGGTGCTTACCTTTCTCAGGTGGTTCTTTGCTACTGTGTTGCTTCTTTTAATCGCTTCACACATGGAAAAACCCAACTGGCGTGAAGTAATAAAGTCATGGCCAATGCTGCTGGCCATGGCGGTATCCGGGATTGTTGCCTATAACATGATCCTTTACACAGCCCTCACCTATACATCCTCTGTGAATGCCAGTGTGGTGAGTGCGTTAAACCCAGCCCTTCTGGTTGCTTTTTCGGCACTGTTACTTCGTGAAAAACTATCACTTATTCAAGTGGCAGGGGTTCTGGTTTCTTTCTCAGGAGTGCTGGTGATCATTACTCAGGGAAATGTAAATCGGCTTATGCAGTTTCAGATCAATCGGGGGGATTTATTGATGCTGGCAGCCATCACAGTGTGGACGGTGTATTCTATTTTAGGAAAGCGGTTGACGAAAGTGCCGCCAATAACGGCAACGGCTTGCAGTGCGTTAATGGCAACGCTTATATTGGCTCCCTTTGCCCTCTACCAGGGAATATCATTTGATCATGTCAGCGGACTGGCATTGGTGGGGGTGCTATACATTGTTCTTTTTCCTTCGGTTGGTTCATTTATTTTCTGGAACCTGGGCGTTAGGGAAATTGGTGCAGGAAGGGCTGGCATCTTTTTAAATCTGATCCCTGTTTTTACAGCGTTGATCAGTCTGGTCTTAGGTGAACCTGTGACCCTTGTCCAGCTTACTGGAGGCCTGTTGGTGTTTTTTGGCGTTTATGCCACAACAGGGTTGTTGGAAAAACGATTAACTATTAAGTGATGAAAGTGGGGTGAATGTTTTGGCGAAAAATAAGCAAACGAGAATCGTTTATGAGGAATCGTTACTTTCAGTGGTTAATGTTGGCGCGTTTGCCATCATAACATTGGTATTGCTTTATGCAATGTTTAGTCAGTCTGGTGCGTCACCGGGATTTCTATCTTACCTGTTACTCGGGTTTATGATTCTTGCTGGTGTAAATTTCAGTAAGCTTTCTATTTTGATCACCACAGGGGGCATCATCGTTGGGTTTGGTTTTTTCAAGCAGGCACTCTCATGGAATCAAATATCTTCCTGTTCCATCGACCGGGTTCCTTCGGTGGGGTGGTTGATCCAAATGAGCGCTCGCCAGGGAAAGCATCAGGTGGGGTATCACGTGTTTGGCAAACCTAAAATCAAGCTGGGGGTTCAGGGCACTTGGATCAGTGAACTGAGCTTTTCCACCAACCATCCGGACCATGTGTTGGAACTGTTGACAAAAGGGGAAAGTAAGAAAAGGTAAAAATAAAAAAACTGTAGGTAAAATCGTTGCATCTGCAACAAATCAGGGGTATAATACTGGTTGTTGCATCTGCAACGATTTTTTTCTTTTCTGAAAGGTGGGTATCTATGGGAAAAACGTATTACCTTATTGGGAAATATAATTCCATTCTATACCGTTTAAGCCAGGCATATATATCGGCAGAATTGAAAGAGGATGCTATTGGAAGCGGACAATATCCTTTCCTGTTAATTCTATACCAGCAAGACGGAATTCCTCAGGAAGAACTGTCGTGTCAATTGAGTATTGATAAGGGAACGACGGCACGAGCTGTCAGTAAGCTGGAAGCCGCAGGGTATGTCCAGCGGAAAAATGACCCGGATGATCGCCGTTTGAACAGGGTGTACCTAACCACGAAAGGACGGGAAATCAAACCCAAGTTATACGAAGCATTGGAAAAATGGACACATGTGATGCTTCAAGACCTTAGTCAGGATGAACAATCATTTTTACTGCGCACGCTGGAAAAGGTGGTTGCAAGCGTTCAGAAGCATCACAGGGAGTAACAGGATCTGGCAAAGCCACATCATTCAGTTGAAAGGGTTGGAAACATGGATCGAAGTAAACAGCTGGAAGAAGAAAAAATACTTACGTTATTGTTTAGATTATCCTTGCCGGCGACCATCGCCATGATCGTTAATGCACTTTATAACATAGTGGACAGCATTTTTATCGGGAGAGGTGTGGGATACCTTGGCATTGGTGGATTAACGGTGGCTTTCCCCGTACAAATGGCCATCATGGCGTTGGCGCAAATGGTGGGAATAGGAGCAGCTTCCGCTTTCTCCAGAAACTGGGGTGCGAAGGACCATGAAAAGGCAAGTCGTGTTGTCGGTAACTCCTATTCTTTGGTGATACTTGTGGGCGCAACGATTTGTGTAACAGGACTGGTTTTTACTGATCCCATCCTGCGGATTTTTGGTGCCACTGATTTACTGTTGCCCTACGGGCGGGAATATTTACAGGTGATTCTCATCGGCAGTCTGTATTTTCCTTTTGTGGTATCAGGAAATAATTTGATTCGTGCCGAAGGAAATGCCAGGGTGGCCATGTTTTCCATGTTGCTGGGAACCATTACCAATATATTCCTGGATTATCTGTTTATTTTTCCATTACAAATGGGAATCAGAGGGGCGGCGCTGGCCACTATCATATCTCAATTTCTATCACTGGTATATGTATTGATTTATATGAATGGTGAACATAGCACATTAAAGATAAAATGGCACCATTTAAAACCTGACAGAGATGTGATCGGTGAAATTCTTGCAGTGGGATCATCATCCTTTGGCAGACAGGTTGCCGGCAGTGCCATGTCCATTGCACTTAATAATTCCCTTGCTTTTTACGGCGGTGAAATGGCATTGGCTGCTTTTGGTATTGTCCACCGGGTAATCATGTTTTTATTCATGCCCATGTTCGGCATTGTTCAGGGGATGCAGCCCATTGCAGGTTATAACTACGGTGCAAAGAGAATGGACAGGGTTAAGGAAGTGGTGCGTATTGCCATTATAGGCACAACAGTTTTTGCCACTTTCAGTACAGTCTTCGGTGAATTGTTCCCGGGAACTATCATCCGTCTGTTTAATGACGATCCTGAGCTGATTGCCACTGGTACAGTTGCCTTACGCATTGTGATTGCCATGATCCCTGTTGTGGGGGTTCAAATCATAGGAGGAGCGTTGTTTCAGTCTGTGGGGAAAGCTTTGCCTGCCATGGTGCTGACCCTGTCGAGGCAAATTCTCTTCCTGATTCCATTGGTGTTGATACTGCCACGCATCGGTGGACTGGGTCTTATGGGTATATGGATCTCCTTTCCCATATCAGACTTATGTTCAACGGTGTTCACCTCTTTATGGTTGAGAAAAGAAATGAAACTGATGGAAAAGGAAATGGTTTCCTCCAGTTAAATGGTTGTTTAACAAAGTTGATAGTTAGAGGATAAAAAGGGTATCTCTTTAATGCAAGGGTTCAGTGAACTGTTTTCAAAACCGTGCCGGCAGAACGGAGGGAACGGGTATGAAGAAAATAATGGTAGCTGTTGATGGTTCGGAAATGTCGAAAAAGGTATTACAAAAAGCCCGTGTGATTGCTGAGAAATTTGAATCGGAAGTGCTGATTCTAACTGTGGTGAAAAGACTTCGTCTCGTGCATTATCATGTGGGTGAAGAGTCAGCCCTAACGGAACAAATGGACAGGGAATTAGAACATGATGCACAGACGACACTTGAACAGGCAAAAAAAGTGTTTGATAACTATCCAGTAAAATATGAAACGCTGTTGGCCTATGGCGAACCTGCTGAAGAAATCCTTATCTTGGCAGAGAGGGAAAAACCAGAGCTTTTGATCATGGGTAACAGAGGATTGGGTGGTTTTGGAAGAGTTATGCTGGGGAGTGTATCAACAAAAGTACTGCACCATATCCACTGCGATATGATGATAGTAAAAGCAGAATAAACGCTGAAATATGTGAAACACCCCGAAAGGGGTGTTTTGTTGCATTAAACAAACGTTGTCATGACATCTCTAATAAGTTGAAGCCGGTTTCAACATCCAATTTTCGTCGGGCATGGCACTGGTCCAGTTCAATCAGGACAACTTCCATGTACTTCCAGATCGGAATGCCTTCACGTATACAACCGGTTACTGTGCTGTTTTTCCTTCCGAAGGCTGCATGGAGGTGTAACACTGGCTTTTCTGACTCGTTGAGAAAAAGAGTACCTATTCCCAGGGTTTCATGGACATGGCTCAAATGATTTCTGTGAAGAGGGAAAGGAAGTGCACGAGAACTTTCATCAACGGGTGCAGAAATCACTGTGCTGCCTTTGTCAGCACCTCCCAAAAGATACACCAACGCAGATTGGATTTCTTTTTCAACAGCGAAGGATTCAATGGTATGGGGAAGAATGTCACCCTGTTCCAGTCGCAGGATAAAAATACGGCCTTGTGTAGCCTCTGTGTATTTCATTGGATTCACTCCTTTAATACACTATACCACGAAACCGTTCAAATCAGTCTTTAGAATCCCGTGTTTACTCATTTACAAATGTCATAAAAATTGTTAATTGGGGTATATACACAATAAGAAAACGATAACCAACAGCTTGATGGTGAAAGGGGTGTTCGAAGTGAAAAAGGTTATGATTGCAGTAGACGGCTCTAAAATGGCGGATAAAGTACTTCTGAAAGGTCGCATGGTTGCCGAGCAATTTGGATGTGACGTTATTATAATGACGGTGGTTAAAAAAATGCAGATGATTAATTACTACACAGGAACTGATTTGAGTGATAGACTCAACAAAGAATTTGAAAGCAGCGCTGAAAAAACAATGGAACAGGCAGAAAAATTGTTCGAAGGTTTTCAGGGAGGTTTTAAGACGAGCATCACCGAAGGAGATCCTGCGGAGGAAATATTACAGGCCACCGAAAACGAGAAACCTGATTTGCTGGTGATGGGCAGCAGAGGATTAAGTGGCTTTGAACGTGTGATGTTGGGAAGTGTTTCACTTAAAGTATTACACCATGTAACATGTGATATGATGATCGTAAGAAATGAAGCTGCGTAATTTTCAATGAGCAGCAGTCCTGAGAAGGCATTATTTGTTGTGTCACTAATCGTAGAGGCAGTGATAATGCCCATCCTCATAGAAACAACGATATTGCCATCTTTTTTTGCGAATAAGAGGAATCACCAATAGACCAAAAATAAATCCCCCCACATGAGCCCACCATGCGATTCCTCCGTCGGAAAAAGGGACAATAATAGAGGAAACTCCTGAAAAAACTTGAGTGACGAACCAGAACCCAATAAACACCAAAGCAGGGACTTCGAAAAAGAAGGGAATAAAAAAGAGCGGCACCAAGGTGTGTATACGAGCTAAGGGAAACATAAGCAGGTAGGCGCCCATGACAGCCGCAATTGCCCCTGAAGCGCCAACGGTTGGCAAAGAAGAAACGGAATTAAAAAAATAATGAGCCATCGAAGCGGTGACACCCCCTGCCAGATAGAATAACAGAAAACGAAAATGGCCAACACTGTCTTCAACGTTATCGCCAAAGAGCCATAAACTCCACATATTGCTGATAACATGAAGCCAACTCCCGTGGACAAAGAGGCTTGACAGCAGTGTTGGACCGACAGATAACAGATGAAGTCCAAAACCCTGGGAAATGCCCTGGTTCAGGTCTAGGGGAATAAACCCATATTGGTTGAAAAAGGAGATGATCTCTTGCTGAGGCAGAGAGGATTGATAGCCAAACAGCAGCAGATTGACTGCGATCAGCAGCCATGTGATCCAGGGGGTGTTTTGTCCAGGTACGTTATCACGAAGTGGAATCATGGGGTTCACCTTTCCTCACTATAAAAATTCTCTTCGCCGCCAGTAAAAATGAATATATGACAGAAGAGCAGCCATCATGAAAATCATTGCAATCAATATCAAAACCGAGCTGATGGCGTTACCAGGTTTCATGATCCAGATGGGAATGGCAAGAAATAACAGTGCAGTGGCCGCTTTCCCAAAGTAGTTGGAAGGAATCACAAACCGGCTTTTTTTGAAATAGAGAAATGTGCCGGCAAATATCATAAATAACTCCTTCAGTGCAATCACCACCACAAGCCATACAGGCAACGTCCCGCTTATACTAAGTGTTGTCAGTACGGTTAACAGCATCAGCTTATCGGCAAGAGGGTCCAACACGGTACCCAGTTCAGTAATCATATCATAACGGCGTGCAATATAGCCGTCGAGAAAATCGGTGAATCCAGCCGTGAGAAAGATACACACTGCTATAAAATGAGCTTGTGGATGACCTGAAAAATAGACTGCAGGGAAAACCGGGACCAGCAATAATCGAATGGCTGTCAAAATGTTTGAAATATGTTTCATCGTTTATGCCTCGCTTTGTGATGTTTATTGGCTTGCGCATCACACTATAGATACCCATAAAACGATGGATGAATAATCGGTTTAAAGCCTTCCTTGCCTTTATGATACAACAAAGGCGATCATGGACTTTAAGAAGCTGTACAGAGAGGTTGGAACAATGAATAAGATAACCAGAAACATTCTATACCTTATTATCGTATCAATACCATTGGCCGGCTTGGTTTATACACTGCCCAGAGATGTGCAACCAGAGTATACTGGTGTTGAATACCGTCTGGGGGAGTTGGAATCCGGCGATCAAATCAACATTCAGATTACAGGCACCCTGCAAAAACGGTTTTTTGAACAAAACAGGTTTCGTGGTACTCTCGTGTTTGGAGATCATTTATTGGAGAACATGGATGTGGCATTAAACCCGGATGGTTCTTTACTTATGGTGAAAAATAATGAAACAGGTAAACTGGAAAGATTTGGAGTTATGTATTCATCCAGCGATTTAAGCAAATGGACCATCGCTGTGCTGGAACCGGTCGTACTTTTTGGAGAGACCAGCGAAGAAAGGTTTTGGGACACTGAAGACGGATTGATGATCAGTGCTCCTGCAGAAACCCGACAGGAGGCACTGGATATCTCTAATGAACTGATGGGCAATTTACTGGAAGAGCCATTAATGTAATGGTGAAAAGGTCCAGGTATGCGCTAGTCGGAAGATTGTTTTTGTTTGAGTAATGAGGCGCGGGCAATTTTGTCTGCGCCATATTTTTGTCTGATTTGATCCATCACCTTATCGATCTTTTGATGGGAAGTATCTGTCCCTTTATACACCTCAGTATCTTTGGAAAGTTCAAAAATAGATATTTGGTGTGTTTTAGCGTCTGCAAAATGGCTTAAACTGATGCCGATCAGTCGCACACCCTTTTTGACAGGCCAATGAACCTTCATTAAGGTATAAGCGGTATCGAACAACTCCTGGGTATAATAGGTGGCAGTCTGCAGTTGTACCTGCCGGGTAATTGATGTAAAGTCATTGAATTTTAATTGTATTTGTACCGTATAACCTTTTTTTTCATGTTGACGCGCACGTCTGCCCACATCTTCAGCCAATGACATCAACACGTTTCTAACTTCATCAATGTGGTAAACATCTTTCGCTAAAGTGGTGGACCTGCCAATGGATTTCATGTCGTCTTCTGCTTGACTGATCAAAGCAGCGTGGTCATGACCATTGGCTTTTTGATAAAGGGATACTGCATTGTCACCCAGGCCTTGCGTCAACTGATAAAGATCAACGTGGGCAAGGTCGCCAATAGTGAAAATATTAAGTGCTTTCAATTTGGCACTGGTTTTTTCGCCAATCCCCCACATTTTGCTAACGGGAAGAGGCCACAGCTTTTCTGGAATCTCAGAGTGCCACAATGTGGTGATGCCAAGGGGCTTTTTCATGTCAGAGGCCATCTTTGACAGAAATTTATTGTCTGAGATGCCAATGGAACACCAAAGGGACAGGTTCGTTTTCAGGTCATGCATGATTTTTTCTGCTGCTGCCACAGGCGTGCCGAAAATATGTTCCGTACCTGTCATGTCCAACCAGGCTTCATCAATACTGTTTTGTTCCACCAAGGGAGAATAGTGTGTGAGCCTGCCCATAAATGCCTTGGATTTTTCACTGTAAAAAGCATGATCTGGTGGTACACATACCAAGTCCGGACACAACCTCAATGCCTCCCCCGTTGTCATGGTCGTTCTAACACCCAGGGAACGGGCGGGATAATTGGGTGCAAGAATAATACCCGTTCTTTTTGCCGGATCTCCTGCGACAGCTGCCGGTCGTTTCCACAGTTCAGGCCGCCGGCTCATTTCGCAGGTGATATAAAAGGCATTCATATCCACTAGAAAAATGACGCGTTTCATAAACATATCCCCTCCCTCTAGGGAATATTATACTATAACGATAGGAGAGAAAGAAAAACCAGATAAAAAGTCCAGTAAAGTAACCAGATTTTTTGGCTGTAACCCTACTCGATGAGATTGGCCAGCTTTTCGCTTATGTTTTGATTCTCAGGGTATAAATGAACTACTACATCTTATGTAAGCGTGGTGAAACGATGGAAAGAACAGCCCGTGTTTTATTTGTTGAAGACAATGATATAAGTCGTGAACTGATCAGGCGAATTTTTAAAAGAATTGAGCAGATTCATGTTGATGTGGCAAGGGATGGGGAAGAAGCACTGAACCTCTTTGGGACGCATGAATATGACATTGTTTTCATGGATATCCAACTGCCAAGAATGGATGGATTCGAAGTGACCCGGCAGATAAGAGAAGAGGATCACAAATTGAGCCGGCGAACACCGGTGATTGCTGTTACAGCGTTTGTTGGGAAGGAAGACCAGCAACGATGCCGTGAAGCTGGCATGGATGACTATGTGCCTAAGCCGGTAAACACACATGATTTATTGGAAAAGATTGAAAAATTTATACCGAATATATCCCCTAACCAGAAACTTTGAAAGGGTAATGACGTCTGTGTTGGCGAGGAGCTTATTAAGGCAAAAAGCTGAGGCAAAAAGCTGATCATTGACCCTTATACAGATGTGTGTTAGAATCATAATGATTTTTAAGGGGGATGAGCCAATGGATGAACAGGATTTTTTGCTGCACGAGATATTAGAAGCAATAAAAAATGAAGATGCTCATGCCCTGAGAAACTTTTTGGAAGAAATTCATCCTTTTGATATGGCGCAAGCTTTGTTGCAAATGGATGAAGATGAACGCATTCTGTTTCGGAAATTGACGGATGAAGAACTGGCGGACTTAATAGAAGAACTGGATTACGAAGAGCAACAGTCGCTCCTGCAGAAAATGGGACCGACCAGGGGCATCAGAATCATCGAAAAAATGGCTCCCGATGACGCAGCAGACTACCTGGGCGAACTTGACGAAGAGGAACGGACAGATATAATCGCCAAACTTAGACCGGATTTTGCTGCTGACATCAACCAGTTACTGGATTATCCTGAAAACTCAGCCGGGGGGTTGATGACCACTGAGTTTTTCGTTCTCTATGCACACAACACAGTGGAAAAAGCCATTGAAAGGTTGCGACAATTAGCCCCTGATGCTGAAAGTGCCTATTATCTCTACGTGGTGGATGATCACCATCAATTGAGTGGGGTCGTTTCCATCCGGGAATTGATCGTTTCACCGCCGCAGACAAAAATAAAGGAGATCATGTCTGAACGCGTGGTTTCTGTTCCGGTTGAGATGGACCAGGAAGAAGTGGCCCGGACAATGAACAACTATGGATTCCTGGCTGTGCCGGTTGTTAAAGGAAACCGGATGGTGGGTGTTATTACCGTTGATGATGCCATGGATGTTATGGAAGAAGAAGCTTCGGAAGACATGATGAAATTTGGTGGTATTACCGGACCGGAAGCGGGTATGCAAGACTTAAGTGTGGGTGCTGTTAAGTCCGCCATGGGGCGCATTCCCTGGCTTGTAGGTTTGCTGGGTGTTGGCGTTATGGCAGGCAACATCATTTCACATTTTGAAGAAACCCTGAGTGCCGTCGTGGTGTTGGCCATGTTTATACCAATGATAGCTGGTATGGCTGGTAACACAGGGACACAGTCTCTGGCGGTTGTGGTGAGAGGTTTAACCATGGGTCAGTTTAAAGGCAGGGATGTCTGGAGGCTTATTCGAAGGGAAGCAGCGGTTGGGTTCCTCATCGGTGTGGTAAATGGACTTCTCATTAGTATTATCGCAGCAGTGTGGCACGGCAGTTTAATGCTGGGGTTTGTCATTGGCCTGTCATTATGGATCACCATGTTTTTTGCCACTTTGGCAGGCACCATCGTGCCCCTGCTCATGACCAAGTTAAAATTTGATCCTGCTGTGGCATCAGGACCCTTCATTACGACGCTCAATGACTTGGTGGGACTCACCATCTACTTTACGGTGGCCACATGGTTTATGAAATATCTTGTGTAATCGACTTATATAATGTATCATTATTTGGGCAAAGGAGGATATAAAATGGAGCAAAAAGAGCGCAATAAATTGAAAGAACAAATACAGCAGATTAACGGCACTTTGTCCGATAGTGATGCCCAGAAAATTATGGAATTGTTGGACAAAGAAGTTTCCAAAGTAGAGAAAAAAATGATGATCACACTGGAAATAAAAGATTTGCTGGAAGGTTGGCTTGAAGAGGAATATGATGAGGAAGACGGAGAGAGAACATTACACTAAGGCAAATTAGTTTATCCGGGAGTCTTGAGACTGCCGGATTTTTTATAAGAAAGGAGGAACCCTTGTCAAATAATGTCATGAATAATGTGAAATTTGAATAATAGATCTTTTCAAACATCACTGGTTTTGATAGAATGTAAATATTAACATTGATTAACAGAAAAATAGGAATTTGATACTATACAGATTCGATAAGAGGTGATTCCATGGCTATGATGGAAATGCTTCGGGAGGCCAGGAGCCAAATTATCAGAAAACTTTCGTATCTGTCAGAAGGAGTTTATTTTGTCTCGCCGGAGGAACTTGGTGAACAGCATTATCATAAACAGGAGATGTACCAATTTCCCCGGGACCCAAACTACTTGAATAAAAACATAAACACGGTGACAGATTTAATTCTTTATGTCAGAACATCGTTTTTTCAGCCGCGAATGGGAGACCTGCGGCTGCGTGAAGGAGAAATGATCTGGCACTTCAACCGAACGGGGCCTGAAACCATATGTGCTAACAAAGGAAACTGTGGTGGTATATCAAGCATGTTGGCCTATATATTACAAGACAACTATGAAGAGGTGGGGTTCATTGCCTTTACAGACCAAATAGGGGGACACGTTTTTAATTATATTAAACATCAGAATAAGTATTACTTTATTGACTTGTTAAATTACCTATATGCCAGTAAATCAATGGAGCATTATTCCACCATGATTTATCAAGGGGACTCACTGCAAACTTATGCAGATTATTATCGAAAAAAAACCAGAAAAGACATAAAAATTATGGTGTCATATTCTGGCGACCAGGTACTGCCCATTGGAAGGTTTCATCAAAAACCATTGATGTTTTTACCTGAAGGTAGTCAATACCACGTTTTGCATGAATCGCCACAGGAGGGTATTGTGGTGAGGGAAAAAACAGTATATCAGTGCCCGGAACAATTAAACAACTGTGTTTAATTGTTCAACAAGGTTGTATTTCCAACTGTGAAGGATGATTTGTATGAATCATCAATTTGGTCAAAAGGGTATTATTCCAAGGCATGTCATTCTTTCTACAATGATAGAAGGGTATGCATATTTTCGCGTGCTAACAGATTCTTTTGGAAAACCAACCGATTTCTTGTTTTTAGAAACCAATGATTCATTGGAACATATCTTAACCAGCAATCAGCAGGATCTGATTGGGAAACGTTGGACAGAGATCTTCGGAAAACCGGTGCAAGACGATTTTGACTGGATCTACTTTTTGGGACAGACTGCAGTTACGGGCGAACCTTGCCAGTACACAGGACACATGAAGAACCTTAAGAAAGAGCTATCAATTGGGGCATTCAGTGAAGAACCCGGCTATATATCTGTGTTGTTTTACGATGAAATGTTAAAAAAGCAATGGGAACACAACAAAAACCACAGCCAGAAGGAAACTGACAGCATTTTGGAAGCTGTACCTGAAGCATTAATGATGGTTAACCAGGATGGCACCGTCACTGATATCAAAGGCCTTAGTAAGCGTCTTCTTGTCAAGGCACCTGACCAGGCAATTGGGAAAAGAATACATGATATATTTGACCGTGAGAATGCTGTTAAACTGATGCTGAGTGTCAGCAGAGCTCTTGGAACTAAACAGGTGCAACGGGATGAATTATGCCTGACACAAGATGGACATGTAAAATGGTTTGAAACAAGCACCACGCCTGTCAATGCATCCGGAGTGGTTTCCAGTATTCGGGAAATTACGGAAAGAAAAAAAGCAGAGCAGGCCTTGTTGGAAAACGAACGACGATGGCAGTATGCATTGGAAGGTAATGGGGATGGTGTTTGGGACTGGAATATCCATGAGAACAGAATGTTTTTATCAAAACGATTCCGTGACATGATGCAATTGCCACTGAAGACAGAAGCCGAAACCATTGAACCGGAGGAGTTGCTTGGCCAGGTAGATCCCCGTGATTTTCAAAAAGTATTTGACACAATTCAGGATGTAAGGGAAGATAAACTGAGTGTCATCGATTTAGAATACCGGGTGCTTTTTCCTGATAAGACCATTAAATGGTTTCAGGCAAGAGGAAAACGCATCAGTTATCGCGATGAAGAGCAGGTATCCCGCATGGTGGGTACTCTTTCAGAAATTACACTGCGTAAACAAGCGGAAGAGGAAATTAAATACCTTAGTTTCCATGATAAATTAACCGGTTTATACAACAGAGCCTTTTTTGAAGAAGAAATTAGCAGGATGGACACACAAAGACAGCTGCCTTTGTCCATTATTATTGGCGATGTCAATGGGTTGAAACTGACGAATGATATTTTTGGGCATTTGGAAGGCGATAAACTGCTCATTGAAATTAGTCGTATTCTCATGGAATCCTGCCGCAAGGAAGACATTGTTGCCAGATGGGGTGGCGATGAATTTGCCATAATCCTACCCAGAACTGCGGAAGATAAAGCGGAAGAAATATGTGAGCGTATTCGGGATGGATGTCAGCGGGTACAGGTTGATTTTATTCAAATGAGCATCGCGTTGGGAGTTGCCACAAAATACCAGAAACAGATTAATATTCACGAAATCATTAAAGATGCTGAGAATCAAATGTATCGCAACAAACTTGAAAAAAACAAGAACAATAAGGGTTACATGCTCTCTTATCTGGAAGAGATTCTCTATAAAAAAACTGACGAAACCCGGGAACATGGAGAACGGATTCGAAGCATGGGTATGAAGTTGGCTGAGTTTATGGAAGACCATCCAAGTTTTAATGAAATTAGATTGCTTGGGACCTTCCATGACGTGGGCACCATTGCCTTGGAAAATGAAATACTTATGAAAAAAGGAGCTCTCTCGGAGGAAGAGTGGGAAAAAATTAAAAAGCACCCGGACATTGGTTATCGAATTGCAGAATCCATTCACGAGATTTCTCACATTGCAGATTATATACTGACTCACCATGAACACTGGGATGGTACAGGTTATCCCCGGGGCTTAAAAGGTGAGGAAATACCCAAAATTTCCAGAATGCTGGCTATTTTGGATGCGTATGATATAATGACACATCCCAAAGGGTACAAACGTTCAAAGACCCATGAAGAGGCCATTAATGAACTAATACGCTGTGCAGGGAAACAGTTTGATCCTGAGTTGGTGGAGTTGTTTAGTACCTTTATGGGAAAAAGTGAAGTGGTTTGATGTTGAAAATCCTCTGGCAATTGCATGAGAGGATTTTCTCTGTGAGAGAGAACTATCATCAGGTTTATTAATATGATAGAATACGCCATGACGATCATATCATTGTAGAATTGAACGGGAGTGAGCAATTTGAACAAGAGAACTAAAAAGATGCTGGCCATTATCATTGCTTTCATGATGATCATGTCCACCTTTGCAGCACTGATAACAGCTGTGGCGGGGGTTTAATAAAGGAGGAAGAACAAATGAGCATTCATATTGGGGCCGCCAGGGGAGATATCGCAGAAACAATATTATTACCGGGCGATCCCCTGAGAGCAAAAATGATCGCTGAAACATTTCTTGAAAACCCGGTTTGTTACAATGAAGTGAGAGGTATGTACGGATACACAGGCACCTACCAGGGCAAACGTATCTCTGTGCAGGGAACCGGTATGGGAATTCCTTCCATTTCAATCTATGCCAATGAGTTGGTCAGCGAATATGGAGTTAAAAACCTGGTTCGTGTAGGGACATGTGGTGCATTGCAGGAAAAAGTGGGCGTAAGGGATGTCATACTGGCCATGGGCGCCTGTACTGATTCAAATGTTAACAATATTAGGTTTAAAGGTATGAACTACGCACCCACAGCCAGTTTTGACCTGTTGACAAAGGCTGTAAAGGTGGCTGAAGAAAAAAAGATAAAACCTCATGTGGGCAACATCATGACTTCGGATACCTTCTACCAGGATGATTCCGACAGCTGGAAGCTTTGGGCTTCCTATGGTGTGCTGGCAGTTGAAATGGAAACAGCAGAATTGTATACACTGGCAGCAAAACATGGCGTGAAGGCATTGGCCGTTTTGACGGTTAGCGATCACATTGTCACACATGAAATAACATCAGCGGAAGAACGGCAAAATACATTTAAACAGATGATAGAAATAGCATTATCCCTGGCTGAATGAGTCTAACGTTAAGGAGATCAAGATGAAGAAATTATACCTGGCACAAATACCAAATGGTGATCCCATACAACAGGATTTATTTAATGCCAATGGCGCTATACTGGTAAAAAAAGGAAAAATAATGACACCCAGGCTTCGAGAGCAGTTATTGAGAAACAACATTGAATATTTTTTACTGGATGTCACAGGTTACGATGAGGTGGAATCTCACTACAATCATTTTGATGATGAAACAATCAGACAGATTGAAGAAGTAAAAAACGTATACACACAATCCTTTGGCAACCTGAGCAGCGAATTCGAACGCATGAGAAAAACCGGCAGATTGGATAAGCATGTCATTGAAGAAACTGCTCATGAACTGGTTGATAGCATTGGCAGATACCAGCAGGTATATTTGGGGCTGGAAGGGATCCGCCGAAAAGATTTTTATACCTACATCCACTCCATTGACGTGGCTGTTTTTATGATAATTTTAAGTAAAAGTTTAAAATTGGATAAAGCACAACAGGAAAGGGCTGCGCTGGCCGGTTTGCTGCATGACATTGGCAAAACACGGATCCATGATTCCATTTTGTTAAAACCAGGCCGGTTAACGAATGATGAGATGAGGATTATGCAGGAACATTCCCGTGTGGGCCACCAAATTATAAGCAAGGAATTGAAATATGGGCAGGAAATTGCCTGTGCAGCGCTGGAACATCACGAACGGATGGATGGTACCGGTTATCCCATGGGAGTTAACTGGAATCATCTGCATTTGCATTCAAAAATGGCGGCGGTGTGCGATATATACGATGCTGTAACCGGAGAACGGGTTTATAAAAAGGCCATGCTGCCTCATGAGGCAGTGGAATTTCTCATGACCATTGTGGATAAACACTTGGACAGGTCACTGACCACATTATTTGTCAGAAACATTGCAGTCTATCCACTTGGAACCAAAGTGGTTCTAAACAATGAAGAGGAAGGCATCGTGGTAAAAATTCATGACGGTTTTCCCACCAGGCCAGTGGTTAAAATTCCTAAAAGGGGAATGTTGCGGGATATGATGGTGGAAAAAACATTGTTGGTAACCCGTGTGTTGAATACGAAGCATGAAACAGCCGGGTAAAAAGGCAAGACTTGACCCTGTATGACATAGGGTATATAATGAGCCATATGGAAAAAGCGATGATGAGGACGGCACGACAGTACCTTTAGCAAAGAGAGTCAATCCACGGCTGAAAGATTGATGTAAAGGCTGGATGCAGATCACCTCTAAGCTGGCAACCTGACCAGTAATAACTGCCAGGGTTACCCGCAGACATGCGTTACAATGTGAATGAAGTGACAAGTGTAAAGAACACTTGTAAACAGGGTGGTACCGCGGTAAATCCGTCCCTGGGCTGGTGATCAGCTCAGGGATTTTTTATTGTCAAAGTAATGGTTGAAAGGATGAATGAAATGAAAAAATTTAAAGCCCTCTCCACTCTTCCTGTGGCAGAGCGCGAAAACCAGGTAAACGGTTTTTGGGATGAAGTGAACATCCTGGAAAAAAACATTGAAAACAGAGAAGGTAAACCCAGTTTTGTATTTTATGAAGGACCACCAACGGCCAATGGCAGACCGGGTATACACCACGTCATTTCACGAACCTTAAAGGACGCAGTTTGCCGGTACCATGCAATGCTTGGTAAACAGGTGAAGCGAAAAGCCGGATGGGACACTCATGGACTTCCCGTGGAAATTGAAGTTGAAAAGCAGTTGCAGCTTTCCAGCAAACAGGACATTGAAGCCTATGGCATAGCCGCCTTTAACAAAAAGTGCAGGGAATCAGTTTTTTCATATGAAAAACAGTGGCGTGAAATGACCAGACGAATGGGCTATGCCATCGACATGGATAACCCCTACATCACATTGGATAATAATTATATTGAATCGGTTTGGTGGATCTTAAAGCAATTTTTTGATGCTGACATGATCTACGACGGCCATAAAATATTACCCTATTGTCCCCGTTGTGGCACAGGTCTGGCCTCCCACGAAGTATCACTGGGATACAAAGAAATCAAGAGCGAAACCGTTACTGTTGCCTTTAAGCGTAAGGATGCAGATGAATATTTTCTGGTTTGGACCACAACACCCTGGACCCTGGCTTCAAATGTGGCCCTTTGCGTAAACCCGGAGCTTGATTACCTGAAAGTCAAAGCGGAGGACACTGTTTATTATATAGCCAAAGACCTGGCCCATGATGTGATTGGCCATGAATACGAAGTACTGGAAGAATTAAAGGGAAAAGAGCTGGAGTATATGGAGTATGAGCAGCTGATGCCCTTTGTGCAGCCGGACAAAAAAGCTTTTTATGTAACCTTGGGAAATTTTGTTACCACCGAAGATGGCACAGGCATTGTTCACATGGCGCCAGCCTTTGGAGAAGACGACTATAACACTGGACGGGCTTACGGACTTCCTGTGTTGCAACCCGTTGACGAAGAAGGTAAATACACTGCCACTCCCTGGGAAGGTCAATTTGTTATTGATGCTGATCCAGACATTGTGAAGTGGTTGAGGGAACAGGGAAAACTTTTCAAAAAAGAAAAACTGGCCCACAATTACCCCCACTGCTGGCGTTGTTCAACGCCGCTGCTGTATTACGGAAAACCCAGTTGGTATATTGAAATGACGCGCATCAAAGACCGTCTAATTGCCAATAATAACAGTGTCAACTGGTACCCTGATTTTGTGGGTGAAAAAAGATTCGGGAACTGGCTTGAAAACCTGAACGACTGGGCTCTGTCTCGAAACCGTTATTGGGGAACTCCGCTGAACATCTGGCGTTGCGATTGTGGCGAACTGGCCTCCATTGGATCAAGGGAAGAACTGGTAAACAGAGCTGTGGAAGACATTGATGAATCCATTGAACTTCATCGTCCCTATGTGGATGATGTTCATCTGACCTGCGAGAAATGCGGTGGCACCATGACAAGGGTGCCGGAAGTGATTGATTGCTGGTTTGACAGTGGGGCCATGCCGTTTGCCCAACATCACTACCCCTTTGAAAACAGTGAACATTTTGATGAAGAACTATTTCCCGCAGATTATATCTGTGAAGGTATTGATCAAACCAGGGGCTGGTTCTACTCCCTAATCGCTATTTCATCCTTTATCAAAGGAGTGTCACCCTATAAGAATGTACTGGTAAATGACTTGATCCTGGACAAAGACGGACAAAAAATGTCCAAATCCAAGGGTAATACGGTGGATCCTTTCAAACTCTTTGACGAATATGGAGCAGATGTGCTGCGTTGGTACCTCCTGTATGCTTCGCCGGCATGGACACCCACCCGCTTCGACATTGAGGGTCTGAAAGAGGTGAAAAGTAAGTTTTTCTCCACTTATGAAAACATTTATACCTTCTTTACGCTATATGCCAACACAGATGAAGTGGATCCCAGAACCTTCCACATTCCTGAAACAGAAAGACCAGAACTGGATCGATGGATTTTATCCAAATATAACCATCTCATTGAAGGGGTTCGCAAAGAAATGGAAGTCTTTGACCTGACGAGAGCCGTTCGGAAAATTCAGGATTTTGTTAATGAAGATTTTTCCAACTGGTACATCCGGAGAGCACGACGTCGTTTTTGGGCATCTGAACTGAACGATGATAAAAAAGCGGTGTACAACACAACGTATGAAATTCTTGTGGGTGTCTCCAAGTTGGCAGCCTCTTATGCACCTTTCATCACAGAAGAAATCTACCGCAGTTTAACAGGTGAGCTCTCAGTTCATCTGGCAGACTTGCCGGAAGTGAACCAATCACTGAAGGACGAGGCCGTTGAAGCAAAAATGGACCTGGTGCGGGACCTGGTAACATTAGGCAGAGCTGCACGGGAAAAGAACAGATTAAAAGTGCGGCAGCCGTTGCAAAAAATACTGATTGATGGAAAGTATGAAAGTGATATTGGTCATTTGGTACCACTACTGAAAGAGGAACTGAACATAAAAGAAGTTGTTTTTGAAAAAGATTTAAATGTTTTTATGAATTTCAGCCTAAAACCGGATTTTAAAACAGCAGGTCCTCTGTTGGGCAAAAAGATAAAAGCCCTCGGGAAAGCCCTGGCAACTCTTAATGCCAATGAAGTGGCACCAAAGCTGGAAACTGGTGAAACTATTCACTTGGAGTTGGATGGTGAACCCACAGAGATCAGTAAGGATATGGTCATGATTGCCATTGCAGCCAAAGAAGGGTTTACCGTGGAAATGGAAAACAACCGGTTTGTGATTCTGGACACTACCTTGACAGATGAATTGGTTTATGAGGGGTTAGCCCGGGAGTTTGTTTCAAAAGTGCAACAAATGAGAAAAAACAATGGGTATGAAGTGATGGATCAAATCACCATTGAATATAAAGGTGATGAAGAGATTGGTAAGGCCATAGAACTTCATCGGGACTATATCATGAAAGAAACCCTGGCCCTTAGTATTGAGGCATCCTCTGATGAAAAACTGGAAATGCAAAACTTAAATGGGCATGAAACAGGTATTGGATTAACCAGATTTGAAGGGTAAACAAAAATAGTGGGATCAGAAAAGCCAAAGCTGGATTCCTTGAAGGAGCAGCTATGGCTTTTTCTTTAAGCTTTGTAAGATGACCTGGATTTCAAACGGTAACTTAAAAGGTTCCACAAAGGCAGCAGGTAGAGGAAGAAAGCGAAAGGAATAAAGGAAAGCCGGTCCACCTCCAAAAGGGTTGTGGGCAAAAGTGAAGCGATGTTCCAGGGAATAAGTGCTGAAAGTACAATGGCTGTGTCTTCGATGTCCACAGCTAAATCTTCTTTGCTGATGCCTGGGGCATGATGATACGCTTCGTCCATCACATGTGCTGTCATGATGACAGAAACGGCCTGGGTGCCTCCAAAGGCACCTGTGATCAGGCTGACCATCAACGTATAGACGAATAGCTGAAAACGGCTTTTAGCACGGGTAAACCACTGGACAATTGAATCCAGAAAATGTGCGCCATGAATAACTTCTGCCAAGGCACAGGAGGTCATGACGATAAAAGCCGGTCGCGACATTGACACTAATCCACCACCTTTGATGATGGTGTACAATGGATCTTCAGAGGGGAGCAAAAAACCAGTCAACAGATACCGAAACACTTCCCCAAAAGAGTGATGTTGGTAAAAAAAAGCCAGCAGGACAGCGGTCAACATGCTCAGTGTCATGGAGCGTTTGACGCCCACCTTGAGTGTTGACAGCAGCAACATCACGAAAGCGGGCAGTAAAACCAAAGGGTGAATTTGGAATGAAGCCACGATAAAACGGTCAATCTCTGTGCCCGTTAGCTGAAGAGGATAACGAAAGGATAGTAAGAGGTAAAGAACCATTGATACAACGAGAGGAATGGCCATGGAACGTGCCATGTTGCGGAGGTTATCAAACAGATTGGTGCCCGTGATATTGGCCACCAGATTGGCACTGGAGGACATGGGAGAAAAACGGTCGCCAAAATAAGCACCTGCAATTAAGGCACCTGCAGCCAAAGGGATATGGCCTTGACCGCTTCTGGCCAGCATCATCAGAGCTACGCCTAAGGTACTGGCTGTTCCAAAGGATGTACCTATTAAAAAAGACACTAGACAGCTGATGGAAAAAGCAATGACGTAAAAAAAACTGGGGTGAATGATTTGAAGACTGTAGTAAACAATGGCAGGCACGGTGCCCGAAGCCATCCATGCGGCTGTTAAAAAACCAATCAATACAAAGATTTTTATCACCAATAAGGATTTTTGAATGCCGGATCGCCAGAATGTGACAAGATGTTTCATGGGCAACCCTCGTTTTAGTGCAAGCAAACTGAAGAGAAGCAAGCCTGCAAACAAGGCATAACCCACAAACAGATTAAATTGTAAGCTGAAGATGATCATGGCAAATGTAACAATAAAAACCAGTAGCAGTAGCATAATAACCTCCCAGGTTGCGTGAAATTAAAATCACTAGCCCTATTCTAACACATCCAGGTAGATGTCAACAGTGAGAAGAGATCTCAACAGTGTTGATCAAAGAATAAACAGGTACTTTGATGAAAAAAAGGGTAATGCCATAATGGATAATAAATTCATGAAAAAAACAAAGGATGTGAGCAAATGTCAGTGGAAGAAGTCAAAATTTATTTGAGCAAATGGAATCTTCATAAAGGTGTAATGGAAATGAGTTCTTCTAGTGCAACGGTGGAACTGGCAGCAGAAGCGGTGGGTGTCATTCCCGCAAGAATTGCCAAAACACTGTCTTTTAAACAAGGGGAAAGTTGTCTGCTGATTGTTACTGCAGGAGACGCTAAAATAGATAATTCAAAGTTTAAATCTGTCTTCGGCATGAAAGCAAAAATGTTATCAGCCGACGAGGTTGAAACATTAACAGGGCATCCAGTTGGCGGTGTATGTCCTTTTGCATTGAAGCATCCGGATATTCAGGTGTACACAGATACATCAATGAAACGATTTGAGACGGTTTACCCAGCCTGTGGCAGTGGGAACAGTGCTGTGGAACTAACCTGTGATGAGTTGTTCACTGTGTCCCAGAGCAGAGGATGGATAGACGTTTGCAAAGGATGGCAGGTTGAGTAGGTTTAAAAAGGCCTGGACAAGGGTATTTTTAATTCTGACTATAAGCAAACATGGATCAATGGGTACATGACCGGAGACAGATGAAAGGGTGAAGCAGGTGAAGTTTAATATCAAGGATGTGGCAAAAAAAGCCAATGTATCGATCTCAACAGTGTCAAGGGTCATTAACCAGAGCAAACCGGTGCGTCCCAAAACCAAGGAACGGGTGCTGGAGGCAATCGAAGAGCTGGGTTACAGACCTAATGCCATTGCCAGAAGCTTGAAAGTCAAACACACCCAGTCCATTGGCATTATGGTGCCAGACATTGCCAACCAGTTTTACCCGGAAGTGGTCAGAGGCATAGAAGACGTTGCCAACATGTATGAATACACCATTTTTCTATGCAACACTGATTTGGACGATGACAAAGAACTGAAATATTTTTCTGAAATGGAAGAGAAACAAGTGGATGGACTCATTTTTATGGGCAATATTCTGTCGGACCGTCTGGCATTGGAAATGAAAAAGGCTGACATGCCAGTGGTACTGATTGGGTCAGATCACCCTGATTTGCCATCCGTAACGATTGACAACACCCTGGCTGCGAAGAAGGCGGTAGAGTATTTGTTGAATATGGGTCATCGCCGCGTTGCTGTGATTACTGGTAAAATGAAAGACCCAATGATGGGAAGAGCCCGGTTGAAGGGTTATCGGGAAGCGTTGGAGAACGCTGGCATTGATTGGAAATCTGAATGGGTGGTTCAAGGTGGTTATCGTTTCAAGAGTGGGTACGAAGGAGCACGGCAATTGTTGATGCTGGAAGAACGGCCGACGGCCATCTTTGTTGCCAGTGATGAAATGGCCATTGGGGCCATGCGGGCGATTCTTGAAAAGGGTCTTCAGGTTCCCCGGGATATTGCTGTGGTGGGATTTGACAACATCGACATGTCAGGCAAAGTGTACCCCTCACTGACAACCATGGGACAGCCAATGTATGAGATGGGTGCCATCGGTATGAGACTCTTGACCAAATACCTGCAAGGAGAAATCGTGCAGGACAACAAAGTGGTTTTGAATTTTGAGCTGACGGAAAGGGAAAGTTCATAACCCACACTGATTAACAGCAAAACACCTAAGGATCAAACCTGATCCTTAGGTGTTTATGTTTCTTTTCTTGATGAAAGTTTAAATCAGATCAATAGAGGAAAGGAACTCCCGTGCCACTTCGTCTTCTGTCATTCCCAGTTCGTCAACCTGATAATTCAACTCTGCCATGAGTTCGTCGTCAATCATGTTATGAAGTTCATTTAAGATTTCGAGTTGAGGGTATTGTTCCAGTGTGTCCATTCGAACCAACGGTGCAGCAAAATAAGGTGGGAAGAAGTTTAAATCATCTTCCAGGATACCCAGTTCATAGGCTGGAATTCGTCCGTCGGTGGCAAAGGCACTGATCACATCTACGTCTTCACTGCGAACAGCTGTGTACATCAATCCTGGGTCAAGGCCCATGACGTTGCCAAACTCAAAACCGTATAATTCAGACAAACCAGGCAGTCCGTCCTGGCGCTCCACAAATTCCATGGTGGCACCGAAGGTCAAATCCTGGTCATGCTCCAGCAGATCACTGAATGTTTCCAGGCCCAGTTCATCAATCATACTTTGGCGAAGGGCTAAAGTATAGGTGTTGTTAAAGCCAAGGGGTTCCATCCAAGTGAGATCCCATCGTTCCTGAAACTCTTGTTGAACAATATCATAGGTTTCTTCTGCCGGTAGTATTTCTGTTTCTTCCAGGAGGGTTATATAACCGGTCCCAGTGTATTCAGGGTACATCTGAATGTTATCGTTCTGAAGGGCTTCAAAGGCAATAATGGTGCCGCCCAGCTCAGTAATTTCCACGGTCATGTTAGTGTTTTCTTCAATGAGAACACGAAAGATATGTGCCAGCAGGATGGATTCTGTGAAATTTTTGGTACCGATGGCGATGGTGCCACCTTCTTCTCCATTCTCCCCGGTTGGTTCTTCAGCTGGTTCTGCGGGTGCCTCAGTGCTGCAACCTGTCAATGCCAATGAAAAAACTAACAAAAGTGACAAGAATAGTAAGAGTGATTTGCGTGGTTGTTTCATAAAAATACCTCCTTACAACAAAAAAACAATAACGAACAATGCGTTAAGCTATTTGCGCATTCCTTTGGGAGTAAGCCAAATTTCTACTCTGCCCAGGATAAAATCAACGGTTAACGCCAATACAGCAGCGGGTACAGCGCCTGTCAGGATCAAATTGTTGCTGCCCATGGAGATGCCGCGGAAAATAAAACTACCTAAACCCTGGGCACCAATCAGAGCAGCAATGGTGGCGGTTCCGATGTTGATCACTGCCGCAATACGTATACCGGCCATCATCACCGGAAGTGCCAAAGGAAGTTCAACCATGGTTAGCAGCTGAGCATTGGTCATGCCCATACCCCGTCCTGCTTCAGTCAGCGAATCGTCGACACCTTGAATGCCCGTGTAAGTATTTTTTATGATGGGCAGCAAGGCGTACAGGAACAGCACGAAAATGGCCAAAGGTCTTCCGATTCCCAAAAAAGGTATCATCAATCCGAAAAATGCAAGGCTGGGGATGGTTTGCATCACGTTGGCAACACTTAGAATAACCTTGGCAACCTGCCGGTTGCGGGTGATGAGAATGCCCAAAGGCACACCAATCATGATGGCAATGAAAACAGCCGTACCGGTGATGGACAAGTGCCTGACGGTTTGATTAAGCACCTCAGGTAATCGTCCAATAAAAAATTCCAGGAAGGAAACATTACTGGTCATGGGAAACCTCCTTCCCTTCATCAGATTCGATCTCCGTTATGGCATCGGTGATGATGTTGACAATACTGCCATACGTAATCAGACCTTTAAAATACCCGTCCTCTTCCCCTAAAACAGGGATATTTCTTACGTGATGAGTTTTCATTAAGGATAAAACGTCCACCATGTTGGTTCGTTCCGTTACAGTGGGGTGATTTGTCCGCATTAAATCCCGCATTTTATTTTTTTCTACGGTGCCTTTTCCTTTTAATTCTCTGGGAGTTATGACGCCCAGCATATGTCTGGGACGATCAGAAGGTGCGTCCACCACCACTAGAAATTCCGTCTCTTTTTCCCTCATCAGTTCCAGAGCGTAAGCGGGGGTTCGGTCTGCCAAAACCCCTGTGGGACGTTTGTGCATGATGTCCTGTGCAAAAAGCATTTCAGGTGATTTCCATAACCTGTCTTTACCCACAAAGTATTCAACAAATTCGTTGATAGGGTTTTTCAGAATGTTTTCCGGTGTATCAAACTGAATAATTTTTCCGTCTTTCATGACTGCAATTTTATCACCCAGCTTTAAAGCTTCATCCATGTCATGGGTGACAAAGACAATGGTTTTTTTCACTTCATCCTGCAAACGGATCAACTCTTCCTGAAGTTGTTCCCGTGTAATAGGGTCAACAGCGCTGAAAGGTTCATCCATCAGGATAATGTCCGGGTTCACTGCCAGGGCCCGGGCAACACCAATGCGTTGTTGTTGGCCGCCGCTGAGTTCATGAGGGTACCTGTCCAGGTACAATGCCGGGTCCAGCCCAACCATGTCCAGTAATTCTGAAGATCGCTGTCGACGTTTTTTTTTGTCCCATTTTTTTAGGTATGCAACCAATTCAATATTATCAGCCACAGTCATGTGGGGCATCAGGCCAACCTTCTGGATAACGTATCCAATGTTGCGACGAAGTTCAATGGGGTTCATGGCTAAGACGTTTTCCCCGTTCACCAGTATTTCACCAGAAGTGGGTTCAATCAACCTGTTAATCATTTTCATGGTAGTTGTTTTCCCACAGCCACTTTCACCAATGAGCACCACCAACTCACCATCGTTGATGACCATATCCAACTGATCGACGACGTTGACCTTGTGGTCATAAGATTTAGTCAGCTTTCGAAATTCAATCATATCCCGTCCTCCCTTCATAAATTATCTTATCATGTTTATCTTACCACCAAAGTTGGGTATTAATCATGAACGGCATTAAATTGAGTGTTTTGAATGTTTTCAAGACTTGATTTCCTGTGGTGAAGTGGGTTATAATTATGGTTGATTTTATTGACAATAGGGCTAAAATCCGGTAGTATAAGGATAGTCAACATCGGGAAGCTCTGCTGCCCGGTTGTTTTTTTCATAAATCAAATAAAATAGAATATCATGTCAGGAGGCTATTCATGAGCTCAGAAATCATCAAACAAGAAGATAATAAAATCTCACTGCGGATTGCCGTGAGTCCGGAAAAATTTGAGGAAGCCGTTAACAAGGCTTATCATAAAATGCGAAGCCGGTTTAACATTCCAGGTTTTAGAAAAGGGAAAGCACCACGAAAAATAGTTGAATTACATTACGGAACAGAAATATTTTTTGAAGAAGCCATTAACTTATCATTTCCTGAAGCCTATGAAGCTGCATTGGAAAAGCACGACCTGGATCCGGTTGACCAGCCACAGGTGGACATTGAAAAAATGGAAAAAGGCGAAGAAGTTATTTTTATTGCCGACATTGAAATCATGCCTGAAGTACTGGTCGAGGGTTATAAGGGGGTTGAGGTTGAAAAAGTTGAGCACCCTGTAACAGAGGAGGCTGTTGAAGCAGCTTTAAAGGAGATGCAGGAAAAGAACGCTCGCATCATCACTGTCGAGGACAGACCTGTTAAGGACGGTGACCAAGTAATACTGGACTACGAGGGCAGTGTTGACGGTGAATTATTCCAGGGGGGCACAGCAGAAAAACAAAACCTTGAAATTGGCTCCGGAAGATTTATCCCCGGTTTTGAAGAACAACTCATTGGAAGAGAAATTGGGCAGGAATCGGTTGTTACTGTTACATTCCCGGAAGAGTACCAGGCAGAAGAGCTGGCAGGAAAAGAAGCCCAGTTCAAGGTGAAAATTCATGAAATTAAAGAAAAAGAAGTGCCTGAACTTGATGACGAATTTGCAAAGGATGTTTCTGAATTCGACACACTGGAAGAACTGAAGGCAGATATCAGAGCAAGTCAGGAAGCAGCTGCTAGAGAAGGAGAAGAACAGGAATTAAGAGCAAATGTGATTAAAGCTGTGACAGATAAAGTGGCTGTAAATATTCCGGAAGCGGTCATTGACCGTCAGATTGACCGAATGATGCAGGATTTCAGCTATCAGATGACTTCTCAGGGAATCAGTTTGGACCTATATTATCAAATGACGGGATCGACAGAAGAGGAATTGCGTGAGCGAATGAAACCGGATGCTGAAAGAAATGTTAAGGATCAGATGGTGCTGGATGAAATCACAAAGATGGAAGAAATCTCAGCAACAGAAGATGAAATAGAACAGGAAATTGAAGTGTTGGCCAAACAATATGGCCAGGACGTTGATAAATTTAAGGAAACTGCTGCCAAACATGATAAAAAAGTGTTTGCCGACAATGTGACACTTAGAAAAACCATTGATTTTCTCGTAGAACATGCTACGATAAAAGAAAAGGAAGAAACAGAGCAGGCACAGGAAGCGGTAGAGACCGAGTAATGGAGGATTGAGATATGTCATTAGTGCCGATAGTTGTTGAACAAACCAACCGGGGAGAGCGTTCATACGATATCTATTCCCGTTTATTAAAAGATAGAATTATTCTGTTAAACGAAGACATCAACGATGTAACAGCAGGGCTCATCGTGGCACAGTTGATTTTTCTTGAAGCCGATGATCCGGACAAGGACATTCAATTATACATCAACAGCCCGGGCGGATCCATTACAGCGGGGATGGCGATTTATGACACCATGAATTATGTGAAACCCAGTGTGTCGACCATCTGCATTGGTATGGCAGCCAGTATGGGCGCTTTTTTGCTAGGCGCAGGTGCCAAAGGGAAACGATTTGCATTGCCTAATGCAGAGATCATGATTCACCAGCCCCTTGGTGGTACACGGGGCCAGGCTGAAGACATTCGGATTCATACCGACCGCATTTTAAAGATGCGTGATATTATTAATGAAATATTGGCAGAACGCACAGGACAGGCGCTGGAAAAAATCAGAAAAGACACTGACCGTGACTTCTTCATGTCAGCGGAAGAAGCGAAAAACTATGGATTGATTGATGAAGTAATCACGTCCAGGAAATGAGTAAATGAGGTGTAATCATGGCACGCTATGAAGAAAAAAAACAGCTGAAATGTTCCTTTTGCGGAAAATCACAGGACCAGGTGAGAAGGTTGATCGCCGGCCCAAATGTGTATATTTGTGACGAGTGCATTGAGCTGTGCCAAGAAATCATTCAGGAAGAGCTGGACGATACCATCGAGGTTGACTTGATGGACCTGCCAAAACCAAGGGAAATCAAGGATATTTTGGACCAGTATGTCATCGGGCAGGAACATGCGAAAAAAACGCTGTCCGTTGCGGTCTATAATCATTATAAACGGATCAATGCAGACAATAAAACCGACGACGTGGACCTGCAAAAAAGCAACATTTTACTGCTGGGACCCACCGGTTCGGGTAAAACCCTGCTGGCTCAAACAATGGCGAAACTGCTAAATGTACCATTTGCCATTGCCGATGCCACCTCCTTGACAGAAGCAGGTTATGTGGGGGAAGACGTGGAAAACATTCTGCTGAAAATTATACAGGCAGCAGATTATGACATCGAAAAGGCTGAAAAAGGAATTATATACATCGATGAAATGGATAAAATTGCGCGAAAATCAGAAAATCCATCCATCACACGTGATGTCAGCGGCGAAGGCGTTCAACAGGCATTGTTGAAAATTCTGGAAGGTACTGTTGCCTCTGTTCCTCCTCAGGGAGGCAGAAAACATCCGCACCAGGAGTTCATTCAGATTGACACCAGCAATATCCTGTTTATTTGCGGTGGTGCTTTTGACGGTATCGAAAAAATTATTCAAAAAAGAGTTGGAACAAAAGCCATGGGCTTTGGAGCTGAAATTCAGAGCAAAGAAGAACTGGACATTGGTGTGTTGCTTAAAATGATATTACCGGAAGACTTGTTGAAATATGGATTAATTCCTGAACTGGTGGGAAGACTGCCAGTGGTGGCCACCCTTGACCTGCTTGATGAGGATGCCTTTATCCGTATATTGACAGAACCGAAAAACGCTCTGGTTAAGCAGTATCAGAAACTTTTCGAACTGGATCAGGTTACCCTTGATTTCGAGAAAGGCGCTTATGAGCTGATTGCCAAGAAAGCAAAGGAAACGAAGACCGGTGCAAGGGGACTTCGGGGGATCATGGAAAACATCATGATGGAAATTATGTATGATATTCCCTCTCGTGACGATGTTGAGAAAGTGGTCATTACAAAAGAAACGGTAAAAAACAATGTGACGCCGACCATTATTTTACAAAAACCTGAAAATAAAAGCAAGAAAAAGGTGAAGGAAGAAACTGCGTCATAGCATATAAAAGACCAACAGCAGAGCTGCAAAGTTCTGCTGTTTTTTTAACGAAAAAATACAAATAATTCTGTCGAATGCCTTGTCAGAAGCAGGAATTGAGGGTCTGTGTGTCGAATATTTGTACAATCAGTCAACAATCGGTCAAAAAGTTTGTTCATCGAGGGACGGAGCACCGCTAATCTCCCTCTTGGAAAAAAGAGAGTCTTAGCGGTGGTAGTCATGGGATAAAACATGAACATGATTGATGAGGGTCTGAAGTGGGTCTAATAAAAGAGGAGCGTGCAAACATGTTGGAGAGTCAGCTTTTACAATACCCTGTGAGCAAGATGATGTCGGATAACATCCTGCGAATGAGTCCTGGAACGAGCATGCAGGAAGCCATCAACAAAATGTTGGATGTCAATATATCAGAAGTGCTAATCATGAAACCTGGTTCAGATGAAATCCTGGGGATATTAACCTACAAAGATGTGTCGCAGGCCAGACAAAGTGGCGTTTCCATGGGGATGCCTGTGGAAAAGTGCATGAAAAAATCAGTGATCACCATACAGTCCAACACTCTTATTACAAGGGCGAGACAATTGCTGATAGAGAAAAAAGTGGGACGGCTTCCGGTTTATGAAGGCACGAAACTTCGGGGAATCATTCGTATTGATGCCATTTTGAACATCTATTACAGGCATTTGGAAAATGTTAACCAACAATACATGGAAATCATCGATTGCATGCATGAAGCTGTCACTGTGACAGATCGATTTGGTAAAATCAGGGTGTGGAACAAAAGGGCTGAGCAAATTTACAACATACCTGCCGAAGAACTTCTGGACAAGAAACTGGAGGATTATTTTCCTAATGCACTTAGTTTATCAGTATTAGACAGCAAAATTCCCATTGAAAATGTATACCATTCACCAAAACCAAATTATCATGTCATTATCAGTGCGTTGCCAATTATGATTGATAGTGACTTTCTGGGAGTCGTATCAACGGAGCAGGATATTACTGAATATAAAAAAATGACCAGCGAACTTGAAAATGCAACCACTCAGATTCACCTCTTAAAAGAAGAGATGGAAAAGATCAAACGAGGAGGTTTTTCCCTTGGTAAAATCCAGGGTAAAAATCCGGTTATACAAAACCGAATTCAGCTGGCCAGGCATGTTTCAAGAACCAACACGAGTGTGCTGATCACTGGTGAAAGTGGGACAGGCAAAGAGGTTTTTGCCCGGGCAATCCATGATAACAGCAAAAGAGTGGGCCCTTTTGTGCCGGTTAACTGCAGTGCTATACCATCCAGTTTATTTGAAAGCGAATTCTTCGGATATGTGGCAGGAGCCTTTACAGGCGCTCTTAGAACTGGAAAAGTAGGCTATTTTGAATTGGCCGACGGAGGAACGCTTTTTTTGGATGAAATAGGTGATTTAGCCATCGAGTTACAGGCAAAACTATTGAGGGTGCTTCAGGAAAACGCAGTACGACGTGTTGGATCTGACAAACATACCTCTGTTGATGTGAGGGTGATCTCTGCCACAAACCATGACCTTAAACAATTGGTGAAGGAAGGACGGTTTCGAGAAGATCTTTTCTACCGGCTAAATGTTGTCGAGATCAATTTGCCGCCTCTCCGAGAAAGACGAGAGGATATTGTTGTTCTCTTTAACGACTTTTTACAGGACATATGCAGGGAAAACAGTATAAAGGTACCCAACGTTCAGCGCGATGTGTACGATGTGCTCCTGGCATACGATTGGTCAGGTAATATTCGAGAGTTAAAAAACACAGTAGAGTACATGGTGGTCATAAGTGACGGACAGCCCATTTCCAGGGAGTTGGTACCCGGTTATATTCGTGATGCTGTGGAACTTCATGGTTTAGATCACAACAGAAACGAGAACATGACAGAAAGTCTTGATTATGTAGAAAAAAACCTGATTCGGGAGGCCATGGCAAAAGCGGGGGGAAATAAATCCCAGGCTGCCAAAATGTTGGGCATTCCAAGAAGCACATTGTATTATAAACTCAGCAAAGATGGCGAAACGTCAGATAACTGACAACTTAATATTGTATTGTAAATTCCTGCTGCCAAGAAAAAAAGTATTGCGAAAATCACGCAATCACAAAAAATAAATGAGCTATAGTGCGAAAGAAGCAGGATAAAGACACTAAAAACTTAACATGTATCAAGTCAATAATTTGCCGCAAATACGGTGAGGCTGAGAAGGTAACTGAAACAACTGTCGAAAATAAGACACATTTGTCGGAAGACACATGTGTTGATTTCCAGGCAATAATCACGGAATGAATAAAATATTTGGAAAATTGAATCGAAAAAACGTCGAAAAACTGACAAATTTACACAAGGGTGTAAAGGTAGTACGAATGAAAATATAATCAAAATGTTGAAAATACTGTTTCCTACCGCAGATGATATTATTGCATTTACATGGCATCAAATTTGCATTAATAAGGGGGTGTGGATGAATCTGTTGATCAGTCTGATGCGGAATTATACTGAAAGGAGGTCAGCATTGTCCTTGACCGACATTTAGAAAGTTACTTAATGCGAAAAGGAGGAATCGAGAAATATGCAACAGAAAAAAGCTGAAACGTTTGCAACCAGGTTTGGATTTGTGGCAGCAGGTATTGGTATGGCTGTTGGAACGGGTAATGTATGGAGATTTCCCCGTGTAGCTGCAGCCAACGGTGGAGGTGCTTTCCTCATCGCGTTAACAGTGGCCATGTTTGTGTATGCGATCCCACTGTTGTTGGCTGAGATGGCCATTGCCAGAAAAACACGCTTAGGGACCATTGGTGCCATGCGTGATTTCATGGGCAAGAAATTCACCTGGGTTGGCGGTTGGTTGGCGCTTGTGGCCCTCGGTGTTATGTTTTATTATTCTGTTGTTGCAGGATGGACAATGAAATACTTGGTTCTGTCACTGCAAGGCACTTTTTCTGGTCCTGATATAACACCTGAGGTGACAGAGAGTATCTGGTTGAATTTCCTGGATTCACCTGCTCAAACCATATTATTTCACGGCATAGCCATGTTTTTTGGTGCCATTGTCATTTACAAGGGTGTTACCGCTGGTATCGAGAAAGTGACCAAAATCATGGTACCCACTTTATTTGTTCTGTTAACCCTGGTTATGTTACGTGGTGTAACCCTTCCAGGAGCAGCTGACGGTTTGGTGTATCTATTCACACCTAACCTGGAGGTGCTATTGGGAAGTCAAGTGTGGCTGGAAGCTTTTACCCAGGCAGCCTGGTCAACAGGTGCTGGTTGGGCATTACTAATGACTTACGCAGTTTATACCAAAGACGAAGAAGACCTGTCGGTGAACTGTTTCATCATTGGGTTTGGTGATGTATTGGTGGGCCTGATTGCCGCCATGGCAATTCTGCCAACGGTTTACTCTTTGTCACCCACTATTGAAGCCGCTCAGGCAGCCATGGGTTCCGGTAACAACGGGTTAATCTTCGTATACTTAAGTGCTTTGTTTGCCAGAATGCCCGGTGGTACCATCGTGGCTGTTATTTTCTTCCTGGCACTGGCATTTGCCGCCTTGTCCTCTCTGTTGTCCATGATCGAGGTTGGTGTACTGAACCTGATGGACGCTGGATGGGAACGTGGTAAGGCAACCATTTATGTCTGTGTAGCTGGTTTTCTGGTGGGCGTACCTTCTGCCTACAGCATCAGTTTCCTGGACAACCAAGACTGGGTATGGGGAGTTGGTCTGCTCATCAGTGGATTGTTGATCTCTGTGGCCATCATGAAATATGGGGTGGAAAAAGTACGAAATGAAGACATTAACCATGCCCACAGTGATATGGTCATTGGCCCCTGGTGGTCAATGATGATTCGAATCTTCCCTGCTGTCTTTGCAGTGATATTCGGTTGGTGGACCTGGCAGTCAATTGGCTGGTACCCAGGGGAATGGTGGAAACCGTTTGAAGTCTTTACACCTGGCACCATGTTCTTCCAGTGGGGTGTTGGTGCAATCATTCTGATAGCCCTCAATGATAAAATGGCCAACTGGATTCGCCCGGGGACTTTTGATCTTGAAAAACAATCACAGGCATCCATGAAGAAGGAGGGTTAAAGATGACTCCAGGTTCTATTGTATTTATGATTTTAATTTTGGGATTGTACGGTGGCGGATTTGCCTTTTTCATGCATAAGGCTTTTGGAGTTAAAAAATAGCTCTGCGAACATCTACTGACGATAGTGTCGGGAGCAATCTATTTGCTCCCGGCAGAATATGATCCACCTAAGGAGGATATCAATGCAACTGATCGGTTCAATACGCACAGTGGACTCCCACACCATGGGGGAACCTACCCGTGTCGTTGTGGGGGGCATCAATGCCAAAGGCAATACTGTGGCAGATAAAAAAGCCTGGTTGGAAAAGGAAAAGGATGAGCTGCGACAAGCCCTTATGTTGGAACCTCGTGGGCATGATGATATGTTTGGGTCTATTCTGGTACAACCAGCAAATCCTGAGGCAGATTTTGGCATTGTTTTCATGGATGGCGGAGGCTATCTGAACATGTGTGGTCATGGAATCATAGGGGCCACAACAGTGGTGCTGGAAACCGGTATGATGGCCATGATGGAACCGGAAACCCATGTTACATTTGAAACGCCTGCAGGACTGGTAAA
Source organism: Clostridiaceae bacterium (assembly GCA_011390155.1). Classification (GTDB taxonomy): domain Bacteria; phylum Bacillota; class Clostridia; order Peptostreptococcales; family Tindalliaceae; genus Anoxynatronum. Next base: position 96,584 of record JAABSW010000003.1, read on the forward strand.
GGCAAGGGCAAAAGTGGCAGGCACTTCTGTTGAGTCGGTGTCTTTTGAAAATGTACCTGCTTTCGTTGAACAGGATAACGTGAAGATACATCTTCCTGGTACTGGCGACGTTACCCTGGCTATTGCTTTTGGAGGCAGTTACTTTGCCATCGTATCGGCTGAGGAAATGAAAGTCAAAGTAGACCGATCCAACACACAGCAACTCATTGAGAAGGGAATATTGCTTAGAAAAACATTGAACGAGCAAATTAAAGTTCAGCATCCATTACATTCACACATTCATTCCATTGATTTGGTTGAGGTGTATGATAGACCTACAAACAAACAAGCGACACTTAAAAATGCAGTTATATTTGGAAACGGGCAAGTTGACCGATCACCTTGTGGTACAGGTACCTGTGCAAAAATGGCATTGTTGTATCACCAGGGAAAATTAAATTTGAATGAAACGTTTGTGTATGAGAGCATTTTAGGGACTATGTTCAAAGGCCGGCTGCTGGGAAAAACGGAGGTTGGCCATCGGAAAGCTGTTTCACCGGAAATCACGGGAAGTGCCTACATAACAGGGTTTAATCATTTTGTGATAGATCCGGATGATCCCTTGAAACATGGATTCACCCTAAGAAGCTAGTTATATACAAGCGATAGTTGCTATGAAAGCAGGATAGACACAGGTTGATAAGTTATAAAATTAACATACGCAATTACAATGTAATCACATTAAATATTTTATGAGAAAAGGGGATGTAAACCTTGAGAATAGAATCCCATCCGGTGTTAACATTTAACAGAGGAAAGAAGGTTACATTTTTGTTCGATGGTCAAAAGGTTGAAGGATATGAAGGTGAAACCATTGCTGCAGCCCTTCATGCTGCTGGAATACATGTACTGAGCCATAGCATTGAGGAACATCGACCGAGAGGGTTTTTCTGTGCCATTGGCAACTGCTCTTCCTGCATGATGGAAGTTAATGGAGAGCCTAATGTAAAGGTATGCGTTGAAAAACTACAGGAAGGTATGGTTGTCAACACCCAGAAAGGAAAGGGGATGATCCTGTGAAGACAGCAGATATTCTGGTGATTGGTGGAGGCCCCGCAGGACTTTGTGCGACGCTGAATGCAGCAGAGATGGGTGCGAAGGTGTTGCTTGTGGAAAGAGATGATGCCCTGGGAGGGCAGCTGGTAAAACAGACGCATATGTTCTTTGGATCGGAAAAACAATATGCCTCCACCAGGGGCATTGATATTGGGAAACTTCTCATTGAAAAGATTGGTACCTTTGAAAATGTGGAAGTGATGAAAGAAACCACGGTGATTGGCATTTACGAAGATGGGGTTGTCACACTGGAAGAGCGCCATGGAGGGTATCTCAAGGTAAAGCCGGAATCCATTATTGTAACCACAGGCGCCAGTGAAAAATTCCTTGGTTTTCCCAACAATGACTTGCCAGGAATATACGGAGCAGGAGCAGTACAAACGCTGATGAACGTGTATGGGGTTAAGCCTGGGAACAATGTATTGATGGTTGGAGCAGGCAACATAGGTCTAATTGTCAGTTATCAATTGACACAGGCTGGGGTTAATGTGGCTGGCATCGTGGAAGCCGCACCGAAAATTGGCGGCTATCTGGTTCATGCATCCAAAGTTCGCAGGATGGGGATTCCCATCTACACAAGCCACACTGTGAAACAAGCTCATGGCAGCGACAGATTAACAGGGGTAACCATGATCCAGTTAGATGAAAAATGGCAACAGGTACCCGGCACCGAGAAAGAAATTGAAGTGGATGTACTGTGCATATCCGTGGGTTTATCGCCTCTTTCAGAATTATTGCACCAGGCAGGTTGTGAGATTAAATATGTAGCCAGCCTAAGCGGCTTTGTTCCTGTGCGGGATGAAAACATGATGACCACACAGGAAGGCATTTTTGTAGCAGGTGATGTAGGGGGTATTGAAGAAGCCAGCAGTGCCATGGTTGAAGGTTACCTGGCCGGTTTATCAGCAGCTGAATGGTTAGGCTACTCCAGTGACACCCTCACTGAACGTAAGACAGACTTGAAGGAACAGTTAAGATCCCTGCGTTCAGGCCCTGAAGGAGCTCGCATACGCCAGGGAATTGAACAAATAACCAGACAGGCTCCTGGAAATGCGTCCCGTAAAGGACAGGCCATGGCAGCGGTACCTGGAAAATAAAAAGGAGGTGCAGATGATGTTGGAAAAAACCGGCGTTGCCACACCGGAAGAGATAGAAAAAGTCTTTCCCAGCGAAGAACGATTGAAAAAAGGGCCAGTGGTGATTGTGGAATGTTTTCGGGAAATTCCTTGCAATCCGTGTTATACGGCTTGTAACCAGAACGCCATCAAAGAGTTCATCGATATCAATGATTTACCAAATGTAGACCATGATAACTGCAACGGCTGCGGTCTGTGCATCAGTAAATGCCCGGGCCTTGCCATACGGGTGCTGGATATGACCTGGTCTGATGAAGAAGCCATGGTTCGGATTCCCTATGAATTTCTACCGTTGCCGGTGGCAGGAGACATTGTGGATGGACTTGACCGGGAAGGTAACAAACTTGTGGATGTCAGGGTTGAAAAGGTTCAAAATTCTAAAATGATGGACAAAACACCCGTCCTTTGGCTGGCGGTGAAAAAAGCATTTGCGAAAGAGGTGGTTTTTATGAAACCACAACCCAGGAAAGACACAAGGGCCGATGAAACCATCGTGTGCCGCTGTTCAGATGTCACACTGGGGGACATCCGTCAAATGGTTGAAGATGGTTATACAACTGTTGATGAAATAAAAAGGCTTACCCGGGCTGGCATGGGTCCCTGCCAGGGAAAAACCTGTGGACAGATTATATTGAGAGAGATCTCCATGATGACGGGGAAATCCATGGAAGAATTGACCCTGGGCACGTACCGTCCACCAATTAAATCTGTCAAGCTGGGCGAAATAGCCAAAACAGCTGAGAGGGGTGAGGAATCATGAAAACAACAGCAGAAGTTGTGATCATTGGTGGAGGTATATCAGGCGCGGCTACGGCTTATTACCTGACAAAAAAAGGTGTAAAAGATATTGTGTTAGTTGAAAAAGAGTACATCTCCAGTGGGGCAACGGGTCGATGTGGTGCAGGCATTCGTCAGCAATGGGGTACTGAAATGAACTGCATTATATCAAAACACTCCTGCGAGATGTTCGAACAGGCCCAGGAAGAATTGGGATACGAGCACGACATTGAATTCAAACAAGGAGGCTATTTGCTTCTGGCCAGCACTGAAAAAGAAGAGGATCAGTTCAAAAAGAACATTAAACTGCAAAATTCCCTTGGGATAGACTCAAAATTACTCACCCTGGATGAGGCTAAAGAAATTGTCCCATTTCTTAACACTGATGGACTGGTGTGTTGTGCCTTTCACCAGAAGGATGGTCATTTAAATCCTTTCCATGCAACCCAGGCATATGTCAACGCTGCAAAAAGATTGGGAGCGAAAATCTGCACCTACACAGAAGTCACTGATATCATGGTTGAAAAAGGAAAGATTGTAGGGGTTAAAACCAATAAAGGGTACATTTCCACCAATGTTGTTGTCAATGCAGCCGGTGGTTGGGCTCAAAAGATTGGACAAATGGCAGGCGTGGATCTGCCGTTGTACTCTGAAAGACATCAGATTCTGGTGTCAGAACCTATTGATGAAATACTGAAACCCATGGTTATGTCCTTCTCCCTTAATTTATACTGTCAGCAGGTACCCCATGGGGGAATTATCATGGGACGCGGTGACGAGAATGAACCAAAGGACCTTCGAGTAACCAGCAGCTGGCAATTTTTGGATGAAATGGCCAAAACAGTGACACGCATACTACCTCCGCTGAAAAACATCCGTGTACTTCGACAGTGGGCTGGTTTATACAACATGTCACCTGACAGACAACCAATCTATGGACCGGTGGATGAAGTGGAAGGGTTCTATGTAGCTGCCGGCTTTAGCGGTCATGGGTTTATGTTTGGACCCTCCACCGGCGTGATCATGTCAGAGTACATTCTGGGAGAAAAAATGTCCCTTCCCGTGGAAGGTTTGACGTTAAACAGATTTGAGGAAGGTAAATTGATCTTTGAACCCTCGGTTGTCTAGGGCTGGTCACATCATGTATAATAAGGTTGGTTAAGCAAAGGTGATTGGAAGAATTGAAGAGAGGTGAAACCTAATGAAATTACTGGAAAAAATGGAAGAACGATGTATTCAGTGCAATGCCTGTGAAAGCGTTTGTTCAAAGGCATACTTTAAGACAGATGACCGAACCAAATCCAGGATTGTTATCAATGACGATGCCAGCGCAACCCGTGATTGGACCATTAATGTATGTAACCAATGTGGTGAATGCATAGCTGCGTGTAGCGAAGAAGCCATTTATCGGAATAAGCAGGGTGTTGTCATGATTGACGCGAAAAAATGTGTGGGTTGCTATGTGTGTGTTGGTTTTTGTCCTACTTTGTCCATGAGAACCCACGACGATGAGCTGGTGCCTTTCAAATGTGTGGCATGCGGCCTGTGTGCAAAAGAGTGTCCCACAGAAGCCATTTATATTGAATCAAAATAGAACGTTGAAAGGAGGCAACAAAGAGATGACGCAGCATATATCTCCTGAAAGAATTCAGGAAATCAAAGCGGCCCGGCAGGTGCTGAAAACCTATAAGTATTCCCCGGCAGCGGTGGATAAAGGTTACACAAATAAGACCTTGTATATAAACATCAGCGACAATACCATTGCTGAAAAAGAAATCACTGAAGAAATAAAAGATAAATTTATTGGAGGTAAAGGTTTCGGCCTCTGGTATCTTTGGAATGCAGTCAATAAAGACACAAAATGGAATGATCCTGAAAATGAAATTGTTATTTCGCCAGGACCCATCGGTGGCATTACCCAATACCCAGGGGCTGGAAAATCTCTGGTGGTAAGCCTGTCGCCAACCACTGACAGTGTGGTGGACAGTAATGTGGGAGGCCATTTCGGGCCGCTGCTAAAATTTTCAGGCTGGGACGTGCTCGAACTTCAGGGTAAATCAGAAGAAGAAATTATCATTTATATTAACGGTAATGAAGGTGCCATCAGCATTGAAAAAGCTCCATTGGAAGAGCTGAACAGTCATATTCTTGCAGAGGAACTAACAGCCCTCTACGCTGATGACGAAGAAGACAAACGAAACATTTCCGTGGTATCTTCCGGAGCCGCCGCTGAACACGCTATGATTGGGTTGTTGAACTTTAGCTTTTATGACAAGCGAAGAGGTGGTCAACGGCTTAAACAAGCAGGGCGAGGAGGCATCGGCACTGTTTTTCGACACAAAAAAGTGAAGGCCATTGTGATTAAGTACAAAGGTGTTCGGGGAGACTCTAACCATCCTGCTGACCTGAAGAAAATCCAGGAACTGGGTGTAAAGCTTCACAAAGAAATTCACGATTATGATGACATTCAAACGCGAAAACGTCAGGTGGGAACAGCCAACCTGGTGGAAATCATGAATGATTATGACCTGCTTCCGGTGAACAATTTCAAATATGGGTATAACCCGGAAACATGGAGAATCAGTTCTGATATTTTAAAGACATATGTAACGCAAAATGTACCAGATGGGTGTTGGTATGGGTGTTCTCTGGCATGTGCCAAAGCATGTGACAATTTTGAATTAAAAACAGGACCTTACAAAGGTCATAAGGTATTGGTGGATGGGGCAGAATACGAAACCGTTGCCGGTGTCGGCAGTTGTTGTGGTATTTTTGACATGGACTATGTTTTTGAATGCAACTTTTATTGTGATACCTATGGCCTCGATACCATTTCCTGGGGCACCACCGTGGCGTTCCTGATGGAATGTTACGAAAATGACATCATTAACAAAGACATAACCGGTGGATTGGAATTGGTCTTCGGTAACCGGGATGCGGCCATGGAATTATTGCACCAGGTGGCCAAAGGCGAAGGATTCGGAAAATATGCAGGCCTGGGCGTTAAAAAACTGAAGAAAAGGTTTGTCGCTGAGTATGGTGCCGATAAAGACTTCCTGGAGGCCATTGGCATGGAATGTAAAGGCATGGAATACTCCCAGTACATGTCCAAAGAGTCCCTGGCACAGCAGGGTGGCTATGCACTGACCAACAAGGGACCACAGCATGACGAGGCTTGGGTCATCTTTACAGACATGGTCAACAACCTGATTCCCACCTTTGAAGACAAGGCGGAAGCCCTGCACTACTTCCCCATGTTCAGAACATGGTTCGGACTACAGGGCCTGTGTAAATTACCCTGGAATGACATTGAACCTGCAGACAATAAACAAACAGATGAGCCGGCAAAAGTACCGGAGCATGTCCAGAATTACGTTGAACTATACAATAGCGTGACGGGAAAAAACATTGACAAGGAAGAGTTGATTCGTCAATCAGAAAGAGTCTATAACTTCCAGCGTGTGTTTGCTTTGAAGCTGGGCTTTGGGACAAGGGAATTTGACAAACCCCCTTATCGCTCCCTGGGACCTGCCACAAAAGAAGAATATTTCTCCCGTCAGGATCGTTACGATCAGCAGCTGAAAGAAAAAATGGGGATTGATCCTGAAGGTAAATCAGTGGAGGAAAAAATAGCTCTTCACCGCCAGTACAGAGAGCAACAGTTTGAGGAACTGACAGACGCAGTTTACAAAAGACGGGGATGGACAAAAAGTGGTGTGCCAACCATCGAGCACCTGCAAGCGTTGGGCATGGATTATCCGGAAGTAATCGAGCTGGTTAAGCCATACCAGTAAATCAAATGAATTAGGTGATGTAAGTGATCCAACTAAACAATCGACGGGAAACCTATGACGAAGGCATGACAGTCAGCAGTTTGATCAAAAAAAAGAGATACACACACCCTATGCTCATCGTGCGTGTTAACGGCCAGTTTATTGAAGAAGAGATGTACGCTGAAACTCCCATCAACGATGGAGATGATGTTAAAATTATTCACCCCATTGCTGGTGGGTAAAGATTTAATACGAAGAAAGAAAACTCCCCTTTTAGCAGAAGCCTGAAGCAAAAAATCAGGATAGCTAAGGGGAGTTTTAACGTGTCGTTAAACTATATTATTTGACAGAGGGAACAATATGAATCTGAATTCCTTCTGATTCCATGAAATCCATCCAATGGGGCGAAATGCCGTCATCAGTAATGACGGTGTTAATCTGCTGTAAATCACAAAAATAGGCAGGCCTTATTTTATCAAATTTACTGGAATCTGCCACAAGTATTTTTTGCAATGATGATTTTAGAATAGCATGTTTTGTGGGTACTTCATAGCTATTGACACAGGTAATCCCCAGTTCCGGGTGAATGCCTGCTGCAGAGATGAAGACTTTTTTAGCACGAATGCTTTGGATAAAGCTTATTCCCTGAGAACTTTCAAACATCTGGGTTTTTGGATGGTAGAACCCACCTGCAAAAAGCAAATGGATACTGGTTTTGGGGTGAAGTTCCTGCAAAATGTTTGTACTATAGCACAAAACAGTGATGTTCTGGTTTTCAGGTATATAAGGTGCGATTTTTTCAGTCGTTGTGCCGGTGTCGATGATGACAATGTCATCTTTATCAATCAGGGAAGCAGCAAAACGGCCAATATTGTCTTTTTGGATATTTTGTTTCACTAATTCTTCGGAAAGGTTATAATCAGGGTCATTTAGTGAGTAGGAGGATGATGGGCGATAAAAAGCGATTCCTCCAACATTTTCTGCCACATGGTTTTTTTTCAGAACGATCAAATCCCTGCGAATGGTCATTTCAGACACATGAAAGTGTTTTGATAATTCTTTTATGGAAACAAAACCCTTGTTTTGCAAGATCTCTGTCAAGGAATGAATACGTGATTCCCTTTTACCCAATAACAACACCTCCCAGCTCATCGACATTTTGCAACCCAAAATATAATGTTTACATAGTAACATTATAGATATAAAATGAAAATAAATCAACATAATATTTAGTTTAAAGCATAAGAATGTAATATTATGCAAACTATTCGATGCAAATGTCAAGATAATCCAAGAATTTGTTGACATGTTTACTAAAATCCAGTACCATAGAAGTGTAATACAGATGTAAAGGAGGGATAACATGGACAATGCTGAGATCTTACAGCATGTGGATCATACACTGTTAAAACCAACAGCCAGCTGGGGAGACATACAGACATTATGCAGGGAAGCCATTGAGCACCAGACTGCTTCTGTGTGTATACCACCTTCTTATGTCAGCCGCATCAAACAAACTTTTTCAGGAGACCTTACAATTTGTACAGTCATAGGTTTTCCCTTGGGGTACCATACAACTAAGGTTAAAGTTACGGAAGCTGAAGAGGCTGTTAAACTCGGAGCAGATGAAATTGATATGGTCATTAACCTGGGTGATATGAAGAATGGTGACCATGATAAAATTGTTAATGAAATCGCAAGTGTCAAAAGCGCCATTGGAAGCAAAATTCTAAAAGTGATCATAGAAACCTGCTATTTAACAGAAGACGAAAAAGTTATTTTGTGCGATCTGATCACCAGGGGTGGGGCCGATTATATTAAGACTTCAACAGGGTTTGGTACCGATGGGGCAGTGTACGAAGACATCCTGCTTTTTAAAAAACACATCGGACCTGAAGTGAAAATAAAAGCAGCGGGTGGCATACGCTCAAAAGAAGACTTGATTAAATTCATTGAAGCAGGTTGTGACAGAATCGGCACCAGTAGTGCAGTATCTCTTTTGACTAAAGGAGAAACTTCTGGGTATTAATAACCTGGTACGACCTTGAATGATGAGCGATTCAAGCTCTTCGTTCAAGTTAATCACATATAAAAATGATCAGGAGGGAAAAAAATGAAAAAAAGTATTGCCTTATTACTGATCCTCATGATGACCTTGTCACTGGCGGCATGTGGATCTCCAGCCCCTGCAGAGGAGCCGGCACCAGAAGAACCAGCAGGTGAAGAACCAGCAGCAGAAGAACCAGCAACAGAAGAACCGGCAGAAGACGGTACCTTTGAACTGGCTCTCATCACAGACATCGGAACCATCGATGATAAGTCCTTCAACCAAGGATCTTGGGAAGGCATGAGAGATTATGCTGTGGACAATGACGTTTCTCACAAGTACTACCAGCCTTCTGAAAAAAGCACAGATGCTTATCTTTCAGCCATTGAACTGGCAGTTAGAGGCGGCGCAAAAGTGATCGTGACACCTGGGTTCCTCTTTGAAGAACCAATTTTCATTGCACAGGATGAATACCCAGACACAAACTTTATCCTGATTGATGGTGTGCCCCACAGTGCAGATTATTCTGAGTTTAGAACAGAAGACAATGTTGTAGGTGTTTTGTACGCTGAAGACCAAGCTGGCTTTCTTGCAGGGTATGCAGCTGTAATGGACGGAAACCGCGACTTAGGTTTCATGGGCGGAATGGCCGTACCTGCAGTTGTTCGTTTTGGATATGGTTTTGTTCAGGGCGCGGAGTATGCAGCTGAAGAACTTGGTCTTGAGCCAGGATCCATTTCTTTAAACTATCACTACACGGGTGGATTTGATGCAACACCAGAGGTTCAAACATTGGCTGCTTCCTGGTTCCAATCAGGCGTTGAAGTGATTTTCGCTGCTGGCGGAGCTGTAGGAAACTCTGTCATGGCTGCTGCTGAGCAGGCTGACGCCAAAGTAATTGGTGTTGATATTGACCAGTCCGCTGAGTCAGAAACTGTTATAACTTCAGCCATGAAAGGCTTGGGTGCTTCTGTTTACTCAGTACTGGAAGACTACTATGCCGGATCTTTCCCAGGTGGTGAAACCCTGGTTATGGACGCTTCCAATGACGGTGTAGCACTTCCCATGGAAACATCACGTTTCGAAAGCTTCTCACAGGCAGATTATGATGCAATCTTCAGCAAACTTGTGAATGACACTGATGGTATTGCCAGCGGCATGGTTGTAGACACTGACGTTGAGAGTGCCGGTGATATTGAGACAAGTGCTGTAACGGTGACATTGGTTAATTAGTCCATTGAACATTCTCTGGATAACGCATTCTAAACTTCTTATGGTAAAACACCACCAGAAGCTAAGAATCCTGTTTTTTGATACTGTAGCATGAGTAGTTAAATAAGAGGGATCTGTGCCATGTCGCAGACCCCTCTTTATCCAATATATGGTCAATTCACGTTGTGGTATAGCATGTTGTTAAGCAGTGATAAGGGGTGAGGGGAATGGAATATATCATTGAAATGTGCAATATTAGAAAAGAATTTCCTGGAATTGTTGCCAATGACGATATCACGCTGCGTCTGAAAAAAGGGGAAATTCATGCGTTGTTGGGTGAAAACGGCGCTGGAAAATCCACTTTAATGAGTGTTCTTTTTGGTTTATACCAACAGGAAAAAGGCATCATTAAGAAAAACGGTGAAACGGTTAATATTAAAAATCCAAACGATGCCAACCGGTTGGGAATTGGCATGGTTCACCAACATTTTAAACTTGTACATAATTTTACAGTATTGGAAAATATTATACTTGGGGCTGAAACCGTTGAGGGTGGAAGATTAAAAACCAGTGAAGCTTCTGAGCGTGTCCAACGTTTATCAGAAAGATATGGGTTAAAAGTCGATATTAACGCACTCATATCGGATATCGGTGTGGGGATGCAACAACGGGTGGAAATATTGAAAATGTTATACCGCGAGAATGAAATACTCATTTTTGATGAACCAACAGCGGTCTTAACTCCCCAGGAGATTGATGAATTGATGAAAATAATGAAAGAATTGGTATCAGAAGGAAAAACCATTCTATTCATAACCCATAAATTAAACGAAATTAAGGATGTAGCAGATCGTTGCACCATATTACGCAAAGGAAAGCATATAGACACGGTGGAAGTGGCGGACACTACCAAGGAAGAAATGTCGGAGATGATGGTGGGCCGTAAGGTGGACCTGATGATTAACAAGGGAGAAGCAAAGACGGGTGATGTCATCGCTCGCGTACAGCATTTGAATGTCAGAAATCATTTATCCCAAAAACTGGTGGTTAATGATGTGACTTTTGAGGTGCGCGCCGGTGAGATTGTCTGTCTTGCAGGGATTGATGGTAACGGTCAATCAGAACTGGTTTATGCGTTAACAGGCCTGATTCAACCTGAGTCTGGTAAAATCGAAATGAAGGGGCAGGATATAACAAAAACCTCAATCAGGGAACGAAACAATGCAGGGTTAGGCCATATTCCTGAAGACCGTCACAAACATGGTTTGGTGCTGGATTATAATTTGGCTTATAACCTTGTGTTACAGCGATATTTTACAAAAGATTTTCAGGAAAATGGATTTTTGAAATACGATAAAATCTATGAATACGCGGATGAGCTGATCGAAAAATTCGACATCAGAAGCGGCCGGGGAGCCAAAACTCCCGTAAGAAGTATGTCTGGGGGTAATCAGCAGAAGGCCATTGTTGCCAGGGAAATTGACCGGGACCCGGATTTCTTAATTGCCGTACAACCAACAAGGGGGCTGGACGTGGGTGCCATCGAATACATTCATAAAACCCTGGTTGAAGAACGTGATGAGGGCAGGGGAATACTATTGGTTTCTCTGGAGCTGGACGAAGTTATGAATCTCAGCGATCGTATATTAGTGATTTATGAAGGAGAAATTGTTGCGGAACTGGATCCTGAAAAAGTGACAATCCAAGACCTGGGTCTTTATATGGCTGGTTCGAAACGAGGTGAACATTAATGAAATTCAGTTGGAAGACATACATACGCAGCCAACAGTTTTCCAGTTTCATGTCATCGTTTATGGCCATCCTGGTGGGTCTTTTTGTAGGTCTGGTGATCCTGCTGGTCAGTAATCCTGGCCAGGCAATCAGGGGATTCCTGGCCATTCTCCTGGGTGGATTCGTTGACATGAAAAATTTGGGACAGGTGTTTTACTTTGCCACACCAATTATATTGACAGGACTGTCTTTTGGTTTTGCCAATAAAACCGGGTTGTTTAACATTGGTGGAGCAGGACAATTTATCATTGGCGCTTACGCAGCTGTTTACGTTGGTGTAAGATGGGATTTTCTCCCAGGACATGCCCATTGGATGGTAGCCCTGGCAGCGGCCCTTTTGGCAGGTGCCTTATGGGGGCTGGTACCGGGCGTGTTAAAAGCATATTATAACGTGAATGAAGTCATCGCTTGCATTATGATGAACTACATTGGTATGTACATGGTAAATTACCTGGTGGTCAAAACAATCTTCGATTCATTGCGTAATCAATCACTGCGTGTTGCCTCAACGGCTGTTTTACCAAAGGCGGGCTTAAACAAACTGTTTTTCACAGGCAACAGTGCCTCCAGTGTTAACATTGGAATTTTTATTGCATTTTTGGCAGGGGTTGTGATTTACATTGTGTTGGACAAAACAAAATTTGGTTACGAACTAAAAGCCTGCGGATACAATCGAAACGCAGCACAATATGCAGGCATTAACGAAAAAAGAAGCATCGTCATGTCAATGGCGATAGCAGGTGCCTTATCGGGCTTGGGAGGAGCCCTTTTGTACCTGGCCGGAGCCGGCAAAAGCATTGAGGTGATTGATGTACTGGCCATTGAAGGTTTCAACGGAATTCCGGTTGCCCTCTTAGGCTTAAGCCATCCCTTAGGCATTTTGCTCTCAGGCATCTTTGTGGCCCATTTAACAGTTGGTGGCTTTAACATGCAGCTTTATGACTTCGTGCCACAAGTCATCGACATAATTATTGCAGTTATCATATATTTCAGTGCCTTTGCCCTGGTGCTAAAAGGTTTTATCCAGTCCTTTTTCAAAAAAAGAGACGAACCTTCCGGAGACGTAAAAACCATTTTTCCAGATGTGGATATTCCTGAGAAAGGGGGCGATGCTTCATGAGTACAGTATACTTCCTTGTCCAGCAAACCATGTTCTTTTCCATTCCACTGCTCATTGTGGCTTTGGGAGGGATGTTCTCTGAAAGAAGTGGTATCGTTAACATTGCCCTGGAAGGAATCATGATTACAGGAGCGTTTGCAGGCATCATTTTTATTAATGTTTTTCAGGGGGCATTGCCTGGGCAACCCATCCTTTTATTGGGGATTATTGTTGCGGCTTTATCCGGCATGCTGATCTCATTAACCCATGCCTATGCTTCTGTGAATATGAACGCTAACCAGGTGATCAGCGGAACGGCCATTAACATGTTTGCCCCCGCTTTTGCTATTTATGTGGCAAGAATGCTTAGAACGGTACAACAAATTCCTTTTGTCAACCAATTCAGGATTCGCAGTGTACCGGTGCTGGGTGAGATACCGATACTCGGCAACTTATTATTTCAAAACACATACTTAACCACTTACCTGGGATTTATCATTCTGGCGGTCAGCTGGTTTGTGTTATACAACACCCGTTTTGGACTGCGGCTTCGTGCCTGCGGGGAACACCCTCAGGCAGCAGATTCTGTGGGGATTAACGTGTATAAAATCCGCTATGCCGGTGTACTGATATCTGGTGCTTTGGCAGGCATTGGTGGATTGGTCTTTGTGGTACCAACCTCAACCAACTTTAACGCCACTGTATCCGGCTACGGTTTCTTAGCTCTGGCAGTCCTGATTTTTGGCCAGTGGAAACCATCCCGTATTCTGGTAGCTGCCTTTTTCTTTGGGTTGATGAAAACCATTGCAGCAGCTTATTCCGGCATTCCTTTTCTTGTGGAACTGGGGATGCCCAGTGACTTTTACAAAATGACTCCCTATGTGGCAACACTGGTTGTTCTTGCCTTCACCTCCAAGAAATCACAGGCACCCCGGGCGGCAGGAATACCTTACGACAAGGCCAGTCGATAACCATCGTGCCTGAATCGGTTTAACCGGGTTAGAACCTGTGAGTTCATAAAGAAAAGCTGTCAGTTCAAATTGAAGAACTGACAGCTTGTTTATTTTTTAGAAGAAAAATGCAGCGATAAGGCCTGAAGCCACAACAATGGGTATGGGAGGCAGTTTAAACTTACCAAAGGCAAGAAAAGCTGCCAGCATGAGAAAGAACGCTTTCATATCGGGTACAGACACTGGATACAGAGACAGAATGGCAGCGGCAATAAAGGAAACAACAGCTGGCCGGATCCCTTTAAAAAATCCCCGGGTTATAATGTGATCCGGATTGGCCAACAACGCCTTGGCAGCTACAAGCACCAGCAATGCCGTAAAAAACACAACACCGGAAGTGGCCATAAGCGAGCCCAATACACCGGCTTGTGTGTAACCAATGAAAGTGGCCAAATTAATGGATATGGGTCCGGGGGACATCTGGGCAATGGCGATCATGTCCACCAAACCCTGTGAGCTGATCCAATGGTGGGACTCCACCACCTCTCTGGCCATGAGAGGCAGCATGGCATACCCGCCACCAAAGCTGAACAATCCAATTTTTGCAAAGGTATAGAGCAATTGTAAGTATATCATGGCAGTTGTTCCTCCTTTAAACGCTCACTGATGAATCCTGCCAGCATACAACCAATGATGATGAGGATGGGGTGCAGGCCCACAAAATGGAGAAGGATCAGCGTAATGAAAGTGATGCTGTAGGAAAATGGGTTTTTCGGCACAGAGGGATAGAGTTTCATCAGGGAAACAATAAGTAACGCCACAATGGCAGGGCGTACACCCAAGAAAAACTGCTGCATAAATTCCATGTCACGTATTTGCTGGTAGAACTGTGCGTAAACCAAGATGATTACGAAGGCGGGCATAACGGTGCCGAGGACACAGGCAGCAGCGCCTTTTTTTCCTGCGATCTTATAGCCTGAATAAGTAGAAACATTAACGGCAATGGCACCAGGTAAACTTTGGCAAACAGCCAGTACATCAAGAAAATCTTCGTCATTCATTAAATGTGCACGGTCCACCAATTCTTTTTGAATGATGGGTACCATGGCATAACCTCCACCAAAGGTAAAGGCGCCAACACGCAAAAAAATTGTAAACAGTTTCCATAAAGATACCTTCATTGAACGAGCCTCCATTACATGAATTGTGTAAGAAAACAGTACAGTTGATACAGCGTCTTAAGGCACTGTGAAGGGACCTTAAGAGGCAAAGATGTAGACTTAGACAGAAAAAAGTTGCACATAACATGTCAAAAGTATATAATAAACTGTATTTTATGGTCATTGATTGATATTTTGTTCTTTATTGGGTACTAATACAATAAAGGAAACAGGAGCTGGTAAATCAAGGTAATTGCCATGATACTAGCATAACGGAATTTGATATAAGTTACAAGGAGATGATCGTGTATGAACGAGGAAAATAACAGTAAAGAATTAAAAAACCTTCCATTAATCCCTTTGAGGGGTTTGACAGTGTTCCCTTATATGGTTTTGCATTTTGATGTAGGCCGGGAGCGATCCATCAACGCACTGGAAGAAGCCATGGTTAGTGACCAGATGATTTTTCTGTCATCACAAAAAGAAGCTGAGACAACTTCACCTACTTCAGAAGATGTGTATGAAGTGGGAACCGTATCCCGTATTAAGCAAATGCTGAAACTTCCTGGTGATAATATCAGGGTTTTGGTCGAAGGGATCGCGCGTGGGCGTGTTAAAAAGTTTGTCCAGGAAATACCTTATTTTATGGTGGAAGTGGAAGAATGGGTAGAACTGGATGATGGCAAAGAACTTGTGGATACAGAAACGGAAGCTTTGATGAGAAGTGTCATTGATGCTTTTGAAAAGTACATTGAAGTCAGCAACAAAATTTCGCCTGAAATCTTTATGACCATCACAGAGATCGAACATCCAGGACGCCTGGCAGACAGTGTTGCCTCCAACATCATTTTGAAACCTAATCAAAAGCAGGAGGTTCTGGAGGCTTTTGATCCCATGGAACGATTGGAAGTGCTGTACCGGTTTCTTTTGGAAGAAATTGAAATCCTTGAAATTGAGAAAAAAATTAGTACCCGCGTTAAAAAACAGATTAACAAAGTGCAAAAAGAATACTATTTAAGGGAACAACTGCGAGCCATTCAAAAGGAACTTGGCGAAGATGAGGGTGTGTTGGAGGAGATTTCCAACTACAAGAAGCAGTTGAAAAAAATTAAATTTCCCAAAGACATTCACCAAAAAATCGAGCGGGAAATAGACCGTTTAGCTAAATTACCGGCTTCTTCTGCGGAAACAGGTGTTATTCGTAACTACATTGACTGGGTATTGAATCTTCCATGGAACAAGGAAACGAAAGACCGTTTGGATTTAAAACGATCAGCAGAGATACTGGAAGAAGACCATCATGGATTGGAAAAGGTGAAGGAACGTATTCTGGAATATTTGGCCATCAGGCAACTGTCCAAATCAATGAAAGGGCCCATCTTGTGTCTTGTGGGACCTCCCGGGGTAGGTAAAACATCCATTGCCAAATCCGTTGCACGTTCTTTGGATCGAAAATTTGTGCGCATGTCACTGGGTGGTATGAGGGATGAAGCAGAAATACGTGGTCATCGCCGTACTTACATTGGCGCGATTCCTGGCAGGATTGTCAGTTCCATTCGTCAATCAGGCACCCGGAACCCTGTTTTTTTACTGGATGAAATTGATAAACTGGCCAATGATTTTAGAGGAGATCCTGCATCTGCTTTATTGGAAGTGCTTGACCCTGAACAGAACAATGACTTTACAGATCATTTTCTGGAGATTCCCTTCAACCTCTCCAAAGTGATGTTTATCACCACGGCAAACACCATGGACACCATACCACGACCACTGCTTGATCGTATGGAAGTGATTCGTATTCCCGGTTATACAGAAGATGAAAAACTGTCTATTGCAGAAAAATATTTATTGCCAAAACAAATCAAGGATCACGGCCTAAAAACAGAAAACCTGAAAATTTCTGAAAGTGCACTGCGGGAAATCATCAACAGCTATACGAGAGAATCAGGTGTTCGTAATCTGGAACGTCAGATTGCCAATATATGCCGAAAAGTGGTTCGTCGCATCGTAGAAGAGAAAATCAAATTTGTTCGGATAAATCCTGGCAACTTGAAAAAATACCTGGGTACGCCGCAGTATCGTTACGAAATGGCTGCTCTTAAAGATGAAGTTGGGATTGCCCGAGGTCTTGCCTGGACGGTGGTGGGTGGAGATACCATCTCCATCGAAGTAACACCCATGAGGGGCACAGGGAAACTGGAATTGACGGGTCGACTGGGAGATGTGATGAAAGAATCTGCCAGGGCGGGGATCAGTTATATTCGTTCAAGGGTTGAAGTGTTCGGCATTGACCCTGATTTCCATTCAAACAAAGACTTGCACATACACATTCCCGAAGGAGGCACACCGAAAGATGGACCTTCTGCAGGTATTACCATGGCGACAGCAGTGATTTCAGCCCTGGCCAACATACCTGTTCGTAAGGATGTGGCCATGACGGGAGAAATCACCTTGAGAGGGCGCGTGTTACCCATTGGTGGGGTGAAAGAAAAGGTATTGGCTGCCAAACGTGCAGGCATCAAAAAAGTGTTATTACCAAAAGACAACGAGAAAGACATGGATGAAATTCCTGAGAACATTCGCAAAATAATGGAATTTGTCTTTGTGGATCATATGGATGAGGTGTTGGAACACGCATTGGTACAGGGAGATAAAAAATGATTATTAAAGAGGCAACTTTTATTGGAAGTTATGTGAAACTGGAACAGTACCCTGTGCCTGACATGCCGGAGATCGCCATGGCTGGCAGGTCAAATGTGGGTAAATCATCCCTGATCAACACGTTACTGAACCGAAAAAAGTTGGCAAAAATCAGTTCAACGCCTGGCAAGACAAGGACCATTAATTTTTACAATATCAATCAACATTTTTACCTGGTGGACCTGCCGGGTTACGGTTATGCAAAAGTGTCAAAGAAAGAAAGAGAGTCCTGGGGTGGAATGATTGGTAAATATTTAAGCCACAGATCAAGTTTACGGGAAGTTGTGTTATTGGTGGATTGCCGTCATGACCCATCGGGAGACGATAAACAGATGTATCAGTGGATACAGCAGCACGGTTTTGGAAGCATTGTGATTGCCACGAAATCAGACAAACTGTCCCGTTCAAAATTGATGCAGCAGTTGAAACGAATTCGTAACCAACTGGGAATGACACAGGAAGCAGTAATCTTGCCGGTGTCGGCTTTGAAAAAGGAAGGTGTTGAGCCGGTGTGGGATGCCCTGAAGCGACATTTGGAGCCCATAACCATTGAATTGCCAGCCTTGCCGGAACAGGAAGAAGTTGAATAAAGGAATAATAAGCACAGCCGCCTATGTTGATATGGGCGGCTGTTTTTTATCCTTTTTATGTTTCGGAAACTTTTTTTCGCTTAAAAGTGGCGTAGAGCATAATTTTCCGCCAATTAAGCTCTGAGATGATCATCCCTGTCAGAATAAGAAAACCGCCTGCAAAACTTCTGGGAGATAATGTTTCTCCAAGAAGGAGAAAAGCAAATAAGGCAGCAAAGACTGGTTCCATGGTAAAGATCAGGGCGGTTTGTGTTGGAGATGTAAATTTCTGCATATGGTTAAGGACAATGTAAGCCACTGCAGTACATAAAACAATCAAAACTGAAAGGTTTACCCACACCTCTGTCCCGGTGGGAATGATGGGAGATTCCCACAAAAATGTAACGGGAAGGCTGAGCACACCAACGGTACTGATTTGAACAACCGCCAGGGCAATGGAATCAGCAGTGAGGGTAAACTGACCGATGGTGATGATATGCAGGGCAAACATGAAAGCAGCGGCAAGGGTGAAAAGATCACCTTTCTGGAGGTGAAAACCACCTTCCAGTGAAAGAAAAGCCAAGCCGATCATCGCCAGAAATGCACCGGCCAGGGACGGGGCTGGAGGCATTTTTTTAAGGATTACAGCCGAAATGAGGGGCACTATGACAACAGAAAAACCAATGATAAAACCGGACTTTGAAGCTGACGTAAAATTCAGGCCGTATGCCCATAAACCATAGGCACCAAACAATACAGTACCGATGATAACACCATGGGTAAAGCTGCGTTTAGTGAGAGTACGCATATTTTTATAGAACAGGGCACAACAGATAAGTCCAGACAAGATAAAACGAATTGCTAAAAAATTGAAGGTTGCCATATGTTCAAGAGATCCTTTGGAAAGTACAAAGGAAGAGCCCCAGACCATAGCCACACCAAGCAAGGCCAAATTCGCTTTGTTTCGCTGTGTCATTCTTTCACATCCTTTAATTCAGCATTGACACCATCATACCGTGTCTTAATGGGAAAATCAATTCCATTCTATCTTTACATAGATATTTTAGGGATTCAGCTCATAGGCAATAACCACCTTTACAATTTCTTAATATAAGGTTAACCCTGGGATAACACTCTCATATGATTTCTGGGGTAGACTCTATTTGTAAGACAAATCAAACGAAAATTGACTTGGGAGGTAATTGTTAATGATGAAGAAGTTCTTTTTATTGCTCTTGGTGGCAGTGTTGATGGTAAGTGCGGTAGGGTGCGGTGGTTCAAATGATGAACCTGCAGCTGAAGCAGCGGAAACAAATGGTGGAGAAGAAGTTTCATCTGATCAGGAATTGGAAGGCGCGGTCATCGTTGACGGATCCGGCACAGTGTACCCTCTGATGGCAAACATTGCAGAAGAATACATGGTTAATGAGCAACCAGATGTAAGCGTGCAAGTGGGGCGTGCAGGCTCCAGCGCGGGGCTGAAAAAATTTGTTGTCGGTGAACTGGATTTTGCAGATGCCTCAAGGGCCATTAAGGATGAAGAGATCCAGGCGCTTGAAGAAAACGGTTTTGTCTATGGCGAAGACATCCTTGAGTTCAAACTGGCATTGGATGGGTTGACCATGGTTATCAACAGTGACAATGACTGGGCAGAAGAAATGACGGAAGAAGAAGTGCTTACCATGTATAAAGCAGGTGCCTATCGGGATGATGACAAGGTGTTATGGTCAGACATTCGCCCGGAATGGCCCCAGGAAGAAATCAAATTTTACGGACCCAATGAAAACCACGGAACCTTTGAATTTTTCTATGAAGTGTTGCTGGACGAAGCGGATCTAGTGAAAACTGCAGATTTACAGCAGGAATATTCAACATTGGTTGACTTGGTGAGCAACGATAGAAACGCTATCTCCTTCTTTGGCTTTGGATATTATGTGACCAACCAGGACATCATCAAAGCGGTAAAAATTGACTTTGGCAATGGCCCGGTGGAACCTTCTCTTGACACAATTGGCGAAACCCTGCCCTATGCAAACTTTACCAGACCTGTGTTTACCTATCTGAACGCAGCCTATGCAAAAGAAAAGCCTCAAGTGCTGGATTATGCAAAATATGTAGTAAGTTCTGAAGGCGCTGCACGCCTTGCTGGGGAAAATGGATTTGCCCCTCTTCCGGCAGCAGAATACCAGGCATACATGGATCAGTTAAACAATCTTTAATAGAAGACATAAATGAAGACACAGAAAGCATGGTAATCAATCAATAAATCAAACCTGAGATGGGGTGGTAATCACCTCATCTTCGGTTTGTCATCGTTGGGTCATTGGGAAAGGGGTAAAAAAATGAAACGGTCTGCCAACGTAAGGGAGATCATACAGAAGAATGGTGTCAATCGAAGCACGCAATGGATGGAGAAAGGGATGCCCTTGTTTTTCATTGTCGCGGCGTTGATTTCCATTCTAACAACCTTGGGAATTGTGACGACGTTAGTGGTTGATGCTTCCAAATTCTTTGCCGTGGTTCCCCTGGGGGAAATATTCAGTACAAACCTGGCACCCTTACGGGCGGAAAACCCGACCTTTGGGTTTCTTCCCTTGCTAACGGGTACGTTAATCACCTCCATGATTGCCATGGTGGTGGCAGTGCCCATTGGTCTCACAGCTGCCATTTATTTAAGTGAATATGCATCGGCGAAAAAGAAGAAATGGCTTAAACCCATTATGGAGTTGCTGGCAGGAGTCCCTACCATCGTCTATGGATTTTTTGCCTATTCCTTTGTAACCCCGCTGTTAATGAACCTGATTCCAAGCTTGAACGCCAAAAATGCTCTCAGTCCTGGCATTGTCATGGGGATCATGATCATACCCATGGTCTCTTCCTTGTCTGAAGACGCCATGGAATCTGTACCCCATGTGATGAGGGAAGGTTCACTGGCCTTGGGTACCACAAGGTTGGAAACCACTCTTTTCGTTGTCATACCATCCGCCATATCAGGTATCGTGGCTTCCTTTATCCTGGCCATCTCCCGTGCCATAGGAGAAACCATGATTGTGGTCATCGCCAGCGGCAGTTCGAAAAACCTGACTTTTGATGTTACCCAGTCCATGCAGACCATGACGGCGTATATTGTTGAGTTCACCAGTGGTGATGCTGGCAGTGGCACCGTAGGTTATTACAGTTTATACGCAGTGGGTTTGCTGTTGTTCCTGTTCACACTGGCCATGAACCTGTTTGCCCAATATATTGCACGAAAGTACAGGGAGGAATATTAGATGAATGTTGAAACCAGCATGAAATCATTCCAACAACAAAAGGCAAACCATATAAACAATACCTCATCGGCTAAAACAAAATCCTACTTTGAAAGTGAACAGGCCAAAGACCGGTTAGCACGACGTATACTGTTGGACCGTGTACTGCAAAAGGTCTTTTTTCTATCCACCATTTTTGCCCTGTTGGTATTGGGAATTCTATTGCAGCGTATCATAGGGAACAGTATCGGTTGGTTAAACCTGGATTTTTTGACAGGACGTTTGTCCATTAACCCAGATAAAGCTGGGATCTCCGGGGCCATCATTGGTTCATTATGGTTAATGTCAGTGGTGATCCCGGTAACCTTGGTGCTGGGTGTTTCCACAGCCATTTACTTGGAAGAATATGCCAAAAATCCAAAATTGAAAAATCTGATTAATACAAACATATCCAACCTGGCAGGTGTGCCCTCGGTTATATTTGGACTATTGGGTTTAACGGTTTTTGGGCGGCTGCTTGGCCTCGGTTCCAGTGTGCTGGCAGGTGGATTGACCTTATCATTGCTGGGGTTACCCATTGTGGTAGTGTCCAGCCAAGAAGCCATTCGTGCAGTTCCTGGGTTTTTGAGAGAAGCCTCTTATGCCATGGGGGCTACCAAATGGGCAACCATTCGTCGTGTTGTGGTGCCCACAGCGTTGCCGGGAATTTTAACGGGAGCCATCCTGGCAGTTTCCAGGACCATTGGAGAAACAGCACCCCTTGTTGTGTTGGGCATTCCAACGTTAATCCTGAAATCTCCTCAGGGAGTCATGGATGACTTTACAACCTTGCCAATACAAATCTATTACTGGACCCTGGACACAGTTTTAACCAGGGAATACGCAAATCTGGCTGCAGCCACCATTGTGGTGCTCATGGTAGTATTGTTAACACTAAACGCTTCAGCAATCATCATTAGAAATAAGTTCCAGCGCAGGTATTGATGCTATGAAAAAAAATGGAGTGATCATGTTGAACCAGGAAAAGCGAAAACAACCTCAAGGGGAAAATTCAATTTATAAAGTGAGTCATTTGAACCTGTGGTACGGTGATTTTTTAGCACTAAATGACCTGACATTTGACATTCAAGAAAAAGAAGTGACGGCCATCATCGGACCCTCAGGGTGTGGAAAATCGACTTTTATAAAAACCCTTAACAGAATGGTGGAGCTTAACACAAATGTGAGAACAGAGGGGGAGATTCTGTACCATGACGAGAACATCTTTGGGGACGCCATAAAAGTGGAAACCTTAAGAACCCAGGTGGGGATGGTGTTCCAGAAACCCAACCCTTTTCCCAAATCAGTCTTTGAAAATGTGGTGTATGGTCCCCGAATACACGGCATTAATGACAAAAATAAGCTTATGGAGATTGCAGAGATCAGTTTAACCAACGCAGCTTTATGGGATGAAGTCAAAGACAGGTTGCATAAAAATGCGTATGATTTATCTGGAGGACAGCAACAACGTTTATGCATCGCAAGAAGTTTGGCCACTGAACCGGATGTGCTTCTCATGGACGAACCCACTTCGGCATTGGACCCCATTGCCACCTATAAGATTGAAGAGTTAATTGATCAAATTAAAAAAGATTATACCATCGTTATTGTGACACATTCAATGCAGCAAGCCAGCCGCATTTCCGATAAAACAGCCTTTTTTCTCATGGGTGAATTGATTGAATATGATAAGACAGAAAAAATATTTTCCAGCCCGGCAGACCAGCGGACGGAAGACTATATAACGGGACGATTTGGGTAATATACAGTGATGAAATCATGAAAACAAAAAAGGCTGCTGAAAAACAGCAGCCTTACATGTGTTTTAAACCCCTTCTTTTAAATCAGCTTTCAGGTTCAAACATATCTTTCCCTGCACCACAAACAGGACATACCCACTCTTCTGGCACATCTGCAAAAGCAGTACCTGGAGCCACTCCGGAATCTGGGTCACCCTCCGCCGGATCATAAACATAACCACATGGCATGCATACATATTTTTCCATTTAAAAATCTCCTTTCGGGAATAAAATAATTTAATTCACAGGTTAAATACCCGATCCCGTTCCTGATAAACAATATTTCATCTTGTCGCAAAAAAATTATGGTATAATTACTATAAGAATTCATGGAATGCCACAAGGAGCTGATGAAATGGAACAACAGGATCGTGCTGATGTGATTAAAAGACTGAAAACCATACGAGGCCATATCCAGGGTGTTGAAAAGATGGTTGAAGATGGAAAAAACTGTGACGATGTTATGCAGCAGATTGCAGCCATTAAGTCTTCTGTTGAAAAAGTGGGCTGGATGATTATTAGGGATCATGCAGCTGACTGTTTGATGAACGAACCAATGTCAAAGGAAGAGGTCAACAAAACAATTCACCGCATTGCACAATTTCTTAAATAATGTCTGCACAATAAATGGAGGTTTATATGATGAACCAATCACAACGGCATATACTGGTCACAGATGACGAAGAGCATATCTCAGAATTGGTTAAATTTAACCTTGAGAAAGCAGGGTTTATCGTGTCAGTATGCTATAATGGATCAACTGCCCTGCAAAAACTGGAAGATGAGAAAATCGATCTCTTGGTGCTGGATTTAATGTTGCCCGATATTGATGGCATTGAAGTGTGCAAACGAGTGAGAAAATCCGAAAAAAACAGTGAGTTGCCCATTATTATGCTGACAGCAAAATCGGAAGAGATCGACCGTATTTTAGGCCTTGAACTGGGGGCCGACGATTACATGACAAAACCCTTCAGTGTGAAAGAGCTGGTAGCCCGGGTAAAAACAGTGTTGCGACGCACAGAGCATCATGTAGAAGAACCTTCCACGGTAATCCAATGGCAAAACATGATCATGGACCTGGAACGGCATGAAGTTACCATTGATGGGCAATTCATTGAATTAACCCTAAAAGAATATGAACTTTTGAAATATTTATTGAAGAACAGGGGAAGGGTCATGTCACGCAACTTTTTATTGGACGAAATCTGGGGATATGACTATTTCGGGGAAACACGTACGGTGGATGTACACATTCGGAACATACGAAAAAAAATCAGTGAATACAGTGAAAATGATTATATTGAAACCGTTAGAGGGGTAGGATACAAAATCAAATAGGAGAATTCAAATGAAACGAAAAATAATGAGCGCTTTTATTGCCATTATGCTGTTGAGCGTTCTCATCATCGGGTTGTTGTCCATTAATCTGGTGACACAAAACTATACTGCTGATTTGGAGAGCCGGCTGGTAACCAACGCCGGCCTCTTGGTTTCCTTTCTGGAAACCCAGCGCATCACGCCGGATGAAGAAGCGTTTATTGCCATCATTGAAGATTTAGCCCGTTCTGAAAATATAAGGGTGACCATTGTGAGCCATGATGGCGGAGTGGTGTACGACACACATGCCGATGAACAGTTGATGGAAAACCATGAGAATCGTCCCGAGATAGTAAAAGCCTTGGAGAATGGTTATGGAAAGGAAATTCGTTACAGCACAACGGTGAACCAGGACATGATGTATGTGGCAGTTCCCGCCTTTGTCATGGGTGACATGACTCATATCATCAGGTTATCCATGGATTTAAGCGAGATCACAGCCTTAACAAGAAACATCGTTTGGTATATTGCTCTTTCGGCTCTTACAGGTCTGGTCATTGCCATGGTATTAGGGTTTAGCCTCATTGACAGGATGGTGATTGGCATCAAAGACATTGTTAGAATGACCCAACGCATGACAGATGGGCACTATGACAGCCATATTTATCTTACATCAAACGACGAACTGTCGGAATTGGCAGATCATTTTAACCTGATGGCCGACCGGTTAAACAGCACAATAAAACAGTTATCACAAAGCAATGCCCGGTTCACAGCTTTGTTGGCCAGCCTTCGGAACCCCATTGTTGCCGTGGACAGGGACAAACATATCACCTTAATGAACTCAGCAGCAGAAAAACTGTTCAATCTTAATGCGGCAGAAGTGATGGGTAAACACATTCTTGAACTGGCAAGGCACACTGAACTGGATGATGTGATTCAGGAAGCCCTGGAAGCACAGTCGGAACGGGAAATTGAAGTGACCCTTCGTGACCCTGTTGAAAAAACCCTGCGTATCATGACCAGCAGAATTTATGAAAATGAGGACCCGGGTAAAACGACAGGGTTAGTGGTTTTTATGGATGACGTCACTGAGATTAGAAAACTGGAAAAAATCAGATCAGATTTTGTCACCAATGTTACCCACGAATTAAAAACACCACTCACGTCCATCAGCGGTTTTGTTGAAACCTTGAAGTCCGGTGATATTGAAGATGAAAACACCAGACAACGGTTTCTTGATATCATCGAGATTGAAACAGAAAGGTTAACCAGGCTAATTGACGACATATTGACCCTTTCTGAAATAGAAAACATAAAGATAAAAGATCAAAAAAGAAGTATGTCTCCCAACGATTTACTGTTGGAAGTGATTTCTATCATGAAAACTATTGGAAAAACAAAGGAAATTACCATTCGCCATCAGATTTCAGAAGATCTTCCCTTAGTGAAGCTGAATGAAGATCGTTTTAAGCAGATGGTCATTAACCTGGTGGACAATGCCATCAAATACACACCTTCCGGAGGTTCTATTACCATCAGCGCAAAACAAGAAAAAAACAACTTTGTCTTATCGGTAAAAGACACAGGCATTGGTATACCCCGGAAAGACATTCCCCGACTCTTCGAAAGGTTTTACCGTGTTGACAAGGGAAGGTCTAAAAAAGTGGGAGGAACCGGCCTTGGACTGGCCATTGTGAAACACATCGTTTTGTCCATGAGTGGCACCATTCGGGTGGAAAGTCAGGTTGGTACTGGCACGGAATTTATCGTATCAATCCCTGCAACGAAAGATTAACTGGGTTTTTACCTTGCCTTTACCCAACCTTAACGATTTTTGATGTGATGCAAGGTATACTGGATTGTAGATCATAATCTTTAGAAGTTCTGGAGTGGAGGCATTGTTGTGGCTGGAATTATTGTGAAAAACTTGGATTTGTATTATGGTGAGTTTCATGCCCTTAAAAATATTAATATCGAGATTCACGAGAGAGAAGTGATGGCCCTCATCGGACCTTCCGGTTGCGGAAAATCTTCTTTTATCAGAACATTAAACAGAATGAACGACTTGGTGGAAGAAGCCCGGGTTGAAGGAGAGATCTTGGTGGGCGACATTAACATTTGCGATCCGGGTGTGGATGTTGTGTCACTGAGACGAAGCATGGGAATGGTTTTTCAGAAGCCGAACCCATTCGGAAAATCAATTTTTGAGAACGTTGTGTATGGTCCACGGCGGTATGGAATCAAATCCCGCAGCCAATTAGATGAAATTGCAGAAAAAAACCTTCGAAAAGCCGTTTTATGGGATGAAGTAAAAGACAGGCTGAAGGATTCAGCGTTGGGTCTTTCCGGCGGACAGCAACAACGATTGTGCATTGCCCGGGCCCTTGCCATGGAGCCTGAAGTGATATTAATGGATGAACCGACTTCAGCCCTTGACCCCATTGCCACATCTAAAATCGAGGAATTAATTGGGCATTTGAAAGAAGATTATACCATTGTCATCGTCACCCATTCCATGCACCAGGCGGCACGGATCTCAGACAGAACATCCTTCTTTTTAATGGGTGAAATTGTTGAATCAGATTATACACAGCAAATATTTACTCAACCTGGTGACAAACGGACGGAAGATTATGTTTCCGGCAGATTTGGTTAAAAAAATGGGGGGCTTAAAATGAGAACAGAGTACACAGAACAACTAAAAAACCTTAAAGTCAAACTGATAAAAATGGGTTCGTTGGTGCAGCAAATCATCGAAGAATCACTGGTTGCACTTTTAGACCAGGACATGGAAAAAGCAAGAAAAATATACCAGTTGGATGACCGGATTGATGAACTGGAACTGGAGATTGAAACTGAATGTATGCGTTTAATCGCCCTTCAACAGCCAATGGCAAAGGACCTGAGAGTCATCGGTACCATTTTAAAAGCCATCACAGACCTTGAACGCATGGGAGATCATGCCGTTAACATTGCCAAGCAAACAGAAATCATTGGTGAAGAACCTTTTGTTAAACCTTTGGTTGATATACCACGCATGGCGCACTTGGCGGAAGACATGGTGGCCAAGGCCTTGGATGCCTTCATAAAGGAAGATGTTGAATTAGCCAGAGAAGTGGCCCACGATGACGACGCCGTGGATGACTTGTATGAATCCATCTACATAGAACTATTGGAGATGATGATTCACGACCAGAAGATCATCAAACAAGCCATCAACTTACTGTTCATTGGTCGTTTTCTGGAAAGAATTGCAGACCATGCTACCAACATCGGCGAGCGAGTTATTTATATGGTCACGGGGGAACGTGTGGAAATAAATTGAGCAGTTTGCATATTTAACACAAAAAAACGGACATTATTGACAAATGTCTGTTTTTTTAATGAAACATGTGATAAAATTGACAAAGAAATGATTGCTATTTACTAACCAAGCGGGGTCAGATTCCAAAGGAAGAGGTGTTTAAATGCGTGAACAGGCAGATTGTTTTAAAGCACTGGGTGATGTAACACGCCTTCGTGTATTAATGATGCTGGCAGATGGAGAAAAGTGCGCCTGTGATATTCAGGAGAACTTTGATCTCAAACAACCAACGATCTCTCACCATATGAAAATTCTGCAACAATCCGAATTGGTCCAGGTGGACAAACGGGGTAAATGGATGTTTTATTCACTTAACATAGATAAATTGGAAGAAATTCGATTGTTTCTGGGAGACAACCTGATTAACCTCACCTGTTTTCCTTATAAGCTGGCAAGTCATGACTGTGAAGGTGCCAGAAAAGAAACAGGCAATGTGTGTTGTTCCACCATTGAAGAACAATAGAACCATAAAATGATTTGAGATTGTCATGAAATTTTTCGTTCCGGAAGGTTGGGTTGAGTTAGTTGAGGTAGGGTTGTTTTAACTTTCTCTTGCGGGGTATAACTTTTGATGTGACAGTGTTTATATTGAAGGGAGGCAGAATAATGGACAAAAAAGTCGTGGTTTATACCAGTAATACATGACCCCATTGTGCGACGGCTAAGGATTATTTAGCCCAAAAAGGCATCGAATTTGTTGAAAAAAACGTACAATCCGATGTTTCAGCCCGCAAAGAATTGATGTCAGCAGGTATCATGGCGGTTCCTGTCATTAAAATTGGGGACGAAATGATTGTTGGTGTGGACAAAGCCAAGATCGATAGTCTTCTGGATTGATAGGAAACAATGATAAAAACCTCCCTAGGGAGGTTTTTTCTTGATGGATTGATGTCTGTGATATAATATGGTATAAACATGAAACTGAAAGATGGGTCTGCGATGAATATATTTATGTACCAAATTATGAACATGCTTCTGATTATTGCGCTGCTGGGAGCCCCGGTGGCTGTCGCAGTGGTGATATTCAGGCACTTTAACAAAAAAGATAAGATGATTGAACTGGAAGCACGTTTAACATCACGGATCAACGAGTTGGAAGAAAGAATAGAACAATTGGAAGAGGTACAGTAATGAACTACCAGATGACCAACACTACATATCAATTAAAGAAGGAGCCAACTATGGAAAAAGAACTTAAGGTGATTTTCAGTGGTGCACAGCCAACGGGCAGTTTAACATTAGGCAACTACATCGGTGCAATTCAGAATTGGAAAGAATTAGAAAAAGATTATGAGTGTTATTATTCCATTGTTGATTTGCATTCATTGACCGTCAAACAGGATCCTGACGCTTTTAAACAGGCAAACCTGTCGTTCCTGGCCCAATACCTGGCCGCTGGACTGGATCCGGAAAAAAACGTGATTTTCTTTCAGTCCCATGTGCGGGAACACACAGAACTGGCCTGGATGCTAAGCTGCTTTACCTACATGGGTGAACTCAACAGAATGACTCAATTTAAAGACAAAGCCGATAAACACAAGGATAACATCAATGCAGGGTTGTATACTTATCCAGTTTTAATGGCGGCTGATATTTTGCTATACCAGGCTGATCTGGTGCCTGTTGGCGATGACCAGCGGCAGCATTTGGAACTTTGCCGTGATGTTGCCATGCGGTTTAATAATGCGTATGGAGAGACCTTTGCAGTCCCAGACATATACTTAGGAAAAATAGGCGCCAGAATAATGAGCTTGCAGGAACCACTTAAGAAAATGTCGAAGTCAGATGAAAATCAAAATGGTGTCATTCACATGCTGGATCCCAAAGATGTTATTGTGAAAAAACTGAAAAAAGCAGTTACGGACAGTGTGAATGCAGTGAAATATAATGATGAACAACCAGGGGTGCAAAACCTCATGACCATTCATGCAACCTTGTCAGGATGGACAATGGGTGAGATAGAAGCGCATTACGAAGGCAAGGGCTATGGTGCTTTTAAAATGGATGTAGCTGAAATGATCACAAATAAAACCGAACCATTCAGAGAAAAATATGCTGTCTATATGGAAAATCCTGAAATGCTGAAGAATGTTTATGTCAACGGAGCAGAAAGAGCCAAAAAAAAGGCTGGTTTCACAATGAGGTTGGTGAGGGAACGATTAGGTTTGGTTTAACGGAAATGAAGGATGTGAATGTGTGGGCATGAAAATGAAAATTGTGATCATCTTTTTGTTTATGGCCTATGGCATCATTATTGGCATCAACTTAGAACCTGACCTCACGACCACGGAGATACCCGGGATAGGCTTAACGAATGTTTCAGAAACCGATGGCCAGGAAATAGCGAGTTTACTTGATGAAACAGAAGCCATGAGACAGCGCGTCATTGGTCTGAGAGCAGCCATCGAATCCATGGAAACTGAAAGAGCGGAAGAAAACAGTGAACTTCAGAGGTTGATGAAAGAAGTGCAGGAATATCAAATGCTGGCAGGTCACAAAAGTGTTCAGGGACCCGGCGTTGTCATCTTGTTGGAAGGAATCTACGAAGAAAACATAGCACCTGTGGTACACCAGCGAAAATACCTGATCACACTGGTGAATGAATTGCGAACCAACGGCGCGGAAGTTGTTTCGGTAAATGACCATCGAATCACTGGTCGAAGTGAGATGACGCTGGCAGGTAATCACATCCAGGTGAATGGTAAGCCTGTGGCACCGCCATATAAAGTGAAGGCCATTGGGGCTGTGAATGAATTTAAGCGATATGTGTCCGCGCGAACATTTATTTTTGAGTTAATGGAGAGTGACGGAATCATTTCGACCATCGTGTATGAAGAGAATATGACCATAGAAGAGCCACATAGGGAAAAAACCATCCGTTTTCTTGAAGTAGACCGACAATAAGAGTGTGTGTCCAACAGCCTTTGGGTTGAAGGACATCCACTCTTATTGTTTCTTTAGTGGTGTAAATATAATATTCCCAGGGCTCCTGGCCCTAAATGTGACCCAATCACCGGGCCAAGCTCAGATAATACCACCGTTGCATCGGGAAAATTTTGTGCAACCACTTCTTTTAACTGCTCAGCTTCTTCAAAAGCCAATGCGTGTGCGATGTGGATGAGAAAAGTGGTGGGAGGAATGGCGTCAATCATTTGTTGCAATGCTTTTTTCTTGCCTCTGGCCTTGGAGACAGGCCGTACGATGCCATCAATCAAACCAAGTACGGGTTTTATGTTTAATAAATTTCCGATCAATGCACCAGCGTTTGAAAGTCGGCCGCCTTTCTTCAGATAATCCAGCGTATCCACCGTTAGACGCACGCCGCTGTTGTTTTTTTGGGCTTCGAGGATGGAAACAATCTCTTTTCGCTCTTTGCCTTCAGCAGCCAGATCAACCGCTATTTGCACCAAACCCTTCAAATTACCGGCAGTCGTTTGGGAATCAATGACAGAAATACGATGGGATGCTCCTGATAATTCAACAGCTGTGTGAGCGCTGTGATAGGTGCCGCTTATACCGGAAGAAATGGTTATAACAATTATTTCATTTCCCTGGTCAAGTGGCTTTTGATAGGCCTTTAGAAATTCACCTGCAGAAGGTTGCGAGGTTGATGGGAATGAACTGCTGGTTTTTAATTTTTCATAGAACGCATCAAAATTGCCGGGAAAACCTTCGTTTTGAATCTCGCCATTAAAATGAACAGAAAGCGGAACAACAGTTACTGCATGGTTTTCCAAATATGGTTTTTCCAGGTAAGCCGTGCTGTCGGTGATGATATGGATGGATGACATGGTGATCACTCCTTGCGTTAGCGTTAAAAAAATAATACCAGGTACTAACACTAGATGTCAATCTATAAATGTAAATTAATTGCAAATATCTTAAATATGAGAAAATTATATTAAAAACGAGATGAACCTCATGAGTGATACATTTGCCACATGGCCACGTCTTTATTCTCAATTATAAGAAAATAGCAGAAGCATATTTGATTGGGGTTTAACTTTGCTAGAAAAAAAAGTAGAAAAGAGACCTTGCAGCAACTGCAATATGCGAATAGTTTGAAAAATACGACTTAAATGTACAATATGGCATGGGATTTGCATTCTCTTTATAGGCAGGAAACAATCACTATCACTAAAGGAGGATGAAAGTAGATGTCAACGGATAAAGTTAAAGCGTTGGAAGAAGTGAAACGGGTACTGAGTTACATTGAAAAGCCAGCACTGGGTGCTGAAGACAAAGATGCCATTGTGAAAGATTCTGTGGAAAATTTTAATGAGCATGTGAACCCAGGTTGGTTGCTTTATCGCAAATCTGTTTCCACAGATGCCACCTTCGTTGAATGGGAAGACGGCGCCGAAACATTTAAAGATGTTTACGGTAAAGAATTTATTGACGTACTGGGCGGTTACGGCATTTACATGTGTGGCCACAGAAATCCTGAAATTCTTAAATATGTAAAAGCACAATTGGATCGTTATGCCCTCCACAGCCAAGAGCTGGTGGATCCACTTAGAGGTTATTTGGCGAAAATTTTGGCAATGATCACCCCTGGTGACCTGCAATATGCCTTCTTTACCAATGGTGGAGCAGAAGCAGTTGAAATGGCCTTAAAACTGGCGAGGCTGGCCACGGGTAAACAGTGGTATATCTCCATGACAGGTGGCTTCCACGGAAAGAGTATGGGGGCTGTGTCTGTGAATGGTAAAGGCACATACCGTGAACCTTATAAACCGTTGATTCCTGGTGTGATGCACGTAGAATATGGGGATGCTGTTGCTTTGGAAAAAGCCATTAGCAACCTGATCAAAACCGGTGAAACCGTAGCAGGGGTCATTATGGAACCCATTCAGGGTGAAGCCGGGATCATCCTGCCTCCAGAAGGCTACCTGAAAAAAGTAAGGGCCATCTGTGACAAATATGAAGTAGTACTAATTTTCGACGAAATCCAGACAGGTATGGGCCGTACAGGTACCATGTGGGCTTGCGAAGCAGAAGATGTGGTGCCAGACATTCTGGTATATGGTAAGGCTTTTGGTGGTGGTGTTATGCCCATCACCGGGATTATTGCCAGACCTCATCTTTGGACAGACCAGATCAAAGAAAATCCATGGATTCTTGGGTCTCCCACTTTTGGAGGCAACCCGTTAGCTTGTTCGGCGGCACTGGCTACCATTAAGTACATGTTGGAGACAGATTTGCCGGGACAGGTGGCAGAGAAGGGTAAACATATGATGGACCGTCTGATGAAGATGAAAGAAAAGCACCCCATCCTCATGGACATTAGGGGTAAAGGTTTCCTTATTGGATTGGATTACCCAACTCCGGAAATGGGATGGGCGGTTTCCAAAGGATTGTTCAAGCGTGGGGTTTTGACAGGAGGCACACTAAACAATGCCAAGACCAACCGCATCGAGCCGCCAGGCATCATGTCCTATGAAACCATGGATAAAATGCTGGATCTTCTGGATGACACTTTGTTTGAGGTTGAAAAAGAATTTGGTGTGACATGGGAAAACAGAGATGAACTAAACGCTTAAACTGGAGGAATTCATAAATTAGAGGCAGCAATGGTTAGCTTATTGGAAGCCATTGCTGTCTTTCCATGCTTTGTTCAATAATGAATCGGAGGGATAACATGACCAAAGAAAACACACAACAGACATTACAGGACATGATGCAAAAAGCCCGGACAGCCCAGGCAGCCTTTGCCAGCTTTGACCAGGCCCAGGTGGACGCCATCGTCCGGGCCATGGCCAAAGTGGTGTACGACGACGCCGAAGAACTGGCCAGAATGGCCATCGACGAAACAAGAATGGGCATTTACGAAGACAAAGTAGCCAAAAACAAAGGCAAATCAAAAGTCATCTGGAACGATTTGAAAGACAAAAAATCCATTGGCGTGCTGCGACACCTGAAAGAAGAAGGCATTGTTGAAGTGGCCAAACCCATTGGCGTGGTAGGCGCCGTGGCACCCACCACCAACCCCACCGTCACCGCCATGAGTAACGCCATGTTTGCCTTAAAAGGCGGCAACGCCATCATCATTGCCCCACATCCCCGGGCCAAAAACGTGAGCAAAGTCACCGTGGACAGGATGAAGGAAGCCATTAAACCACTGGGAGCACCGGAGAACCTGATCCAAATCATCAGCGAGCCCAGCATTGAACTGACCAACCAACTCATGCAAGCCGCCGACATCGTCATCGCCACCGGCGGAGCAGGCATGGTCAAAGCCGCCTACAGCAGCGGTAAACCCGCCTACGGCGTGGGCCCCGGCAACGTGCAGTGCCTCATCGATGCAGGCGTCAATTACGAAGAGGCCGTACCAAAAATCATCACCGGCCGGGCCTTTGACAACGGCATCATCTGCTCCGGAGAACAAAGCGCCATCATTCCCGCCAAAGACGCAGCCACCATCCTTGAAATCTTTACACAAAACAAGGCCCATGTCCTTGAAACAGAAGAAGACATCCAGAAACTAAGGGACACCATCTTTGAAAACGGCATGACCGCCAAAGACGTGGTGGGCCAAAGCCCGGAAACCATCGCCAACCTGGCAGGGTTTAGCATCCCGGCAGGCACCCGTGTCATCATGGCCAAAGCCAAAGGCCCCGGCGAAGCTGACCTTCTCAGCAAAGAAAAAATGTGCCCCGTCATGGCCATCTATACCTACGACACCTTTGACGAAGCCCTGGAAATCGCCCAAACCAATCTGGAACTGGAAGGCAAAGGCCACAGCGCCGCCCTGCACAGTGACAATGACGCACACATCGAACAAACCGGCCTGGCCTTAACCGTCAGCCGCCTGGTGATCAACCAGCCCAGCTCCACCTCCGCCGGCGGCAGCCTCTACAACGGTTTTGCCCCCACCACCACCTTAGGCTGCGGTACCTGGGGCAACAACATCATCTCAGAAAACTTTACCTACAAACACATGATCAACGTCTCACGCATCGGCTACTTTATGAAAGACAACAACGCCCCCACCGACGAAGAAATCTGGGCAGAATAAAAGGAGGAAACAACCATGCTGCAAGGACCCCACATCATCACCCCTGTTCCCGGCCCCAAAAGCCAGGAACTATTGAAACTCAGAGAAGAAAACGTCCCCGCCGGCGTCTCCGTCAACACCCCCGTCTTTGTGGAAAAAGGCGAAGGTGCCCTGTTCCAGGACGTTGACGGCAACACCTTTTTAGACTTCGTTGGCGGCATCGGCGTCCTCAACGTAGGCTACAGCCACCCGGAAGTGGTCCAGGCCGTGAAAGACCAGGCGGAAAAATTCTTCCACACCAGCATCAACGTGGTGCTCTACGAACAATACATGCGTGTGGCAGAGCACATGAACCATTTACTGCCCGGTGATTTTAAGAAAAAAACCATGCTGGTGAACAGCGGTGCCGAAGCCATGGAAAACGCCATTAAAATTGCCCGGAAATACACCAAACGCAGCGAAATCATTGTTTTCACCGGTGCCTTCCACGGCAGAACCAACCTGACCATGGGCATGACCAGTAAAGTCCAGCCCTACAAATTCGAATTTGGTCCCTTCACCCCCGGCATCCACCGCATGCTGTTCCCCTACTGTTACCGGTGCCCTTACGGCCAGGAAAGAGAGACCTGTGAGCTGTTCTGTGCCAAACAGTTTGAAGCCTACTTCCTGGAAGAAGTGGCTCCCTCCGACGTGGCCGCCATTGTGGTGGAACCTCTCCAGGGTGAAGGAGGCTTTATCCTGCCACCGGACGAATACATGGGTGTTCTCAGAGACATCTGTGACAAACACGGCATTGTCTTTATTGCCGACGAAATCCAGACATCCTTTGGCCGTACCGGCAAACTCTTTGCCACAGAGCATTGGCCGGCAGCCCCTGACATGTGGACCACGGCCAAATCCATTGCCGGCGGTATGCCCATCTCCACCGTCACCGGCCGATCAGAGATCATGGACGCTGCCCATGTGGGCGGTATCGGCGGTACCTACAGTGGTAACCCCGTGGCAGCGGCCGCTGCCCTGAAAGTCATTGAAATCATGGCCCGGGACGACTACCCGGCCAAAGCCCAGGCCCATGGGGAGTATTTCAGGGAAAAGCTAAACAACCTGAAAGACAAACACAACATCATTGGTGATGTCAGAGGCCGCGGCATCATGCTGGCCATTGAACTGGTGAAAGACCGAACCACCAAAGCCCCTGCCAAAGACGAGACCAACGCTGTGATCAAAGAATGCTGGCAAAAGGGTCTGGTACTCCTCAGTGCCGGTGCCCGGGGTAATGTGATCCGGTTCCTCATTCCTTTTGTGGTGACACAGGAGCAATTGGATACGGGACTTCAGATTCTTGATGAGGCATTGGAAAAGGTGGGTCGTGGGTACTAAGTAGGAAATACAAAATATTTTGACAAATTGAGTCGATATGTATAAAACATGCAGGAAAATGATCCGGCTTCACCGAATAGTATAGTGATGAGGGAGTGAAAAACGGATTCGCCAGGGGAAGGAGTAGTGAGATGCCTCGCTTAACTAATATTAAAGAAACGACACAGCAAGTGGCAGAAGCAATCTCGCTGGCTGTTGGATTGGAAACTGAAATCGTAGATCACGAACTCACCATTGTCGGGGGAACAGGATACTACGAAAAGCGACTGGGCGAAAAGGAAGAATTGGGAAAACTGGAATCGAATTTTCTCTATGCCCGGGTCTTGCGAGAAGGAAAGACGGTTTTTGTTAAAGAAGCATTAAGAGATATGAACTATGATCCTCTGACCCGGCTGGGAAAACGACAGGAATTGGCAGAAATTTGCACCCCAATTATTTCCGGCGACAGAATTATTGGTGTCATTGGATTAGTGGCGTTTACCAGAGAACAACAGCAGCATTTATTGATCGAAAAAGAACAGTTAAAACCATTTGTTGAAAGAATGGCGGAGCTTCTTGGTGCAAAAGCAGCTGAATACATGATGATCAATCGATTGGAACAGACAAGAGAAGAAATGACAATAATATTGGAAACCATCCATGAGGGTATGGTGGCAGTTGACAGCCAGGGTGTCATTGAGTACTGCAACTCCAATGCTGCAGCACTGTTAAAAAAGTCACCGGAAGAGCTGGTGAAACAACCGCTGGAAAGCGTCATGCCAGGCACAGGGGCCCTGGAAGTGCTGAAAACAGGAGAAGGATATACAGAGCAGGAAGAAATTCTTAAAACGGGTTCCCATTATTTTCATTTCATTGTGACAGCTAAACCGATGATCAGTGAGCATCACATCAGAGGCATGGTTATCTCCTTTCGAGATATTGTCGAAGCAAGAAAGCTTGTGTATAACCTAAGTGAAATGAGTATCACCTATACATTTGACGATATTATTGGCGACAGTGAAAAAATGCAAAAAGCCAAGATGCGGGCGCAACAGGTTGCCATGGGTGCTTCAACGGTGCTGATCACGGGGGAAAGTGGTACTGGAAAAGAATTATTTGCCAGGGCCATCCATTACGCCAGTGATCGGAGAAAAGGACCGTTCATTACAGTAAACTGTGGAGCCATACCTGAAACATTGCTGGAAAGTGAGCTTTTTGGCTATGAAAAAGGAGCCTTTACAGGTGCCCGTGACAAAGGAAAAGTGGGAAAATTTGAACTGGCAGATTCTGGTACCATCTTTCTGGATGAAATAGGTGACATGCCTCTTCATTTGCAGGTAAAGTTGCTGCATGTTTTGCAAAACAGAAGGTTTGAACGCGTAGGTGGCAATAAAACCATCCAGGTTGATGTACGGGTTATCACAGCTACAAATCGAAATTTAGAAGAAATGATGGAAGAAAAACTGTTCAGAGAAGACCTTTACTATCGAATCAGCGTCATTCCTTTGCACCTGCCACCTTTACGAGAGAGAAGAGAAGATGTGCTGGTGCTTAGCAGGTATTTTCTGAAAAAATACAATGGATTTATGAACAAAAAAATTCAGGATTTTTCCCAGGGTGTTCAACAGCTTTTCATGAAATATGGGTGGCCTGGTAATGTGCGTGAGTTGGAAAATGCAGTTGAATATGGTGTTAATATGACGTTTTCGGACGAGATTAAACTTGATGCAGTACCACCAAAACTGCAGCATCTGACCAATGATCCAGGCACTCACTTTACAGGTTCGACACTTCAGGACCTGGTTAAGTCAACTGAAAAAGAAATTTTAGTGCAAAAGATCAAAGAGTATGGAAGTAGCCATGAAAGTAAATTGATGATTGCCAGGGAATTGGGTGTCAGCAGGGCTACGCTGTATAGAAAACTGTCGGAACATCACTTGTCTTAAATATGAGAATAAATATATTTATGTATCGAAAATGAGAAAGAAAGTAATTAGAGGGTGTTCAGCAGAATTTTCAATACTTGTATCAAGTTTGAGAAACAAAAACCTGTCAAGTACAGGTTTTTGTTTTAATTTTTGAGGGTTTGGGATGAAAAGACGTGAAACAATTAATATGAAAGAGTGATACAAGCTCATTTATCAAAATATTTACTTAAAACAGAAAAAATAAATAAATTCCTTCTGGTCTCAAGAAAGATGGTATGAAATTTGCAACATATTATCTTTCGAATAAAATTGAAAGAGAGGGGTTGACATGTTCGACGCTTATCGAGATTTACCCTGGGATTTCACCTAAATCATTCCCCTGCCGATATTTGAGCTGTTGAATAAAGGAGGAGACAATGATGAGAGTACTGTTAATAGGTGTTGGTGGTGTAGGTGAAGCGATTGCGTCAATTGTAAAATCACGTGGTTTTTTAGAGATGCTTGTATTATCAGACTATAACCTTGACCGAGCAAAAGAGGTGCAAAAAAAACTGAATGATGACCAAATGTTTCCGGTGGAACAGGTGGATGCCAGAAATGGTGAACAGATTCAGGCACTGATCAAAAAGTACCAGGTTGATTTAGTTATGAATGGTTGTGAACCGGCTTTCAATGAGACCATTTTTGATGCAGCCTATGAAGCTGGGTGCAACTACATGGACATGGCTATGACGCTATCACATCCACACCCGGAACAACCTTATGAAAAGTCGCATATAAAGTTGGGTGATTATCAGTTTGAACGAAGTGAACAGTGGGAAAAGAAGGGGTTGCTGGCCCTGGTAGGTTCTGGTGTTGAACCAGGTATGGCAGACGTGTTTGCCCGCTACGCCCACGATAACCTGTTCGATGAATTGGATGAGATTGGGATCAGGGATGGCAACAATTTGGAAGTGGAAGGCTATACGGTTCCCTTTGGGTTTTCAATTTGGACAACCATTGAAGAATGCCTGAATCCCCCTGTCATCTGGGAGAAGGAACGAGGCTGGTATACAACAGAGCCTTTCTCCGGGGAAGAAGTATTTGATCTTCCTGAAGTGGGTCCAGTTGAAATGGTCAACGTGGAACACGAAGAAGTGTTGTTGGCACCCAGGTATTTGGACAAAGGCCTGAAGCGTGTTACTTTTAAATTTGGCTTGGGCAGGGATTTTATCACCATGTTGAAGAATCTAAGAGAATTGGGTTTGCACAGCACAGAAAAAGTAAATGTCAATGGTGTTGAAGTGTCGCCCAGAGATGTTGTGGCAGCCACTGCACCCAATCCGGCCTATATTGGACCAAAAATGAAAGGAAAAACTGTGGCGGGAGCCTGGGTTACCGGGAAAAAGGATGATCTGAAACGGGAAGTATACCTTTACCAAGTGGCTGATAACCAGGAGTGCATGAAAGTATATGGATCTCAGGCGGTTGTGGCACAAACCGCATTTCCTCCAGTGTTAATGATGGAATTGCTTGCCAAGGGCATCTGGAAGGGTACAGGTGTACACGGACCGGAACATTTCAAACCTGAGCCATTCATGGAATTGATGGAAGCCTATGATTTTCCCTATGGCATACAGGAAAGAGATTCGGAATACAAACATGCAAAGGGAATTCAATAGCCAGTTTGCATTTGATGGAATATCACCTTGGTAAATGCCTGACGAAAAAGTTATAAATAGCATTAAATAGATAATAACTAAAAAGAGAGGGGGAGTTTGTATGGGTTTGGCTTTTGAGAGTGAGAAATGCATTGGCTGTAAATTGTGTGAGATGGCTTGCTCTGCCTCGCATGAGGAAATGTTCAATCCCCGTTTGGGTAGATTGCGTGTTGGAAGTCGATATGAAAACAAGGATTTGGTGATTGAAGGACACGTATGCATCCTTTGTGGATCCTGTGCCGACGCTTGTCCAACAGGCGCTATTGAAATGAAGGGTGGGAGGCTGCATTATTCAAAAGAAGATTGTATTAATTGTGGCGTTTGTGTTGATGTGTGCCCAGAATCAGTGATCGTTCAGAAGGAAGAAGATGTGGGCGTATGCGATCTCTGCCAGGGGGATCCATGGTGTGTTAAATCTTGTCCCCATGGGGCATTGACCAACAAGGAGGTGTCCTCCTCATGATGGGTTACCAAAACAAAGTTCTGAGAATTAACCTGACAGAAAAGAAGTGGTCCACCG
The DNA here is from genome assembly GCA_011390155.1 of Clostridiaceae bacterium. Taxonomy (GTDB): domain Bacteria; phylum Bacillota; class Clostridia; order Peptostreptococcales; family Tindalliaceae; genus Anoxynatronum. The sequence continues at coordinate 137,170 of JAABSW010000003.1, forward strand.
AACCCCTTAACATGGACTGGGCAAAAAAGTACATTGGCGGTAAGGGACTAGGCATTAAATACCTTTATGAAGAATTGGCACCAGGTACAGACCCTTTTTCACCCGACAACAAATTAATTTTAATGACAGCTCCCTTTACAGGTACGACAGTGCCTTGTTCAGGTAAATTGGCAATAATTTCCAGGTCTCCCGCCACCGGCACCATTCTTGACTGCTCTATTGGGGGGCACATTGCCAACGAAATCAAATACGCCGGGTATGATGCCGTTATTTTGGAAGGAGCCTTGGAAACACCTGGGTATCTGTATATCAAAGATGACGCCATCGAATTTATCACTGCCGAAGGTTTGTGGGGAAAAGGTTCTCATGAATCAGAAACCATGCTCCTGGAAAAGTACGGCAAAGAAGCAAAGGTGCTTTCCATTGGTCCTGCAGGGGAAAACCTTTCCACCATGGCCTGCATTAACTCAGAATATTATCGACAAGCCGGCCGGGGTGGAATTGGTGCGGTCATGGGCAGCAAAAAAATGAAAGCCATCGTGATTGAGGGTACGGGCGGCGTAAAAGTTCATAACATGCCAAAAGCACTTCAACGCATTAATGAGATTATGCGAGAAGACACCCTGACGGATGATAACCTGTGGGCCTATACCGACGGAACAGCCATGCTGGTGGAAATGTCTAACAACACAGGCATTCTTCCAACTCATAACTTTCAGGATGGCACCTTTATGGGCTACAATAAAATCGATTCTGAAGCCATGAAAAAAGCCCGTGCAGGTAAAAAAGCCTGTGGTGGTTGTGCCTTGGGTTGTGGTAATTTTACCCGCACAGGCCGGGGCGTGGTGGAAGGACCTGAATACGAAACGCTGGCGCTTTGCGGCTCTTCCTGCGGGATTGATGAATTGGCGGCTGTGGTTAAGTTCAATGATTTATGTGATGACATGGGCTTGGATACCATTAGTGCGGGTAATACCACTGCCTTTGCCATGGAATTGACAGAGAAAGGGATTAAAGATTTTGGTCTGAATTTTGGCGAAGTGGAATCTTATCTGAAAGTCCCGGAACTGATTGCCCGAAATGAAGGAATCGGAAAAGAACTGGGATTAGGGACAAGAGAGTTGGCAAAGCGGTATGGCGGAGAAGATTTTGCCATGCAGGTAAAAGGTTTGGAGTTTCCTGGATATGAACCCAGAGGTTCCTGGGGAATGGGTTTGGCTTACGCCACCTCAGACAGAGGTGCCTGCCACATGCGGGCTTGGCCTGTTGCCATGGAAGCCTACGGCGATCTGGACCCGTTCACCATTGAAGGCAAAGCACAGTTGGTGGTGGACATGCAACATTCCAATGCCGTAAAATTTTCTTTGATATTGTGTGATTTTTGGGCAACAAGTGAAGCTTATATGGCAGAAGTGCTTAACCTGATCACCGGAGAGTCATATACCGAAGAGGATATGCTTGTCATTGGTGAACGAGTTGTGAACATTGCCCGGGCGTTTAACATGAGAGAAGGGTTTACTGGCGCCCAGGATACCCTGCCAAACAGAATTTTCAACGACGCCTTAAAATCCGGCGCCACTTTGGGTAAAAAAATTCCCAAAGAAGAATTTGACCAAATGTTGTCAGAGTATTATCAGATCAGAGGATGGACAACGGAAGGTGTCATTGGAAAAGAAAAAGCTGAGGCACTGGGGTTGTAAACAATGAAAATTAATGTGGTTTTAGCGGGACCATTGTCGAAATACGGCAATGGGTCCCGTCATCAAATAGTTGTCCTTGAAGACGCCTGTCAACTGAAAGAGTTGTTTTCTGCACTGGAGATTCCAGAGAATAAGTACAGCTTTGCCGTTGTCAACGGCATAAAATCGTTAGAAGAGGTTGTTCTTCAGAACGGAGATGAAGTGAAAATTTACCCCATTGTTTCAGGAGGTTAATCCCCAAAAGGGTGTATAGAGACAGTGGCATAAGAATTTTCTGAAAATTAGGTCAATTGATATTATTTTAACAAAGCACACCTACGTTATCATCAGTGAATGGTTACTCGTCAACGCAGAAAATAAGGGGGTTTACAATGATTGGAGCAGTCATAACCGTTTTTGAATCAGCAAATTGGATTTTAGGATTATTAGGCGTTTATGTTGTGGCGATTGTTTACTTGGGCTTTAGGTATTCTGGCAGAATTGTTGAATCGGATGACCTGGCACTGGCTGGCAGAGGCTTGACACTGCCCTTTATGGTGCCGTCCATTGTTGCTACCTGGATTTGTGCAGGTGCCATCATGGGGGCTGCTGCCGAATCATACTTATGGGGTTTTCAGGGTGTTATCTGGGATCCCTTCGGCCCGGTACTGATGATGTTCCTGGTGGCCATCTTTTTTGCCCACCGCCTGCGACAGTCAAAGTTTAGCACCGTTGTCGATTTTATGAGCAGTCGGTACAACGAACGAATGGGAGACCACTACCTGTTCATTCAGGTATTATCAGCGACCAGCTGGTTGGGCGGACAATTGGTGGCCCTGGGAATCATCGTCAACCTGACCACGGGTGTGGGAATGGTGCAGGCAACCATGTTGGCGACAGTTGTGGTGGTCATCGTTACGTATTTTGGTGGTCTGTGGGCTCTTTCAAGGGTGGATACCATCGGCTTTATCCTAATCATTGCAGGACTCTTTGTTATGTTTCCCACAGTTATCGGTGAAGTTGGGGGTTGGGAATACTTCGTTAATAACGCAGAAAACTGGGGTGAATTACCGACATTTGCCATGTTCCCAGTAGCGGCAGAAGATGGTGGATTTATCTGGTATACTGGCTTGTTGGGCATTATGTATTATTTGTCTGCCTGGGCTTCCTTGGGTGTGGGGGACATCAACAGCCAGGTGTTATTACAGCGTGTATTGGCTGCGAAGGATGAAAAAACAGCAGTACGCGGCTTTATGATCAGTGGTGTGGCTTACTTAGTACTTGGAATGATCCCTGTACTTATTGGTATTGCAATGTTTACCTATGGATTGGAATTACCCATCGAACAAACGGAATATGTGTTGCCCTGGGTGGCTGAGAACTTCATGCCAAGCTGGGCGGGCGTGCTCTTTATCGTAGCCCTGACAGCAGCCATTATCAGCACAGTAGGCGATAACTGCCTTATCGTTTCCACCATGATCGGCAATAACATATATCCAAAATTTGTCAAAGGTGCCACCCCTCAACAAAAATTGAAAGCCATGCGTATGGCAATCCCTGTGGTGGCCCTTGTAGCAATGGGTGTTGCGCTGATGTTCACCACCGTATACAAGCTGATTGTCTTTACAGGAGCCATTTCACTGGTGACCATTATCATGCCCTATGTATTTGGTTTCTTCTGGAAAAAGGCTAACACAAAAGGCGCCATCAGTTCTTTTTATGCAGGCGCTGTGACAACAGCCATTTCCTTTATTCTAATATTCCCCTACACAAAGGAAGCCAACATTGGTATCCTGGTGGAAGGTGAAGTTTACATGGACTGGGCGATCTGGGATGCCCTCTACATGGCATTAATCCCCGGGGCTCTTGTGGGCCTGGTTGCCATGGTGGCAGTATCCCTGGCAACACAGCAATCAGATCCTCCAAAACCTTTTGTAAACGCTGAAGGCGAACCAATGGATCGTGCAAAAATATTCTTCTGGCAAAAATAAGA